>JADLEQ010000086.1 GCA_020846005.1 Polyangiaceae bacterium
CCCCTCGCTCTCGCGCCCGCCCCTCGCTCTCGCTCGCGCCCCTCGCTCTCGCTCCCGCCCCTCGCTCTCGCTCCCGCCCCTCGCGCTCGCTCCCGCCCCTCGCGCTCGCCCTCCCACTCGCCCCCGCCCCCTCGAGCGCCCTCTCGCTCCCGCCCCCCCCGGCTCGCCCCCGCCCCCACCGAGCGCGCAACTCGCTCCCCCGTGGGCCGAGCCGGGGAGAGCCGCGCGTGGACGCTCGGCAGAAAGGCCCGACCATGAGCACGAGAATCGAAGCAGGCGGCCCCGGGACCGGGGTCGACGGCGCAGCGACCGCACCCCGTGTCACGCCACCCCCGGCCCGCCCCTTCCGTCAGGTCGTCGAGGCGGGCACGCAAGCGGTCGTGCGAAGCGCCGAGGCGGCGGTGACGCGGCTCCCCGGCGGCCCGATCCTCGCCGCCGCCCTCCGCCCGCCGACGAGCACGGCCGGCGGAGGCGCGATGAGCGCAGAAGGCACCGCGGGCACCGCGGGCACGCCCGCCGGCGGCGCGACGGAGCGGGGCGGGAGCGTCGAGGACGCCCTCGCGCACCAGGCGGACATGAACCTCTACTACCTCGAGCTCCAGGAGCGGATCTCGGCGGAGAACCGCCAGTACACGGCCCTCTCGAACGTGCTGAAGGCCCGCCACGATACGGTGAAGAATGCGATCGCCAACCTGCGTTGACGGGCGCGGCGCGCGCCGCGCCCGCTTGCGACTCGAGCGCCCGCGCGTAGGATCGAGGCGGCCATGAGCATCGATCGCATCGGCAAGCCGCCCGCGCCCGCCCCTGCGCCGACGGTCGGAGCGACCCAGGCGTCGGCGCCTTTCGAGGTCGCCGCGCCGGGCGGCGCAGGCGCCGCGGCGAGCGTCGACGCGGCGAGCCCCGAGCTCGATCGGCTGCGTAGCGGCGAGCTCGACCGCGCCGGCTACGTCGAGGCGCGGGTCGACGCGGCGCTCGAGCCGCTCCGCGGCCGGCTCGCGCCGGACCAGCTCGAGCTGGTGCGATCCACCCTCGTGGAGCAGATGGAGACCGACCCGGTGCTCGTCGAGCTGCTGCGGCAGGCTGCCGGCCCGGCGTGAGCGATCGCAGCGCGCTGGACCGCGAGAGGGTGGCTCGGGGCGCGGCGCTGCTCACCGCCCTCGTCGGACCGATCGAGGCGCCGCTGGAGCTCGGCGAGGTGGGCGCCGCTGCCCGCCTGCTCGGCCGAGCGGTGAGCGCGGGCCAGCGCGTCGTCCCGACGTGGGTCGTCCCGGCGGGCGTGTTCTCGAGCGTGGCGGCGAGCGAGCTCCCGGCCGGGCACGACCTCGCCGCGCTGCTGCGAGTCGCCGGGCGGCCGGACGCCGTGGAGCGCATCGCTCGGGCGCGCGAGCGCGTGCTCGAGAGCGAGCTGCCCGGCGCGCTCACCCGCGACCTCGAGCAGCTCGTGCGCCGCCCTCCGCCCGGAGCGGCCGGGTTCCGCGTCGCCGTGAGCGCGACGTTGCACGAGGCAGCGACCGCCGCGGTCGCCGGGCTCGGCTGGACGGAGCAGGTGGAGCTCGCCCCGAACGCGCTCGCGCCGGCGGTGCGGCGCGCGTGGGCAGCCGCGCTCGACGACGAGACGTTGGCGGCGCTGCGTGGCGCGCGCGTGCGCGATCTCGGGTTGGCCGTGCTCGTGCAGGCGCTGCCGCTCGCGCGCGTCACCGGCGTGCTGCTCACGCGGGACGGCGAGCGCACCACCCGTGTCGCGCGGCTCACGCTGCGGGCCGGCACGACGCAGGCGGTGACCCTGCGGTTCCCGCCGGGCGTCGGCGACCTCGCGCGCTGGCCCGCGGCGCGCGCGAGGTCGCGCGGGGCCCCGAGCGCGCCGACACGCCGGCTCGCGCGGGCCCTCGACCACGCCGCCGCGGCGCTGGCGACCGCCGATCCCGCGCCGCTGCTCGTCCAGTTCATGGGGACGGCGCGCGGCGAGGTCGCGATCGTCGACGTGCGTCCGACGGCAGCGCCCGCTCCGCTCCGCGCGACGGCCCACGTGTGGACGCGAGCCGGCCTGGACGGCGCGGTCCCGAGCGTGCCGACGCTCTCGAGCTGGTCCGCGGGCAGCCGCGCCGTCGCCGCCGCGCTCGCGCGCGAGCTCGACGCGCTCGGCGGCGAGCGCACCCCGCCCGAGCAGGTGCTCGGGCGGTTCTCTGGCCGCGTCTACTACGATCTCGGCACGGTGCTGCCGTCGCTCGCGCGCGTGCGCGGGCTCGATCTCGGGGCGCTGCTCGACGACGTGGATCGCGAGCTCGTCACCGCGCTGGCCCGCTGCCACGAGGTGTCCCCCGGCGCGCGGAGCCTCCCGGAGCTCGCGCTCGCCTCGCTGGCCCTCGCCCCGCACGAGGCGCGCGTGCGGCAGCAGGCCGAGCGGTTCGAGCGGCGGGCGGGGGCGGAGCGCCGCTGGATCGCGGAGCTCGATCTCGCCATCTTGCCGGACGACGCGCTCACGACGACGCTGCGCAACGCGCGCGCGCTGGTGGAGGACGCCACCACGCTGGTCGTCGAGGCGACGCTCGGCGTGGCGCTGGCGCACGTGGTCGTCTCGGCGCTCGTCGGCCGAGTGGGGCCGGGCGGAGCGCCGTCGCAGCCCGTCGCGCTCACCGTCGCGCTCGCCACGGCGGAGACGGCGATGGCCGGGTCGGAGCTGGCCGAGGTCGTCGATCGTGGGCGCGGCGACCGAGGCGCGCTCGAGGCGCTCGCCGCGGCCGCGCGACGTGTGGAGGAGCTGCCCCACGGCCCGCTGCGGCTCGGGCTCGAGGGCTGGCTCGCCACGCACGGCGATCGCGGCGTCGATGAGCTGGAGCTCGCGCGCCCGCGATTCCGGGAGGAGCCGGCGACGCTCCTCGCGATCGCGCGCTTGCTCGCGCGCACGCGCGCCTCGCCGCCCGCCCCAGCGCAGTCACGGGTCCGCGTGAGCGCCGATCGCGCGCTGGCCGAGCTCGAGGCCCGCGCGAGCTGGATCGACCGCCCGCTCCTCGCGCGTGCCATCCCGGCGCTCCGCGGGATGCTGGCGCTCCGCGAAGGTCGCCGCGTGGCGCTCGCGCGCGCCGTCGCCCTCCTGCGGGTGGTGCTGCTCGACGTGGATCGCCGCCTGCGGCGCCTCGACGCGCGCCTGCCGGCCGGCGCGGCGTTCCACTGCTCGCTGGACGAGCTGGCAGGCGCGCTGCGGAGCACGCGCGCGGATCTGGGCGCGGTGGTACACATGCGCCAGGCGACGTACGCGCGCTGGGTCGCCTCGCCCGATCCGCCGGCGACCTTCGTCGAGCGTCCGCCCGCGCTCGCGGTCGCCTCGGGCGCGCGCCTGCGGGGCGCCGGGACGGCGGACGCCGTGGTCGAGGGCCGCGTCACGGTGGTGGACGCCGCGATCGACGCGCTCGAGCGCGTCGACGCCGACTCGATCGTCGTCACGCCGTCGCTCGATCTCGGCCTGGTGCCGCTCGCGCTCGGCGCCCGCGCGGTGGTCACCGAGCGAGGTGGCGCGCTGGCGCACGCCGCGGTCGTGCTGCGGCAGTGGGGCGTCCCCGCGGTGCTGGGCGCGGCGGGGGCGCTGGGGGCGCTCCGGGCGGGCGCGGTTGTCCGCGTCGACGCCGCGCGCGGCGAGGTGGAGGTGGTGTGAGCGCGGGCCGCGCGCGCGGGCGCACCGCGCCGCTCGAGATCGTCGGGCGCCGGGCGGGACTGGTGGTCGCGTCGATCCCGGCGGGGATGCCGGCGGAGCCGGACCGGAGCGGCGCCGACGGCTCCGCGAGCCACGAGCTCGCGCGGGCGCTCGGCGTGGATGCGCGGGAGGTGCACGCGCTCTCACGGCTCGACCTGGGCGCGAGCGGGCTCGCGACGTTCGCGGTCGGCGCCGAGGCCAAACGGCGCGGCGCGCAGCTCCTCGAGCGTGGGGCGCTCACGCGCGAGTACGCGGCGCTGGTCGCCCCGTCCCCGAGCGGACCCGCGGGGCGCTGGGCCGCCTCGGTCGAGACGCCTCGCGGGCCCCGCGCGGCAGCGACGGTGTGGAGACGGGTGGGCGGCACCGCGCCCTGCCGGACGCCTGCGGGCGAGGTCGTCACGCCGGCCCTGCTCGCGCTCACGCTGGAGACGGGGCGCTTCCACCAGATCCGTCAGCACGCGGCGGGGGCGGGCGCCCCGCTGCTCGGCGATCGGCGTCACGGCGGCGTGACTCGCCTCACGCGCGAGGACGGCTCGGTCGTGGCGTGCCCGCGGGTGGCGCTCCACGCGCTGCGGGTGACGATCCGGTTCGCCGCGGGGCCGTGGCAGCTCACCGACGCGCCCCCCCGCGATCTGGTCGCGATCTGGGCGGCGCTCGGCGGCGCCGCCGAGGACTGGTCGCGCGGATCCGGCGCGGAGCCGGGGGGTTGAGCTGCGGGGTGACGGGCGCGGCGCGCGCGCCGGGCGACGCCGGACGCGTCGCTGCCGGCGCCGTCCGGGGTAGAGTGCGCCGCGTGCGAGTCGCCCTGCCGGTCGTCGTGGCGGTCGTGGCCGCGTGCTCGGCGCGTCCGGCGTCACCGGAGACGGGCCCGGGCATCGTGCTGCCGGCGCCCATCGCCGAGGGCGATGGCGACGGCGACGAGAGCAGCGCACGGCCCGCGCCTGCGCTGGCCGTCGAGCCCGAGGCCAGCGCGCCCGTCGACGAGCCGCCCGACCCGGCGCCGCTCGCGTCCGCCGCTCAGTGGCGATACGTCGTGAGGTACGCGCGGGGCGAGCTCTCGGTGCCCCGCGTCGACGCGGCGCGGTTTGCGCGGCCCGTGGTGACCGCCCGCCGTATGGGGCGCTTCGCGATCGAGCTGTGGGTGGGCGCCGAGCTGATCGAGCGCGTGCGCTTCGAGCTGCCGCTGCTCGGCGCGGAGGAGCCGCCGGCCGGGCGACGGCGTCCGCTCCGCGGCCCGCCGTCGTTCGGCGGGGGGGTCGAGGCCGAGGTCGAGGTGCTGGTGCCGGCGAGCGCGCGCGCGCGGCGCGCGCGGCTGATCGACCGGGCGACGGGCAAGAGCGTCGACCTGCCGTGGCCGCCCGGCGCGGCACCGACACCCCACGGCGCGGGCTCTGCGCGCCCCGCGCCGAGCGGGGCCCCTGGCACGGCTCCCCCGAGCGCGGCGGCCTCGGCGAGCGCGGCGGCCTCGGCGAGCGCGGCGGCCTCGGCGAGCCCCCCGCCCGCGGCGCCGGTGGACGCCGGCCCGCGCGACTGACCGCGCTCCGCCGCCCCGGCTGGACTCGGCGCGCGCGCCGCCGCCTCGTGTGGCGCTGGCCGAGCGCGCCGAGTCCAGCCGGCGGGCCGCGGCCGCGCGCGTTCGGCTGGTCAGGCCGCCCCGGATCGTGCGACGCTACGCGCCCATGAACTGCGAGGCCTGCGGGCACGGTAACATCGAGGGCGCGAGGTTCTGCGCCAAGTGCGGCGCCCTCCTGCCCGTGAAGGAGGAGGGCGCGGCCGATCCGCTGATCGGCCAGCTCGTGGGGGGCCGGTTCCGGATCGCACGAGTCCTCGGCGAGGGCGGGATGGGTGTCGTCTACGAGGGCGAGCAGCAGATGGGCTCGACGGTGCGCAAGGTCGCCGTCAAGACGCTGCATCAGCACCTGTCGAAGGATCCCTCGGTGCTCGCGCGCTTTCATCGCGAGTGCGGCACGGTCGCGCAGCTCGAGCACCCGAACACCATCAAGTTCTTCGACTTCGGCGCGACGGCGGACGGCACCCTCTACATCGCGATGGAGTTCGTGAAGGGGCGCGCGCTCGCCAGCGTCATCGAGCAGGAGGGCAAGCTCGGGGCCGACCGCGTCCTCAAGATCATGAAGCAGGCCTGCGGGGCGCTCGAGGAGGCGCACAAGCAGGGGATCGTGCACCGCGACCTCAAACCGGACAACGTCATCCTCACCGACCGCGCAGGCGAGACGGACTTCGTGAAGGTCCTCGACTTCGGCATCGCCGCGCGGCGGGAGTCCTCCGACGCGCAGAAGGAGCAGAAGCTCACGCAACAGGGGATGGTGCTCGGGACGCCACCGTACATGAGCCCCGAGCAGTTCTCCGGGAAGGAGCTCGACCAGCGGAGCGACATCTACTCCCTCGGCGTGATGACGTACGAGATGCTGACGGGGCGCCTGCCGTTCGAGGCGGACACCCCGTGGCAGTGGGCCACCCAGCACCTGACGGCCCAGCCCATGCCGTTCGAGACCGCCGCGCCGGCCCTCGGGATCCCGGAGGGGATGCGGGCCGCGATCCTGCGCGCGCTCTCCAAGGACAAGGAGCAGCGGCAGGTGAGCGCGACGGCGTTCTACGAGGACCTGGCGGCGGGGTTCGCCGGCTCGGGCTCGGAGATCGCCCCGAGCCCCGGCGTCCCTTCGGGCCCGACCGCGGCGATGCCGGCGTTCGGGCCGCCCGGAGGCGCGCCGGCGCCCCTGGCGGCGCCCCCCCCCCCGGCGTACGCGCCGGCCCCGGGCGGCGTCCCCGTCGCCGCGGTGCCCGCGCCTGCGCCCCGCCCGCAGAGCGGGGGAGGCAAGGGGATCGTCTTCGCCATCGCGGGGCTGCTCGGGGTCGTCGGGCTGGCGATCGTCGTGATCCTGGTGCGCCGCGCGAAGCCGGACGACGAGGTGCCGCTCACGAACCCGTTCGGGACGGCGAGCGGGGTCGCCACGATCTCGGCGACGCCCCCGGCCTCCGACTCCACCGCGGCCGTCCCCACCGAGGACGCGGGAGCCGCTGGCACCGCCACGGCCGCCAAGACGGCGCGCCCACCGACGACCACGAGCGCGACCGGGACCGCGACGGCCAAAGGGCCGAGCGGGGCAGAGGCGTGCGCGGCCTGCCTGAGCGCCGCGCAGGGGGGCAACATCACCTCCGCGTCCGCCATGTATTCCAGGTGCGACGATGCGGGCGCGAAGAACCGGTGCTCCGCCGCCGCGCGCGGGACGGCGCCGGGGGCGGTCGCCGCGGCCGTCCGAAACAACAACTGCGCCCAGGCCAAGGCGATCGCCGCCGCCGCGAACTCGATGGGCTCGGGCGCGGGCGTGAACGCGGCCCTCGGCCGCTGCCGCTGACCCGCGCGCGGGAGAGCCCGGGGCCCTCAGGCCCGGGCGCGGCGACGCGCGCCCTCGAGCGAGCGCGCGTCGCAGAACAGGATGGCGCAGGAGCCGCGCCCCGCGAGGCGCATGCGCGCGCAGAGCTCACCCAAGTCCTCGTCTGTGTCGACGACGTCGCCCTCGACCGGCTGGCGCGTGTCGCGGTCGAATCGGCAGTTGTCCAGCGCCACCCAGACACCTCGCGGTGCTCGGGGGCCGGCTTCGGCCCAACTTGGTCGGTTCATGCTGGGGGGGGCTCCGTGGCGGCCAAGTGGCGATCCGGAGCTCGGGAGGCCGAACCGTAGACCCACGAATTCGAGGTCGTCAAGTTGGGGGGGCCGGCCTCCCGGCCGTTTCCGGCCACGGTGGACGGGCGCGGGGGGCGGGGCCGGCGCGCACGGGCGCGCAGCGCCGGCGCGGTGCCGCTCGTTGGCGCGCTCAGCGGAGGATCGGCTTCACTGCGGCCTTGCCGTCCTTCAGCACCACGTCGAAGTCGACGGCGCGGCCGTGCTTCTCGCGGAGGCGCTTCTCCGTCTCACGCAGCGTCCGGGCCAGCGACTCCATGCTCGGCGCCGCGCCCTCGTTGGTGGTCCGCTTCACCTCGACGAGCTTCGCGTGGAGCGCTCGGACGCGCTCCTCGGCGAGCCCGCCTGCGGTCGCCGCGGGCGCGGGGGCCGGCGGCGCGGGGCGGGGGGCCGCCGCCGCGGCGGCTGGCCCGGGCGCCCGGGGTGGCGCGGCCTGCGCCGCGCGGGGGTCCGCGGGTGGCGCGGCCGGGCGGGCGGCGGGTGGCTCGGCCCCGGGCGGCGCCGCTCGTGGCGCGACCGGCTTCGCTGCCGCGGTGGCGCCCTGGGTCGTGAGTGGCGCGACGGCTGGCGCCCGCGGCGCGAGCGGCTTGGGCGTCGGGGCGCTGGGCGCCGGGGCGCCGCGCGCCGGGCCGCTGGGCGCCGGGGCGCCGCGCGCCGGGCCGCTGGGCGCCGGAGCGCCACGCGCCGGGACGGCCGGGCGCGCCGCAGGCTCGGTCGGCGCGTCGAAGAGATCGAGATCGAGCTCGAGCGCGCCGAGATCGGCGCGAGGCTCCGTCTTCGGAGCGGCCCGCGGGGCGGCGCGCGCCGGGCCGCTGGGCGCGCGGACGGCAGGGGCCGGCGGCGAGCCCGGCGTCTCGGTGCCCGCGCCTCCGAGCAACCGCGCGACGAGACCCGGCTGGGCCGGCTGCGTCGGCGCCTCCACCTCGGTGGCCATCGCCGCGAGATCTGCCTCCGCGGCCTCTACCGCTGCCCGGCGCCGTGCGGACGCCGCCGCCTCCCCATCGACCTCGGCGGCGCGCTTGCGGCCGAGGCGCTTGCGCGCCGCGATCGTGAGGAGCTCGGCCTCGCCGACGCGCGCCTCGGCGCGGAGCAGGTGCCGGATGTAGGTGCCCGCCTCGATCTCACGACAGATCCGCTGCCAGTACTGCTGGAAGGTGTTGTACCGCTGGATGATCGTCTGCAGCTTGAAGCGCTTGCCGGTGTTGCGGATCTGCTCGCGACGCAGCACCCAGATGCGACGGTCGACGTCCTTGCGCGCTACCTGCGGCTCGATCTTCTCGATGCCGAGGAAGTACTGCTCGTAGAGCGCCCGCAGCCGCTCGACGCGGGTCTCGAGCTCCTCGATGGCGACGTCGATCTCGTCGGGGGTCATCTGGGTGCGCGCTCCGCGTCAATCGGGGAGCGGCGTGATCAGCAGCTCGTCGAAGCAGACCGGGACCTCCCAGTCGTTGAACGCGAAGTGCTCATGACCGGGACCGGCGAGCGGAGCCGGGTCCTCGAAGGACAGGACCTCGGCGCCGTCCACCGACCAGCGCACCGTCCGCCCGTCGGTGCGTTCGATCTGGAAGCGATACTTCGTCCCGGCCTTCACCGTCGTCGTCCGAGGGTCCCTCGAGTCCGGGTCGAGCCGTACCTCCGGGCGATCCTTGGCGTGCTCGTCGATGCGCGCGAGCACGTGGTACGTGTTCCGCCAGCCGCCAAAGATCACGACGTAGCTCGACGCGTTGTCGTACGAGACGCCCGTCGCGCCGCCCCGGCCGTCGCCCCAGACCTCCACCTTGATGTCGCCGTCGGGCGACGCGCTCTCGGCGACGAACTCGACGCGCGCGTTCTTCGGCAGGCGGCGGGTCAGCCACGCCGGCTGGTTGCGCGCGCCGCGGACGCAGAGCCTGCCGCCCTCGATGCGCCAGGCCGGCGACCGGGCGTTGTAGTCCGGCCCGAGCTCGGCGCGGTCGAAGCTGTCGGAGAACGGCAGCGCGATCACGGGCCCTGGTGCGAGCGGCGCCGGACCGCGCGCCGCGGGCGTGGCCGGCTGCGCCGGTCGGGGGAGCGCGGGCGCGGCGCTCGAGGACGCGGCGCCCCCCGGGATCCGGTTGTCGTTTGGGACACAGGCGGCGACCACCGCCGGGGCTCCGCAGGCGAGGACGGCGAGGACGGGGGCGGTGCGCACCGCGCGGAAGGTAGCACTCCCACGCGCAGCGCGCGCTCTCTGGCGCGCGCCGCGGGCGCGACCGCGTGATAGGTGCGGCTCGTGCCGCCCGCGCTCCTCGAGGTCGCGCTGCCCGCAGCGCGCGTGCCGGCCGACGCGCTCGGCTTGGGGTCAGCGGCGATGTGCGCGATCGCCGGTGTCCGCACCGCGCGTGGACTGCCTGGCGAGGCGGTCGGGCGCCGCGCCCTCGCGCTCGTCGGCGTCGTCATCAGCGTCGGTGTCGGGCTCGCGCTGCGCGGGCGGGTGGTCGAGCTCGGGCCGGTCCGCGTGCATGCGTGGGGCGCGGCGGCGGCGCTCGGCCTGGTCGTCGGGTGGTGGCTCACGCAGCGGCTGGCGCGCCACGCTGGCCTCCCGGCGTCGCTCGGCGCGCGCGCCTGCGTCGCGGTGGCGCTCGGCGCGCTGGTCGGCGGGCGCCTGGCCCACGCGGCGGCGACGGGCGGGGGCGCGCTCGCGCCGCCGGGCGCGGGCGGGCTCTCGCTCGTCGGCGCGCTCGTCGGCGGGACGGCGGGCGCCGCGGTGGCCGCTCACCTCGCGCGCGTGCACCCGGCGCGCCTGCTCGATGCCCTCGCTCCGGGCGCCGCGCTCGCGATCGCGGTCGGGCGCGTCGGGTGCTGGTTGCACGGGTGCGACTTCGGCGCGCGGCTGCCCGCCGAGGCGCCCGCGTGGCTCGCGCGGCTCGGCGCGTTCGCGCGCTGGCCCGAGGGCGACGGCCCGCCCGCGTTCGTCGCGCAGGTCGAGCTCGGGCTCGTGTCGCCGACGGCGGCGGCGGCGCTGCCCGTCCACCCGACGCAGCTCTACGAGGTCGTGGTGTGGGCAGCGCTCGTCGGGGTCGTCGCGGCCGTGAGGACACGCGCGACCAGGGACGGCGCGGCGTGGGCCTCGCTGGTCGTGGGCTACGCGCTCGCGCGCAGCGCGCTCGAGCTGCTCCGGGCGGACGCGGGGCGCGCGGCGCTCGGGCCCGCCTTGGGGCCGGCCATGACGCTGTTCGCGTGCTGGGGCGCGCTCGGCGCCGCGCTGGTGGTCGGCGCGCTGCCCGACCTGCGGAGCGCGCGCGCGCGCGGCGCGGCCGCCGCTGCCGCCCTGGGGGTCGGGCCGGCCGCTGCCGCCCTGGTCGGGCCGGGGCACGCGGCCCCGATCACCGCCGATCAGTGGGTGGTGGTGCTCGCGGGCGTCGGGGTCGCGCTCGGGTGGAGCTGGTTGCCGCGGCGGTCTGCCGGCGAGCCGGCGCCCGATCCCGGGGTGTAGGGCGGCGCCGGGAGCCGCGTTCTCGGATCGGCGGCGGCCGCAGACCGGCGCGGGTGAGTCCCTTTACCCGCGCGGACGTCCAAGGTTAGCCTCCGGCGCGCGCCTGCCCTGGGCGCGTCCGAGCCCCGACTTCGAAGACCTGACCTCAAGGAGCGACGAGCACATGCGATTCAACCATGGGATTCTCCTCACCGGAGTCACGCTGGCGGCGCTCGCTGCCGTGGCAGGTTGCAAGAAGAAGGAGCAGGACGCGCAGACGGGCGGCTATCAGCAGGGCGGCCAGCCCTACGGCCAGCAGCAGCCCTACGGCCAGCAGCCGCAGCAGCCCTACGGCCAGCAGCCCCAGGGCACCGCGCCGCCGCCCGCCACGGCGCCGCCGCCGGCGACCACGCCGCCGCCCGCCGGCACCGCGGCGCAGCCCATCGACGCGAGCATGGCCGCCGCCGCGACGCCGATCCTGCAGGGCCTGAGCCAGCAGTGGGTCGTCGCGGGAGCGAAGCCGCTCGGCAACCCGGCGGCCGCGAACTTCGCTCAGGGGCAGGTGCTCGAGGTGCCGATCCAGCTCAACCCGGGCCGCTGCTACACGATCGTCGCCGCGGGGGTGCCTCCGATCGCAGAGGTGAACCTGCAGCTCATCGTGAGCGCTCCCCTCCCCGGCCTCGCACCGGTGCTCGCCCAGGACACCGACGCGGGCGCGACGGCGGTGATCGGCAAGAAGCCCGACTGCTACAAGTGGGCGCTCCTCGTCGCCGCGCCGGCCAAGGTGGTGATGACCGTCGCCAACGGGTCCGGGATGGCGGCGCTCCAGGTCTACGAGAAGTGAGCGCCGACTCGCCGCCCACGAGGCGCTGAGCCGCTGGGCGAAGCGCCTCGTGAGCGAGCCCGATCCGACGGACGTCGCTGCGGCCGGTCCCCCACCCGGGGCGCCGGCCGCGCCGGCTTCTGCCCCCTACCCGGGATGGCGTCTGGCGCTCCTCACGGCGCCGTTCGTGATCCAGACGGCGGGGCACGTCATCGGCACGGCGTTCTCCCCGGCGCTGCTCGCCGAGGCGCCGCTCGCGCTGGTCGCGCTCTCCCCGCTGCCGCGCCACCTGGTGCTCGCGGCGGGCAAGCTCGACGCGCTCCCGTATGCGGCGGTGGGCGCCGCGAGCATGCTCTTCGCCGACCCGTTCCTGTACGTCCTCGGGCGGGAGCGCGGTCGCGCCGCGATCGACCTGGTGACGCGCCGGGCGCCGCGCGCCGCCCGCCTGTTGCGCTGGTTCGAGCGGCTCTTCCGTCGCGTGGGGCCGCTGCTCGTCGCTCTGTCGCCGGGGCCGCTCGTCTGCACGCTCGCGGGCATGGAGCGGATGCGCCCGTGGCTCTTCGTCACCGCCAACCTGGCGGGCACGTTCTTCACGCTGCTCGGGCTGCGCGAGGTCGGCGACCTGGCGTCCGGTCCCGTCGGGTTCGTGCGCGAGCTCGTGGAGACGAACGTCACGCGCCTGACCGTGGTCACCGTGGTGGCCGTCGCGCTCTACCTGGTGCTCGAGCGGCGGCGCGCGGCCACGGCGAACCGCGAGGCGCGGGAGCGCGACCGCGACGTCGCGCCGCCGGGCCCCGGCTGACGCACGCCCGCGCGCCCGCTCACTTGCCGGAGAGGTAGGCCGCGTAGGCGTCGAGGTTGGGCTCGCGCCCGAGGAACTCGGTGACCAGCGCGCGCTCGTCGGCGCCCGCGCCCTGCGCGAGCACGGCCCGACGCCAGTCGCTCGCGGTGCGCGGGTTCAGGAAGCCCTCGCGCTCGAACCTCCCGAGGACGTCGCGCGCGAGCGCGAGCGCCCACTGGTACCCGTAGTACCCGGCGTCGTACCCCATGAGGTGGCCGAACGTCGCCTGGAAGTGGGTCCCGGGCTGGAGCGCGAACGACTGCGCGCGCTTCATCACCTCGTCGAGGACCCGATCGGTGTCGAACGGGGGTTCGCGCACGTGATACTCGAAGTCGAGCGTCGCCAACGCGAGCTGGCGCTCCGTGCCGAGCGCCCTGCCGAACGACCTCGCGCGGACGAGCGCGTGGTAGAGATCCTCGGGGAGCGGCTCGCCGCGCTGGTGGTGCCGCGCGAAGAGGTCCAGCGTCTCCCGGCGATACGTCCACTCCTCGAACATCTGGCTCGGCGCCTCGACGAAATCCCGCGCGGTGTTCGTGCCCGAGTACGACGCGAGCTCCTGCCGCGTGAGCACGTGGTGGAGCGCGTGGCCGAACTCGTGGAAGAACGTCGTCACGTCCGAGTGCGTCATGAGCGCCGGGACGCCCGGCTCGGGGCGCGGGAAGTTGCACACGAGCGCGCAGATCGGGGTCACGTAGCCGGACGGCCCGGCCGTCCCGGGCCGAATCTCGAACATGGCCGCGTGCTTGAACTTGTCCGCGCGGGGGTGGAGGTCGAGGTAGATGCGACCGATGCGCGCGCCGCCGTCGATCACATCGACGACCCGAACGTCCGGGTGCCAGGCGGGCTCGCCCTCCACGGTGCGCAGCTCCACGCCGTAGAGCTTCTCGACGATCGTGAGCAGGCCGCGGGTCACGGCGCCGACCTCGAACCACTCGGAGAGCCGCTTGGAGTCGAGGCCATACTTCTTGCCGCGGAGGCGCTCCTCGAGGAAGACCCGATCGTACGCGGGGATGGGGCGCTTGGCGTCGAACCCGAGCCGCGCGTACTCGGCCTGGAACTCCGCGTACTCCCTCCGGGCCGGCTCGCGGACGATCGCCGCGACCTTCGCCAGGAACTCCTGGACTGCCGCCGGCGTCCGCGCCATGCGGGGCTCGAGCGCGAACGCCGCCCACGTGGGGTAGCCGAGGAGCTTCGCCTTCTCGCGGCGGAGCGCCAGCACCCGGTCGAGGATGGGGAGGTTCTTCGCCGCCGCCCGCGAGTCGAACAGCGCGTTGAGCTCCCGCGCCAGCGTGCGATCCTCGGCGTACTGGAGGACGGGGAAGTAGTCGGGGTAGTCGGTGGTGACGCGGACCTTGCCGTCGGCGGCGGGTGGGTGCGCGGCGAGCCAGGGCGCGGGGAGCCCACGGAGCCGAGCCGGCTCCGCCTCGACCGAGAGCGTCGCCTCGCTCAGGTGCGTCTCGAAGTCCTGAGCGAGCTTGGCGAGCTCGTCGTTCAGCGACCTGAGGCGCGTCTGGCCCTCCGGGGGCAGCTCGAGGCCGTTGCGGCGAAGATCGCGCAGCGTGTCGGCCAGCAATCGCTGGCGGACCGGCGTGAGCGACTCGCCCCGCGCCGCGTAGCGGCGCACCACGCGCGCGACCTCGGCGTCGAGGTAGAGGTCGGTGATGAACTCGGTCGCCTTCGGCCGGCAACCGCGCCCCGCCTCGCGCACCGCCTCGTCGGGGTGCGTCACGCTCATGAGCTCAGGGAAGCCCGCGGCCATCGAGACCTCGAGGCTCATCGCGTCGAGGCGAGCGCCCACCGACGCCCAGGTCAGATCGGCGTCCGGCGCCGCTGCGAGCGCGCGGAGCGCCGCGCGCTGGGCGGCCGCGCGGTCGAGGTGCGCCGCGCAGAGGCGGGTCAGACCGTCGGCGGAGGTCGCGACGGCGACGGGGTCGACCTCCCACGTCGGCGGGTGAGCGGTCGCGGCCGGCGTGGCCGACGCCGCGGGAGCGGCCTGGGTCTCCGTCATCGGGTGAGGACTCACTGGGGCTGGGGCGCGCGAGGGAGCGCACGCCGCGGCGGCGATCGCCGCGGCGGCCACGACCCAAGGAGCGCGAGGCACGACCCGGTCGCTAGCTCACGCCGCGCCCGGACGCACGCACCCCGACCCGGGACGCCCCCAACATGTCCCAGCCGGACGCGGAGGGCGTCCACCGGGCGCGCAGCAACACCACGTTCGCCCCGTGTGGGGCGAACGTGGGTCGCGACGCGCGGGCGGGGTTCGCCCGCGCGTCGTCCCCGCCTGCAGAGCCAGGCTGAGGCCCTGCGGTGACGGGCGTCAGTCGGCGCCGGCGTCGCTCGGGGCGCCCGAAGCGCCCGAGGCGCCAGCCGTCCCGGCCGAGCCGGACGCGCCGGCCATGCCGGACGAACCGGAAGCGCCCGACGAACCCGCCGTGCCACCCGAGCCCGCCGTGCCACCCGAACCCGCGGCGCCGCTGGCGCCGGACGAGCCGGAGGCGCCGGACGAGCCCGCCATGCCGCCCGAGCCGGCCGAGCCGCTCGCGCCCGACGACCCGGACGAACCGGCCGTGCCGCCCGAACCGGCCGTACCGCCCGAGCCCGCGGTGCCGCCCGAGCCGGCGGAGCCGCTCGCCCCGGACGAGCCGGACGCGCCGCTGCTGCCGGAGGATCCGCCGGTGCCGGCGGTGCCGCCCGTGGCGGCGGGCTTGGTCTCCTCTTCGTCGTCGCTGCAAGCGACGGCGGAGGAGAGCGCGAGGACGGAGGTCAGACCAAAAATGAGGAAGCTGTTACGCATGGGTGACGGAGTAGCAACGGAAGCAAGGGGCGTCAAATTGAAACCCCACCGGAAGCTCGGCGCCCGTCGGGGACGTTGCCCGGTCCCGCTCCCCGGCGCTCGGGCTGGCAACGTCCGCCGTCGTCCCCGCGGGGCACGCTGTGTGGCGCCAGATCCGCCGGGCGCGGTGGCGCGCCCGGCCGGTGCCCGTTTGACGCCGGGTGCGTCCCGGGCGACCATCACGGAGTTTCGGGCCACGGTGGCGGAGGAAGATCGCGCCGCTGGTGCCCGTAGACAGCCGAGCACCACCCGCCACAGCGAGGCGCCATGCAGCATCCGACCTCTTCTCTCCGTCGCAAGGTCCTCTCAGCACCCTTCGTCTGCGCCCTGTTGGCCAGCGCCGGGCTCGCCGGATGCGAGCAGCAGGAGGTCGCCGACGGCGCCGACGGCGGCGGCGGGACGGCCGGCACCGAGGGCGGCGTCGGCGGCACGAGCGGCGCGGCCGGCGCTTCCGGTGCCGCGGGGGCGTCGGGCGCCGCGGGCGCGGGCGGGGCGTCGGGCTCGTCGGGCGCCGCGGGCGCGGGCGGTGCCGGTCCGTGCGACGGGGTACCGACCACCGGCACGTGCGTCGGGACGACCTCGATCCGTACCTGTATGGTCACACACGACGGCGAGACCTCGACCAGCCAGGTGATCGAGGTCGCCTGCGACCCGACGCTGGAGAAGTGCGACGCCACGGACGGCGTGGCCCGCTGCGTCCCGGTCGGCGACTGCGCCGAGGGCGTCGTCGAGTGCAAGGACTCCGCCACGCTGCGCACCTGCACGAGCGGCGCCTGGGTCGAGACGCCGTGCGGAGCCGACTCCTGCGAAGCGAAGACCGGCTACGGCGCCGGCTGCGTCTCGTTCGCGCCCGGGTCGGGCCTGCGGGTGCAAGGGCGGTTCCTGTACGAGAAGCACGTGCCGAACTCCGCGACGAACCCCACCGGCTACTCCGCGGCGCCGGTCGCCGAGGGTGGCGGCAACTTCCTCGTCACCATCTACGAAGGCCAGGAGCTGATCGGGATCGACCTCACGAGCCCGGGCGGCTCGACCTCGGTCGGCACCTTCGACGTCGAGGTCTCCCAGGCCCCGACGGCGACGACGTACATCTACTTCTGGCCGGTCGCGTGGAGCGACCAGGGCAAGCCGCTCATCGCGGTCGCGCGCGCCAAGAGCCCGGACCCGATCCTCCAGGAGGCGGACGAGTACTGGTGGTGGGGCTGGGAGCTCTGCCCGGGCGGGCAGGGCTGCGGCACCGCCACGATCGACGTGGGCGACCTCACGGTGACGGTCGGCGACGGCTCGGGCGCCGCGAACATCTACCACTGGTTCCAGTACGACTACTTCCGCTTGCGCGCCATGCCGAAGTGGAACGAGGTCGACCCGCCGCTCAGCACGCTCGTGCTCTGGCAGGGCTACGTCGACTCGGCGCAGCCCGGGATCAAGTTCAGCTGCGGCAGCTGCTTCCTCCCGCCGTCCCTCGGCGGCGGCACCGTCAAGGTGGGCGCGACCGCCACGGAGAACGATCGCTACGACACCAGCATGTGCATCGCGGGGCGCGGCAGCGGCGTCGCCGGGCAGTGGGACTACGAGTCGCACTGGTCGCGCAGCACGATGAACCACGAGATCGGCCACTGGTCGATGTCGTCGTGGTCGACCTCGCCCGGCGAGGGCGGCCCGCACTACGTGGACTCGGCGTCGCTGCCGGGGCTCGCGTACAGCGAGGCGTGGGCGACCTTCAGCGGGCAGACGAACATCTCCGTCGGCCCGGGGGACAACGACCCCATCTACTTCACCGTGCAGAACGGCAGCGGGTTCTGGGTGGACATCAGCAAGGCGCAGTGGTCGGGTGGGCCCCTGGATCGGCCGAACCCGAACGGCCCGGTGGACCAGGACGTGAACGAGAACATCGTGTCGTCCGTCATGTGGTCGCTGTGGGCCAGCTCGAACGCGCTCACGCCGCAGGGGCTCGGCGACGGCCCGATGTTCGAGGTGATGCGGAGCCCGCGCCTGAACGGCAGCGTGAACCGCGGCTACGCGCGCCTCGATTTCATCGACTACCTCGACGCGCTCTCGTGCGAGAACCTCGCGACGAATTCGCAGATCCAGGCCGCGGTCGACGAGGTCGGCTTCCCCTGGAAGGCGGCCGACGTGGTGTGCAACTGAAGGAGCCAACGACGATGCGATACTCCCTGCTCATCTCCGGCGCGGTGTTCGCGCTGGCCTGTTCTCGCGTTCCCGAGTCGGCCCCCGAGAAGCCTGCGGCGGCGCCGGCGAAGCCGGCCGCCGAGGAGGTCTCGATGGCGGAGCACTCTCCGTTCCAGGTCCCGTTCACCCTCACGCTGCTCCCCGTAGCGGAGACCGACGAGGGCCGCCGCGTCGAGCTCACCGCGGTGATCGACGCGCCCAGGGCGACGACCGTCCCGATCGAGCTCAGCGTGACGCTCCCCGAGGGCGCGCGCGTGGTGTCCGGCCTCGAGAAGGACAGCGTGCTCCTCCCCGCAGGAAAGACGACTCGCAAGTGGATCGTCGAGGCGCCGGCCAAGCTGGACGCCAGCCACCAGATCAAAATCGCGGCGGACCAGAAGGGCCCGAACGGCGCGTGGGGTGCTCACGCGGAGCGCGTGTATCCGGCGGAGGCCGTCGCGCTCCGTCGCTCGCCCACCGTCCCGCCGCCGCCGGTGGCGCGCCCGCCGGTGCCGTACCAGGCGCGCCCGGTGCTCACCCACAAGCAGTGACGCCGCGCGGGTCGCGCGCGGCGGAGGGTCAGCGCGGCTGGACGGCCGCGATGACCGCCACCTGGATCTCGAGCCGCCGCGTCGGCCCGATCGGGCTGTGGTCCAGCTCGACGATGTCGAAGCGATCCAGCACGCGATCGCCTAGCGTCTTCACCTGACTGCCGACGATCTGCACGCGCTGCTGGAAGAGCGCGCGGGCGAGGGCGAGCAGCAGCCCGGAGCGGTCGTAGGTCTCCACCTCGAGCGTCGCGAGCGCGCCCGCCTCGCTCTCGATGAAGCGGACGATCGTCTCCGCCCCGGCGCGCGCCGGGGCGGGCCGGGCGGTGTCGACGTCGGCGCGCCCCTCGAGCAAGTCCACCAGCGCTCGCTCGACGCGGTCCGCGGCGGCCGCCGCTGAGGCAGGCGCCTCCGTCGCCGACGCCGACGGGTGGACCCAGAACAGATCGACCGCCTCGGCGCGGCCCGCCGGGGTCGCGCGGGTGAAGGCCGCGCCGTCCACCACGTCGAGCGTCGCGAGCACGAACGCCGCGCCCACGGTCGCCAGCAGCCCGGGGCGATCTTCGGCGATCACGCACAGCGCGAAGGCGCCCGGGCGCGGGCTGGCGAACGCGCCCACCTTCGCGGGCGCTCCGCCCCGCGCGAGCGCTGTCGCCGCGTGGGCCCGCCGCGCGTCGTCGTCGAACGCCGCGCGGTACGCGGCCGGCAACGACTCGACGAACTCGCGGACGTACTCGGGCGACGGCGCGCTCACCTCGCCAGCATACACTCGGGCGGCGCGCTCATCGGAGCATCAAGGCGACGGCGATGGCGGCGTGAACCCGGGGAGCGGCGGCCAGGTCGTCGGGAGCGCCGTGGGCAGCGCGCTCGGCAGCGGCGGCAGCGCGCTCGGCAGCGGGATGGGGAGCGCGGGGAACGCCGGGCTCGCGTCGGCCGCGCCGGCGTCCGCTACGGGACGCGCGGGTCGGTCGGCGCCGCGCGGCGTGACGACCGGGCGCGGCGGCGCCGCCGCGGTCGCCACCGGGAGCGCGGCGGGCGGCGGCCCTGCGGCGCCGCCCCGGCCGCCGACGACCGTGGGGAGCGGCGGCTCGGCGGAGCCCGTGCCGCCCGCGCCGAACGCGAGCCACACGCCGGCGGCCGCGGCGCCGCACGCGGCGAGCGCGAGCGCGAGCCACACCAGGCGGGCCGCCCGCCGAGCCGGTGGCGGCGGCCCGGGCGGCGCCGGACCGACGAGACCGGGCGCCGCCCGCGCGAGCCCGACACCAGGTGCGGTGCCGGTGCCGAGCGCGGGGTGCCCCTCCACGGGAGCTCCGGAGCCCGGCGCGGTGACGGGGCCGCACGGCGAAGCCGGGCCCCCGCCCTCGGCGTGCGGGGGCGCGCCAGCCGCCGCGAGCAGCGTCGGCGGCGTGGTGGGACCGCCGGGGTGGGCCGGATCCTCTCCCGGAGCGAGCGCCGCGCCGGGGACGGGCGCACCCGAGCGCGGGCCCTCGGCTGGGAAGCGCGCGACCAGGCCGTGCGCGGGAGCGCCCGGTGGATCTCCGGTGCGCGCGTGCGCCGGCGGCGGTTCGCCCTCTGGGCTCCACGGCGCGGGCGTCGCGGCGAGCCGTCCCGCGTGGCTGAGCGCGCCCGCGTGCCGCGCGAGCGCCAGGCGGAGCTCTCGCGCCGATCCGAACCGGTCCGCGGGGTTCGGCGCGAGCGCGCGCGCGACCAGGTCGACCAGCGCGGGCGGCAGCGCGGGGTGCAGCCGCGGGCGAGCGTCGAGCCTCGGTTGCCCGGCGGGGCCGAGGATGCCCTCGGCGCCGGGCCGCGCGCCCGTGAGCAGCTCGTGCAGGATCGCGCCCGCGGAGTACAGGTCCGCGCGCAGATCGACCGACGCCGCACCGAAGCGCTGCTCCGGCGCCATGTATTCCGGCGTGCCCAGCAGCGCGTCCGCGCGCGTGAGCGGCCCGCTGCCTTCACCGCCCGCCGTGATCTTCGCGATCCCGAAATCCAGCAGCTTGAGGAGGGGGCCGCCGGGCGAGGGCGTGACGAAGACGTTGTCCGGCTTGAGGTCGCGGTGCACGATCCCGCGCTCGTGCGCCGCCTCGAGGCCGCACAGGATCTGCAAGGTGAAGTCGATCGCCTCGTCCTGACCGACCCGACCGAGGCGCTCGAGCAGGTGCTGGAGCGACTCGCCGCGGAGCAGTTCCATCACGAGGAACGGCGCGCCGTCTGGGAGTTCGCCCACGTCCGTCACACGGGCGACGTGGGCGCTGTCGAGCGTCGCGGCGATGCGGGCCTCCCGCAGGAAGCGCGCGGCCAGCACCGGCCGGGCCGCGTGCTCCTCGTGCAGGACCTTCAACGCCACCGCGGCGCCGAGCCCCTCGTGGCGCGCCTCGTAGACGACTCCCATCCCCCCTTCCCCGATAGACCGGAGGATGCGGTACCTGCCGCCGACGAGCGTTCCGGCCGCGAGCAACATCCCGCCCCTCACTCCACGTAGCGCGCGGCCGCGGGCACCCAGCGATCGTACTCTCGCTGGAAGCACAGCGTCCGCGGATCGGCCCGATCGACGAAGAGGACGCCGTCCAGGTGATCGATCTCGTGCTGGAGGACGGCCGCCCGCACGCCGTCCCAGTCCAGCGTGACGGGCCGACCCGCGCGGTCGAGCGCCCGCACTCGCGCGCGGCGCGCGCGGCGGACCCTCCCGCGGAGCCCCGCGACCGATAGGCAACCCTCGTAGAGGTGGACGACCTCGTCGTCCGCCAGCGCGCCCGGCTCTCGCGAGACGAGCTCGAGCTCCGGGTTCACCAGGATCGTCAACGGGATCTCCGGAAAGTGAGGGTACCGCTCGTTGGCGGCGACCTCGATCACGACCACGCGGAGCAGCACGCGCACCTGCGGCGCCGCGAGACCCGCGCCCCCGACCTCGCGCATCGTCTCGACCAGATCGTCCATCAGCGATTGCAGCGCGGGGGACGCCAGCGCGCCCGGCTCCACCTCGGCGGAGCGCTGCCGGAGCAGCGGCGTCCCGAGCTGGGCGAGATCCCGGACGGTCATCGGCCGCGCGCCCCCGCGCGAGCGCTCACGTGCCGCCTCCGCGGCGAGGCGCCCACGGGACGTCCGCGATGCCCGCCAGGTGGTTGCAGCGGCGCGCGAGCACGAACAGCAGATCGCTCAGGCGGTTCAGGTACACGACCAGCTCGGCGCGGACGGGCTCCAGGCCACGGAGCGCGAGCACGCGCCGCTCGGCGCGCCGGCACACCGTCCGCGCGTGGTGCAGCGCCGCCGCCGCGGGAGCGCCGCCCGGGAGCACGAAGCTCGTGAGCGGCTGTAGCCCGCCCTCGGCGGCGTCGATCTCGGCCTCGAGCCGCGCGGCGTCCGTCGCGGCGATCAGCGGGAGCCGGAGCTTGGCCTCGTTGCCGGGCGAGGTCGCCAGCTCGGCGCCCACGACGAACAGATCGGCCTGCACCGCAGCGAGCACCGCGTCGACCTCGGCGGGCGGAGCCGCGGCGCGCGCCACGCCGACCGCGGCGCACGTCTCGTCGACCGAGCCGTAGGCCTCGACGCGCGCGGCCTCCTTCTGGACACGACCTCCGCCGAAGAGGCCCGTCGTGCCGTCGTCACCGGTCCGCGTGTAGATCCGCATGGGCGCCGGGAGCCTAGCAGCCCGCCGCGATCGCGCCGCGGGCGCGCCGCGCCGCGGCCTCACCCAGCGAAGATGGCGTCGATCTCTTGCTCCACCTCGCTCGCTGGCACGCGGCGCGCGAGCGCCAGCTCCTGCAGCAGCAGGCCGCGCGCCTGATCGAGCAGCCGGCGCTCGCCGAAGGAGAGCTCCTTGCCGGTGCGGAGGCGGTTCATGTCGCGAAGCACCTTGGCGATCTCGAGCGGCTGGCCGCTCTTCACCATGTCGCTGTAGGCGCGAAACCGGCGGTTCCACGGCTGCGCGCCGACCGCGACCTCCGGGGCGCGCAGGACCGCGAGGATCTCGTCCGACTCGGCCCGCCCCATCACCCGCCGGAGCCCGACGCGAGCGGCCGCCTCGACCGGGACCATCACCTTGAGGCGGCTCTCCAGGATCTCCAGCACGTAGAAGGCCGCTGGGCCCGCGTTCGTCCCTCGCTCCTCGATCCGCGCGACCCGGCCCACGCCGTGGGAGGGGTGCACCGCGAGATCGCCGGCGACGAACTCGACCACGGGCGCCGGCTCGGTGGCGGGAGCCTCCGGCGACAGCGGTTGCGCGGGGGCGGCCGCGACCGGCGTCACCGCGGCGGCGCCGCGAGCCGGGCCTGCACGCCTCGCTCCCCCAGTTCCGCGCCGATCGCGCGGGGGCGCGCTCAACCGACCCATCCGACAGCGGCGAGCACGGCGGGCCTCTACCACGGGGAACGCGCGCCGGTCAACGCGGCTCGCGGCCCCGGCGCCCGGGCCGGCGCGGGGGCGGGACGCATCGCGGACGCTCGTGGGTATCGAGGTGCGCGCCTCGACGGCCCGCTGCCGCTAGGATGCGGGGCCGTGACCCAGCCCGTCCTCTCGGTCATCGCGCCGTGCTTCAACGAAGAGCTGAACGTGCCGGAGCTGGTGCGGCGGGTGCTCGCCACCTTCGACCGCGGCGCGATCGCCGGCGAGCTCGTGCTGGTGGATGACGGCAGCCGCGACGGCACCCGGCGCGTGATCGACGAGCAGGCGGCGCTCCACGCCGGGCGCGTCGTCGGGCGGTTCCACCCGGAGAACCGCGGGATCGCGCACGCGTGGAAGACGGGGCTCGCCGCGGCGCGGGGCGGAGTGGTCGCGGTGATCGACTCCGATCTCCAGTACCAGCCCGAGGATTTGCTCCGGCTCTACCGCGCGCTCGTCGAGCACTCGGTCGACGTGGTGCAGGGGTGGAGGAGCGCGGTCGGCCGCGAGCGGGGTGCGCGTTACCACCTGAGCCGGGGGCTGAACACGATCCTGAACGGCGCGTTCGGGATGAGCCTCCAAGACAACAAGAGCGGCTTCGTGATGTGCGCACGGGAGGTGTTGGAGGATCTCCTCACCTACGAGGGCAGCTACTTCTACTGGCAGTCCTTCATCATGGTCGCCGCGCACGCCAAGGGGTACTCGTACAAGGAGATCGAGACGCTCTTCGAGAACCGCCGCGCGGGGAAGAGCTTCCTCGACGGCACGGCGTATCGCGCCGCGGCGAAGTCGCTGGTCGACGTCGGGCGAGCGGCGCTCGAGTACCGCGTGGCGCGGCGACCGGCCGATCCGAGCGCCCATGTGCTCCGCCGCCACCCCCCGCTCGATCGCAGCCGGCCGCGATCGCCAGCCTCGGAGGTGCGGTGGCGCGCCTATCTGGCGGCGTTCGACCGCACGCACTGGATGATCACGCGCGACGTCGAGGCGCACTACGAGTCGCTGCGTCGCTCGCAGTGGCTCGGGTTGGCCGAGCTCCGTGAGCTGCAGGACGAGAAGCTCCGCCGCCTGGTGCGCCACGCGTACCGATCGGTGCCGTACTACCGCGAGCGGATGCGCGGCGCGGGCCTCCACCCGGACGACATCCGCGGGCAAGCGGATCTGCACAAGCTCCCGCTGCTCTCCAAGACAGACGTGCGCGAGAACCTCTACTTCGACATCCTCAGCGAGGCGCACGACAAGGCGGAGGTGCTCAAGATCACCACCAGCGGCTCCACGGGCGAGCCGTTCGTCTGCTACGCGGACCGGGCGCAGCTCGAGGCTCGCTGGGCCGCGACCCTGCGCTCGCAGGAGTGGACGGGCTACGAGTTCGGCGATCCGTGCGTCCGCCTCTGGCACCAGACGCTGGGGATGACCCAGCGCCAGGCGCTGCTCGAGCGCGCCGACGCCCTGCTCAGCCGGCGGAAGTTCATCCCGGTCTTCGAGATGAGCGACGCGAAGCTGGAGGGGATGGTCCGTGAGATCGCCGAGTGGGATCCCGTCCTGATGGACGGCTACGCCGAGGCGCTCGACTTCCTCGCCCACTGGCTGCGCCAGCGCGGCCAAATCCAGGTGCGGCCGCGGGCGCTCATGTCCAGCGCCCAGACGCTCCCCGACGCCAGCCGGCGCACGATCGAGGAGGCGTTCGGCTGCCGGGTGTTCGACAAGTACGGCGCCCGCGAATTCAGCGGGATCGCCTACGAGTGCGAGGCCCACGCGGGCCACCACGTCGTCGGCGAGAGCTACATCGTGGAGATCCTCAAGGACGGACGGCCCGTCGCGCCCGGCGAGCTCGGTGAGGTCGTGATCACGGACCTGAACAACTACTGCCTGCCGTTCCTCCGCTATCGGCTCGGAGATCTCGCCGAGGCGATGCCCCCGGACGAGCCGTGCTCGTGCGGGCGAGGGCTCCCACGCATCGGTCGCATCGAGGGGAGGGTCCAGTCGGTGATCCAGGGGACGGACGGCCGCTACCTCCCGGGCACGTTCTTCGCCCACTACCTGAAGGAGTTCGACCACGCGATCCTGCGCTTCCAGGTGGTGCAGGAGCGCCCCCGCGCGATGACCTTCCGGATCGTGAAGGCCGGCCGCTGGTCGGACGACGTGCTCGACGAGATCCTCCGGACCTTCCGCCGTCACCTGGGCGAGGACATGGACATCGAGGTGGAGTACGTACCGTCGGTGGAGCTCATCCGAACCGGCAAGCGGCTGGCCGCCGTCTCCAAGCTCGGCCTCGACTTCCAGACGGGCGCGCCCGGGGTGAGGGCGGATCGATGACGCCCCAGGCCCCGGTCACTCCGGCGGAGGTCGAGGCGCTGAACGATCGCCTCGCGCGCGAGCACCCCATCGACGACTACTACGAGCGATCGCCGTGGGTGGTGCGCCTCGTCGAGCAGCGGCGCCTCGAGCTGATCCGCGAGCTCGCGAAGGTCCGCGCGGGCGAGCGGGTGCTCGAGGTGGGGAGCGGCGGCGGGCACGTCCTGCGGCAGTTCCCCCAGGGGAAGCTCACGGCCGTCGACGTATCGGACGTGTTCCTGGAGACGGCCCGGCGCAACCTCGCCGGCTACGACGTGACCTTCCGAAAGGGGGAGGTCCAGCGCCTCGGCTTGCCCGCCGCCAGCTTCGACTGCGTCGTGTGCACGGAGGTGCTCGAGCACACCACCGCGCCCGACGAAATCCTCACCGAGATCGCGCGGCTGCTCGCGCCCGGGGGCCGCGCGGTGATCACCGTGCCGTGCGATCCACTGATCAACGGCCTGAAGCGCGCGGTCCTGCTCTCGCCCGCGCGCGCCCTGCTCGGCGGGCGCGTCGAGTGGGGAGGGGACCACTATCACCTCCACGAGTGGTGGCCGTGGCAGATGCGGCGGACGCTCGAGCGGTGGTTCCACGTCGTCGAGCAGCGGGCGTCGCCGCTCGCGGCCCTGCCGCTCCGCGTGTGCTTCCTCTGTCGTCCGCGCGCGTGACGCCCGCGCGCCGCCGTCAGGGGCCGCAGCCGGGGTCGGCCGGTCGCGCGCACACGCGGTAGAGCACCCAGTCGCCGTCACGGCGCAGCTCGCGGAGCGCCGGGTGGCCGTCGCCGAGCTTCGGAGCTCGGAGCAAGACGTGCTCGAACTCCCCGAGGCGCGGGTGCCGCTGCCAGTCGTGGGCGAAGATGGATGGCTTCGGGTTGCCGTTCACGAAGCGGACCACGTTGACGCCGTAGCTGGCGAAGCTGGTCGTGGGGAGCCCACCCTTGCGGATGGTGGCGAGCTGCTGGATCTCCCGGATCGGGTTGTTCGCCAGCGCGCGGGTCTGGACGTGGCCGAGGGGCGCGAGGAGCGTCGCGCCCTGCGGCAGGGAGTCGACGAGGCGGGAGGCGCCGATCGTCTCCGCGTGGAACGCGCGGAAGCGCTGCCCGACCTCCGTCAGGTAGCCGACGCTCACGCCGAAGGCGGCGGCGACCACCGCAGCGCGAGCCACGGGCCGCGAGGGGAGCCGCCACGCGAAGGGCACCCAGAGCGCCGTGAGCCAGGCGAAGCGCGCCTGCACGATCTCGACGCCGAAGGCGTTCGCGGGCAGCGCGAACCAGCACGCCACGGTGACGAGCGCCACGGCGATGAACGGGTTGCCGAGGCGCCAGCGGCGCTCGTCCAGATCCTCTTCGCCGGCGTCCCGAGGGAGCAGCGCGCCGAGCACGAGCACCAGCGCGAGCGCCTTCGCCCACGCGCTGCTGCCCGGCCACACCATGAAGATCTTGTCGAAGAAGAGGTCCAGGCTGAGGAACTCGGTGGCCGGCGCCCACACGGTGGGGATGGGGCGCGCGCCCGCCTGAGGCCGCCCGAGCGCCTGCGACGCCCACGCCGCGAGGAGCGCCGCGGCGGGCAGGAGCGGGACGAGCGAGCGGATCCGCGCGCGCCACGACATGCCCTGCCGACACAGCCACAGCACCCCGAGCGCAAGCAACGCCTCTGGGATCAGCAGCGCGTGCCACAGCGCGAGCAGCGTCGACACGGCGGCCAGCGCCACGCCGCGCCGGCGGGTCGGGTGGTCGAGCCAGAGCACGCCGAGCGCCCCGGCGAGGAGCACGAGCGGCGCACCCGTCACGAAGCCGACGAAGCCCGAGGCCGTCCATTTCCCGAACACGAGCGGGGCGAAGAGCACCAGCTTCCAGCGATCCTGGCCGAGCGCGCGGAGCGCCCAGGCGCCGGCCGCGAGCAGCCCCACTGCGTAGAGGATCCACAGCGCCCGCCCGCCCGTCTCGAGCGAGGTCAGCGACCCGATCCCCGCCGTGATCGCCAGCGGCGCCACGAGCGGAGACAGGGGCCAACCCAACGTGTACGTCCCGTGGAACGGGCTCGCCGGGTCGTTCATGTCGAGCCACGCCCGCGCGAAGGACAGGAACATGGGGTAGTCCATCAGGGGCAGCAGCTCGGTGGAGAGCCACGGCAGGACGACCAGCGCGGTGAGCGCGAACGCGGCGAGCCCGTAGACGACGTCGGACGGGGCGAGCCTCGAGCGCGACACGGATCGGACGAAACCCGACGGTCGCCGGCGAGTCAAGTCGGCGCGGCCGCCCGAGGGCGGCGCCGGATCACGAATCGGGAGACGGCGGCTGGGTCCGCGTCCACTCGAGCGTCCGCCGCAGGCCCTCGGCGAGCGGGACGGCCGCTCTCCAGCCGAGCGCGCCCGCGATCTTGTGCACGTCGCCGACGCGCGACGACCCGGCGGTCCAGTCGGCGGCGCCGAACCGGTACGTGGCATCGCCGCCGACGGCACGCACCAGCTCAGCGACGAGATCGACGACGCGCGTCCCGCGACCCGAACCGACGTTGAACACCTCGCCCGTCCGCTCCCCGGTCATCGCCCGCAGCGTCGCCTCGACGGCGTCGTCCACGTAGACGTAGTCGAGCGTCTGCTCGCCGTCACCGTGGACCACGGCCGCCTCGCCAGCGAGCAGGCGCTCGCACGTCTTGACGATCACGGACTTGTAGCCCATCCCGGCGAACTGACGCGGGCCGTACACGAAGAGGTACCGGAGCACGTTCCACTCGCAGCCCGAGCGCGCGGCGTGCCACCGGAGGAGATGCTCTCCGGCGAGCTTGCTCATCCCGTAGACGGTGCGCGGCGCCGGGAGCTCCGTCTCGACGAACGGCGGCCCCGCCATGCGACCGTAGGCGTACAACGACGAGGTGTACACGATGCGCCGGACGCCCGCGGCGTGGCACGCCTCGAGGAGCGTTACCGTCCCCTCCACGTTCGCGCGGACCACCCGCTCCGGCGCGTCGCGCGACTGGTTGTGCTTCTCCGCCGCGAGGTGGAAGACGACGTCGACGCCGCGGAGCGCGCGATCGAGCTCCTCGCGGGCGCCGCTCCCGAGCTCGTGGCGGACCAGCTCGACGCGCTCGGACGACGCGCCGAGGTTCGCCAGGTCGCCGTAGCGCAGGCTGTCGACCACGACGACACGGGCGGCCCCTTCGGCGAGCAGCCGCGCGACGAGGTGCGATCCGATGAAGCCGGCCCCGCCGGTGACCAGCACCGCGCGACCGGAGAGGGAGAGCGCCGCCATGGAGTGCCTCAGACGACCGGCGTGAGCCAGCCCGCGTGGCCTTCGTCGCGGCCTGTCGTGGCGTGGAGGTACGCCTTCTGGAAGAGCGCGCCGAACGTGCGGCGGCCCGTCGGGTACTCGGTGCCGTCCAGCTCACGGACCGGGGTGACCTCGGCGGCGGTGCCGGTGAGGAAGACCTCGTCCGCGCGCATGAGGTCCTCGCGCGTGAACGGCCGGATGACGACCGGCACGCCGCTCTCGCGGGCGAAGGTGAGCACGCTGTCCCGGGTGATGCCCGGTACGATCGAGCTCGACTCGTCGTTCGTGTGCAGGACACCGCCGCGGACGAAGAAGACGTTCTCGCCGGTGGCGCTGGAGACGCTGCCGTCCTGGTTGAGGAGGATGGCGTCATCGTAGCCGCGGTCGAGCGCCTCGTGGGCGGCGAGCACGCTGTTGGCGTAGTGGCCGCTCGCCTTCGCCATGGTGGGGAGCTCGGAGTGGTGGAACTTGCGCCAGCTCGAGAGCGTCACGCGGATCCCGTTGCGGAGCGCGCCCTCGCCGAGGAACGTCCCGAGCTCGCGCACCGCCATGAAGACGTTGACGGGGCAGTCGCGCTTCGGCTTGAGGTCGATCGACCCGCGGCCGAAGTACGCGAGGGGGCGGAGGTAGGCGTTCTGGATCCCGTTGACTCGCACGACATCGACGGCGGCCTGCACGAGCTGCTCGATGGGGAACGGGAGCCGCATGCCGTAGATCCGCGCGCTGGACACCAGGCGCTCGACGTGCTCGCGCAGGCGGAAGATCGCGGGGCCCTGGGCGGTCGGGTAGACGCGGATGCCCTCGAACACCGCGGTGCCGTAGTGCAGCGCATTGGCGTAGTAGTGGACGCTCACCGAGTCCGCCTCGCGGAGCTCCCCATCCCACCACACCACACGGGAGAGCGCCTGGCCGCGCGGGCGCGCGCTCGGCGCGGGCTCGTCCCCCGGGACCCCGGCGAAGCTCGGCCACTCGTGATCCATCGCGCCCTCCTACTCCCACCCGGCCGCGGCCGCGAGCCTCGCCTCGCGCGTGATCAGGGGCACGGGCGCAGGATCTTGATGCCGTCCACCTCGACCTCGCAGAGGCGGGGCTTGGGGGGCTGGGGCGGGCGCGGGCCCGGCGGGCCGCCTCCACCGGCGACGGGCGCGTCGAGCTTGATGGAGACGCGCTGGTCCCGCTGCGCCAGCACCTTGACCTTGCCCCGGAGCTTCTCCTTCGACGCCTCGAGCTCGAACGTCTCGTCGATGTTCGCCAGCACCTCGCACGGCGTGAGATCGCAGACCTGGAAGCCGTTCTTGGTCACCACCGCGCCGGGCGGGTCCGTCGCGACCTCGAGCCGGACCTTGCCGGGGGGGGTCGCGGGGGCCGACGCCGGCGCGGTCGGCGCCACCGTCGGCGCGATCGCCGACGCCGTGGGCGGCGCCACGGCAGACGGCGCCGGGTCGACGGCCTCGGATGCCGCCTGAGCCGGCCCGCCCGAGCCCCGGAGGAGGAAGAGCCCTCCCGCGGCGCCGCCGACCGCGAGGACCACCAGCGCGGCCGCCACGGCCCCCGCGCCCGACTTCTTCGGGGGCGGCGGCGGGGTCTCGGCCTCGAGCTGGGTGCTGGCGCGCGCCTCGGCCGAGGCGACCGTGAAGCCGGCGATCGCGGTCGGCGCGCGCGTGAGATCGCCGCCCGCGCCCCCGGGCCCCGCGAACTGCGCGGCCGTCGGGCTGCCCACGACGGCGCGCGGCGGCTCGGAGCCGAACTGGGCGGCCGTGGGGGAGCCCATACCCCCAACCGTACCCGGCCCGAGGAACTGGCTGGCCGTGCCGTCGGGGATGGATCCCATCCGCCCGCCCACCCGCGCGCCCTCGGGCGTGGCGAGCAGCCCGTGGGCCACCTCGCTCATGGACTGGAAGCGCTCGTCCGGCTGCTTGGCGAGGGCACGGAGCACCACGGCCTCGAGCTCCGGGGAAATGGTGAGGTCCGGCGAGACGCCACGCATCGGCGGCACCGGATCGCTCAGCGTCGCCGCCAGCACGGCCATGAACGTCTCGCCGGTGTGCGGGACGGCGCCCGTGAACATCTCGTAGAGGATCACGCCGACCGCGTAGATATCGACGCGGAGATCGGCCTTCTTCCCCGCCGCCTGCTCGGGCGACATGTACTCCGGCGTCCCGAAGATCATGCCCGTCTTCGTGAGCCGGCGGCGCTTCGGCTCGCTGGCGGCGGCCTCCTCCTGGCTGCGGAGCTGGGCGATGCCGAAGTCGACGATCTTGACGACCTCCTCGCCGTCGCCGGTGTGCTGGAGGAAGACGTTCTCCGGCTTCATGTCGCGGTGCACGACGCCTTTGGCGTGCGCCGCGGCGAGCGCCCGACAGATCTGGAGGGCGATGCGCACGCCGCGGTCGGGCGGCATGAAGCGGACCTTCTGGAGATCGTCGGCGAGATCGTGCCCCTCGAGGAACTCCATCGCCAGGTAGAAGCTGCCGTCCTCCAGCTGCCCGAAATCGAACACGTCGAGGACGTTCGGGTGCTTGATGCGGGAGGCGCTGATCGCCTCTTGCTGGAAGCGGGTGACGATGTCGGCCTTCTGCGAGTATTCGCGCTTCAGCACCTTGAGCGCGACCGTCTTCTCGATCGCCTCGTGCTCGGCGAGGTACACCTGCCCCATCCCGCCCTCGCCGAGGAGCTTCTTCACCCGGTAGCGTCCGCTCACCAGGGTGCCGAGCAGCGGATCGTTGCCCTTGTCCATCGTCTGAGTCTTCGCCGCGCGGGGCGCTGTCCTATAGCCCCGGCCGGAGGCGACCGCCATGGGCGCGACGCCGACCCGAGGGAAGCCGGTGTGCGGAGCGCGCCGCGCGGGCGGGCGGGGCACGGGGGCCGCGGAGTCTGATACGCTGTCGGGCCCCATGATCGTCGTGATGGACCCGGAGGCGCCGGAGGCGGCGGTCGAGGCCGTGATCGCTCACCTGGTCGAGCGCGGCTTCGACGTGCACCGCTCGAGCGGTCAGAGCCGCACGCTCCTCGGGGTCGTGGGCGACGTGAGCGACGAGGCCCTCGCGACGGCGCGTGAGCTCGACCGCGTGGCGGAGGTGGTCCGCGTGAGCGAGCCCTTCCGGCTGGCGTCGAGGCGCTTCCGGCCGTCGCCGACGATCCACGAGGGGCCGTGGGGCGCGATCGGCGGCGAGCGGCTGTGGGTCGCGGTCGAGGCGGTCGGGAGGCGGCCCGACGAGGTGCTGCCCTACGCGGTCGCGGCGGGGCGACCCTTCGACGCGGCGGTCGCGCGCGAGGGCGCCGAGCCCGAGAGCGTCGGCGCGCTCGAGTGCCTCGCGTTCGGGCGCGCGCGCGCTCGCCAGCGCTGGCCGCTGGTGTTCGTCGAGCGCGCGCCGAGCTGGGGCGCGAACCACTGGATCGGCGCGGCGGAGCGGGAGCTCGAGCGCAACGACTGCGGCGTCGTCCTGCTCGAGGCGGGCGGCGAGTACCCGAACGGCGCGCGCACGCTGGAGATCGCCGCCATCGCCCGCGCCAAGCTCCGGACGCACCTGCCGCTCGTCGTGGACGCGCCGACGATCGCGCAGCGCGCGCGGTACGTGCCCGCGGTGGCGTGTGCGGCCGTCGGCGCGGGGGCCGATGGCATCGTGCTCCGCGTTTGGGTCGGGCCGGATGATCGCCCGCGGCCCGCCGCGACGCTGCGGTGGGCCGAGGCGATGGATCTCGCGGAGCGCCTGCGCGCGATCGCGGCGGTCGTCCGGCGATGAGGTGCGCCGAGCGGCGAGCGCGCGCGGTGCGATCACGGAGGCGGCCGCGGTGAAGGTCGCGGTGGTCGGCCTTGGCCTCCTCGGCGGCTCGCTCGCGCTCGCCTGGCGCGCGCGCGGGCACCAGATCACCGGGATCGACGGCGAAGACGTCCTGGCTGATCCGCGCGCCCAGGACGCGACCGACGTTCGGCTCGATCGACGCGACTGCGCCCGCGTCGATCAGGCGCTCGCGGGCTGCGACGTGGCGGTGCTGGCGACGCCGGTCGGCGTCGCGGTCGCGGAGGTCGCGAGGGTGCTCGAGCACGCGCCCGTCGTCACGGACGTGGGGTCGACCAAGCGCGCCATCGTGGCGGCGGCGGCGCGATGCGCGGGGGCCGCGCGCTTCGTGCCCGGGCATCCGATGGCCGGGGCTCCGCGCGGCGGGCTCGCGCGCGCGCGCGCGGAGCTGGCCGTCGGCCGGCCGTGGCTGCTCTGTCCGCGCGGCCGCGATCCGGGCGCCGTCGCGAGGGTCGAGGCGCTCGTGCGGGACGCCGGCGCGATGCCTCGGCACACGACGCCCGAGGAGCACGATCGCTGCGTCGCGATCGTCAGCCACGTCCCGCAGCTCCTCGCGTCGGCCCTGGTGGCGATGGCGCGGCGGGCCGGCGCGCTCGAGTTCGCAGGGCCCGCGTTCGAGGGCGCGACGCGGGTGGCCGGCGGACCGGAGGGCATGTGGCTCGACATCTTCGCCACCAACGGGGACGAGATCGCGGGGGCGCTCGCCGAGCTCACGGCGACGCTGTCACCGCTCGAGCGAGAGCTCACCGGGGGGGCCGGCAGGCTCTCCGCGTGCCGCGCCCTCCTGGAGCAGGGCCGGCGGCCCGGCGAGTGAGCGGGAGATCGGGCGGTGCTCGCCGGGTGTGGCGCGCATCTTGCTCGCAGGAGGCGCGTGGGTTGGCGTAGCTGGTCTCAGTGCCTCGCGGCCGCGGTGGTCGTCGCCGCGTGCGGGCTCAACCCGCAGCCCGAGCCGCCCTCGGCCAGAGAGGCCGCCGACGCCTCGATGGGCCCGGGGCTCGGCGGGGGCGGCGCCGGCAGCGGGACCGGCGGCGCCGGCGCGCACTTCGGCGGCGGGGGAGCCGCGGGGGGCTGGGACGAAGGCGACGCGGGCGGCACGCCGGCGGCCGACGGGGCGGCCGACGGAGGCGAGCTGGGGGTCGACGGAGGCGACGCATCGGACGCCAGTGCGCCCGATGGCGGCGACGCGGGGCCGGCGGCCGATGCGCCCGACGAGCCGTCGCCGGACGCGGCGGCGGGCGACGACGCGCCGACGTGAGCCGCGGCGGTGCGCGCCGCCCTGGGGCAGCGAGATCCGCAAGCGTGCCAGACTGTGCCACGCGGTCTCGGGCCGTGTCGCGTTCTTGCGCGCGTTCGTCCGTGAAGGCGATGGACCGGCGTGTGCTAGTCGCCGGGGGCGAGGAGCACGATGGCGCGACGACTTCACTGGTGGTCCCCGCTGTGGGGTGCTCTGGTCGTCGCGGCGTGCTCGCTCAACCCGCAGCCCGAGCCGCCCTCCGGTGACGTGAACGAGACCGGCGGGGCGCCCGCCTCCGGAGCGGGTGGTGGCGCGGGATCCGAGGACGCAGGCAACTCCGGGGGTATCACCGGCGGCGGAGGATCCGGGGGATGGGGCGGGACGAGCGGTGGCGGCGGCCTCGGCGGCGGGGCCGCGGCGAGCGGCGTCGAAGGCGGCGCAGGCGCAGGCGGCGGCAGCGGCGATGCGGGCGCGGGCGGGAGCGCGGGGGCGAGCGGGAGCGCGGGGGCGAGCGGGAGCGCGGGGGCGAGCGGGAGCGCGGGGGCGAGCGGGAGCGCGGGGGCGAGCGGGAGCGCGGGGGC
>JADLEQ010000087.1 GCA_020846005.1 Polyangiaceae bacterium
CGTGGGCCTGCCCAGCGGGGCGTACGACGGCATGACGATCGCCCACGAGCTCGGCCACTACGTGCTGGGGCTTGGGGAGCAGTACCCGGAGGCGCCTCGCCTGCAGTTCGGCTGCGAGATCGGCGCCGGGTTCGCGCAGTATGCCGTCACCGGGAACCTGCTCCCCGGGGTGATCCCGGACGCCCGCAACAGCAGCCTGATGCAGTTCGCGCTGGCGCAGGTCTGCACCGACTCGAGCGGCCCGGGCCAGACGCGGTGCCTGACCACCGCCGACTGCGAGTCGGGCCAGTACTGCGCCATCTCGCCGGCGATCGGCAGCGAGCTCAGCGTGCCGGCGAACCACGACACGGTCCGCGGAGACAGCGCTGGCTGCCCCGGGATCCGGCCCTGCGAGTACGTGACGTTCTCGGCGCTGCTGGACCCGGCGGCGCCGGTGTTCGCTGGAGAGTTCGCCCCGGCGACGTTCCAGGAGGCGGAGACGCTGGCGAGCTACCACCGCACGCTCCGGGCGGTGGACGCGCAGGGGAACCGGTGGCCTGATCGGCGCTGGCCACATCTGGTCGACGGGAGCTTGGAAGCGGCGAGCATCTTCACGCCAGGGCACTTGGTCGGGCTCGACCTCGTGCGGCGCGGCGACCATGACTGGTCGGCGTTCCTGACCATCAACGAGAGAGAGGTGGACGTCAACCAGCCCGAGGCACCCCGGGTCGTGCTCGAGGCGAGGCTGCGCTTCAGGCCCGTGCCGACGACGTTCGAGGTCGGTGGGGCCTCGATGGCCGTGCACCTGCTGGAGAGCATCGATGGGGTCCCCGTGGATCCGGATGGCGATGGGTTCGTCGATCCATCCTTCCCCCTCCCGCGCGCGAGCCCATCGACGATCTTCGGGACCCTCCAGACCTTCGCCAACGGCGCCTCGTTCGCTCCGCTGCTGAACCCGCTCCTCGCGGACGTCGTGCCGGGGCAGGTGAGCGCGCTGGTCGCCGAGCGCACCGACGGCTTGCCGTCCTCGGACGCCTTCTACCCGCCGGTCTGTGCGCCCGGCGCCGCCGTCCCGTCCTGGTCGGCGCCCAAGCGGCAGGTCGCGGACTGCGCGATGACGTTCAACCGCGGAGGCGCCGAGGCGCTGAGCGATCCGGGGCTCATGGAGGCGCGGTGCGCCCTGGGCTGGAACGAGGCGACGCAGCAGTTCCAGGGGACGCACCAGACGATGGTCTACTCGAGGGACGACGATCCTGGCCCGGGCTACGATCTGCGCGTCCTCTCCGACTGGGAGCGCGCTCGCGACGTGGTGCGGGAGTACTTCTCGTGGAGCTCCAGCGTGCCCGATCTCGCGATCCCGGCGGATCTCCCGGAGGAGATCCCGCCCGCCTCGTGCTTCCTGCCGGTCTCGTACTACGGCACGATCTCGTTGGACGAGACCCGACCGGAGCCCAGGGACATCATCGTCCTCATCGCCAACATCTCGGCGAGCTTCACCATCTTCCACCTGCCTCCGCAGCCTCCGCCCTACCCGAGCCCGGTCGGGCCGACGCGCGCGGACTGGGTCGCGGCGTCGGCGCGGCTGGTCGCGGATCTCGCGGCGCTCGGGCGCGCGCGGCTGGGCGTCGTGTCGTACGGCTCGGAGGTGTCCTCGACGAACGCGACGCCCGTCCCTCGAGTCACCCTGGAGGCGCCCATCGCCGAGGCGACCCCCGCGCACGCAGCCGCGGTCCGCTCGGCCTTCGCCGCCCCGCGCGCCGCGGGCGTGAGCCCCGCGGCCCTCGCGCTCCAGACCGCGCGCGCCGCGCTCGAGGCCGAGCCGAACGCGCGATCGCGGGTCCTCCTCCACGTGACGGACGCGGGCCGCTCCGCGGGGTTCGAGCCACCCACCCACGCGGATCCGCTCGAGAACGATCCGGCGCCGCTCGTGGTGGTCCCCGTCGTGGTCGGCCGCGTGAGCGACCACGCCGGGGAGGCGTCGGAGGCCTTCGGCACCTACGGGCAGCCGTTCCACGCGCCGGACGGCGAGGATCTCGTGGGCGCCGTGGCGGAGGCCTACGGGGTGGCGACCGGCGACGCGGTGGGGCTCTTCCGTCAGAACGGCGTCGCGACGCCTGGCAACGCCAAGGCGCACCCGATCACGGTCGAGGCAGGCGCGGAGAGGATGGTGGTGGTCGTCGCCCGGCGAGGTGACGCAGCCGAGTGGGCGCCGCAGGTCGTCATCACGCCGCCGTCCGGCGCCGACGTGGGCGCGCAGCTCGTCGCGACCGACTCGCACTACCGCGTCTACGCCGCCGAGAGGCCGGCCGCCGGCGCGTGGAGCGTCTCGCTGAGCGCCGCGGAGGCGACGCCCTTCACGATCGTCGGCCTCGTCCGCGCGCCGCGTCGGGCGTGTCGCGCGCAGGTGCTCAGGCGCCCGGACGGGAGCTACGAGGTGACGGCCTCGGCCCGCGCGCCGGGGCCGCTGGCGGGCGGTCTCTACGCCGGGGCGGTCGTCGCGCCGGGCGGCGAGGTCGTGCCCTTCGACCTCACGAGCGGGTTCGGCGAGATCGGGGCGAGCGCGGTGCTGCCCGCGTCCGTGGGCGCGACGCGCGGGATCCACGAGGTGCTCGTGCAGTGCGACACCGCGGGCGCCACGTTCCATCCCGGTGAGAGCTTCGGGCTCCCGCCCGTCGAGCCGGTCGACGCGCCGGCGTTCTCGCGTGTCGACCGCCGCACGTTCTTCGTGGACGCCGCGACCCTGCCGCCGCCTCTCCTGCCCGGGGACTGCGACGCAGACGGCATCCCCGACGCGACCGAAGGGCTCGCGGACACCGACGGGGACACCCTCCCCGATCGCTGCGACGAGGACGCCGACGGCGACGACCAGCCCGACATCCTGGAGGGCTCCGGTGACACGGATGGCGACGGCACACCGGACTCCCAGGACACGGACAGCGACGGCGACGGCATCGCGGACGGCATCGACGCTACCCCGAAGACCCCCGGGGCGGTCCTCTGCTCGCGGCTGGGGGACGACCGCTTCCCCTCCGTGCTGGACCAGGACGTGTTCGAGACGGACCTCGCGGCCGGGGACGAGGTGCGCGTGGTGCTCGAGCCCCGCGCGCCGCTGGACGCCGAGCGCCGCGCCACGCTGATGGTCCAGGGGCCACTGTTCTCCCATGTCCTCATGACGGACGGCTCGGCGCTGCCGAACGAGCTCCGCCTCGTGGCGCCGCGCGCCGGGACGTACCGCGTCGTCGTCGCCGAGCAGTCGCTGCTCCACCCCGGGCAGAGGTTCCGCGGGGAGTACTGCGTCGCCGTGGAACGCAGCGGCGGCGCGCCCGAGCTCCGCGCCACGGGGTGGGTGGAATGAGCCCCGCGCACCTCCCCGCTCCGGCGCGCGCCGCCCTGCTCGCGGCGTCCGCCCTCCTCGCCGCCGCCTGCGACGGCGAGACCAGCACGTCCACGCGCGACCGCGCCGACACGGGGGCCGCCGACGCCAAGGCGGACGCGCCCGCCGACGCCCGCGACGCGGCGC
>JADLEQ010000088.1 GCA_020846005.1 Polyangiaceae bacterium
GGAGCCAGGCCGCGCGGCCACCGGCTCCCCACCCGAGCTCGGGGTTGACAGCCCTGGCGGACTGGGGTACAGCCTGCCCAGGTCGCACATCGGCCCCGTTGGGGCCGGGAGGAGCTAGGATGAACGACAGCAACCTCGACGCCGCCGCGAACACGGCCGGAGGAGTCCTCAACACGAACTGGGACGCCGCGAAGGGCCCGAACGGAGTGGATCACTGATGGCAAGCCCCGCGATCAAGTCAGCCACGCCCCTCCTCGTCATCCTCGCTTGCGCCTGCGCGACCGACGCCGGCGGGAGCGGCCAGCAGGGCGCCGAATCGCGGCACGACGCGGGGGACGCCGCGTGGGAAGCGGGGGCCGCGGACTCGGCCGACGACGCAGACGGTGGCACCGGCGCGGACTCCGGCGACGGCGACTCGCCGAGCGTCGTCGTCCCGCCCGATGGCTCGCCGTGCACGGAGCCGCTGACGAGGCTCGTGCCCGGCCCTGGCTTCACCGATCCCTCGTCGCTCACCTCGATGTTCGCGTGCGCCGAGATGAACTCAGGCGTGCGACAGGCAGTGCGGGTCGACCTGCTCGGCCGCCCGGTATGCGAGGATCTGGACGCTCCATGCCTCCTGGGCGACGGGGGCGCGTGCGTGCACGATTGCATCACGGATGCGGACTGCGGGCCCAACGCGCTCTGCGTGTGCGCAGCGGCCTGGGACCCGCCGGGCGACGACGGCCAGTTCGTCACCGCTCAGCAGGTGGGACGCAACCGCTGCTTCCCGGCAGACTGCTCCGGAGCGGAGGACTGCGCTGGCTGGGCGTGTGGGCTCACCAAGAGCACCTGCGGTCCGACTGGCGAGGCCTTCCGTTGCCGAACCGCTCAGGACGAGTGCACGACCGACGCGGAGTGCCCGCCGACCTCGATCTGCCGCTTCCTCACGGATCGCTGGGTCTGCGATGAGGTGCTCTCGTGTGACTGATCGTCCTTCTCACCGCGCGCCGCCCCTGGCTTCGCTCGCGTCTTCGTCTTGACACGCGCCTCCTCAGGCGGGAGAAGCGCGCGCAATGACAAGACTCCACTTCGCCGCGCTCGCGCTCACCGGGGCCCTCTGGGCCTGCAGCTCGTCCACCGAGGACGGGAACCGCTCCGCCGGGGCGGGCGGCGCGGGTGGCGCCGACGCGGCCGCCGGGGCCTCGTCGGGCGGAGGAGCTGCGGTGTCTGGCGGCGGCTCGGGCGGCACGGCGGGCGGCTCGGGCGGCACGGCGGGCGGCTCGGGCGGCACGGCGGGCGCCTCGGGCGGCACGGCGGGCGCCTCGGGCGGCACGGCCGGCGCTTCCGGTGCCGACGGCGGGACGAGCTGCGCCGCGGGGCTCGCCGACTGCGACCGGCAGCCCGGCAACGGCTGCGAGGTCGTCCTCGCGTCCGACCCCGCGAACTGCGGCGCGTGTGGCCACGCGTGCGTGGGGAGCTGCACGGCCGGTGAGTGTCCGGTGGTCATGCAGGCCTACCTGAAGCCGCCGAACACCGACGCGTTCGACTTCTTCGGGGGTCGGATCTCGATCTCGGGGGACACGCTCGTCACCGGGGCCACCGGTGAGAGCAGCGGCCAGACGACGATCACCAACGGCTCGACCGCCCCAACCGATGACTCCGCGGGCAGCGCGGGCGCCGCGTACGTCTTCGCGCGGACGGGCACCGACTGGGCTGCCCAGGCGTACCTGAAGGCTCCGAACGCGCAGGCCTCGGACGGCTTCGGCGCGACGCTCGAGATCTCGGGCGAGACGATCGTGGTCGGCGCCGCGGGGGAGGACAGCGCCCAGACGACGGTCACCAACGGCGCGACGGCTTCGAGCGATGACTCCGCCGTCGATGCAGGCGCCGCGTACGTGTTCGTGCGCTCGGGGACCGCGTGGGCCGCGCAGGCGTTCCTAAAGGCGCCCAACGCCCAGGCGGGCGACCAGTTCGGCCGCGCCGTGACGCTGGACGGGGACACCGTCGTGGTCGGCGCTCCGAACGAGAGCAGCGGCCAGGCGACGGTGACGAACGGCCCGACGGCGCCGTCGGACGACGACGCCAGCCACGCCGGCGCCGCGTACGTCTTCGTGCGGACGGGCACGGAGTGGGCGCAGCAGGCGTACCTCAAGGCGTCCAACGCGGGCGCGGTCGACGCCTTCGGCGAGAGCGTCGCGCTCTCGGGCGACACCGTCGTGGTGGGCGCCACGTTCGAGGCGAGCAACCAGACGACCGTCACCAACGGCGCGCCCGGCTCCGCGGACGACTCGGCCTTCCAGGCGGGCGCCGCGTACGTCTTCGTGCGGACGGGGACGACGTGGGCCGAGCAGGCGTACCTGAAGCCCGCGAACGCCCAGGGGACGGACGGCTTCGGCGGCACCGTGGCGATCGACGGCGACACGGTCGTCGTCGCGGCCACCGGCGAGGACAGCAACCAGACGACGATCACGCACGGCGCGACCGCCTCCTCGGACGACTCTGCGGCGGACTCTGGCGCGGTCTACGTGTTCCGCCGCACCGGCACGACCTGGGCCCAGGAGGCCTACGTGAAGGCGTCCAACGCCGGGGCCGGCGACTCCTTCGGCTTCGCGCTCGCCATCCGGGGCGATCTCCTCGCGGTCGGCGCCTTCGCCGAGGGCAGCAGCCAAGCGACGATCACACAGGGCCCGACCTCCCCGACGGACGACGCGGCCGCGTTCGCCGGCGCCGTCTACCTCTACCGCCGGACGGGCACGACCTGGGCGCAGAAGGCGTACATCAAGCCGCCGAACCTCGACGCGGGAGACAACTTCGGCGCCTCGTGCGCGCTCACGCCGACGACGCTGGTCGTCGGCGCGAACCACGAGCGCAGCAACCAGACGACGGTCACCAACGGCGCGACGGGCTCTTCGGACAACTCGCTCACCTTCGCCGGGGCGGCGTACGGGTTCGTGTACTGAGGCGCCCGCGCCGGCTCGTCTGCCGCGGCGCCGGCTGCGACGCGCAGGGGCGCGAGGTGCTCCCCGGTCGGGTGCGCCGGCGTCCCGCTCACTCGTGGAACGTGAGCACGATCGTCGTCTCCGAGGGGAACGCGAACGATGTGGTCGCGCCGAGCGCCTCGCCGTCCGGCTGCGCCGGGTCCCAGAGCTCGCACGCGCCGTCGGCGTCCACCTCGCAGTCGCAGAGGCCCACGTCGGCGCAGAGCAGGGCTGCGCGCGCGGTCGCGCTCGCGAGGTAGGTGCCTGGCGCGGGCACGAGCAGCCGATCGCAGCTCCCCTCGCTCGTCGAGGGATCCGCGTAGCAAGCGGCGGGCATCTGCACGCCGACCGCCGAGGTCATCTGCCACACGAGGTCGCGGTGCCCGCCGGCCGAGATCTTGGTCGTGGGCGGGATCATGCACTCGGCCAGGCACCCGCCCGCGTGCTCCTGGAGATCCTCGCAGGTGTACCCGCAGGCCCCGAGCTGGAGGCGGAGCGCCTCGTCCGCCGGCGCCGGGCCGCGCAGCTCATAGAGCATCGGGTCGCTGCACCCGTAACCGCCGCCGAGGTAGATGGGTGACGAGCGCGCGTTGACGAGGCGCACGATCGCGGAGGCGGGCGCCGTCTCGTCCGCGTAGGCCGAGCAGTCGAGGCCGCCGCCGCCAGCGCCGGCCGTGCCCGCGGCGCCCGCCCCGCCGCCGGCCCCGCTCGCGCCCGCCGAGCCCCCCGCGCCGGCGCTCGCCCCCGTGCCCCCGCGCGACGGATCGGTCGGCGGCTAAGGAAAGCCAACTGCGCTTTGCCGGCGCTCGAGCTCCGCCCCGGCCGCCGGCTCGCCTTCACGACGCGCGCCCCGAAGCCTCTGGAGCTCGGGGTCTCGCCGCTCGCGAGGTGGA
>JADLEQ010000089.1 GCA_020846005.1 Polyangiaceae bacterium
GCCGCTCGACGCTCCGCCGCTCGACGCTCCGCCGCTCGACGCTCCGCCGCTCGACGCTCCGCCGCTCGACGCTCCGCCGCTCGACGCTCCGCCGCTCGACGCTCCGCCGCTCGACGCTCCGCCGGCGCCCGCCGAGCCGCTGACCCCTCCTCCGTCCGTCCCCGCCGAGGCACCAGCGCCGGACGACGCCGCGACCCCGCCGCCGCCGTACAGATCGTCGTTGGTGCTCCCCCCACAGCCCACGGCGATCAACAAGCAAGGCACGACACGAGCGACGATACGGATCAAGGATTCCTCCTGCGGTGGCGCAGATCGACAGCATACCAGCCAGCCGGGGGCGCGCCGCCGCTCGACGCGGGGCCCACGCGATGGCGCAGCGCGTCGCAGCCGGGCGCGACCGCAGCGCGCGGGCGCGCCGCGCTCAGCCGGCAGCCAGGAACGGCCCCCACTCGTCGAACGGCGCTGGCGACACGAGGAGGATGTGCGCGGCCGTAGTCCACCGAGGCACGCGGGGCTCGCGGAGCAGGCCCATCCCAGCCTCGTCCGGGGTGCGGTGGCCCTTCTTCAGGTTGCACGCGCGGCACGAGGTGACGAGGTTCTCCCAGGTGTCTCGCCCGCCCCGGCACCGCGGGACGACGTGGTCGACGTTCAGCTCGCGGACGGCCGGCCGGCGCGCGCAGTACTGGCACTGGTGCTGATCGCGCAGCATCAAGTTCTTGCGCGTCAGCCGGACCGTAGCTCGGGGCACTCGATCGTAGCGCACCAAGTGGAGCACCCGGGGCACGCGGAGCGCTCCCTGGAGCGTGGGCAGCGCGTCGTCTTCGACGCGCACCGGGACGCGACTCCACCCGCCGAAGTCGTGCACGTCGCCGCGCTCGTCGAGCGCCAGCGCGGCGCCGCCGTACAGCAGCACGAACGCCCGGCGGACCGTCGTCACGCAGACGGGAGCGAAGTGGCGGTTGACCACGAGCACTGGAAGGTCCAGCACCTCACGGCGCTCCACAGGGCGCCGCCGGATCACGCTCGTCTCCGTCAGCACGGCGGCGCAGCATACCTCAGCCGGGCCGCGTCGGCAGGCGGCGCCCCACGCGTCGCCGAGCGGCGTCCGTGACGGTCGCGCCGCCGCGCCGTCGTGCCTGGCCCGCCCGCGCGCTTCGGTGACTTGCGCCCCGCGCGCCGGGCGGCTCTCATGGCGAGATGGAAACCCGCGCACAGCCCGCCGGCCGCCCCACGCTCGTCACACGCAACGTCATCGGTGGCGCTCCGCGAGACGCCGCCGACCGCTACGAGCGGCGCAACCCGGCGAACCGCGACGACGTCGTCAGCACCGCCCCGCTGACACCCGAGGCCGACCTCCGCGAGGCGTGCGCGCGGGCGCGCGAGGCGCAGCGGTCCTGGGCCCGAGTCCCGGCGCCGCAGCGGGCCGGGGTCCTCGGGCGGCTGGCGGCGCTCCTGCGCGAGCGCAAGGAGGCGCTCTCCCGCTTCGTGGCGCGCGAGGTCGGCAAGCCGCTCCGCGAGGCGCGCGGCAGCGTCCAGGAGGCGATCGACACGGCCGAGTTCTTCCAGAGCGAGGGCCGACGCCTGTACGGGCAGACGGTCCCGAGCGAGCTGCCGATGAAGGAGCTCTTCACCTACCGCCGGCCGATCGGGGTCGTGGGGGTGATCACGGCGGGGAACTTCCCGATCGCGGTGCCCTCGTGGAAGATCATCCCGGCGCTGCTCTGTGGCAACTCGGTGGTGTGGAAGCCGTCGGATGACGCGCCGGGCACCGCGGCGCTCTTCGCCGAGCTGTGGGAGCGCGCCGGCCTGCCCGCCGGGGTGCTCTCCGTCGTGCACGGGCGCGGCGGCGGGTGCGCGGGCGAGCACCTCGCGAACCAGGCCGACGCGGGGCTCCTCGACAAGATCTCTTTCACCGGCTCGACCGCGGTGGGCAGGAGGATCGGCGAGATCTGCGGGCGCAACCTGCAGGTGCCGTCGCTCGAGCTCGGCGGCAAGAACCCGCTCGTCATCCTCGCGGACGCGGACCTCGAGCTCGCGGTCGAGGGCGCGCTGTGGGCGTCGTTCGGCACCGCGGGGCAGCGCTGCACGAGCGCCGGCAACTTGATCGTGGACCGACGAGTGCTGCCGACCGTGCGGGATCTGTTGGTGCAGCGCGCGTCCGCGCTGGTCATCGGGGACCCGCTCGACGAGGGCGTCGACTACGGACCGATGATCAACCAGCGGTTCCTCGAGCGCTGGATCGAGCAGCGCACGATCGGGGTCGACGAGGGCGCGGAGCCGCTGCTCGACGGCCGGCGGATCGCCCCAGACGCGGCGCCGGCCGGCTTCCGGGGTGACGCGGCGCGGGGCCTCTACGCAGCGCCACGCATCTTCGATCGCGTGCGCATGAGCATGCGCGTCGCGCAGGAGGAGTGCTTCGGCCCCACCGTCAACCTCGTCGAGGTCGACGGGCTCGAGGAGGCGATCGCGGCGGCGAACGGCACGCCCTACGGCCTGTCGAGCGCCATCTACACGCGGGACGCGGGCGCCATGCTCCGCTTCAAGGAGGAGATCCGCGCGGGGATGACCAGCGTGAACAACTCGACGACGGGCGCGGAGGCACACCTCCCCTTCGGGGGGAACGGGTGGAGCGGCAACGGCACACGCGAGAGCGGGATCTGGGTGCTCGACTCGTACACCCGCTGGCAGGCGGTGAACGTGGACCTGGCCGGCAAGCTGCAGAAGGCGCAGATCGATCTCGCGGAGGCGAGCGCAGACGGCGCGCCCCCGTGGCCCGACCTCGCGTGACTGACGCCGTGCGTCACGGCGCAACGCGCGGTCGCCCAGCCGAACAGGCGCGGTGTCGCGGGTGCAATCGTGCTTGCACCGCTGCAACCCGGCCCGCGCCCGCGTTTCGCGGACGGGTCCGCGCAGGTAACCGATTTCGTTCGGTTTCGTCGAGTCGATCCGCGCCGATCGTGCCTGGCACGGCGGGTGCTTTAGACGCCATCCATGCTGCTCTGCGCTGCCTCCACCCGACGCCCGCCGGAAGCGACCTCCACCCTGCCGCCCGACGCATCGCAGTCGGCGCCGCGGAGCGACGTGGCGCCGGCCGGGCCGTGCATCCTGGTGGCTGCGGAGCCGCGGATGGCAGATCACTTGATGGAGGTGGTCGCGCCCGCCGGCCCGGTGCGGCGAGCGGTCGGCAGCGACGAGTTGGAGCTCCAGCTCCGGCGCGGGGGGGTGGCGCTGGTCGTGTGCGCGGCCCAGCTGAGCGGCAGCAGCGGCCTGCAGTCGCTCGCGCGGGCGCGCGCATCAGGCGACAAGACTCCCTTCGTGATCGTGCGCAACGTGCAAGGCGCGAGCTACAACCTGCTCGTCAGCGATTCGAGCGGCGCGGTGCTCTCGAGCCGCGTGCTCGACGCCCAGAACTTCGCGACGCTCGTCGGCACCCTCGCCGGCACGACGCCGAGCTCTCGCCGGCCGCGGTGACGCCGTCCGTGGGGGGAGCGCGTGGCGACGTGCGCGACGTGCCCTCCGGCCCCGCCGATTGACACGGCCCGCCCGGCGGTGCCATGCACGAGCGCGTGCAGGGTGGATGGCACGCCCCGACCGGCAGCCGGCGCGAGCCGAAGATGGAGCGAGCGGCGCGCCTCCCGGTCATCGTCATCGGCGCGTTGGCGGCCGCAGCGAGCGGAGCGTGTGCGCCGCGACCACCACGGACGGGCTACGCGGCGACGCCGACTCCGGACGGCGAAGGGGTGGTCTTGCGCGGGCACCTCGCCGCGAGCGCCCCCGACCCGGTGCCGCGCCTGCTGGCGGTGCGGGAGTGGGAGTTCTGCTCCGGCAGCGGCGAGCCCGGGCAATACTGCTCGATCCAGTGCCTGGATTTCGGCGTGGTCTCGATCTCGCTCGAGGGACGGAACGTCGTGCTGGTCTGCTCCAAACAAGATGACCACGGCTGCAAGGCGTTGTTCGAGGAGCTGACGGCGACTGGGCTACTTCCCGGCCCGGCGCCGACTGACGCGGGCCAGAGCGGTCCCGAGCTTGGCGGTGCCGCGGCGCAGTACCGGGGGTGTCGGGTGGTGGCGGACGACGGCGCCGACCTCGGGGTGCTGGGCTCGAAGGACGACCCGGACTCCGTGTGCAATCCTTTCGGCCCGAAGGGCTCGCGCTACGCCAGCGACAGCGTGTGGAATAGGTACGGTAGGTACGGCGGCGAGAACTCCAGCACAGGGGCGCTGAACAGGTACGCACAGCGCCCGCCGGCGATCGTCTGCGGCCGAGCGCAGCGCGGTCGCCTCACCCGGAACGCGCACCTGCCGGGGGCGGTGGCCCCGTCCGCCGCGTGCCCCGGCCGCGAGGAGTGAGCCAAGCCGTCGCCGCGCGAGGACCGGGGCGGCGGGCGCCGGGGTGGCAAGTCGGCAGCCGGTCGCTGCGCCGCAGCGGGTCGCTCGCCGCGGGCACGAAGGCGCCCACCCTCAGTTGCACGCGCCGGGGGCGCCGTGGCCGCAGACCGCGGTGCCCGTCACCACGAACTCGAACGCGCTGCTCGGGAGCGGGCGAGTCTGGTGGAGCTCCTCGATGAGCGGCTCGAGGGCGGGGTTCGAGGTACCGCTCACGTACCAGCCGGAGCCCTGGTCCGCGTAGATGAGCCCGTACCGCTTGAGCGCCGTGAGGAGCACGCGGGCGAGCGGGCTGTAGGCGCTGTCGTCGAAGTCGGCGCGGAGACGGAGGCGGACGCCGTACGGCGGGAGCGTGGCGTCGTCGTTCGGGCCGAAGTGGCTCGCCGGGGCGATGTAGGCGCGCTGCGCGCGGGGCGCCGTCACACGGAGCGCGTGGCGGATGGCGCCCGCCGCGAGCTCCTCGTAGCGCAACAGGCCCGGGAAGATGGGGAGCCCGGCCGCGTCGGCGCTCGTCCAGCCGGCGGGGCGCGTGGAGTTGAGCTTCAGATCCCACCTCGCGCTCGAGGAGCAGCGGAAGCCCGCGGGGCTGGCGGTGCGCACCGCGTGGTAGAGTTCGTACAGGATGCAGCTCCCCTGCTGGATCACGAGGACGTGGCGATCCCCCGAGCTGGGGTCGACGCTGCCATCCTGGCCCTCGATGGGCGCGTCGAGCGGGATCGGGAACGGGCCCGGATCGCTCTCGTTCGCGTAGTTCTCGCCCCCCACGCCGTAGGTGATGCTCACGAGCGGCTGCGCCTCGGGGACGACGCTGTACGGGATCCCGTAGTACGTCTCGGTGCTGCCGAGATCGAGGTGGACGGTCCGCTCGCCGGGATCCTCGTCGAACGCCGCGAGGTACTGCGCGTGACGCGGATGGACCGGCGCCGCGCTGATGTCCGCGTTCCAGGGGCTATCGGGCTGAAAGACGGTGCAGCCTCCGACCACCGGCAGCGCCGCCGCGGACCCCGCTCCGCCACCCGACCCGGCGCTCCCGCCGCTCGCCCCGGCGCCCCCCGCGCCCGCACCCCCGCCGCCCGCGGCCCCGCCGGTGCCCGCAGCCCCGCCGGTGCCCGCACCCCCGCCGCCGGCGCCCCCACCGCTGCCCGCCGCCCCGCCGCCGGCGTCCCCACCGCTGCCCGCGCCCGCGGCGGCCGCAGACCCCGTGCCGCCGCCGCCCCCCGCGCCCCCGCTGCTCTCCTCACCGCACGCCGCCAGCGCGAGGAGCGCGAGGACCCAACACCCCGTTCGGTTCGCCATGCGCGCGAGCGTGCCCGGTCACGCGCGGCCGCGTCAAGCGGCGGCGGGCACCGTGTCGCCGCCCCCCGGTCGCGGCGCTACGCTGCCGAGGTGGAACCGAAGCGCCAGGCCGAGCTTCAGCTCGGGCACATGTGCAACAACCGGTGCGTCTTCTGTGTGAGCGGGCAGGAGACGGCGCTCGGGCGGGCGCGGCCGCTCCCGGTGGAGCCGCTCCTCGAGCGGGTCCGCGAGGCGCGGGCGCGGGGCAACTCGAAGCTGACCCTGCTCGGCGGCGAGCCCACGCTCCAGCCCGGCTTCCCGCAGGTGCTCGCCGAGGCCGTGCGCCTCGGGTTCGAGGAGATCGTGGTCTTCACCAACGGCGTGAAGACCGGCCGCGCGTCGCTCGTGGACGAGCTCATCGAGCTCGGGGCGGGGCGCGTCACCTGGCGGCTGTCCTTCCAGGGCGGGACGGAGGAGGCGCACGAGCGCACGACGCGTCGACCCGGATCGTTCGGTCGCCTCCTGCGGACGCTCGAGCACCTGCACGCGCGAGGCCAGCGCGTGACGGCGAACCTGTGCGTCGTCAGCTCGAACTGCGAGAGCGTGGCCGAGCTCCCGGCGCTGCTCCTGCCGTTCGGAGTCTCGCAGATCCACCTCGACATGATGCGTCCGCTCGACGCTGGAGCCCGCACCGAGGAGGAGCTCGCGGCCATGCTCCCCCGGTACTCGCGGCTCGTGACGCCGTTCACCCGGCTCGCCGCGCAGGTCCCCGCGGGGTTCGATCTGAACCTCGGCAACCTGCCGTACTGCATCGCCCCCGCGCTCGCACCGCTCATCCACCACGACGGCGAGGCGACCGACACGATCGCCATCGACGGGGACGCGGCGCTCAGCCGCCCCTGGAACAAGTACGAGGTGAAGCGCCGGGACAAGGTGAAGCCCGAAGGCTGCCGCGAGTGCGTGTTCGAGGCGCGGTGTAGCGGGGTGTTCGAGACGTACCGCGCGCTCCATGGCGTCGACGAGCTCGTGCCGGTGACGGCCGCGCGGCTGCGCGAGCTCGACCCGCAGCGCCGGGTGTTCTGGGCGCACCTGACGCCGCTGGTGCGCGCGCTCGGAGCCGCGGCGCCCCCCGCGCCCTTCGAGCGCGTCGCGGCCGAGGTCACGAGCGACGTCGCGGCGCGCGTGCGCCTCGAGGGCGGCGGCGCGTCGCTCTGGCTCGCGCTCACCCCGCCCGGAGCGGGGAGCGCCGGCACGAGCGAGGTCGCGCTCACCGTGGAGGGCGCGTCGGGGCCGCGCCCGGCGTTGGAGCGCGGTCTGGCGCTCGTCTGGGGGATCCTGCTCCGACACGGCGGCACGCCGGCGCACCCGCCAGGCGCCGACGCCTTCGCGGGCGGCTTCTCACCGAGCGTGACCCGGCGCCTCGCGCTCCTCCGGGCGCGTGCCCCGTTCGGAGCCCTCACCTGGGTGGCGGTCGATCGGGTGGACGACGGCGCGCGCGCCGAGCTGCGCCTCGAGTCGCCGGAGGGCGCGGAGGTAGTGCTCTACCTGGCAGACGAAGGCGGGAAGCGCACGGGCGGCTACCGGGTGACGCGCGGCGAAGCGACGCCGCGCGTGATCGACGGGCTGCGCGCCGCCATGGGTGCGCTCGGGGGCGGCGCGCGGCTTGGAGCCACGAGCGCGCACGCCGACCCGCGGGGCTGAGCGCGCCGCGGGCGCCGTCAGCGGAGCAGCTCGGCGAGCTTGGCGACCGTGGGCGGACCGGGGGCGTAGTCGAACAACAGCGGCAGCTCGATCCGCTCTCCCGGGAGAGCGCGCAGCTTGGCGAGGCTCTCCTCCTGGACGCGCTCTCGGATGGCCCGCCGCACCCCGCACGCGATCGCCTCGTTGCCGGGGAGGTCGCGGTCGAGCGAGCGAGGCTGCAGCAGGAGCCCGCGCTCCACCTCGGTGAACAGCGGCTCGACCAGCGCGTTCACGACGATGCGTGTGAGCGGCAGCCCGAGCTCCCCGCCGAGCGCCTGGCACAGCTCCACGGTCTCGTTGGCGGGCATGTCCTCGGCGAGCGTCACCACGACGACCCCGCTCTGCCGCGGGTCCTGGAACATCGCCCAGGCGCGCTCCGCGTCCCGTCGGAGGACGCCCGGCGGGACGATCTCGACGATCACCCGCGGCACGCGCAGCATGTCGAGGCCGTGCCCGGTGGCGGGCGCGTCGAAGAGCACGGTGTCGAAGCGCGGGCCACCGCCCGGCGCCTCCTCGATCGCGTGGTACCAGGCCTTCCCCAGCATCGCCCACTCGCTCAGACCGGGCACTCCCGCGAAGAAGCCGCGGGTGTAGCGGCTGTCGAAGACGGCGGAGGTGAGCGCCCGGCTCTTCAGGATCATCGCGCCGTACTCGCGCAGCGCGACCGAGGGCTCGAGCTTCACGCCCCAGATACGCGCGCGGAGCTCCCTCACCTCGGGCTCGAGCGGGGGCGCGCCGAGCAGGAGCGAGAGGCGCTCTTTGGCGTCCGTCGACGTGACGAGCACGCGGCGCCCTCGAGCGGCGAGCGACACCGCGAGCGACGCCGTGACGGTGCTCTTGCCGACCCCCCCCTTGCCGGTCACGAACACGAACCGGAGCGAGTCGAGCGACGCCATCGGGGGCCTGGCCGGCGGCCTCGCGACGGGCGCGGGGACTCGCCCGCGCGCGTCGCAGAGCGGCTCAGCCCTTGGAGAGCCCCGCGCGGCGCCGCACGTTCTTGGCCTTCACCTCGGCGGTCTTGCGCACGCTGCGCTTGCGGTCCGTCTTACGAGGGCTCTTCGTCTTCGCGAGGTACATGGCGGGCGAGGTCTACGAGACGCGCGGCCCCGGCGCAAGGGCCGCGCGCCCGAGCCGGGCCCGGACGGCCGTGGCGAGCCCGGCGGCGCGGGCGCGACCGCCGGCGGCGGCCGGCGCGGGCCGGGAGGTGGCCCGCTCAGGCGCTCGGGCGGGCGGTGAGCAGCCTCGCGAGCAAGTCCTGCGAGAAGGCGGACAACTCCTCGAAGACGACGCCCATGCCCGGGGGATCCTGGTCCACCCGTACGACACGGCCCTTGCCCTCGATCGTCTCGATGCCATCGACGATGATCGTGAACCTGAGGTTCACCAGCGTCCCGACGGCGAGCGGCTCCCGAGTCTTGATGAACGCCCCGGTGCGGGAGATGTTCGTCACGTACTCCTGGATGAACTGCTCGAAGGAGTCGAACTCCTTGTTGATGGTGACTCGCTCTTCACGCCGGGATTCGTCGCCGTCCGCCATGGCTGCCTCGCGGGGTCACTTCCCCTGCAGATCGAACTGCTCGATGTGGTACTCACGGTGCGGGGTGAGCTGGATCTGCCGCATGTAGCGGCGCTCGGCCTCCTGCAGGGCCACGCGCTCCTCCCCCCCCAGCAGATCCACGATCGCCGGGTGGGCGTTGACGACGATGACGTAGCCGGGGAGCTGGTGTCGCTCACGGCGGATCTGCCGCAGGATCTCGTACGCGATCGTGTAGCGCGACTGAATCTGCCCGGTGCCGTCGCAGTAGAAGCAGGGCTCGTGCATCGTCCGGCCGAGGCTCTCGCGCGTGCGCTTACGCGTCATCTCGATGAGGCCGAGCTCGCTGATCCGGTTGATGGTCGTCTTCGCCTTGTCCTTCGCGAGCGCCTGCTCGAGCGCCCGGTAGACCCGGTCGCGGTTACCCGCGTGGTCCATGTCGATGAGGTCGAGGATCACCAGCCCGCCGATGTTGCGGAACCGGAGCTGGTACGCGATCTCCGCCACGGCCTCCAGGTTCGTCTTCAGCGCCGTCTCCTCGAGATCCTTGCTGCCCTTGCCGACGAACCGCCCCGTGTTCACGTCGATGGCGGTGAGGGCCTCGGCCTGATCCAGGATGAGGTAGCCACCGCTCGGCAGCGGCACCTTCCGGCTGAGCGCGCGGGCGATCTCGTCCTCGATACCGAAGGCGTCGAAGATGGGCTCGTCGCCCGTGTAGAGCTCGACGTCCTTCACGCGCCCCGGCATGAACATCTCGACGAACCGGACGAGTCGCGCGTGCTGCTCGCGATCGTCGATCACGATCTTCTTCACGTCGTCATTGAACAGATCCCGCGCGACCTTGAGCACCAGCCCGAGATCCTCGTACAGCACCACCGGCGCCTTGGCGTTCTCGCGCTTCTTCGCGATGTCGCCCCAGAGGCGGATCAGGTACCCGATGTCGGCCTTGAGGTCCTTCTTCGTGAGGCCCTCGCCCACCGTGCGCACGATGAGGCCGCCCGTCTTCGGCTTGAGCGGCTCGAGCACCCTGCGGAGCCGGGCGCGCTCGGCGTGCGAGCCGATCCGCTTGGAGATCCCGACGTGCTCGACCGTCGGCAGGTAGACCACGTAGCGCCCCGCGAGCGAGACGTGGCTCGTCACCCGCGCGCCCTTGGTGCCGATCGGCTCCTTGGACACCTGCACGATCACCTCGTCCCCCTCCTTCACCACCTCGGTGATGGGGACCGAGCGCGACACGCGGGCGCCGTTCGCTTTGCGCGGCTGACCCCGATCGCCTCGCGCGTCGCGGGGCTGCGCGGCCGGCCTTCCCTTCGCCTCCGGCGCAGGCTGCTCCTTGCCCTTCCGGCGGCGGCGGCGGCGACGCGAGCCGCGAGCGTCGCGCTGCGCGGCGGCAGGCTCCGCGCCCGGCTCCGCAGGCACGCCGTCCGCGGGAGGCGCCGAAGCGGCGTGCTCCGGCGCGTCGGCGATCGGGCCCTCGGCGGCGTCGTCCGCCTCTTCGGTGTCGGCGTCGTCGCCCTCTTCGGCTTCGCCCCGGAGGTCGTCGGAGTCGTCGTCCTCGTCGTCGGCCACCTCGGCCGTGACGTCCTCGGCGACCGGCTCCGCCTCGCCCCCTCCCTCCGGCTCCACTGCCGGAGCGGGCGCGGACACGATCCGGCGCCGGGCGGCCGCGCGCGTGACGATCGGCTCGGCCGCGCCCGCCCCGACCTCCGCGACGTCCGCCGTGGGCTCCTCCGCGGGCGCGGCCGGGGACTCCGCGGACGGCGCCGCGTCCGCCACGTCCTCGTCGTCGTCTTCGTCGTCCGCACCTGCGCCGTGGCGGCGGCCGCCCTCGCCCCGCTCGACGGTGTCGGAGTCCTCACGGGCGTCGCCACCCAGATACGCCTCGAAGTCGTCCGGGCGGATCAGGTCCTCGACATGGAGGAACGCCGCCCGCTCGAGCCCGATCTCGATGAACGCGGCCTGCATGCCCGGCAGGACCCGGCTCACCTTGCCCAGCACCACGTTGCCGAGCGTCCCCCGGCTGCTGGCGCGCTCGATCTGCAGCTCGGCGATCACGCCGTCTTCGATCAGGGCGACCCGCGTCTCGCGCAGGTCGCAGTTGATGACCACGATGTTGTTTCCCATCAGGAAGAAGCCGTTCGGTTGTGGGTCGGCAGCGCAATGCGCCGCTCGGACCGGAAGTCGGGGGGCAGCATGCCTCGAATCGGGCCCCCGGCCCATGGACCGCGAAATTCCAGCGAAATCTCGGCCGAATTGACCCCGGTCGCGGGCCAGGGGAGGGGCTGCCGGTGCCCCGTGAGGTCCTGGTCCTCGACATCGAGACGGTCCTCGATCCCGAGCTGCCGATGCTCGAGCGCGCCGACGCCGAGCGCCTCCCGGCGCCGCCCCACCACAAGGTGGTGGTGATGGGGGCGCTCCTCCTGGACGCCGGGTACGCCGTCAAGCGGATCGGCGCGCTCGGCGACGGCAAGGACGAGGCGGGCATCCTCGCGGACTTCGCGCGGTTCCTCGAGGAGCGGAGGCCGGAGCTCGTGACCTTCAACGGGCGCGGCTTCGACCTGCCGGTGGTGGCCGCCCGCTGCCTGCGGCACGGGATCCCGCTGCGGCACTACTACCGCGCCCGGGATCTCCGGTACCGCTACTCTGCGGACGGTCACCTAGATCTGATGGATTACCTTGCGGATTTCGGGGCGGCTCGGCCCGCCAAGCTGGACGTGGTGGCCCGGCTCTGCGGGTTGCCGGGCAAGGTGGGCGTCGAGGGGAAGGACGTGGGCCCGATGGTCCACGCCGGCCGCCTGGCTGAGGTCCGGGACTACTGCCTCTGCGACGTGGTGCAGACGGCGTTCGTGTTCTTGCGCGTGCAGCTCCTGCGCGGCGAGCTGGAGCGCGAGGCGTACGTCGCCGCCGCGCGCGGCTTGCTGGAGACCGTCCGCGGGGACGCGCGGCTGGCGGCGGTCGCCGGTGGCGTCGACGAGCGCCGGGTCCTGCTCGGCGAGGCCGAGGAGGTCCCGCCGGGGGGGTAGCTCAGGGCTCCCGATAGAAGCGGGGGACCCGGCGGGACACGCTCGTGAGGATCTCCCACGGGACCGTCCCGAGGAGGCCCGCGAGCTCCTCGGCGCCGATCGAGTCGGACCCGAGCGGCCCGCTCTGCGCCCCGAGGACGACGCACTCGTCCCCGACGGCGGCGCCAGGGAGATCCGTCACGTCCACCATCGTCATGTCCATGCTCACGGCCCCGACGATCGGCGCCCGGCGCCCGCGCACGAGCACGCTGCCCCGGTTGGAGAGCCCGCGGCTCAGGCCGTCGGCGTAGCCCATCGGCAGCGTTGCGACGCGGGACGGCCGCGCCGCCCGCCACGTCGCGCCGTACCCCACCCCACCCCCGATCGCGATCTCGCGCAGCGCGACGAGCTCCGTGCGGATGCGCATCGCGGGGCGCAGCTCGCTCACGGGGGCATCGAACGGCGAGACGCCAAAGATGGCGATGCCCGGGCGCACGAGGTCGAGACGCGCCGCCGGCAGCGCGAGCGTCGCCGCGCTGTTCGCCGCGTGCCGCACGCGCGGGACGATCCCTTGGCGCGCGAGCTCCCGCGTGGCCTCCTCGAAGAGGGCGAGCTGGCGCTCGAGCGACTCCACGTCGCGGGTATCCGCGCAGGCGAAGTGCGTCATCAGGCCGTCGAGCCGCACCTCTGGGGCGAAGCGGAGCGCCTCGGCCAGCCGCGGTACGTCGCGCGGGGCGACGCCGAGGCGCCCCATGCCGCTGTCGATCTTCACGTGGATGGGCGCGGCAGGCGAACCCGAGTGGCGCACCTCGTCCGCCAGCTCGTCGAGCTGCCCGAGGTCGTGCAGGACGGGCACGAGGTCGTGCCGCAGCACCTCGCCCCAGCTCCGCCCGAAGGTGCCGCCCATCACCAGGATCGGCGCGCGGATGCCGGCGTCCCGCAGCTCGATCGCCTCCTCGAGCAGCGCGACGGCGATGCCGTGGGCCCCCGCGCGCTCCAGTGTCCGCGCGACCCCCTTGGACCCGTGGCCGTAGCCGTCCGCCTTGAGGACGCAGTAGACCTCGGCGCCCGCCGCCTGGCGCGCGACGACGCGCAGGTTGTGCCGAAGCGCCGCGAGGTTGATCTCCGCTCGGGTGGGGCGAACGGTATCGGCCGGGAGCGCGCGCTGCGGGCGGAGCACGCGCGGCAGCGGAGTCCCGAGCGCCGAACCGGCCAGCAGCGGGTTCATGGTCATCGACGCACCGTCGGTAGCGTCGAACGGACGCGGGCGTCAACTAAACGGATGCACCCGGGGGGTGAGTTCGAGGCGACCGGGGGCGGGCTCGTACCGCAAGCGGGGCTCATGCCTGTCGGAACGCTCGATCGGTCGAGGCCCCTCCCGCGAGGCAGATCGCGAGCCCGCGAAGGCCACGCCGAGCCGGCCGGCGCCGGGGCCGGCCGGCCAGGCCGACCGCCGGCCGTCATCGGAAGCACCTGCGCATGCACGCCCGATACTCGCCCGTGCAGCGCGCGCAAGCGCGGCTCTTTTCGTCCTCGCACGCGGCGGCGCAGTCGTCGTGTGCGCTCTCGCACTTCTGCACACATCCGGCGCCCGGTCGATCGGGCTCCGGCTGGGGCTCGGGCGGCGGCGGCGGCGCCACGCTCGGCGCGGGGGGAGTGTCGAGCGGCCGCACCACGGGCGGCGGGGCCGCCGGGCTCGCGGGCGCGAACGCGAGCGACGGCGCGGCGTCCCGCGGCGCGCCGCCGTCGGCGAGCGAGAGCTCGAGCGGGCGGGTGTCGCCCGCGGCGAGCAGCTCCATACGGCGGCGCGCGTACTCGAGCCGATCCCGGTTCTGACCGAAGGTGTAGCGGAGGGACCACTCGCGCCAGCAGGCGAGGCGATGCGACGGCACGATCGCCGGATCGAGATCCAGCCGGTAGCAGTGCTCGAAGCGGACGTTGGAGTCGTGGACGGCCTGCACGCTCGGTCCGCACGCGATCACGCCCAGCGCGGCCGCCAGCATGGACACGCCGCCGCGCGTAGCGACGGGAGCCCGGAGCCAGGTGGGGCGCACGCGGGCGATCCTGGCCGCGGCGCACCCGCGTGGCAAGCGGCCGCGCGTCCCGCGCCCGCGCTCCCCGCCGGCGACCGCCCGGCCGCCTGGCGCCGCGACGTGCTAGGCAGCGGCGCGTGTTCACCGGACTCGTCCAGGCGCTGGGTCGGCTGAGCTCGCGCACGGCGCGCGGCACGGGCCTGCGCGTGGTCGTCGAGACGGATCTGGGAGCCGCTGGCGAGCCGCTGATCCCAGGCGAGTCGATCGCGGTGAGCGGGGCGTGCCTCACGGTCGCGGTGGTCCGCCCGGAGGGCTTCGCCGCCGACGTCTCGCGCGAGACGTGCTCGCTGACGACGCTCGGCGCGCTCGTCGCGGGCGCGCGCGTCAACCTGGAGCGGGCGCTCCGGCTCCAGGATCGCCTGGGGGGGCACGTCGTGAGCGGCCACGTCGACGGTATCGGGCGCGTCGCGCGCGTCGAGCCGGACGGCGAGGCGTGGCGCGTCCGGTTCGCCTATCCGGAGGCGCTCGGCCCGCTGATCGCCGTCAAGGGCTCGGTCGCCGTGGACGGCGTCTCGCTCACGGTGAACGAGGTGGACGCCACGAGCTTCGAGGTCACGCTCATCCCGCACACGCGCGCGATGACGACGCTCGGAGGCCTCGAGCCCGGCGCGCCGGTCAACCTCGAGGCTGACGTCCTGGCGCGCTACGCGGCGCGCTGGCTCGCGCACGGGCGCGAGGGTGGGGATCATCTGGAGGCGGCCCTGCGCCGGGCCGGCTTCCTGGAGACCTCATGACCCCTTCCCCTCCGTCGCATCGCCCCCCTCCCCCGCTCGACATCGCGCCGGGGCCGCTCGAGCGCGTCCGCGCCGCCGTCGACGACATCCGCGGCGGGCGGATGGTGATCCTCGTCGACGACGAGGACCGCGAGAACGAGGGCGACCTCGTCATGGCGGCCGACCAGGTCACGCCGGAGTCCATCAACTTCATGGCCAAGCACGGCCGGGGGCTCATCTGCCTGAGCCTCACGGAGTCTCAAGTGGAGCGGCTCCAGCTCCCGATGATGTCGACCCAGAAGTGGCGAGGCTCGCCGCCGCTCGGCACCGCCTTCACCGTGAGCATCGAGGCGCGGCACGGGGTCACGACCGGCATCAGCGCCGCCGACCGGGCGCGCACGGTCGCCGTCGCGATCCATCCCGAGGCCCGCCCCGAGGACGTGGTCACCCCCGGGCACGTGTTCCCGCTCCGCGCCCGCCGCGGCGGCGTCCTCGTCCGCGCGGGCCAGACGGAGGGCTCCGTCGACCTCGCGCGCCTGGCCGGCCGCGCTCCGGCCGGCGTGATCTGCGAGATCATGAACGACGACGGCAGCATGGCCCGCATGAAGGACCTCGAGGCCTTCGGCCAGCAGCACGGCCTGCGGATCCTGGCGATCGAGGATCTCATCGCGTACCGGCTGCAGACGGAGCGCCTGGTCCGCCGCGTGGACGAGGGCAGCCTGGTGCTCGATCGCACCGGCTCGAGCTGGCGCGCCATCGTGTACGAGACGACGCTCGACGATCGGCAGATCCTCGCGCTGGTGAAGGGCGAGCCGGACGCCTCGGCGCCGATCCTCTGCCGGATGCACGCGGGCTCCACGCTGGCCGACATCTTCGCGTCGACGACCCACGACGGCAGCCGGCGCCTGGCCGAGTCGATCGATCGGATCGAGCAGGCGGGTGCGGGCGTCCTCGTCTACCTGCCACCCCGTGGCGATCTACGGGCCGAGCTGGCGGCGCTCGAGCGCCGCCCGTCGCCCGCGGGCGAGGACGCCGCCCCGCAGCGGGCCATCCTGCGCGAGTACGGCTTCGGCGCCCAGGTGCTCCGCGAGCTGGGGCTCGGGCGGATCCGCCTCCTCACCAGCAATCCCCGCAAGATCGCGGGGATCCGCGGCTTCGGGCTGGACGTGGTGGAGACGGTCGAGCTCGGGCCGGGTTGAGCGCGCGGGGCGCCGGCTGGTAGCCTGCCGCCATGCCGACCCCGGCCGCTCGACTCACCGCGCTCGAAGGCTCCTACACCGCGCCCGAGGGCGCTCGCTTCGCGCTCGTCGCGTCGCGGTTCAACGACTTCGTGGTGGGGCACCTGGTCGCTGGCGCGACGGACGCGTTCGTCCGCCACGGCGTGCGCGAGGCGGACCTCACCCTGGCGTGGGTCCCCGGTGCATGGGAGCTCCCGCTCATCGCGACGCGGCTGGCAAGGAGCGGCAAGTTCGCGGGCGTGGTCGCCCTCGGCGCGGTGATCCGCGGCGGCACCCCCCACTTCGACCTGGTCGCGAGCGAGGTCGCCAAGGGCGTGGCGCAGGGCAGCCTGGCGAGCGGCGTGCCGATCGTGTTCGGCGTCCTCACCACGGACACGCTCGAACAGGCGGTCGAGCGCGCGGGGACGAAGGCGGGGAACAAGGGCTTCGACGCCGCGCTCGCGGCGCTCGAGCTCGCCTCGCTCGGCCGCGTGCTGGAGAGCGCCGGGCTCTAGGCGCCCGGCGTCGTCGGCCCGGAGGGCACCCACGCGGGCCCCTGAGGCGGGACCACGAGACGCCGCCCGGCCGGCCTCGCGCGCGCGGCGGTGCAGACGCTTGACGCCCTCTCCGGCGGGGAATGACGATCCAGCCGATGACCTGCGACGGCGCCGGCGAGGTGGTGGACACGCGGGGCGCCGTCATCCACCGTGACGACGACGGCACCATCGTCATCCGCGTCAAGCACGTCGACATGACGGCCGAGGTGATGCGCGACGTGCTCGCGGGGCGCTTCTCGTTCGGCAGGGTGAAGGCCAAGGTGTTGATCGACACCCGCGCCGTCCGCAGCATGACGCGCGAGGCGCAGGAGCTCACGGCCGCCGATGACGTGCTCCCGTACACGGGCTGCATCGCCCTCGTAGTGGCGAACAGCCTGAGCGTCGTGCTCGCCAACTTCTACCTCCTGTTCGTGCGACCGCGCTTCCCGACGCGCATGTTCCGGACGGAGGAGGCCGCGCGGGAGTGGCTGCGGACGATCGAGATCGAGCAGGTTTGAGCCCGGGCGGCGCGCAGCGCCGGGGCGGGCAGAGCCGGCCGCCACGGGGCGGTGGTAAGCTGCGCGCGTGGCGCTGGCCCGTCGAGGCGCCGGGCGATGCGCCGCGACGTCCTCCGCACCATGGCCGACGCCCCTGCCCCTGAGTCCTTCGACCTCGCCGGGCTCGATCCCGCGGCGGAGCGCATCGTCGCGCTCGTCCTGCGCCTGCTCGCGGGCGACTTCGCGGCGCGCGGCGCGCTGAGCGGCGCGGGCGACGGCACGGACGCGATCCTCACCGCGCTCAACATGCTCGGCGAGAGTTTCGGCCGCGAGCGCGACGCCCGCGCACGGGCCGAGGCGCTCCTCGCGGACGCGGTCGCGTCCTACGAGCTCGCGCCCGACGCCTTCTGCTCCTGTGACGTACAGTCGCTCCACGTCCTCCAGTGCAACGGATCGCTCGCGCGCGCGGTCGGCCGCTCGGCGAGCGAGCTGGTCGGGACGCCGCTGCTCTCGCTGATCGCTCCGGCGTCCCACGGCGCGCTCCACCAAGCGCTCGCGGAACTCCGCGCCGGCCGGCCGCCGAAGCCGCTCGATGTCGAGCTGCTCGGCGCCACCGGGACGCACGTCGCCAGCGTGACGGGCGCCATGGTGCGCGACGACGCGGGCGCCCCGCGGCGCTACCTGCTGTCGTTGCGCGATGAGACGGATCGCCGTGCGCTCGCGGCGCGCCTCGCGCGGGCGGAGCGCCTCGACGCGCTCGGGCGGCTCGCGGGCGGCGTCGCCCACGACTTCAACAACCTCCTGACGGTGATCCTCGCGTCCGCCGATCTGGTGTCGACGCGACTCGCGGACCGGCCGCGCGACCAGGCCGAGCTGGTCGTCATCCGCGACACGGCGTCCCGCGCCGCCGAGCTGATCCGGGATCTGCTGGCCTTCGCGCGCCAGGAGAGCGTCGCCGTCACCCAGATGGCGCTCGACGGCGTCGTGCGCGACGCCGCCCCCATGCTGGCGCGGCTGGTCGGCCACGAGCGCCGCCTGGAGATCGAGCTCGGCGCGGGCGATGCCACGATCGTCACCGGCCCCGGGCGCATCGCGCAGGCCCTCGTCAACCTGGTCGTGAACGCGCGCGACGCGCTGCCACCCGGGGGCAGCATCTGGGTGACGACCCGGCGCCGCGCGCTCACCCCCGCCGACCGGGTCGAGCACCCGGACCTCACCCCGGGCGACCACGTCGAGCTCGTCGTGCGCGACGACGGGCCGGGGCTCCCGGCCGAGGTGCAGGCGCGCCTCTTCGAGCCGTTCGTCACGACGAAGCCCGTCGGGCAGGGGACGGGCCTCGGGCTCTCGATCGTGTACGGCGTCGTGCGTCGAGCCGGAGGCTCGATCCGAGTTGTCACCGCGCCGGGCAAGGGCTCGACGTTCGAGGTCGTGCTCCCGCTCGCCAGCTCCCGCGACGCGGGGGCGCACAAGCTCGAGTCGACGAGGCCGCCCGTCGGGAGCGTGCTCGTCGTCGATGACGACCCGCTCGTGCGCCGGCTCATGGCGCGCGCGCTGCGCAGCGGCGGGTACGCGGTGGCCGAGGCGGAGAGCGGCGCCGCGGCGATCGAGCTCGTCCGCACCAACCATGCCATCGACTGCGTGGTGAGCGACGTGATGATGCCCGAGCTCGACGGACTGGCGACGCTCGCGGCCGTGCGGGAGCTGCGGCCCGCGCTGCCGTGCCTGTTCGTCACAGGCTTCACCAACGAGATGGAGCGCATCCGCGGGCTGGAGCGCGTGGACGTGCTCGAGAAGCCCTTCCTTCCGGCGGCGCTGCTCGGAGCGGTGGCGGCGCTGTGGGGGCGCGGTTGAGGCGGGAGCCGAGGGAGGGACCTCCATGCCCGCCGCGCGCCGTGCCGAGGGGCGCGGCGGCGATCGTGGACGCGCTCGCCGAGACGGACCGCTTCTCGGCGCGGCTCGGGGCTGGCGAGCTCGCCCCCCCGCTCCCTCACCACACCGCCGCAGGATCCAGCAGCACGCCCGCCGGGCAGTGGTCGGAGCCGCGCACCTCGGGCGAGAGGAACGCGCCCCGCACGAAGGGTCGAGCGTTCGCGGACGCGAAGGCGTAGTCGACTCGCCAACCGACGTTGCGCTCGCGCATCCCGGGGCGCTGCGCCCACCACGAGTAGTGGCCGGCGCCGGGCTCGAAGGCGCGGAACGTGTCGACCCAGCCGGCGGCGATCCAGCGATCGAGCTCCGCGCGCTCCTCCGGCAGGAAGCCGCTCGACCCGCGGTTCGACGCGGGGCGCGCGAGGTCGATCTCGCGGTGCGCGGTGTTGAAGTCGCCGAGCACGACCACCCGCCAGCCGCGGCGGCGCCAGCGCTCCGTCCGGTCGAACACCGCGCGGCAGAAGTCGAGCTTGTACGGGACGCGCGAGTTGTCGCGCGCGGGGCCGTTGCCCTTCGGGAAGTAGCCGCTCGCGATGACGAGCTTCCCGAACCGCATCCAGACGAAGCGCCCCTCGCGGTCGAACCGCGGGACGCCGAGCCCCACGCCGGAGGCGGCGGGCTCGGCGCGGGAGAAGAGCGCGACACCGCTGTAGCCCGGGCGCTCGGCAGGCGCGAACACCGTGTGGAAGCCGGGGGGCGAGCGGAGCTGGGGCTCGAGCTGCTCGGGGAAGGCGCGGACCTCCTGTAGACCCGCGATGTCGCAGCCGGAGGAGGCGAGCCAGGACGGGAAGCCCTTCGCGGCGCAGGCGCGGAGGCCGTTCACGTTCCAGGAGACCACGCGCCAGGGGCGGGAGGGGGGCATGGGGAGGGGGCGGGGGCGAGTGCGGGGGCGGGAGCGAGTGCGGGGGCGAGTGCGGGAGCGGGGGCGAGTGCGGGAGCGGGGGCGAGTGCGGGAGCGGGGGCGGGGGCGGGAGAGAGCGCGGGGGCGGGGGCGAGGGCGCGGGCGAGCGACC
>JADLEQ010000090.1 GCA_020846005.1 Polyangiaceae bacterium
GCACCGACGAGCTGGCCTCGAGAGCCCCTCCCGCCCGTGGGCAGGCAGCGGATGGCGTGGCCGTCCGTCAGCTCGTAGGGATCTCCCGAGCTGAGCTGTTTGGCCCAGAACGGGCCGCGCCCCGTGCCGCTAGACGCCGAACCGTCGCTCATGCGGCGAGGATAGCGCAGCCGCGACGGCCCGCCATGCGCCCGTGGCGGTCGCGCCGATCGCGATCACCCGCGGCGGCCGCCCCCGCCGATCGCGATCGAGCTCCGGCCGCGTCCCCTCACGGGAATTCACGCAGTCGAGCCGTTGCCGGCGCCGGCACGTCGGTTGCGATGGAGGCCGCAGACCCAGCCTCGCGCTGCGGCAAGGAGGATCTCCAGTGAGCGCCACCATCCGGAACCAGCAGGGCAGCGACCCACTTCTCGACTCGGAGGGCCCGGGCGCGCGCGCGCTCGGCCCGCGCCGCGACTCGGTCGCCGCGGGCGGAGTCGGGGGGCCCGGCGACGTCGCGCTCGCCGCGGTGAACTTCCACATCCTCAGCGCGTGCGACGCCCGCTGCGACTTCTGCTTCGCCACGTTCCCCGGCGTGCGCGGCCGCCTCGCGGCGCCTGACGCGCGCCGCCTGATCACGCTCCTGCGCGCGCACGGCGCCGAGAAGCTCACCTTCGCCGGCGGCGAGCCCACGCTGCACCCGGATCTCGAGGGGTACCTGCGTCACGCGAAGGGTGAGGGCCTCGTCACCGGCGTCGTCACGAACGGGTCGCGGCTGCAGCCGCTCCTCGCGCGCGCAGCGGACGCGATCGACTGGGTGGCGCTGTCCGTCGACTCCGCCAGCGAGGCCACGCAGCGGGCCCTGGGCCGCGGCGGCGGGGACCACGTCGCCCGCGCCGTCCGGCTCTCCGATCTGTGCCGCGCCGCGGGTGTACGCCTGAAGGTGAACACCGTCGTCACGTCCCTCACCTGGGAGGAGGACCTGACGGAGCTCCTGCGCCGCCTCGCGCCCGAGCGGTGGAAGCTCTTCCAGGTGCTCCGCGTCGAGGGCCAGAACGACGGGCGCGTCGAGCGGCTGCTCATCTCGCGCGAGCAGTTCTCGGCCTTCGTGGCCCGCCACGCGCGGCTGGCGGAGGCGGGCGTGACGCTCGTGCCGGAGGACAACGACGCGATCACCGACTCCTACGTCATGATCGATCCGCTCGGCCGCCTCTACGGCGACACGGGTGGCATACATCGCGTGGGGCCCTCCGTCCTCGAGGCCGGGGTCGACGCGGCGCTCGCGGCGGTCGGCTTCCAGCCCGAGAAGCTGCGCGCCCGCGGCGGGCTGTACGACTGGGCGCCGCCGCGCCGCCACCTCCCGATCCTCGCCGGCCGCCCGACTCGACCGCCGCGCGCGGGGGGCGGCTACCCGCCGGGGTAGCGCTCCCGGTGGGCGCTGGCGTCGAACGCCCCGGCGCGGAGCGCGGCGAGGTCGGCCGCGAGGGTCTCGATCACGTCGCGGAGCTCGACGCGCGCGAGCCAACGCTCGGGGATCGCGGCGAGGCCCAGCGTGAGGCCGAGGAGCTGGCCGGTCATGCTGCCGGTGGAGTCGCTGTCGCCGCTGTGGTTCACCGCGAGGAGGACGCCGTGCTCGAACGAGCGGGCGACGAGCGCGCAGTACACCGCGATCGCCAGCGCCTCTTCGGCGACCCAGCCGCCGCCGAGGGACTCCACCGCGGCCGGCGCGGGGGCCACGTCGCCTCTCGCGAGCGCCACCGAGGCGTCGAGGGCGCGGAGCGTCTCCCCCGACGCCGGGCGCTCGGCGATGAACGCGCGCGTCCTCGCGATCGCCTCGGCCAGCGGGAGGCGGCGCTGGAGGTGGGCGATGAGCATCGCGAACGCCCCGCCGGCGACGATGCCCGTCGGGTGACCGTGCGTCACCGCCGACGCCTCCGCTCCGAGCTCGTAGGCCAGCCGCTCGCTCGCCGCCACGAGCCCGATCGGCGCGACCCGCATGACGGTGCCGCACCCCTTGCTGTCGTTCCGCGCCGGCTCTCCGAAGGACCGCGTCGCCGCGCCGAGGGCGGACAGGCACGTCACGCCGGGGCCGCGCCGGCTGGAGAGCCGCGCCTCACGCACGAGCCAGCCATCCGGCCACTCGGGGCCCTCGGTCCCCACCGCGCGCGGCCTCGAGCCCTGCGTGAAGTACCAGCGGAGGTAGGCGTGATGGATCGCGCTCCCCGGAGCGGCGGGCTCCCGGTGGGCGCCGCGCGCGACCGCTCGCAGGAGGCCCTCCGCGGTGAACAACGTCATCTGCGTGTCATCGGTGATGGCGCCCTCGCGCCCGTACGCCTCGGCGAAGTCCCTGACGCCCGCCGGCCCGAAGCGCGCCTGGATCCGCGCCAGGTCGTCGAACTCGATGGGCGCGCCGAGCGCGTCCCCGACGGCGCCGCCGAGCAAGCACCCTCGGACGCGATCTGCCTCTTCTCGCTGCACCGACCCCATGCGCCCAACCTCGCACGCAACGCCGCCGCGCGCCATCGGCGCGGGCGCGGCGCGCAGGCGCCCGGCGAGCTCGGCGGCGCCAGCGGCGCGCTCATGGCCGGCGAGGGGGTCGGCGTCCCCCGTGCGGTCGTTCCGGCGCGCGGCGGTGGAGCCGAGCTCCCCGAGCCGCCCAGCCGTCCGGAGCTGCGCCGAGACGAGGGCGCCGAGCGCCGCCCACGACGGCCGGGGAGGTGCCGCACCTCCGCGCTCGGGGGCGGGGGTGTCCGCCGGCGCCCGGCCGATGCCCAAGGCGCCGGCCCGGGCCCGACGGAGCAGCGGCTCGGCGCGCGAGCCCCGCCGGCTCCCCCGGCATCGCGTCGAGGACCTCCGCGACCGTCACGCGCCGCCAATCTGGCATGGGCCGTCGCGCGGGCTCGTGTAGGCTGTCGGTCGCTTGACCACGCTGACGACCGACACCGGTGAAATCCACCTCGCTCCAGATGTTGGCGCCGCCGCCGCGGGCGCGTTCGCCGCCGCGGTGGTCGCGTTGTCGAGATCGGCGTCGATCGACCTCGGGGTGGAGCTGCCGATCCCGATCGTCGTGACGATCGAGGCGCTCGGCGTGCGCGGCGCCATCGCGCTGCTCGAGGCCGACGTCTACGACCCAGAGGGGCTGGCGAGGATCTTCGTGTTCGACGATCGCGAGGCGTACGCGACGTACCTTCGCGACCGTGCGTGGCGGCGTCCGGGCACACCCTCCGGCGCGCCGCCCCACGTCGAGGTCGCGCTCCTGCCGCGCGAGGACGCCGAGCCAGCCGTCGGTGAGCAGCTCGATCGCCTTGGGTGGCAAGTCGCGGGCGCCCCCTACGTGATCGTGGGTGCCGCCGCCGCCGGGGCCGCGCCGCGCCCGGTGACCGCGCGCGAGCTGTCGATGTTGGAGGCGTTCGCCCTCGCGCTCACGCACGCGGACAGAGACGCCGACGTGCTCGAGCGCCTGGCGGAGGCGGCCTCGGAAGGCGAGCGAACCTCGCGGACCGTGCGCGTCGCCGCCCACGCGGGTGAGCTCGAGGTCGCGCTCGAGCTCGGCGAGGCGCCCGCGGCGGAGTGGCGGACGCCGCGGCAGCTCGTGGATGAGCTCCTGGTGCCGCGCGCGGCCGACGCCGACGTGAAGCTGCACGCCTTCCTCTACAAGGCGGCGGTCGAGCTCGTGGCTCAGGCTGCGCGCGAGGACGTGCCGCGGGAGGAGCTCGTCCGCAGCGCCGCGACCTCGTTGCTCGTGGAGTCCATCGTGGTCGGCGGTCCCACGTTCCTCGCGTTCGACCCGGCCGGCCTCGAGCACCTGCTCTTCGAGCGCTTCCCCGTCCGGGTGCCGCTCGAGCCGAGGCGAGCGGCCGGCCAGGTCGAGGGCCTGCGGGCGTTCTTCGCGTTCCTGCTCGAGGAGGCGCAGGCCCCGTGGGCTCAGGCGTGCCTCGACGCGCTCGGTGGCGACACCGCCGCGCGCTTCGAGGCGGCGCTCGCGGACACCAGCCGCTACGACGAGGCGAAGCAGGCGATCCTCGAGTTCCGCAATTGGCGGCCGCCCGGGCCGAGCGCCGCGGACCGCGCGGAGCGGGCGCGCCGCGCCGCGGCGGCCGCGGCGGCGCACCGCGACGAGAAGCGCCGGCGGAAGGCCAAGCGCGCCGCTCGCGCGAAGCGACGTTGACGCGAGCGAAGCGGGAGCGCCGGCCGGCTGCCTGGACCACCTCCCCCCCTACGGAGCCTCGTGCGCGCCTGGCCTGGAGCGCTGGTCGCGCGCCACGGGCAGCGGCGTGCCCGGCTGCGCCGAGAGCCCGGATTCCTCCGGCGGTGCAGCTCGGGCGGCACGTGGGCGGTGAATCCCTCCTCAGCCTGCCCCGCCGGAGCGCCCTCCTGCGACCCCGTGGGGACGTGGACGTACCCACTGCCGGAGGTGGTCGAGTCCCCCATGCGCGTCACGTTCGAGGGCGACACGCGCACGGGCCGCCTGGAGGCGCGGGACACCGGCTCCTGCCGGGGTGACGCCAGCGCAGCTCCCACGGGGCCCCGCGGCCAGCTCGCCGCGGCTCGGGGGTGGGCGCGGGCGCCGCGCTCACGCCACGCTCACCGAGAAGCCACGCTCGGCGTAGAGTGAGCGCGCCAGGTTCAGGATCTGGATCTGGGAGGTGCCGCCGCCGATCGTGAGGAGCTTGGCGTCCCGCGTGAGGCGCTCGACGGGGAAGTCCTGGAGGTACCCGTAGCCGCCGAGCACCTGGACCGCATCCATGCCCACCTGGACGGCGGCCTCGGTCGCGTAGAGCTTGGCGGCGCAGGCGTCCTTCCACGTGGCCTTGCCCTGCTTGGCCTGCCAGATCTGCTGGTGCACGAGGTTACGCACGTTGTTGTACGCGACGTACATGCCCGCGATCTTGTCCTGCACGAGCTGGAAGCGCGCGAGCTCCTTGCCCCACTGCCTGCGCTCCACCGTGTAGCGCAGACACTCGTCGAGGCAGCGCTCGATGATGCCGGCGCACATCGGCGCGGAGCCGGTGCGCTCCCCCGCGAACACGTCCTTCACCTGGTCACGTGCGCCCTCCGGCTCACCGCCGAGGAGCTGGTCCCGGCCGACGCGCACGTCGTTCAGGAACACCTCGCCCGTCGGCGAGGAGCGCATGCCCATCTTCTTCATCGGCTTGGAGACCTCGAGGCCCGGGGTGCCGCGCTCGAGCACGAACGGGTGCACGTTGCGCCGGTCGTCCCGCGCGCCCTCGCCCTCGATGCGGGCGTAGATCACGAACACGTCCGCGTACGGGGCGTTCGTGATGAAGATCTTGGAGCCGGAGAGCACCCAGCCGTCGCCGTCTCGGCGCGCGAGCGTCTGCATCGAGAAGGCGTCGGAGCCCGCGCCCGGCTCGGTGACGCCCCAGCAGCCGATCTTCTCCAGGGTGAGCACCGGCAGCGCCCAGCGCTCGATCTGCTCCGGCGTGCCCTTCTGCAGGAGCGTCGCGCCGGCGAGGCCCAGCGTCGCGCCGAAGGAGAGGCAGAACCCCGGGTTGACGCGGCAGAGCTCCCAGGTGGTGAGCGCGGCGATCGCCGGGTCGCGGCTGGGATCCTCGCCCTCGCCGCCGCCGCGGAACGCCTCGCCCCGCCGCTTCTTCTCCATCACCTTGCGCGCGGACTGCGCCACCAGCTCCGCCATGCCAAAATCCTGAAACAGCTTGCGCATGAGCTCGTAGGGGAGCGCGCGGCCCTCCTCGAGATCGGGCGTCGCCGGCTCGAGGTGCGTCGCCAGCCACTGGCGGAGCACGCTCCGCATCATCTCCTGCTGCTCGTTCCACTCGAACATCGGGACACCTCCGACCCGCGAGCATCGCCGAACGGGCGCCGGGCGTCCACGCCGGCGCGGCGGGGGCGCCGCCGCGGTGCGCCATTGAACGAGCGCCGCGCGAGCGGGCACGCAGGGGCAACCCCATGGTCCACTCTCTCCGCCCACCGCGTCCGCTCCTCCTCGCGCTGCTCTCCTCCGCGCTCGGCCTGGCCGCCTGTGGCGGCGCCGGCTGGGAGCCCCGATCGCCCGCCTCGGGGGGAACCGAGGTCGCGCGCACCAGCCCCGCCGAGCGCGCAGAGAGCGAGGTCGAGGGCGCGGTCGAGGAGCTGCTCGCGCACGATCCCTCGATGGCGCGGTTCTTCGACGAGGCGTACGGCTTCGCCGTGTTCCCGAGCGTCGGCAAGGGCGGCGCGGGGATCGGCGGCGCCTACGGGCGCGGCTACGTGTACGAGCGGGGCGTGCCGGTCGGCACGACCAGCCTCGCGCAGGTGACGGTCGGCTTCCAGCTCGGCGGGCAGGCGTTCACCGAGGTCCTGTTCTTCCAGGACGAGCGCGCGCTCCGGGAGTTCCAGCAGGGCAACTTCGAGCTCGGCGCGCAGGCGTCGGCCGTCGCGGTGACCTCCGGCGCCTCCGCGGACGCCAGCTACGCCGACGGCGTCGCCGTCTTCACCCTGGTGAAGGGCGGGCTGATGTACGAGGCGACGGTGGCCGGGCAGAAGTTCGCCTACCGGCACGCCGCCCCGCAGCCGGTCGCGGAGCGCTGAGCGCCGCCCCTACGGCGCGAGGGCCGGCGGGTTGGCGCGGGGCGCGGCCGGCTCGGACTCGGCGACCAGGTGGTTCTTGCCGCGCGCGGTCGAGAGCGCCGCCGAGAAGCTCGCGGTGTACGCCGCCGGGTCCTCCACCTGATCGACGTGGAAGAACGCGCCCTGGGCGCGCTGGTCGTCCAGATCCAGGAGGATGTAGCCGCGCATCGTGACCTCGCGGTACGCGAGGTGCGGGTTGGCCGAGTCGATCGCCGGCAGCAGCACCGAGAACGGCCCGGACGGCGAGCTCACCGCCGGCGTCACGAACTCCACCGCCAGCGAGCCCGCGCCCGTCGACGCGTCGTACGCGGTGGGCTCGTTCGGGTCCGGGGCTACGTCGAACGCCCAAGAGGAGTGCACGTCGCCGGTCAGCACCACCACGTCGGAGATCTGCTTGTCCTTCAGCAGCGCGAACAGGCGGTCGCGCGCGGCCGCGTAGCCGTTCCACTGGTCCGGGTTGATGAGCACGCCCCCGCCGTCCGCGTTCGGGGCGCCCTCCGTCTTGTGGGGCGAGAGGATCACCTGCTGGGCGAGGAGCTTCCACTTGCGGGTGCTCGCCTCGAGCCGCTCGAAGAGCCACGCCTCCTGCTCGGTGCCGAGGAGGTTCTTCGCCGCGGCGACGCTCGCGGCGTACGACAACGTGAGCCCGGACGCTTGCTCGTCGCGCCCCACGATCCGCGTGTCGAGCATGATGAGGTCGACGAGGTCGCCGTACTCGAGGCCGCGGTAGACGCGCCGGCCCGGCGCCTCGCGGATCGGCAGCCACTCGAAGTACGCCTGGGCCGCCGCGCTGAGGCGCGCGCCCCAGTCGCCCTCGGTGGCCGGGTCGTGGTTCTCGGCGCCGCTCTTCCACGAGTTGTCCGCGGACTCGTGGTCGTCCCAGGTGGCGATCATCGGGTGCTGGCGGTGGACCTCCTGGAGATCCGGATCCCGGTGGTACTGCGCGTAGCGCTGGCGGTAGTCGTCGAGCTGCAAGATCTCGTGCGACGGCTCGTACTCGCGCACGCTGCCGTACTTGCCGCTCGCGTACTCGTAGATGTAGTCGCCGAGGTGGATCACCGCGTCGAGATCGGCGAGCTTCGCGATCTCGCGGTACGGGAAGAAGTACCCGTGCGCCAGGCTCGAGCAGGAGACGACGGCGAAGCGCAGGCGCGACACCGCGCCGGAGGGCGCCGTGCGGGTGCGGCCGATCGGGGACTGTCGCCCCTCGGCGAAGAAGCGGTAGTAGTAGGTCGTCCCCGCCGCGAGGCCGTCGGCGTCCACCTTCACCGTGTAGTCGCGGCTCGCGTCGGTCGCCTCGGGGATCCACTCGGCGATCACGCGCTGGGTGAACTCCGGGTTCTTGGAGACCTCGACCCACACCTTCACCGGGGCCGTCCCGGCGGGGGAGACGCGAGTCCAGAGGATGACGCCCGTGGGCAGGGGATCGCCGCTGGCGACCCCGTGCGAGAACATCGTCTCTGGGCCCTCGGCGCCGTCGTGCACGTACTGCGGCAGCGTGTCGTCGCCCGGCGCGGGGTCGCCGCCGTCGTCGCTCGAGCCGCAGGCGGTGAGGGACGGGGCCAGGGAGAAGAGGCCGGTCAGGCCGGCGTGGCGGAGGAGGGCACGGCGGGTGAGCATGGCGCCGTGCCTAGCACCGCTCGGGGTGTGCCGCCCCGGCGAGGCGCGGCGGCGCGGGGGCCCCGGTCGCCCCCGCCTCACGCCGGCGCCGGCGGGGGAGCGCGCGAATTTAGCGCCTGCGCAGGCGGCGGCCCGGGTACGATCCGGCGCATGGCGACCAAGGCACAAGCGTTTCGAGCGCAACAGCAGCGTGACGTGAAGCCCGACCGACCGAAGGCCCCCGCGCGGCCGCGCCGCGACGTGGGCGTCGACACCTCGCTCCCGGGCGTGAGCGCCACCGCGCGGCGCGCGACGCCCGGCCCGAGCGGCTCGCTCAACGAGAACGCGCGCGCCGCCCGGCGCGGCGGGGCGAAGCTCGAGGTGTCCACCGACGGGCGCCCGTCGCGCAAGTCGACGCGCAAGAGCGCGGACGGCACGAAGCCCACCTCGAACCTGCAGCGACGCGCGATCCGCGCTACCGCCGCGCCCGCGGCGCGGGCCTCGCGCGCGAAGGCCCGCTCGAGCTGACGCGCGACGGCCGGCGCGTCACCCGCCCGCCTCCTTGCCGTGACGCTCCGCCACCTGGTAGATCGGCGCCATGGCGTCGCAGGGTGGCAGCAAGGCGGTGCTGGGGTGCGGCTGCGGGCTGCTCTTCGTCGCGACGTGCGTGACGCTCTTCAGCGCGTTCCACGTCTTCATCGACCCACGCGGCGCGATCTCGCGCCGGGAGGCGATGCCGTTCTTCCTCATCGGCCTGATCGTGCTCCTGCTCTCGATCGCGATCACGGGTGTTGGCGCGTTCCTCGTGTCGCGCAAGCCGAAGCCGTGACGCTGGCCCGCGCGAGCGCGCGGCGAGTGCACCAGCTACCGAGGCCGCACCCGAGCCCGGATCAGAAGTACCCCTCGCGCTTCTTCTGCTCCATGCTCGCGTCCTCGTCGAAGTCGATGAGCCGGCCCTGCCGCTCGGAGTGCTTGGCGAGGAGCATCTCCTGGATGATCTCCGGGACGGTCGTGGCGCTCGAGCGCACGGCCCCCGAGAGCGGGTAGCAGCCGAGCGTGCGGAAGCGCACGCGCTCGAGCCGCGGCCGCTCGCCGGCGCGGAGCTCCATCCGCTCGTCGTCCACCATGATGAGCGCGCCGTCGCGCTCGACGACCGGGCGCTCCGCGGCGAGATAGAGCGGGACGATGGGGAGGTTCTCGAGGTGGACGTACAGCCACACGTCGAGCTCCGTCCAGTTGGAGAGCGGGAAGGCGCGGATGCTCTCGCCCTTCACCTTGCGGCCGTTGTAGAGGTTCCACAGCTCGGGGCGCTGGTTCTTCGGGTCCCACTGGCCGTGCCGATCACGGAACGAGTAGATGCGCTCCTTCGCCCGCGAGCGTTCCTCGTCGCGCCGGGCGCCGCCGAACGCGGCGTCGAAGCCGTGCAGGGTGAGCGCCTGGAGCAGCGCCTGCGTCTTCATGATGGCCGTGTAGCGGTTGCTGCCGTGCGTGAACGGCGTGACGCCCGCCTGGAGCCCCTCCTGGTTCGTGTGCACGATCAGCTCGGCGCCGATCGACCGGGTGAAGGCGTCCCGGTGCTCGTACATGGCCCGGAACTTCCAGGTGGTGTCGACGTGGAGGAGGGGGAAGGGGAGCTTGCCCGGGTGGAAGGCCTTGCGCGCGAGGTGCACCATCACCCCGGAGTCCTTGCCGATGGAGTAGAGCATCACCGGCCGGTCGAACTCGGCCGCGACCTCGCGCAGGATGTGGATGCTCTCGGCCTCCAGCTCTCGCAGGTGCGTGAGGCGCGCGCGGAGGGGCTCGGCGACGGCGTTCGGGGCCGGCATGGGGCCGGCGTCCTAGCACGGAACGCGGTCGCGCCTCGCGGCCGAAGGCCTGCGGCCGGCCGGGTCCGTGCTACACGGGGCGGCCGATGACGGACCGGGCCAGCGACGAGGTCGCGCCTCCCGCGGATCCAGCCGCGGCGGAAGCGTCGCGCGCCCCGGACTCACCGAGCGAGGCGGCGGTGCTCGAGCCGCCTCCCGCTCCGCCCGGTCCCGATGTCGCGGGGCTCACGCACCCCGTCGGGGTGGCCGGGCGCTCCGTGGCCCTGGCGTTCGGGCTCGGCGCGGCGCTCGTGGCGTGGATCCAGCTCACCTTCCAGGCGAAGTGGGTCGCGCGGTTCGTCATCGAGAACGACGTGGCGTCCGACGCCCGCATGCTGCTGCTCAAGTCGATGGGCGTAGGCGGCGCGATCGCCGCCGCGGCGGCGGTCGCGGCGATCGTCTGGGTGCGCCGGCGGGGCGGGGACGCGCGGGCGGTCGAGCGCTGGCTCTGGCTCTGCTCGCCGCTCGTGCTGCTGCCCGCCGTGCCCATCCTCTTCCGGTGGAGGGCGTGGAAGGACCGCCACGCGCAGCTGCTCCCGGCGGTGCTCGTCACCGCGCTGGTGTTCGAGCTCTTCTTCCACCGCGCGCTCGTGGAGGCGCCCGAGCGCGCGCGGGCCGCCTGGAGGTGGCTCGGCGCGCGGCTGCGCTGGCGGGTGCTGCGCCACGCTCCGCTCGTGACCGTCCTGCTCGGGTCCGCCGGGTACGGTGCGCTCACCGGCTTCTACACCGTGCGCTGGCACCACAAGCTCCAGACGCACATGTTCGATCTGGGGATCAACACGCACCTGCTCTTCGCGTCGCTCCACGGCAAGCACATGTGGAGCACGCTCGTGTTCCCGAAGGAGCCCGAGAAGTACCTCGCGAACCACGCGAAGTTCGGGCAGTACCTGCTGGCGCCGATCTTCGCCGTCTTCCCCCGCGCGGAGGTGCTGCTCATCGCGCAGTGCGTGATGCTCGGCCTCGGGGCGATCCCGCTGTTCCTCTTCGCGCGCCGGCGCCTGCCGCCCTGGGTGGCGGCCCTCGTCGCGCTCGGGTGGCTGTGCTGGTACCCGATGCACGCGGCGAACTTCTACGAGGTGAACTACATCACCATGGCCGGCTCGCTCGTGCTGGCGACGGTGTGGGCCGCGGACGCGGGCCGCTGGATCTGGTTCGGCATCCTCTTCTTCTGGACGCTCGTCTTCCGCGAGGACATGCCGATCGGCCTCGCCATCGTGGGGACGGTGTTCTGGCTCTCCGGCCGCCGGCCGAAGCTCGGGCTCTTCATGGCGGTGGTGAGCACGCTGTGGTTCGGCTTCCTCCGGTTCCACTGGATGGAGGAGGCGGGGGATTGGTGGTTCCCCAGCATGTACAAGGGCCTCTGGCCCCCAGGCGAGACGGGCTTCCGCAGCGTGCTGAAGACGCTGCTCAGCAACCCGTACTTCGTGCTCGACAAGATCTGGGAACGCGACAAGGCCTGGTACCTGATGCACCTGCTCGTGCCGGTCGCGTTCTTGCCGGCGCGCCGGTGGTGGGCGTGGGCGGCGTTCGTGCCGGGCACCATCCTGACGCTCCTCGCGACCGACTACCGCCCGCTGACGATGTTCACGTTCCAGTACGTGATGCACTGGGCGCCGTACCTCTTCCTCGCGACCGTCCTCGTGCTCGCCGCGCTCGCGCGGGACCAGGGCCAGGCGCGCATGCGCGCGGGCGCCGCCGCGCTGGTGCTCGCGACCGCCGCCACGACCTACAACCTCGGCGTCTTCCCCCAACGGACGGAGACGTTCAAGGGCGGGTACTTCCCCATCGGCTTCGAGTACACGGAGGAGGAGCGCACCCGCTACCGGCAGCTCCGCGAGCTGATCGCGCTCCTCCCAGCGGACGCCAGCGTCGCCGCGACGGAGAACAGCGGCCCGCACCTGGTCTCCCGGCTGTACGCCTTCACGATGCGCAACGGCCCGCAGACGGCCGACTGGATCGTGGCGTCGTCGCGGGAGCTCGGCCTCGAGAAGACCCGCCCGACGCTCAAGGAGGCGGTGTCGAGCGGGAGGTTCGGCGTCGTCGAGCGCCGGGGCGACTTCGCGCTGTTTCGCCGCGGGCACGACACCGCGGGGAACGCCCAGCTCATCGCGGACTGGAAGCTGTGAGCTCCCCTCGCGAGGGCGAGGGCGCCAGCGAGGCCGGAGGGCTCGGCGGGCTCCGGCGCAAAGCCGCGCCGCTCCTCGGGCTGCTCGCGCTCGGCTTCGTGGCGGTGGCCGCGGTGGAGCTGGCGCGCCGCTGGGACGACCGCCCCGTGACGATCGACGTGACGATCGCGCTGCTCGCGCTCGCCCCCGCGCTCGCGGCCGCGCTCGTGCAGGGGTTCGCCTGGATCCGGCTCGTCGAGCGGATGGCGGGGCACGCCGTCCCGCGGCTGCCCGCGCTCGCGCTCTACCTCGACTCGCAGCTCGCGCGGTACGTCCCCGGCAAGGTCGGGCTGCCGCTGGTGCGCATGGCGGGCGCCGATCGTCTCGGCGTCCCGGCGAGGCTCGTCGGCGCGTCGGTGGGGATCGAGCTCGTCTCGTGGCTCGGCGTGGGCGGGACGGTCGGCGCGGCGGCGATGGCGCTCGTCCTGCGCGACGCGCGCGGGATCGGCGGCGTGGTCGGGGACGGCGCGGCGCTCGCGGCGGCGCTGCTGCTCGTGCTCACGCTGGCGCTCCTCGTCGTCGACCGTGCGCGCTTCCCCAGGCCGCTCGCCTCGCTCTGGGACGCCGGGCGCGGGCCGCTGCTGCCGCGGGGCGTGCCGCTCCTCCACGCGGGGTACTGGTGCCTGCTCGGGCTCCACGGCGTGCTGCTGGTCCGCGCCGCCGGCGCGACGCACGGCGAGGCGGCCGGGTTCCCTGCGCTCGTCCTCGCGCCCATCGCGGGGTTCCTGGCGCTCTTCGCGCCGGCCGGCGCAGGCGTCCGGGAGGTCGTGCTGGCGCTCGTGCTCGCGCCGTCGCTGGGCTCCGCGGGCGCGCTCGCGGTCGCGCTCCTCGCGCGCGGCGCGTCGCTCGCCTCGGATGTGGGCGTGTGGGCGCTGGTGCGCGTCGCGGCCGGCTCGGCCGCCCGCGGCGCCTGATCCGCTCAGCGCGCCCGGTAGACGACCAGCCGCCCGCAGCGAGCGATCTCCTCCGCCTGCCCGGCGGCGCGCCACGCCTCGAGCTGCTCCTGCATGCGGTCGCGCTCGCTCCGCACGACCCACCAGCGGATGCCGTGCGCGCGCCACGCGGCGAGGTCCGGCGACAGGGACTCGAGCAGCTTCGTTCGCGCGTTGATCATCGCCTGCGGGATGCCGAACTGACGCGTGGGGTAGTCGGGCCAGGCGCTGCCGAGCCCCGCCTGCGCGTAGGCCAGCGACGAGCCGCGGCTCCGGTAGACGAGCTCGTCTCGGCCGGCGCGCGGGGCGAGGACCGCGATGGCGCATGCGTCGTCGCCGGGCACGGGCTCGAGGTGATCGCCCTCGAGCGCGCCGTCGAGATCGGCGGCGATGGCGACGTGGAACGCAGCCCCGGCCGCGATCGTCACCAGGAGGAGCACGCCGCCCGCGAGCGCCCTGCGACCGAGGCCGGCGCCTGCAGGTCGGCTCAGCGCGACGCGGCCCGCGAGCGCGCCCGCGCCCGCCCCGAGCACGAGCTGCGCGACGGTGGCGAACTTCACGATGTCCCACGACTCCGAGTAGCGGACCGAGACGAGCACGGTGAGCGAGCCACCGACGAGGACGCCGAGCGCTGCCCGCGCGCGCCGAGCGCCGGCGAGCCCGATCGCGCCGAGCAGCGGGAGCGCGCCGAAGCTGTGCGCGAGCCACCGGAGCGAGCCCCACGTGGACTCCGTGACCCCGCCCGACCACTGGAGCGCCCCCGCCAGGCCGCGCGGCCCCGGCGCGAAGAAGCCCCCGAGGCGGGTGGCGGCCCACGCCGCGGCCGCGCCGACGCCGATGAGCCACCCCGCCCGCGCGAGCCACCGCTCCTCGCGCGCCCAGGCGGCGAGCCCCTCGCCGAGCAGCACGGAGCCTCCCACCGTGAGGAACAGGACGAGCTGGGCGTGCGCGAGCGCGACCCCGAGCCCGCCGAGCAGCGCGAGCCGCGCGAGCCCGGCGCCGCCCTCCGCGTGGACGACGAGCGCCGTCAGCGCCAGCGGGATGCCGAGCGCGAACGGGTGCTGGAAGAAGTAGCTGGCGACCGGCGGGTTCAGCCAGATCCCTTCGATGCGCCACGCGCCGCACAGCCGCTCGCCAAGCTCGAGCCAGGAGGGCGCGGCGACGAACGGCGCGCCCCCCCCGAGGAGCGCGCCGAGCGCCACGAACACGCCGACCCGCGGGGACCACACCAGCTCGCCCAGGCGGGCCGCGATCAGCGCGGCGTAGCCCCAGAGGCCCACCGTCGCCACGTCGATCCCCGACGGCGCGGGGAGGTGGAGCGCCGCCGCGATCGCCGCCGCCAGCACGTCGAAGCCGTAGTGGTAGCGGAACTCCCACTCCGGGAAGGCAGGGTAGGGTGGGGGGTAGTGATCCCGGAGCAGGCGCGACACCGTCGACACGTGGCCGGCGATCGAGGCCTCGTCGTGAAAGTGCTTCTCCGCGGCGGGCAGGACCAGCGCGACCAGCCCGAGCGCGACCGCCAGCAGGACGAGATCCCGGCGCCGGGGCGACCCGCCCAGGCGGCCCGCGCGGGCCGCGCGCACGGCCAGCCACGCGCCCGGGGCGCCGACGGCGAGCGCGCCAGCGCCGCTCGCCGTGAGGAACGATCCCGTCCACCGCCCCACGGCCAGGGTGGTGACGAGCCACGCGGCGAGCGTCAGGGCCGGCGCGAGCACGGCGGCGCTCCGGGCCGAGAGGCCGGCGGCGCGGGCGGCGCCGGCGCCGAGCCAGCCGCCGGCCGCGAGCGCGACGACGAGCCCGGGAGACGTCGCGAGGGTGGCCAGCAGGGACATCGATCCGCGCGCACCGGCGTATCCCACCGCGCGCTGGCCGTCACCCTCCCGCGCCGCGCCCCGCACGAACCTGCCCCGCGGGCGCGCGGTCGGTGCTATGGCAGCGCGCGGCCCGAGGCGCCCCCGCGCGCGCGGTGGGGCTCCCCTCACCGTCCCCCGCCAGGGGCACGGGCGCGCCCCCGATGGAATCTGCCCCGCCCACCGCCGCCGCCCTCGACGTCTCCGTCGTCATCCCCGTGTTCGACGAAGAGGAGAGCGTCCCCGCGCTCCTCCGCGAGCTGCACGGCGCCCTCCGGCCGACGGGCCTCCGCTACGAGCTCGTGCTCGTGGACGACGGCTCGCGGGACCGGAGCGTCCGCGTGATGAAGGACGCCGCGGCCACCGATCCCGCGCTGGTCGTCGTCGAGCTGCGGCGGAACTTCGGGCAGACCGCGGCGCTCCAGGCCGGCCTGGACGAGGCGCGCGGCGCCAAGGTCGTGCTGATGGACGCCGATCTGCAGAACGACCCGGCGGACATCCCGCGCATGCTCGCCCTGCTCGACGACGGCTACGATCTCGTCGCGGGCTGGCGCAAGGATCGGCAGGACCCATTCCTGAACCGCAGGCTCCCCTCGATGATCGCCAACCGCATCATCAGCTCGACGACCGGCGTGCACCTGCACGACTACGGCTGCACGCTCAAGGCGATGACCTCGAGCGTCGCCAAGTCCCTGCGCCTGTACGGCGAGATGCACCGGTTCATCCCGGCCATCGCGAGCTGGTTCGGGACGCGCCTCATCGAGCTGCCGGTGAACCACCGCGCGCGCCAGCACGGTGTCTCCAAGTATGGGATCGGCCGCACGCTCCGCGTCGTGCTCGACCTCATCACCGTGCGGTTCATGCAGTCGTACCTGACGAGGCCGATGCAGGTGTTCGGCCTCGGCGGGCTCGCGTCGGCAGCGCTCGGCTTCGGGCTGTGCCTCTACCTGGCGGTGGAGAAGCTCGTGTTCTCGGCGCCGATCGGCTCTCGGCCGCTGCTCCTGCTCGGCGTGCTGCTGATCGTCGTCGGCGTGCAGCTCATCAGCCTGGGCCTCGTGGCCGACGTGCTGAGCCGCACCTACCACGAGTCCCAGGGCAAGCGGCCGTACCACGTCCGGGCGGTGCTCCGTGGCCCCGGCGCGGGCGCGGCGCCGGCGGGCGCCGAGGAGTGATAGATTCCCCCGCGATGACTCGCGCCCTCGCCCGCCGGTCGGCTCTGCCGGCCGCCCTGCTCGCCGCGCTCCTCGGGGCCGCGAGCCCGTGCCTCGGTCAGACGGACGAGGAGCGCAGCGGCGCCCGCGCGGCCGCGGAGGCCGCCGCCAAGGCCTTCGAGGGGCAGCGCTGGCAAGAGGCGATCGATCTGTTCGCCAAGGCGGAGAAGCTCGTCCACGCGCCGACGCACCTGCTCTTCCTCGCGCGCTCGCACCAGAAGCTCGGCCAGCTCGTCAAGGCGCGCGAGGCCTACCGCAAGGTCGTGAGCGAGACGCTCCCCGCGAACGCGCCGAAGGCGTTCAAGGCCGCGCAGGCCGCCGCGGAGAAGGAGCTCGCGGAGCTCGAGCCGCGGATCCCGCAGCTCACGGTGCGCGTCGAGGGCGCGACGGGCGAGGTCACGCTGAAGATCGACGGCGTGGCGTCCCCCGCCGCGCTCGTGGGCGTCGCGTTCCCCATCGATCCGGGCGAGCACGAGCTGGTCGCCGAGACGCCAGGCGAGCAGAGCGAGCCGAAGCGGCTGACCATCGCCGAGAAGAGCCGGGAGGAGGTCACCCTCGTCCTCGCGCCTCGCGCGACGCCCGCGGCGAAGTCCGACTCTGGCGCGGCGGACGCGCCCGCCGCGGGGGGCGACGCCCGGGTCGACACCGCGAGCGCCGAGCCGAAGCTGCTCGCCTGGGGCGCCGTCGGGGTCGGGGTCGTCGGGGTCGGGGTCGGGACGTTCTTCCTCGTCCAGGCGTCGGGAAAGCTGTCGGAGAGCGACGACCTCTGCTCGGGCGGCGGCGTGTGCCCGGAGAGCCGGCGGCAGCGCATCGACCAGCTCGACGCGGACGCCAACACCGCCTCCACGATCGGTCTGGTCGGGCTCGGGGTCGGAGCGGTGGGGCTCGGCCTCGGGGCGTGGTGGCTCTTCGGCGCGGCCGAGCCCGCCGCTCCCGGGCAGGCGCGCGTCACCCCCTGGATCGGTCCCGGCTCCGCCGGAGTGAGGGGGACGTTCTGAGCCGGCGGCTCGCGGCCCTGCTCGCCGCGCTGCCCCTCGCGCTCCTGCCCGGTGCCTGCGGGAAGGACGAGCCCGTCCCGGCGGCGTCGGTCCTGGCGTGCCGCCCGGGGCTCGACCCGTCGACCACCGATCGCTTCGGCGCCGGCGAGGTCGCGCTCGACCTCGCGGGCACGAGCGGCGGGGTGGCGCTCGCCCGAGACGACGTCGCCGGCTACCTGCGCCGCATGGCGGGCGGCCCGCTCGCGACGGACGCTGCGTCGGCCCGCTTGGTGGTGCGAGCGTCGACGGATCCGTCGCTCGCCGCGCTGACGGGCGCGCCCTCGGAGCGCGGGTTCAAGATCGCGCGGGTCGACGACGGCGGGCGCACCGTGCTGGCGGTGCACGCTGCGAGCGACGCGGCGCTCGTCCACGGCCTGTACGCGCTCCTCGAGGAGCTCGGCGCGAGGTTCTTCCACCCGGAGCAGGAGCTCATCCCCGAGCTCGGCGCGCTCCACATCCCGCGGCAGCTCGCGATCGGGCGGGACCCGGCGTTCGCCGTGCGCGGCGTGCAGCTCCACCTCCTGCACCCGACCGAGTACTTCGCGTCGTTCAACGAGCCCGGCGAGCAGCACCTAGCCGAGGCGAAGCGGTTCATCGACTGGCTGGTGAAGACCGGCCAGAACCACGTGCAGTGGTGGCTGCTCGAGACGATGGACTGGGAGGCGTGGCTGCCGCACGGCCGCGCGATCGTCGACTACGCGCACTCCCGGGGCGTGACCGCGGGCGCGGTCGTGCAGCTGTGGGGCGGGTCGTCGCTCCAGCACGCGATCCACCTGGTCGACGACGAGGCCCGCTGGCAGACGGAGATCCCCGCCGGCATCGACGCACTCATGGCGATCCCGTGGGACGTGATCGAGGTCGGCCTGGGCGAGTTCCTCTCGGGGGATCCGCAGGCGCTGCTCGACTGGATGAACCTCGCCACCGATCACGTGGCGACGCGCTGGCCCGGCACCGACTTCACCGTCATCAACCATGTCGGCAACTACGAGAACCTCTGGATCGACTGGAAGGGCGAGCGGACGTTCTTCTACCACCTGCCCGGAGAGGCCGACCCGCGGCTGGTCAACACCGTCCACACGCTGTTCTTCTTCGATCTCTACCGCCCGTGGGCGATGTACGAGCACCCGGATTTCTCCCTCCAGCGCGAGTTCATCCAGCGCGAGGTGGGCGAGCGGCGTGTCCGCTACCAGCCGGAGAGCGCCTACTGGGTGACCGCCGACGTCGACGTCCCGGCCTTCCTCCCAGAGTACCTGCTCGCCCGGTGGACGGACATCCACGGCCTGCATCGCGACCTCACGCTCGCCGGCAAGCCCTCGCTCGAGGGGCACGTGATGTTCTCGTCCGGGCACGAGTGGGGGTACTGGCTCACCGACTACCTCTCGGCGAAGATGATGTGGGAGCCCGAGCAGCCGCTCGAGCGCTTCCTCGCGCACTACGGCGGCGGCTACGGCGCGTGCGGCGACGAGATCGGTGGGACGCTCGGCGCGCTGGTCGACCACCAGACGCGCTGGCTGTTCGACGCGCGCCTCGTGCCCTACGTCTCTGGGGAGGACGCTACGGACGACGCCGGCTACCTCATCGGCATCGAGACCCACCCGCCCCGCGTGCCCTTCCAGCAGCTCCACGCGTGGAGCGAGCCCGAGCGCGCGACCTTCGAGCACGACGTGCTCGACGCCCTGGCCGAGGCGGTCCGCGAGCTCACGCCGATCCGCGAGCGCTTCGCCCGGACGTGCGGGCGCGTCGACGAGACGCTCGCGCCCTGGTGCGCGGAGCTGGTGGACGGCACCGAGATCGTGGAGCTCAGGCTCCAGCACTCCGAGGCGCTGTACCGAGGCGTCCTCGCCAGCGCGCGTGGCGGCGACGCCGCGCCCCACTTCGCCCGCGCCGCATCCCTGCGGGACGACGCTCGCGAGGTCGTCGCGCGCCGCGAGCCGCACTACCGCTTCCCGCTCGGTCGCCTCGTCGAATCCTACCAGAACCCGACCTCCTACGAGCACGGCTACTTGCGCCAGGCCCACACGCTCTGCTTCTGGGAGCGGCAGCAGGAGCAGGCGAGCTACGTCGTCGAGTACGGTGTCGGCCCCGCGCTCACGGCGATGCAGCTCACCTGCCAGCAGTGAGCGGCGCCCGCCGGCCGCCACGCCGAGGCGGACCACCCGCCCGGCGCGAGCTCGCGCTCAGAGGCAGCAGAGCGTGTGCTGGCCCGTTGGGTTCAGCGACCCGCTGGCGGTCGCGGAGGCGTCGCAGGTCGGATCGATCGTGCCGGAGCTGAGATCGACGCGCGCCTTGGGCGAGTAGCGATACCCGCACTGCTTCCCGGCCTCGCTCACGTACCAGGGGCTCCCGTTGCACGTGTAGTCGTTGCCGAGCTCGACGCTCGCGCCCCACCCGCAATTGCCCCCGGTCGCCGTGCAGGCGCAGCTCCCGCACGAGCGCGTGTCCTGGTACCCGGTGAACCAGTCGTTCTCGACGGTGGTGAACCCGGTGCACGCGGCGCTGCCGCTCGAGAGCGCGCACTGCCCTCCCGAGCTCGTCTTGGGCACGCAGGCCTGGCCCGCGCCGCACCCGCCGCCCGCCTGCGCGACGCAGAACTTCTTCTCCGTGCCCCAGGTCGCGGGCGGCGGCGCGGCCGTCCCGCTCACCTGGCACGTCTGCCCCACCTTCCACGGCCCGGTACGCAGCCCGCCGAAGGTGCCCGTCCCCTGGTTGATCGGATCCGCCGTGCACGTAGCGTCGATCTCGCCCACGTAGACGCCGCCCGTCATCGCCGAGTCGGCGTTGCACGTCGCCTCCGCGGTGTAGTACCAGATGTCGATCGTGCACTTCAGCGGGTCGGCCGTGCAGTCGCAGCCCGGGCAGGTCGTGCTGCCCGTGAGGCCTCGCTGGATCAGCGTCTGCGACTCCTGAAAGCCGGGCGGGCACGCCGCGCTCGCGTCGACGAGCGTCCCCAGGCTCGCGTTGGAGGGCGCGGGCATGCACTCGCTCGTGGCGGTGCAGTCGAGGTCGGTGCAGTCGGTGTCGCCGTCGCAGTCGTCGTCCCCTCCGTTGAAGCAATCCTCGACGGTGCAGCCGCCGCCGGTCCCGCCACCGCCGGTCCCGCCGCCGGTGCCGCCGCCGCCCGTGCCGCCGCCACCGGAGCCCGCGGCGCCGCCGGCGCCCGCCGCGCCGCCACCGCCCGAGCCGGAGGCGCCGCTCGAGCCCGCCGCGCCGCCACCCGCTTGCCCGCCCGAGCCGGCCGAGCCGCCCGAGCCGCCCGAGCCGCCCGAGCCTCCGCTCGACCCGCCGGAGGTGCCGCCCGTGCTGCCACCGCTGTCGGCGCCGGCGCCACCGTCCGTGTCGTCGGTGAAGCTGCGCTCGGGCGCGAAGCAGCCCGCCAGCGCGAGAGCGCACACCCCGAGCACCCCGGTCCGCAGGTCGTGGAGGTTCACGCGACGGAGCGTACCCGCGCACGGAGGCGCCGCAAGCGCCCCGGCGGCGGCTCGCTTCCCCGCGCGGGGCGTCCCCGCTAGCGTTCCGCCCCCGCGACGGCATCCCCATGACCCGACGACTCCACGTGGGCCTCGTGCAGCTGGCCATGGCGCCGGACAAAGCGACGAACGTCGCGCGCGCGTGCGCCGAAATCGGCGCCGCCGCGTCGCGCGGCGCGACGCTCATCTGCCTCCCCGAGCTCTTCGCCGGGCCGTACTTCTGCCAGACGGAGGACGTGGCGAACTTCGATCTCGCCGAGCCGATCCCGGGGCCGACGTTCGACGCCGTCGCCGCCGCGGCGCGCGCCGCCGGGGTGACCGTCGTCGCGAGCCTGTTCGAGCGACGCGCCGCGGGCGTCTACCACAACACCTCGGTGACCCTCGGTCCGGACGGCGCGCTCCTCGGCACGTACCGGAAAATGCACGTCCCCGATGACCCGCTCTTCCTCGAGAAGTTCTACTTCACGCCGGGCGATCTCGGCTTCGTCGCGCACGCGACGCCCACGGCGGTCGTCGGATCGCTGGTGTGCTGGGACCAGTGGTACCCGGAGGCCGCGCGCCTCACGTCGCTGCGCGGCGCCGAGGTGCTCTGTTACCCGACGGCGATCGGCTGGCAGCCGTACGAGAAGGCGGAGTGGGGCGCCGCCCAGCTCGACGCCTGGCGCACGGTGCAGCGCGGGCACGCCATCGCCAATGGCGTGTTCGTCGCCGCGGTGAACCGCGTCGGCCACGAGGGGCCGGCGGGCGCCGGGATCGACTTCTGGGGGCACTCGTTCGTGGCCGATCCGTTCGGGGTCGTCCTCGCCGAGGCCGGGGAGGGCGAGGAGACGCTCGTCGTCGAGCTGGATCTCGATCGGATCGAGCAGGTCCGGAGGTGGTGGCCGTTCCTCCGCGATCGGCGGGTGGACGCCTACGAGGGCCTGACGCGCCGGTTGCTCGACTCATGAGCGCGCGGCGGCGCACGGGCCCGGCGCCTCCGGCGGCCGCGAGATCCCTCGCGTCGGTGGCGGCCGCGCCGGAGCCGCCGCCCACGCCGGCCGCGCTCGGGATGCGCCTGCCCGCCGAGTGGGAGCCGCACGCGGCGACGTGGCTCGCGTGGCCCCACCAGCGCAGCGACTGGCCGGGGAAGTTCGCGCCGGTGCCGTGGCTCTTCGTCGAGCTCGCGCGCCTGCTCTCCGCGCGGGAGCGGGTGCGGCTCCTCGTCGCGAACCCTGCGGAGGCCGCGCGCGCCCGCGCTCTGCTCGAGTCCGGCGGCGCGACGCTCGAGGCCATCGACTTCGTCGTGGCGCCGACGGATCGCTCGTGGACCCGAGACTCGCTGCCGCTCTTCGTCACGAGCGCGCGCTCCGGCGCGCGCGGGCCGGGCACCGTCGGCGCCGTGAAATTCCGCTTCGATGGCTGGGCGCGCTACCCGAACCACCGCCGCGACGACGCCGCCGGCGAGCTCGTGGCGGAGCGGTTCCCGCGCCGCTGGCGGCCCGAGTCCCGCGACGCGCGCGGGCGTCGTCGCCGCGTGGTGCTCGAGGGCGGCGCGATCGACGGGGACGGCCAGGGCACGCTGCTCGCCACGGAGTCGTGCCTGCTGAGCGGGCCGTTCGCCCGCAACCGCGACCTCGGACGCACCCGCACCGAGGCGGCCCTGCGCGACTTCCTCGGCGTGCGCCACGTGATCTGGCTGGAGGACGGCATCGCGGGCGACGACACGGCAGGTCACGTCGACGACTTCGCGCGGTTCGTCGGTCCGGCGCGCGTGGTGGTCGCGACCGAGCCCCGGCGCCGCGATCCGAACCACCGCCCGCTGGCGCGCGCGCGCGAGCGGCTCCAGGGCGCCCGCGACGCGCTGGGGCGGCGCCTCGAGGTCATCGACCTCCCGATGCCGGAGCCGGTCGCGTTCGCCGGGCAGCGGCTGCCGGCGAGCTACGCGAACTTCTACGTGGCGAACGGCGTCGTGCTCGTGCCGATCTTCTCGGACCCGAGCGATCGGCTCGCGCTCGGGCGCCTGGCGGAGGTCTTCGCCGGCCGTGAGGTGATCGGCTTCCCGTGCCGCGATCTGGTGCTGGGGCTGGGCACGCTGCACTGCAGCACGCACGAGGAGCCCGCCGCGCGCGGCTGACGGCGTCGCCGTGCGCGCGCGTCAGCGAGACTTCGCGCAGCGGAAGCCGAGATCCGCCGCGCGGCTCATCGGGTGTCGCGAGAAGCGCCGCTTGCCGCGCAGCTCGTCCAGGTCCGTCGACTGCCAGCTCCCGCCGCGCACCGCGTGGCGCGGCGCCTCCGCCGACGGGCGATCGTACGGGGCGTACGGCGTCGTCGTCCACTCGAGCAGGTTGCCCACGATGTCGAACAGGCCGAACGCCCCGGCGGGCTTCGAGCCGGCGGCGCAGGGGCCATCCTTCTTGCCGAAGCAGGCGAGCGCGGCGTCGGGTGCGGTACTCCCCCAGGGATAGGCGAGCTTGTCCTCGCCGCTCGTCGCGGCGTACTCGAGCTCGGGCTCCGTCGGGAGGCGGAGGCCCTTCCACGAGCAGTATTTCGTCGCCTCCTCGAAGCTCACGCACGAGAGCGGGAGCGTGTCCGGGGCCTTCGCGTTCGCGCTGCAGAGCGCGTTGCGCGGGTCCTCCGCCGCGGGGGCGGGCGCCTTCGCCGGCCTGCCCGGGCCGGCGCCGCCCTTCGCTGGGGCGGGCGGCTTCGCGCCGGCGCTCGCCGCGGGCGCAGCGGACGCGGCCGCGGGCGGCGGCGCCGGCTCCACCGCGGCGCCTTCGTCGAGCACCTCTCGAGGGAGCACGTCGCACGCTTTGTTGGCGACGCACCCGGCGAAGTCTCCGACGGTGACCTCGCGCAGGTCCAGGCAGAACTCGCCGACGTCCGTCCGCTGCTGGGGGCGCTCGTCGGCGCGTCCCTGCCCCTGCGGCGAACCCAACCAGAGCGTGCCCGCCGACAAGAGCGCCATCCCCTCCGGGCAGCCCGACGGCTCGGCGCGCGCCGGCGTCTCCGCCTCCGGCGCGGCCGCCGGGGCCGGCGGCTTCGGCGTGCGGTCGCCGGCTGGCGCTGGGGTGGGCGGGGGCGGGGCGCCCGCCCCGCCACACCCGATCGCGACCGCGAACGCCCCGAACCACCACCGACGCCAGCTCATGGCCCAAGCGTCCGGCCGGGGGATCGCGCCGTCAAGCGCCTGACGCCCGCGCCCCGGGCGGCGCCGCGCCGCTGCTCGCCGCCAGTTAGTTGCGCGTCCCCGCCGGAGAGGGCACCCTCGAACCTCGGTCATGCGCAAGCTCGCGGGAATCGGCTGGCTCCTCCTCGGGCTCGCGTGCGTCGCGCTGCCCGCGGCGCCGGCGGACGCTGCGCGCGCGCGCGTGCACGTCGTCGCGCAGGGGCAATCGCTCTGGAGCATCGCCCGCCAGCACCGGGTGACCGTCAAGGCGCTCCGGGCGCTGAACGGCCTCGCAGACGACGCCGAGATCCGCCCCGGCCAGCGGCTCCGGATCCCTGCGCCCGGCGCGGAGGCGCCCGCGGCGCCGGCCATGTCGAAGACGCAGCCCGCGGCCGCGAGCGAGGCGCCGAGGGAGACCCGGACGCGCGCGTCGGGCTTCGTCCCGGAGAAGCCCGGGCCCGAGACCCAGACGCAGAAGACCGCGGAGGAGCGTGGGGTCAACCCGTGCAACACGCCCGATCCTGGCTGGGGCATCTACAGCCGCTGGGATCGCTCGCCCTCGATGGGGCAGATGATCCTGCCTCGCTCCGGCGGCGTGACGCGAGACGGTCGCTTCGACGTGGTGTTCCACTTCCACGGCCACGAGCCGGTGCGCAAGGAGTGGGTGCAGGTGATGGACGGTGCCGTGCTGGTCGGCATCGACCTCGGCATCGGCTCCGGCCCGTATGCGTCCGCGTTCTCCGATCCGGCCGCCTTCGAGCGCCTGGTGAAGAGCGTCGAGGCCGCCGTCGCGGCGAAGACGGGCAAGAAGCGCGCGGTCGCCCGCAAGATCGGGCTCTCGGCCTGGAGCGCCGGTTACGGCGCGGTGCAGGAGATCCTGGGCCAGGCCTACGGCCGCAAGCACGTCGACGCCGTGGTCCTCCTCGACGGCCTGCACTGCGGCTACTCGGGCGCCGGCTTGAACGGCGCGCAGCTCGCGCCCTTCGTCGAGTTCGCGCGGCGCGCGGCGCGCCGACAGGCGTTCATGTTCGTCAGCCACTCCTCGATCATCCCGCCCGGCTACGCCTCCACGACGGAGACGGCGGCGTTCCTCGCCCACGAGGTTGGCGGCGCCGTGCGCAGGGTGCGGGGCGCGGGGCCGATGGGCATGGACCAGATCACGCGCTACAGCCGCGGGTCCTTCCATGTCCGCGGCTACGCCGGCAACGACAAGATGGACCACTGCGCGCACATCGGCCTCTTCCGCGACGTGCTGAAGCACCACCTCAAGCCGCGCTGGAAGTCCCCGCGCGGCCGCGGCTGAGCCTCAGGCGGCGGGGGGCGCCGAGTCGCGGGCCACCAGGGCCGCGCGGAGCCTCTGCGCGAGGTGCCGGGCCGTCTCGAGGAAGCCGACGAGCACGTAGACGCCGAGCAGCCACGCGAGCACGAACTCGGGGCGGTAGCGCTGCCAGACGTACGCGCTCGAGCCGAGCGTGAAGAGCACGAGCAGCACGGTGCCGCTGTTGAGGCGCAGATCCTTGAAGGACCTGAACTTCACGGTGGACACCATGAGGAACGACAGCACGACGGTGACGCCCACGAGCCCGAGCGTGTACTCCTCGCCGAGGGTGCCGCCGACGGCGTGGTTGGCGACGACCAGCGAGATCAGGATGCCAGACGCGGGCGGGATCGGCAGCCCGACGATGTACGGCCCCGGCTTGGCCGGCGCTCCGGTCGCGCTGGTCGCCAGCACGTTGAAGCGCGCGAGGCGGATGGCGCCACACGCGACGAACGCGAACGCGGTGAGCAGCCCGAGCGCCCCGTATTGGGAGAGCACCCACTTGTACATGAGCAGCGCTGGGGCGACGCCGAACGACACGATGTCCGCCAGCGAGTCGATCTGCAGCCCGAACGCGCTCTGAGTCCGGGTGAGGCGCGCGACGCGACCATCGATGAGGTCGAAGAACATCGCGAAGATGAGCAGGATCGCCGCGCGGTAGAAATCGTCCGAAGACGGTTGATCTCGCGCCACGATCGCGATGGCGTTGAACCCGCAGAAGATGCTCGCGAGCGTGATCGCGTTCGGCAGGACGAACAGCGTCTTCCGCAGATCCAGCCGCGGCCCTCGCCGGGCCTTCGACCACCCGGGTCGTCGCGTCGCCATCTCGCGCGCGAGCGTAGCACGGAGGCGGCCGCGCCCACGTCGCTCGCGCGCCGCGCGCGACCCGCCTCGCCCGGCCGCGTCTCCGGCCGCCGCGCCGCGGCGCAGCCTGCGAAGCGCCCTTCGCGCCCCCGCGCCCCGGCCCCAGGCCCGCAGGTAGCTTGGCCCTCGGCGCGCGTGCTCCCTACGATTGCCACGCATGACTCCCGAGGCTCCCCGGTCCCCCGCGCGCGTCGGCGCCCGTCCGTGGGGGCGCGTTGCGCTCCTCGCCGCGGCGGCGCACGCTCTCTTCGGTGCAGCGGGCTGCGCCGGAGACTCCGAGGCGATGAAACGTCGAATCGCCCAGCTAGAAGACCAGGTGACGCGCCTGCGCAACGACGCGGACCGCCTCGAGGAGCGGCTGGCCATCACCGAGAGCGGCGCGCCCCGCCCGGGCGCCCCGGCCGCGGCAGGCGCGAGCGCCCCACGCGAGCCGGAGGGCGCAGGGGATGAGCAGCGCCCGCCGCTGCGCGTGGTCCGGCTGGAGCCGGACGGCGCTCCAGCGGAGGCTCCCGCGGCCGAGGCCGCGCCCGAGGGAGAGCCGGCCGAGGATCCCGCGCCGCGGCCCGTCGTGCGCGTGCAGGGGAGCAAGCTCACCACCCGCTTCGAGGGCGTGCGGCCCGCGACGGGGGAGCCGTGAGGCGCCCGCTGTGGGTCGCGGCGGCGCTGCTCGTCGCGCCGGGCGCCCTCGCTCAGCAGGAGCCCGCGGGGCAGCCCGAGGGCGGCGCCGCGCCGCCCGCCGCGCCTGCCGCGGGGCAGGGGTCGACGGTGTACGTCCCGTGGGGCGTGCCGCCGCCCGGCACCGACATCAACGCCGGGCTCGGCGCCAGCTCGCGCCCGACCACCGACATCAACGCGTCCGGTGGCGGCTTCGACTTCGATCGGTCCTCGAGCAGCGAGTCGGTGCGCGGCTCCGGGGGCGGCGCGATCGTGGATCGCGGCGCGAGCGTCCCGGACGTGTACACGGTGCAGCGGGGCGACACCCTGTGGGATCTCAGCCGCAAGTACTTCGGCAACCCGTATCGCTGGCCGCAGGTGTGGGGGCAGAACCCTCAGATCCTGAACCCGCACTGGATCTACCCCGGGGACGAGGTCCGCCTGCGGAGCGCGAGCGGCCCTCGGTCGACCGTCGCGCTCTCCGAGGGCGGGTTCGTCGACCGGCGCCCGCTCGTCCCGCGGGAGACGGTCTTCCTGCGGAGCCAGGGCTACATCGACGATCCGAACCAGGACGTGTGGGGCCAGCTCATGGGCGCGCGCGAGGACCAGCTGCTCCTCGGCCACGGCAACTACGTCTACCTCCGGATGAAGAAGGGCGTGGAGCTCGAGGTGGGCCAGATCCTCACGATCTTCGACTCGATCCGCGCCCCGGAGCGGGTGAAGGGCGCGCGCCGGCTCGGCGGCTATATCGTCAAGATCAAGGGGAGCGTCCGCATCACCCACTGGGATCCGAAGAAGGGCGTGGCGCGCGGGCTGATCGTCGAGTCGGTCGACGTGATCGAGCGCGGCGCGTACATCGGGCCGATGGGGCGCAGGATCGACGTCGTGCCGCCGCGCAAGGCCGACACGGACGTGTGGGCCCGCGTCGTCACGAGCATCACGCCGCACGTGTACTACGGGCAGCATCAGGTCGTGTTCATCGACCGCGGCAGCGTGGACGGCCTCGAGCCCGGCAACCGCCTCTTCATCGTGCGGCGCGGGGACAGCTGGCGGCGCACCCTGTCGACGGCCTCCGGCACCGCGCGCGAGCGCATCCAGATGGACTCGCCGCGATCGGTCGACGTCTCGGTGACTCCGCTCCTCGGCGACGAGAAGGCGCTCCCGGAGGAGATCGTAGGCGAGCTCCGCGTGCTCCGGACCCGCAAGCGCAGCTCGATGGCGATCGTCACCGTCTCGCACCGCGAGATCGAGCCGGGCGATCGCGCCATCGCGCGCAAGGGCTACTGAGCCGCCCCGCTGTGCGTCGCCCTCCACGCGGACTATGCTAGTCCGCGCGCACGCCATGGCTCCGAACCGCGTGTTCTTCCCCCAGGCCGCGCTCGACGAGTGGGAGCGCGACGGCCGCATCGAGCTGCGGGAAGGCGAGCTCGTCGTGCGCGAGGAGGGGAGGCGATACCGCATGATCGAGGCCGCCCGCGTCGTCCGCGAGGTGACGGGCGCCGAGGACGTGCACGACCTCACCGGGCGGGTGAAGTCGGCGGCGTTCCTCACCGAGCTCGGCGCCGAGCTGCTCGGCGGGTCGATGCTGCTCGGCGAGCTCGCGTACGACATCGTGCCGGGGTGGCTCGGCGCGCCGCTGCCCGGGCTCCGGCCCGCCGCCGGTGAGCCCGGGCGCGGCGCGGAGCCGCGGAGCGACGAGGAGCTGCTCGGCCAGTACCTGGTCCGCACGCTGGGTGAGGGTGGCTCGTGAGCGCCGCGGTCGACGCGCTCTTCCTCGGTGGGCTGGTCGCGTACTCGGTGGCGGCGACGCTGCACGCCGCGGATCTCTCGCGCCGCGAGGGCGAGGGCGTGGCGCGGCGCGCGGGGCCGTGGGTGCTCGGCGCGGGCGCGGCGCTGCACGCTGGGCACGTCGTGGCCGCGAGCCTGCTCACCCGGGTCTGCCCCGTAGAGTCGGTCCACTTCGCGCTCAGCCTGGCGGGGCTGATCCTCGTCGCCGCCTTCCTGGTCGTCCGGCGGACCCGCCGCATCGACGCCCTCGGCGCGGTGGTCGCGCCGGTGGCGCTCACGTTCCTGGTCGGCGCGCAGTTCGTGAGTCAGGCCCAGCCCGCGGACTCCGTCCCGCGCGGGCTGCTCGCGATCCACGTCACCGCGAACCTCGCCGGGGTCGGGCTCTTCCTGCTCGCGGCGGCCGCCGGCGCGTTCTACCTGGTGCAGGAGCGCGGGCTCCGCAGCAAGCGCTCCGGCCGCATCGCGGGGAAGCTCCCACCCCTCGAGGCGCTCGACTGGGCGCTGCACCGGCTGCTGCTCGGCGGGTTCCTCCTGCTCACCCTCGGGATCGCGAGCGGCTCGCAGTTCACCTCGCCGCCCGCGCACGGCCTGGTCGGCATCGCGCGGCTCGCGCTCGCCTACGGCACCTGGGTGCTCGCGGCGGCCGTGCTCGCGCTGCGCGCGATCGCGGGCTGGCGCGGGCGCAGGGCGGCGTGGGGGACGATCGCGGGTGCGGTGTGCGTCTCGCTCGTCGTGGCGATCTACGTCGCGCAGCCCGGAGGGCTCTCGTGACGGCGGTCGTCGGGGTGTCGCACCGCACCGCGCCGATCGCGGTCCGCGAGCAGCTGGCAGTGGACGCCGCCCGCCTGGGCGACGAGCTCGTGGCGTTGCGCGTGGCGCCGGTGGTCGAGGTGACGGTCATCTCCACGTGCAATCGCTTCGAGCTCGTCGGCGCGGGGGCGGCCGAAGCCGACGACGAGCGGGTGGCGGTCGCGCTGGCGGCGTCGCTCGCGGCGCGCGTGCCGGCGGCGGCGCCGCACCTCTACCGCCACGTCGGGCGCGAGGCCGTGCACCACGTCGCCCGCGTGGCGGCCTCGCTGGACTCCCTCGTCCAGGGCGAGCCGCAGATCCTCGGCCAGCTCAAGCACGGCTGGGAGGCGGCGCGCCGCGCCGGGACGCTCGGCCCGGAGCTCGCGCGCGTCCTCGCCCACGCGCTGCGGACGGCGAAGCGCGTGCGCCACGAGACCCGCCTCGGCGCCGGGCGCGTCTCCGTGCCGACCGTTGCGGTGGAGCTGTCGCGGCGCATCTTCTCCGAGCTGAGCGGGCGGGCGGCGGTGCTCGTCGGCTCCGGCGAGATGGCCGAGGAGGTCGCGCGGCTCTTCGCGCGGGAGGGCGCGCGGGTGGTGGTCGTCGGGCGCAACGCGGAGCGTACGCGCGAGGTCGCGCGCCTGGTCGGCGGCGAGGCGCGCCAGTGGGAAGCCCTCGAGGGCGCGCTGGTCGAGGCGGACGTCGTCGTCACCAGCACGAGCGCGCCGGGCTTCGTCATCGACCGCGCGCTCGTGGCGAGGCTCCGCCGCCCGCGGCGCGGGCGGGCGCTGTTCTTCGTCGACCTCGCCGTCCCGCGCGACGTGCAGCCCACCGTCGAGTCGCTCGAGGACGTCTTCCTCTACAACGTGGACGATCTCTCGCAGGTGGTCGCCGAGTCGCTCGCGGCGCGGTCGCAGGAGGCCGAGCGCGCGGAGCAGATCGTGCTGGAGGAGCTCCGCGTGTGGGAGCGGCGTCGCGACGCCGCGCAGGCCGTCCCGGCGATCAAGGCGCTGCGGGACCGCTTCGGCCACGCGCTCGAGCGAGAGCTCGAGCGGAGCCTGCGCGGGAGGCTCCGTCACCTCGGCGAGGAGGAGCGCGAGGCGCTGCGCGTGATGAACGAGGCGTCGTTGAACCGGCTGCTCCACGTCCCGTCCGTCCGCCTGCGCGCGCTCGCGGCCGATCCGGAGCAGTCGCCCCGCCTGGGCGACCTGGCGACAGCCCTCGACGAGCTGTTCGGCGCCGGGGGCGACGAGGACGAGCCGGTGGAGCCCGGGCGCCGCAGCTTCCCGCCCGCGCCGGCCGAGGAGGCGCGCGAGGTCGGCGCTCACGCGCCTGGTCGAGCGGACACGGCCCGCGTCGCGGCGGGGCGCGGATGACGGTGCGCCTCGTCGTCGCCACCCGGCGGAGCCCGCTCGCGCTGGCCCAGGCGCGGGCGTTCGTCACCGAGCTCTGCCACGCGCACCCCGGGCTCGTCGTGGAGGAGCTGCACGTCGTCACGACCGGCGACCGGATCCAGGACCGGCCGCTCTCGGAGGTCGGCGGCAAGGGGCTGTTCGTCAAGGAGATCGAGGAGGCGCTGCTCGACGGTCGCGCCGATCTCGCGGTCCACTCGTCGAAGGACGTCCCCGCCGAGCTGCCGCCCGGGTTGGTGCTCGGGTGCGTGCCGCCGCGCGCCGACCCGCGCGACGCCGTCGTGGTCCGTGGCGGCGCTCCGCTCGCCAGCCTGGCCGCGGGCGCGCGGCTCGGGACCTCCTCGCTCCGGCGCCGCGTGCAGCTCGCGCTCGCGTTTCCGGGGCTCGAGATCGTGCCGCTGCGCGGCAACGTCGACACGCGCCTGCGGCGCTCCGAGGAGGGGACGGTCGACGCCGTGGTCCTCGCGAGCGCCGGGCTCGAGCGCCTCGGCCTCGGCGCCCGCGCTACCGAGCGCCTCGAGCCGAGCCTGTGCCTGCCGGCGGTGGGGCAGGGCGCGCTCGCGATCGAGATCCGCGCGGGCGACGCGCGCGTCGCCGCGCTCCTCGCCGCGCTCGAGCACGAGACGACGCGGCTCGCGCTGTCAGCGGAGCGGGGCGTCCTCCGCGCGGTCGAGGGGAGCTGCCAGGTCCCGATCGCGGCGTTCGCGGAGGAGGACTCCGAGGGCTGGCGGCTGCGCGCGCTGCTCGCCGAGCCGGACGGCTCGCGTCTTCGCCGCCGCGAGCTGCGCTGCGCGCGACCGGCGAGCGCGGAGCAGGCCGAGGCGCTCGGGCTCGCGCTCGGCGTGGAGCTCCGCGGCGGGTGAGCTTCGTCTCGCCTCGGCGCGCGCTCGCGAGCCGGCTCGAGCGAGGCGTGGCGGGCGGGTCGGTGCTCGCCGGCCTCGAGCGCGCCTGGGTGGCGTGCGCTCGGGTCGAGCGAGACGTAGGGCCCGGGGTGGCGGCGCGCGTGATCGGTGTCGGCGGCGCGACCCTCGGCGGCGCGGGGAAGACTCCGCTGGCGCGCGCGATCGCCGCAGAGCTCGCGGCGCGTGGGGTGCGCGTCGCCGTGGCGGCGCGGGCGTGCGGCGTCGGGAGGCGATCGGCGCGCGTGGTGCGCCCAGGCGACACCTGGCGCGAGGTCGGGGATGAGCCGCTCGCGCTGGCTCGCGCGCTGGCCTCGGCGGGCGTGCCCGTGGTCGCGGGCACCGATCGCGCAGCGACGCTCGGCGTCGCCGCCGCGCGCGCCGAGGTCGTGGTGGCGGACGGCCTGCTCCAGGCGCGCCCGGCGCGCGTGGCGGCCTCGCTGCTCGTCGTGGACGCGGGCGCGCCCTGGGGGAGTGGCCGGTGCCCGCCGCTCGGCGATCTGCGCGCGTCGCCTCGCGCGCTCACCTCCGCCTGCGACGCGGTCGTGCGCGTGGTCCCTACCCGAGGGAGCGCCCCGGAGCCGCTCGCGCTCGGGGCCTGGGGCGGGGGCGCGCGCCCCGTGTTCGATGTCGGGCGGCCGCCGGCGCGGAGCGCGCGGCGCCTCGCGCCGGGGCCGGAGGGCGAGGTCGTCACCCTGGAGCGGCTCGGCGCGCTCCGCGTCGGCGTCGTGCTCGCGCTCGCGCGGCCCGAGCGGCTGCTGTCGGCGCTCGCGGTCGCCGGGCTCCGGCCGGTCCGCGTGGTGCTCTTCGGCGACCACGAGGCGCCGCGCCTCCCGCGCGCCGCGTGCGTGGACGCCTGGCTCACCACCCCCAAGTGCGCCACGAAGCTCGAGGGCGTGCCGCGCTCGGAGCGGATCTGGGTGCTCGAAGACACGCTCGGCGTGCCGCGCGAGCTCGTGGAGTTCGTCGCGGCGCGCCTCGCCGTCGCGGCGTCGTCCCCGGCCGCGCCCGGAGGCTGAGCGGGCGCGGGCGGGGGGCCGCGCGCGGCGCGCCGAGGGGGTTGCGCCGGGCCGGGACGTGGTACCGTCCCCTGGCAGCGCGGACCCCGCGCGTCCCCAAGGAGTCGCCGCCGTCATGTTCTCCCGTCTGGCTCGCCTGTCCCTCGTGAACGTCGTGCTCGCCTCGTCGATCCTCGCCAGCCTGCCGGCGTGCGGCGGGGGGGGCGCGACGAACGCGCCGCTGCGAGCCAACGTGCAGCCCGGTGATCTGCCCGAGGGCGCGGAGTGGGACGGTGTCTACTTCAGCCCGCTCTTCGGGTACCTGCACCTGGTGAAGGACGGCAACGCGGCCAACGCCCGCTGGCGCACGGCGAGCGGCGAGGTGTGGGGAGAGCTCGCGGGGACGGTGACCGGCGATGTCCTCCGCTACGAGTGGGAGGATCACAAGATCGGCATGGTGGGGCCGAGCGCGAACCGGAAGGGAAAGGGCTACTTCAAGTACACCCGCCCGAAGCAGGACGAGGCCGACGAGCTCCACGGCGAGTTCGGCATCGGGGAGGATGAGGTCGGGACGAAATGGGTCGCCGTCAAGCAGAAGGACATGAAGCCCAACCTCGGCAGCATCGCCCCCGACGAGACGGAGAAGCACGGCGTCGGCGGTGGGTGGGACGACGCGCCGAAGGCGCCGCCCAGCGAGGAAGGCGGCAAGCCCGAGGGCGAAGCGGGCGGCGGCGGCGAGAGCCCCTGAGCCGAGCTGCGCGGGAGGCCGCGCGGGCTCAGCCTGGCTCGTCGAGCGCCGAGCGCACCGCGGCGGCGAGCGTCTCGAGCGTGTACGGCTTCGCGAGGAAGCGGATGCCGGGCTCGAGCACGCCGTGGTGGACGATGACGTTCTCCGTGTAGCCCGACATGAACAACGCCCGCACGGCTGGGCGCAGGGCGCGGACGTGCTGGGCCAGCTCCCGGCCGTTCATCCCGGGGAGCACGACGTCGGTGAGCAACAGGTCGATCCGGCCCTCGACCCCAGGCAGCGCCTCGAGCAGCGCCTTCGGATCGGCGAACGAGCGCACCTGGTAGCCGAGCTGCCCGAGCACGCGCCCGGTGAGCCGCCGCAACTGCTCGCTGTCCTCGACCACCACGATCGTCTCCGCGCCGCCGGGCGCGCTCGCGGTTTCGCCGCGCGGCGCGGAGACGATGGCGTCGACGCGCGGGAGGTAGAGCTTGAACGTCGCGCCGCGCCCGGGCTCCGAGTACACGCTGACGTGGCCGCCGTGCTGCTGGATGGCGCCGTACACCATCGGCAGCCCCAGCCCGGTGCCGCGGCCCCCAGGCTTGGTGGTGAAGAACGGCTCGAAGAGGTGGGCCTTCGCCTCATCCGAGAGGCCTGTTCCGCTGTCCGACACCGACAACAGCACGTGCGGGCCGAGGCGCGCCTCCGGGTGCTGCGCGCAGTAGGTCGCGTCGAGCGTCGCGTTCGCCGTCTCGATCGTCAGCGTGCCGCCGCCGGGCATCGCGTCGCGCGCGTTGACCGCGAGGTTGATCAGGATCTGCTCGAGCTGGCCCGGGTCGGCGCTCACCGTGCCGAGCCCTGCTGCGAGCTCGACCACGATCGCGATGTCCTCGCCGAGGAGCCGGCGGAGCATCTTCTCCAGCCCGCGCACCACGGTGTTCAGATCGAGGGGTCGTGGCGCGAGCACCTGCTTGCGCGAGAAGGCGAGGAGCTGGCCGGTCAGGTTCGCGGCCGACTCGGCCGCGCGGCGGATCTCCTCGAGCAGCTCGAAGAGCGCGCCCGTCGGCGCGAGCCCCTGCAGCGCGAGCTCGGCGTTGCCGCCGATCACCGTGAGGAGGTTATTGAAATCGTGCGCCACGCCGCCCGCCAGGCGCCCCACGGACTCGAGCTTCTGCGCCTGCCGCAGGCTCTCCTCCAAGCGGAGGCGCTCCGCCTCTGCGCGCAGCCGGGCGCCGACGTCCCACATGTAGACGATGCGCATCTGTCGGCCGAAGTAGCTGAGGTTCGCCGCGCGGGTCTCCGCCTGGACCAGCGAGCCGTCCCTCCGCACCACGTCGACCCGGTAGGTGTCCGCGCTGCCGGTGCGCATCGCGCGCTCGATCGCCGCGCGCGACGCCTCGGTGAAGCCGAGCACGGCCAGCCCTGCCTGGCCGATCAGCTCGCCGGCCGGCACGCCGACGAGCTCGGCGAAGCGCTGGTTGACCTCGACGATGACGCCACGGTCGTGGATCAGGATCCCCTCGGTCGCGAGCTCGGCGAGCGCGCGGAACCGCTGCTCGCTCTCCGCCAGCGTCACGGAGGGCTGGCGCCCCCCGGCGGGGGCGCTGGACGGCGGCGGCTCAGACACCCGGACACTCTACCACCCGCCCCCAGCGCCCCGCGGCCCGCCCGCCCACATTGGCCAGGCGCTGGGGCGGGCGCGCTTGGGGCCGGCTCCCCTGGGGCCGGCTCGGCGGAGTGGGCGGGATTCGAACCCGCGGTACCCTTACGGGTACACATGATTTCCAGTCATGCACCTTCGACCACTCGGTCACCTCTCCGGGCGCCGCGCCGCGGGGAGCGGGCGGCGCGTCCCCGGGCGCCTGCGCTCCCGGGGCGCCGATCCGGGCGCTGCGGTCAGCGGCGGGATCGGACCGGCGGAGAGAGTGGGATTCGAACCCACGGTACCCTTACGGGTACACCTGATTTCGAATCAGGCACCTTCGGCCGCTCGGTCATCTCTCCGCGGCGGACTGTGGCAGCCGGCCCCCCGCGTGTCAACGCGAAATGCGCCCGTTTGGGCGCGAAACCAGCCGCGGCCGACGCCCGCTCGCGCGGCGCCGCGGCGTGCGCGCGGGTGGCCTCCGGGCCGCGGTCGGTGGTACGGTGCGAGGCTCGTGACCGCCCGTGGACGCTACCGCAAGAGCGCCGTTAGCAAGCGGCAGGTGGTCGAGGCGGCCGTGCGGGCGCTGGCCACGAACGGCTACGCCCACACCAGCGTGAGCGACATCGCGGCCGAGGCGGGGCTGAGCAAGGGCGCCGTCCACTACCACTTCGAGAGCAAAGAGGATCTGGTCTCGCACGTGGCCGACCACTGCGCCGCCGCGGTGCGCGAGCGGGTGCGCCAGGCCTGGCAGGCGCCGGGGACGCCGCTCGAGCGGCTCCGGAGCGCGCTCCGCGAGATGCGCTCCGCGCGCCGTGAGGGTGCGCCCGAGCTGCGGGTGATCGCCGATCTCATGGTGCAGGCGATCAACGAGCCGAAGCTCCGCCCCCCGATCTCGGCCATGTTCGTCGCGAACCGCGCCGAGGTCGTGTCGAACCTGCGGGAGACGTTCGACGCGCTCGGCCTGGAGACCCGGCTCCCGATGTCCGTCGTCCCGCGCCTGCTGCTCGCGACGCTCGACGGCCTCGCCCTGCACGACTTCTTCGATCCGGGGGACGCCGCGCTCGACGACGCGATCGAGCAGGCCATCGAGGAGATCGCGGCGACGCTGTTCGTGCCGAAGCCGGTCAGCTGAGCCCGCGGGCGGGGTCCCTGCGACCCGGGCCCCCGCCGTCCCGGGGAGGGCGACGATAATTCTGGCCTCGCAGCCAGAATTCGTCGGCTGGGCGATTGACACGGTGCGGCATGGTGGCCAGATGAAATCCGTCCGATAGGCCAGTTTTCAGGAAGCTGTTCCATGTTCGACAACCTCTTCGGGATCCTCGGCCCCTTCACCTCGTGCCTGGTGCTCCTCGCCCTGCTCACCCCGGCGCTCGCCGTCGGTTTCTGGCAGACGACCGCCGCCGCCGGCCTCCCCGGGCCCGGCAGCGGCACCCGAGCTCGCCTGCCCCCGTTGGCCCGGTGGCGGGCGCGCGGGCGCCGCCGGCTCCGCGACGCCGGCCGATTGCTCGCGCGGGTGGAGCGGGCGATGATGCGCCCATGCGAGCTCCCGCGCTGGCCGGGCTGACGGCCGTCCTCGCTCTCGGCACCTCCGTCTCCTTCGCCCAGCCGGACGCGACGGCCGCGGCGCCCGGCGCGTCGGGGTCCGCGCCGAGCGCTTCCGCGACGCCGCCCGGCGCTCCGCCGCCCGCCGCGAGCGGTTCCGCTTCGGGCGCACCCGCAGGCTCCGCCTCGGCCGCCCCCGCGCCGTCGGCTGGCGCGCCGGCGGACCCGCCGACCGAGGGCGCGATCGGCGCACCTGCGGCGGGGGCGGTGCCCGAACCGCCGCCGCAGCCGTCCGCGCCGGCTCCCTCCGAGGCTCCGGCGGAGGCCGCGCCCGCGCCAGCTCCTTCTCAGGCTCCGGAACCTGACGGTGAGCCGCCGCCTCCCGAGGTGACGTTCGGCCTGTCGATGGATCTCGGCGCGGGCGCTCGCCTCGAGGGGACGAGCGAGGGCTACCAGGACGCCGCCCCGGGGGGCGTCGCGGTGGCGCTCGGCGCGTGGTTCGCGCCGTCGCGCGTGTTGGAGCTCGGGCTCGTCGGCCAGCGCGCGCAGCTCGGGCTCGAGCGCAGCGCCCCCGTCGGGCGCAGCGTGACCGTCGAGCGGTATGCGTACTCGGCGTGGCTCGCTGCGCGCGCGTTCCCGCTGCGCTCCGACACGCTGGGATTGTTCGTGCAGCTCGGGCTGGGCGGGTCGTGGCAGTCGGTGGACGTGACGGGCACTCGCGGCGCAGGCTTCGTCACGTCGGCTGTCGGCTACGCCTGCTCCACGTCGGACGGTCCCGCGCTGGCGCTCGGCGCCGGGCTCGGGCTCGACGCCGCGATCCGGCGTGAAGTGGCGTTGGTAGCCGGTGTCGACGTGGGGGCACACCAGCTCTCGGGCGACGAGCTCGGCGGCTGCGGCCCCGGGGCGGGCACGGCGACGCTGCTCACCGGGCGGGTCGGGTTCGTGTGGCGCTTCGATCTCGCGGGGAGCGCCGAGGGCGCCGCCGGGCGCTGACGACCGTCGCCGGGCGTGGCGCATCGCGCCCGCAGGCCGGCGCGATCCCGTCGAGCGCCCGGCTCAGCCGAGGAGCGCCGCGCCGTACCCGAGGCCGAGGGCCACCACGAGGCCGATCCCGAAGCCGACGAGGCCGTCCCGGAAGAGCGAGCGAAGGTCGATCGTCATGGCCTGGCTCTAGCCAGAAGCGTGCCACGCGCCGCTGCCCCGTTCAGCGCGGATCGCGCCGATGCACGGGCTCCAGCCGACCGCAGTCTGTGCCCGTCTGTGCCACTCGCCCGGACACCTGTCGCGCGGCCGTCCGCGGCGCACCGGCGATCGCGACGCGAGGACCGGCTCGCCGCGGCTCAGGGCGCGGGGCTCGCGCCGCTCGCGAGCCACACGACCACCTCGACGTGGGCCGTCCCCGGCAGCGTGTCGTACGCGCGGACGCCGCACCGGGCGTAGCCGCCGCGCTCGAGGCGCTCGAGATCGCGCGCGAGCGCAGCCGGCCCGCAGCTCATCACCGTGATGCGTCGCGCACCGGTTCGGGCGAGTCGATCGCACACGGCCTCGCCCAGCCCCGCGCGCGGCGGGTTCGCGACGATCAGCGTCGGCGCGCGCCGCCCCTCGGCCAGACGTTCGCCGAGGAACTGCTCCACCGACTGCGCCTCGACTCCCAGCGCTGCCGCGCTCTCCGGGTACGACTCGCAGGGCAGGACGCGCGCGAACCGCGCCGAGAGCAGCCGCGTCGTGACCCCGGCGCCGGCGTAGAGATCCCAGGCTTCGTTGCCCGAGAGCGGCTCGCCGCGCTCGGTGAGCAGCAGGTCTCGATACGCCCGCTCCGCGATCTCGGGGTGTGGCTGAAGGAAGCCGAGCGGCCCGAGCCGCTGGCGGATCCCGGCGAGCTCGCACTCGAGCGTCGCGTCGCCCGCGAGCGCGCGGGCCGGCTCGCCTCGGAGCGAGTTGTCCGTCGCGTCGCGCCGTGACGCGGCGACGCCCACGATCCCGCCGCGACCGAGCAGCGCTCGGGCGAGCGCCGCGAAGCGCGCGTCCGGCTGGCGGGTGACGAGCGTCACGAGCACGCGCGCCCCGTCCGTGCGAAGCCACACCGCCTCGAGCTCGCCGCGCGCGGAGCGCTCGTCCCACGGCTCGACGCCGAGGCGCGTCGCCTCGTCCGCGACGGCGTCGGCCGCCCGGGACAACAGCGGATGGTCGATCGCGCAGCCGCGCATGTCGGCGGGGCGGTGGGACCGCCGCTCGAAGCTGCCGAGCGCGAGCGCGCCACCGCGCCGGAACACCACTCGCTTGGCCGATCGGCGGTACCCGGCGGCGAACGCGCTCCCCTCGATCCGGTCGGCGTCGAGCCCCAGCGCGCGGAGCGCGTCGAGCTTCGCGCGGCGCTGGCTCTCGAGATCGAGCTCCAGCAGCGGGCACCCCGTGCACCGCCCGCCGCGCGACGGGTGCCGCTCGCACGGCGCGCGGACGCGCCCCGGCGCTGGCGCTACGACCTGCTCGAGCCGCGCGTGGACGCGCGCATGGTGTCGCGATCGCACCAGCGGCGTGGCGACGACGCGCTCGCCGGGGAACGCGCCCGGCACCACGTACTCGTCGTCGCCCACGCGCCCGATCCCGGCGCCGTCCGCGTCGATCCGCGTGATGGCGACCTGGACGCCCGTCGACGGGCTCGGGGCGCGCGTCACTTCCCGCTGCAGTAGGTGTACGGCTCGGCGGTCACCGGCTCAGGGGTCATCGGACCGTCCCCGCCGTACCGCGCGCGGAGCTCCGGGGTGAGCTTGCGCGCCCCGGCGATCTCCCCGAGCACCGTCGCGCCGAGCGTCGGCGTGCGCTCGTACGTCGAGTAGTCCACGTGGTAGAGGCCGAAGCGCGGCTCGAACCCCTCGGACCACTCGAAGTTGTCGTAGAGGCTCCAGTGATAGTAGCCGCGCACGTCGATGTCCTCGTCGAGCGCGCGACCGATCTGCTCGAGCGTGCGGACGATGTTCTCCGCGCGTCGCTCGCCGACCTCGGTCGCGATGCCGCTCTCGCTCACGACGAGCGGCAGCCCGGGCCAGCGCTCGGAGAAGTCACGCAGGATGTCGAGCAGCCCGGGCGCGTAGAACTCGTAGCCCATCGCCGGGACGCAGAACGTCGGGTCGGTGGCGGGGAGGCACGAGCCGAAGTCGAACGTCGAGAAGCACGGCGTGACCTCGAGCACCGGCACGAGGCCGTCGTTGCCGGTGACGCCGGCGCGGAAGTAGTACTGGACGCCCAGCCAGTCGAGCGTCCCCGCCCACGACGGCTGTGGCTCGTCCCCCGTGCCGTCGAGATCCGGGTCGAACGTCCCCGCGCGGAGCGAGTCCACGACCAAGTGGTGGAAGACGTAGCTCAGCCGATCGCGCGCGGTCACGTCCTCCGGGTCCGTGCTCGGCTCGTTGAACCGCGCCGCCTCCCACTTCGCGACGGACAGCGTGAGCCCGATGTCGGCGGGGCGACCGTCAGCGTCGGCGTCGGCGGTGTCCGCCGCGCGGAGCGCCGCGTACATCGCCGCGTGCCCGGAGAGGTAGTCTCGGACGACGGGGATGAACTCCTCCTCGAGCTGGAACAGCCCGACCTTGCCGGGGGGGAACTGGCCGACGCCGTAGGACGCCAAGAGGTAGTTCACGGGCTCGTTGAGCGTGCCCCACTCGTCGACGCGGTCGCCGAAGCGCTCGCCGAGCAGGCGCGCGTGCTCCGCCAGCTCCTCCACGATGGCGGGGCCGCCCGTCGGGTGGCCGAAGCCGCAGAGGTTCGTGTCGGTCGGGCCTGCCGCACACTCCACGTCGCGCGGGTCGTCCACCCAGACGGGGTTCGAGAAGTGGTGGATCGTCACGACGGGCCGGATGCCGCGGGCGATCAGCGCGTCGAGGAACGCCGAGTAGTGCGCGAGCGCCGCCTCGTCGATCTGGTCCCGCTCGGGCTCGATGCGCGCCCACTCCATGCTGAAGCGGTAGGAGTCGAGCCCGAGCGACGCGATCAGCTCCACGTCGTCGAGCGCGAGCGAGTACCCGCGGGCGGCGTCGCCCACGAACTCGCCCTTGCCGACGCCGCCCTCGGAGACGGGGCGGGTGAACCACCACCAGTCGGTGTGCTCGTTCGCGTCTTCGATTTGGGTCGCCGCGCTCGCGGCGCCGAAGCGGAACCCGCGCTTCGGCCCGGCCAGCGGCGCGGGCTGGCCGAACGCGACGCTGCCGTCGCCGGCGGGCGGCGTGGTGTCCGAGCTGGAACCGCAGCCCGTCGTGGCGGCGGCCCAGGCGGCCAGGAGGAGCCAGCGAGGTCGAGTCATGGGGGGAGGATGCCTCAGGCGCGGCCAGAAGGACCAGCCCTCGGGGCGGGCGCTCGGCCGCGTCCCGGCGGCCCACGGCGGCGTGCCCCGGTGCCCGGGGGAGCGGCGGCGAGGGCTCGACCGCGTCGGCCCGTGCCGGGCGTTGCCCCGCGCTCCCCGGCTGATATCATCTGCGGCAGCCGCGAGATACCATGGCCGTCCACCGCGCCTCGGGGCGCTTCATCCTGCGCATCGAGCCCGGCCTGCACGCGGTCCTGCGGCGCGCGGCGAGGGACGCCGGCCTGTCCCTGAACGAGCTCTGCGCCCGAAGGCTCGCGGCGCCCGCCGGCGCCCTCGAGGCGGGCCCGGCCCCGTCCCTGGTGCAGCGCGCGGCGGCGGTCCACGGCGACGACCTGGTCGGGGTCGTCGTGTTCGGCTCGTGGGCGCGTGGCGAGGCGACGATCGAGTCCGACGTGGACGTGCTCGTGGTGCTCGACGAGCGGCGCCCGCTCGTTCGGGCGCTCTACCGGCGGTGGGACGCAGACCCGCTGACGTGGGAGGGGCGCTCGATCGAGCCCCACCTCGTGCACCTCCCCGGCGAGGGGACGGTGGGGACGATCTGGGCGGAGGCCGCGGTGGACGGCATCGTGCTCTTCGAGCGAAACCTCCGCGTCTCGCGCGAGCTGGCGCGCGTCCGCCGCGCCATCGTCGCCGGGCGGCTCGTGCGACGCACGCTGCACGGGCAACCCTACTGGGCGGAGGTCGCGTGAGGAACCGCGAGCTCGCCGCGGACTACGTGAGGCGCGCGAAGATCCGCCTCCGCGCCCTGGACGTGCTCTACGAGGGCGAGAGCTGGGCCGACGTCGTCCGGGAGAGTCAGGAGGTGGTCGAGCTCGCCCTGAAGGGGCTGCTGCGAGCCAGCGGGATCGAGCCACCGAGGGTCCACGACGTCTCCGCGCTGTTGCTGGCCGAGCGAGACCGGTTGCCCGAGGTGCTGCACTCGTCCGCCGAACGCCTGGCGTCCATCTCACGAGAGCTTCGGCGGGACCGGGAGCTGTCGTTCTACGGCGCCGAGGATCTCACCCCCTCGGACTTCTACTCGCGCGAGGATGCGTCCCGCGCTCGTGATGGCGCCGCGACGGTGGTGCGCCTCGTCGGGCCGCACGTTCGCGCGACGCCGTGAGGCGGCGCCGGGCCCCGTGCGGGCGGTGACGCGAGCGGGCCCGCCGCGCGCGAGGCGGACGCGTGGGCCTGGGAGCTCTCTCGGCGGCCATCGCGGTCGTCTCCGTAGGAGGCGGGGACCCGACTCCGGTCGTCATCCCGTCGCGCCCGCCGCGTCCGCCCGGCGCGCGCGGTCGACGAGCGCCAGGAGCTCGCCACGACGGTCGAGCTCGTGGAGCTCGTCGGAGCCGCCGATCGATTCGCCGCCGATGAAGATCTGGGGCACCGTCCGCCTGCCGCCGGTCGCGTTCACGAGCCATTGGCGACGGTCCGGCTCGTGGGTCACGTCGATCTCTTCGAACGGGATACCCCTCCGGGCGAGGAGCGACTTCGCGCGAACGCAGTACGGGCAGTAGGCCGTCGTGAAGATCTGGACCGGGTCGGGCATGGAGCACCGTCTCCACCGGCGGTGGCGCGTTACATCCCGCTGGGCTGGCGGGGCGCCCCGCTGCTCGACGGGGCGGACGCCGCGGGGCGCGCCGCCCCGGAGCTCGGCCGTGCCGGCGCGCCCTCGGAAACGGGGCGGGTGAACCACCACCCACCCGTGTGTCCGTTCGCGCCTTCGACCTGGGACTCCCCGCTCGCGGCGCCGAGGCTGGACCAGCGCTCCGGACCGGCGCGTGGAACGGGCCGGCCCACCGAGACGCCGCCGTCGTCGGCGGTCGCGGTGGGAGCCGAGCTGGCGCCACGGCCGGGGCGGTGGCGGGCCGGGCGGTCGTGAGGAGCCAAGCGGATCGCGCCGTCGGGCGGAGGACGCCTCGGCGTCGAGGAGCGCGCCCGGCCCTCGGGTCGGCCTTTACGCCGCGTCCCGGCGGTGCGAGAGTGACGGCCCAGGCGGATGACTGAACCCGTTCTCGCCCCCGGTGGGCTCGCGGCAGGACGCTTCAGGGTCGAGGGCGACGCCTCGGCCGGCGCCTGGCTCGCGCGCGACGAGACGACCGGGGCGGCCGTCGTGCTCGTGCCCATCGAGGCTGCGGAGGCCGCCGCCCTGCGTCCTGCGATCGGCATCACGCACCCGCACCTGGCGGCCGTCCTCGACGTGCTCGATCTCGGCGCCGAGGGCCCCGTCCTCGTCACCGAGGTCGTGAGCGGGCCCGTGCTGCAGGGGGGGCGGACGCCGCCGCTCGTCGCCGTGCGCGCGGCGCTCCGTGTGGCTGACTGTCTGAGCGCGATCCACCAACACGGGGCGAGCCACGCGGCCGTCGGCCTCGGCGCGCTCGTCATCGAGCCGGAGGGGCGCGAGGCGCCGGTGCTCACGCACTTCCCCCGGCATCGATCGCCGTCCTACACGAGCCCGGCCCGCCGCGAGTCGGGCGGCCCGTCCGAGGCGGACGACACCTGGGCGGTCGGCGCGTTGATGCACGAGTGTCTGATCGGCGAGCCGCCCCCGGCCGACGGCCTCGCCAGCGTCGAAGCGGTCGCGGGGGCCGGCGTCGAGGATCCGACGCTCCGCGAGCTGCTGGTCCACACGCTCAACGCCGATCCCGCGAAGCGCAGCCGGGATCTGCGGACGCTGAAGCGGGAGCTGGCCCGCTGGTTCGTCGATCACGCGGGGGACGACTCGATCCCGGGGGTGCCCTCGGCGCCCCCCCCGCCCCTGCCGGCGAGCCAGGCGCCGCCCCCGGCGCAGACGAGCGCGCCGCCGGTGGCGAGCCGCGCCCCCTCGGCGATGCCGCCGCGCAAGCGGTCGAAGCTCGTGCCCGTGCTCGCGGGCAGCGCCATCGTGTTCGGGCTGCTCGCTGCCTGGGCCGTGAGCGCCCTCCGGCCCGCTCCCGTCGTCGAGGTGGGGCGACAGCCGGCGGCGGCCGAGCCCGCGGCGCCGAGCGCGGTGGAGATCTCCGAGGTGCAGATGGTGACGCCGTCGGCGTCCGTGGCGGTCGGCAACCAGCAAGCGACGTGCGTGGCCGGCTGGGTCCCGCCCGGTTCGCTCGCCAGCCCGGCGCCGGAGCTCGGGTGGGTGTGCACCGAGACGGATCCGAAGGCGGCGTCGAAGAAGCTCGGGGCGGCGCTCGGCGGCGGCTCGGGCGAGACGAAGGAGCTCGCGGCCAAGCTCGGGTGGTACGAGCTCGCAGCGCTGGCCGTGGTGCGCGCCGGCTGCTGCGTCGAGGAGAGAGCGCTCGTGTTGCCGGAGCCCGCCGCGGGCTGTCAGGCGGCGGGGCCCGCGCTCACGCAGGTGGGGACGGACGTGCAGGAGGGCAAGCCGATCGAGGACTCGCTCGGCAAGCTGACGGAGGCGTTCACCTGCGCGGCCAAGGCGGGCCAGGCCGGCGCGTTCGGCCGAGCCGCGCCGCCGACGGAGGCGGAGACGAAGGCCTTCCGCGACTACGTCGCGAAGGTCGCGGTCCACTGACGAGCTGAGGCGCGAGGAGGCGCGCGGGGTGGACGTCTTGGTCTACGCCGTGAGCTTCGCGCTGCAGATCGTCACCCCCTGGTGGCTCGTCCGTCGCGACGAGCGCCGGCTCGCGCCGCGCGAGCGGGCCCGCGCGTGGAACGAGGCGACGTTCCGGCTCGCCGTCGTCGTGTTCGGGCCGCTCGCGGTCGCCACCCACTTCCTCCGCACGCGGCGCACGGTGCGGGGCCTCGCGCTCGGGCTGCTCGCCTCGGCGCTCACGGCGCTCCCGGCGTCGGCGGTGGGCGCCTTGGCCGAGCTCTGGCTCGACGAGCCGTCGCCGACCGTGGGCGAGGCGTTGGCTTCGATGCTCCTGGGGGCCGCGGCGCTCGCCCTGGTCGCGGGGATCCTGGCCGCGCTGCTGGTCGGCGCAGACGTGGCGATCCGGCGCGGCGCGCGCGCGCTCGCCCGGGCAGCGCGCGGCGCCCGATGACCGCGTGCGCTACGTCCGGGGGCCACGGCCGCGCTTCGCGCCACCGATCGCGCGCCGCGCGGCCCGTGCCGCGGTGTGATGCAGCAAGTCGCCCGTGTAGATCCCGCTCGGGATCACCTCGCACTCCGCCCAACACCCACGGCACGCGTCCACCCAGGCGCGGTGCTCCGCCGCGAGCTGCGAGCGCCACAGGTCGTCGAGGCGCTGCGTCGTCAAGTTGCCGACGATCTCGGTGTTGAACTGGCAGACGGGCACGTCCCCATTCGGCAGGAGCCGGACGTGGCTCCGCAGCGCGACGCACCGGGGTCGCGGTGCGGGACGGGCCACGCCCGTGAGCCGCTGATGCAGGCCGTCGAGGTAGTAGCGCTTCGCAGCTCGCAGCGCTGGCGAGAGGCGCTCCGCGTCGCGAGCCAGCCGTTCGACGAAGCCGGCGCAGTCGGCGCCCGCGAGCGCGGGGTGCAGCGGGTAGCGGTCGTGGGACGCGAGGTCGTCGGCGCGAGTGCCGCGTCGGCTCACCGCGTACATGGCGGTCTCCGCGTACGCGAGCACGACCTGCACCTCGACCCCGAGCGCGCCGAGCGTGTCGCGCAGCGCGTCGTGGTCCTCGAGAGAGCGTCGCGAGATCACCGTGTGATTCGCGCTCACGTCCAGACCCTCGGCGCGGAGCGCGACCAGCCCGCGAACCGTCTCCAGCGCCCGCGCGAAGGTCACCGCCTTGCCCCGGCTCTCGTCGTGCGTGGTCGGCATGCCGTCGAACGAGACGAGGAAGCGGAGCCGGCGGGGCGCGGGGAATCCCGCCGCGAAGCGCAGGACTCGCTCCGGGAGGGACCCGTTGGTGGTCACGTGCAGCACGAGCGGGCGGGCGGCCTCGTGGACCGCCACCGCGACCTCGGCGAGGTCCTCGCGCAGGAAGGGCTCGCCCCCGCTGAGGCGCACCACGTCGAGCGGGCCCAGCTCCGTGAACACGCGACTCACCGCCTCGGGCGAGAGCTCGCGCCCACGCGGTAGCCTCCACGAGTCGCACATGCCGCACCGTGCGTTGCAGCGATTGCACACGAGATACGTGCACCAGGCGGGGCGCGGCACCCGGCCTGTGCGATGGTCGATCACCGCGAGCGCCAGGCGACCCAGGCGGTCGGGGAGCGTCGCCGCGCCGACCCGGTCATCCCCGGCGGTGATCAAGCCGGCGCCTCCACCAGCGCGCCGCTCCCGCGCGACGCGGC
>JADLEQ010000091.1 GCA_020846005.1 Polyangiaceae bacterium
CGGGGACAACATCACGATGACGATCGAGCTCATCACGACGGTCGCGCTCGAGGAGCAGATGCGTTTCGCCATCCGTGAGGGCGGCAAGACGGTCGGCGCGGGCGTCGTCACCAAGATCCTGGAGTGACCATGGCATCCACCACCAAGATTCGGATTCGGCTTCGCGCCTTCGATCACCAGCTCCTCGACAAGTCGACGACCGACATCGTCGACACCGCGAGGCGCACCGGCGCGCGCGTCGCCGGCCCCGTCCCCCTCCCGACCTCGATCCGCCGCTACACCGTCCTCCGTGGCCCGCACGTGGACAAGAAGTCGCGCGAGCAGTTCGAGGTCCGCACCCACCGCCGCCTGATCGATATCCTCGACCCGACGGCCCAGACCCTCGACGCCCTGATGAAGCTGGACTTGTCGGCCGGCGTCGACGTCGAGATCAAGAGCTGAGGAGCCCATCGATGCCCACTCTGGACGTATTCAATCTCCGACGGGAGAAGGTCGGCGAAGTCGCCGTGGCGGACGAGGTGTTCGCCGCGGAGGTGAAGGAGCACCTCTTCCACGAGGTCGTCACCGCTCAGCTCGCCTCTCGCCGCGCGGGCACGCGCGCCGCGAAGGAGCGCTCGGCGGTCGCGGGCTCCTCGCGCAAGCTCTTCAAGCAGAAGGGCACCGGTCGCGCACGCCACGGGTCGGCCCGGGCGCCGATCTACGTCGGCGGCGGCCGCGCCCACGCGCCGCGCCCGCAAGACTGGTCGCAGCGCCCCCCCCGGCGGGTGCGCATCGGGGCGCTCCGCAGCGCGCTGAGCCTCCTCGTGCGCGAGGGCCGGCTCACGGTGGTCGACGCGTTCGACCTCGGAGAGACGAAGACGAAGAAGCTCGTCGGAGTCCTCTCCGCGCTCCAGGCGCCGAAGAAGACGCTGGTCGTCGACGACCGCGGGAACGAGCACCTGGTGCTCTCGATCCGCAACGTGGACGGCTCGCAGTTCCTGCCCCCCGAAGGCGTCAACGTCTACGATCTGCTCCGGCACGACCACCTCGTCGTGTCGAAGAGCGCCCTCGAGGCGCTCGAGGCACGCTGCCTCGAGCGCGCACCGGAGCCGAAGTCATGAGCCCCGAGCACGTCATCAAGCGCCCCGTGGCGCTCACCGAGAAGGCCTCGCGCCTGAAGACCGCCAACAAGGTCGTCTTCGAGGTGGCGGAGGCTGCCAACAAGGTCCAGATCAAGAACGCCGTGGAGGAGCTCTTCGGGGTCGAGGTCGCGGACGTGAACACCCTGATCCAGCGCGGCAAGCCGAAGCGGATGGGGCGCGGCATGGCGCTCCGGAAGCGCTGGAAGAAGGCCATCGTGACGTTGCGCGAGGGCCACGACATTCAGTTCTTCAGCGAAGCGGAGGAGTGAGATGGGCATTCGAACCACCAGGCCGACGTCTGCGGGCCGGCGCTTCTACACGGTCAGCGATTTCGCTGACGTGACGACCGACCGCCCGCTGAAGAAGCTCCTCGAGCCGAAACCCTCGACCGGCGGGCGCAACGCTCACGGGCGCATCACCAGCCGCTTCCGCGGCGGAGGCCACAAGCGCCGCTACCGCGTCATCGACTGGAAGCGCGACAAGATCGGCGTCCCCGCGAAGGTCGCCCAGATCGAGTACGACCCCAACCGCACCGCGCGCATCGCGCTGCTCCACTACGCGGACGGCGAGAAGACGTACATCCTCGCGCCGGACGGCCTCAAGCAGGGGGACACCGTCGTCTCGAGTCGCAGCGCGGACATCAAGCCCGGCAACTGCCTTCCGCTGGAGCTCATCCCGGCCGGCACCATGGTGCACAACCTGGAGCTCAAGATCGGCAAGGGCGGTCAGCTCGTCCGCTCGGCGGGCGTCGCGGCGCAGCTCATGGCGAAGGACGGCGACTGGGCTCAGGTGAAGCTGCCGAGCGGCGAGGTCCGGAAGCTCCACGTGCGCTGTCGCGCGACCGTCGGGCAGGTGTCCAACGGCGAGCACCAGAACATCAGCCTGGGCAAGGCGGGCCGTAAGCGCTGGCTCGGGAAGCGCCCGCACAACCGCGGCGTGACGATGAACCCGGTGGACCACCCGATGGGTGGCGGTGAGGGTCGCACGAGCGGCGGCCGGCACCCCTGCTCCCCCTGGGGCCAGCTCAGCAAGGGCCTGAAGACTCGGAACAACAAGCGGACGGACGTGATGATCGTGAAGAACCGCAAGGCGAAGGGCTGACCGATGGCGCGCAGCGTGAAGAAGGGGCCGTTCATCGACGGCCACCTGATGAAGAAGATTGAGAAGGAGATGGCGGCTCCGAAGAAGACCGTCATCAAGACGTGGTCCCGCCGCTCGACGATCCTCCCCGAGGCGGTGGGGCTGACCTTCGCGGTCCACAACGGCCGCAAGTTCGTCCCCGTGTTCGTGAACGAGAACATGGTGGGCCACAAGCTCGGCGAGTTCGCGCCGACCCGTACCTTCCACGGCCACGCCGGCGACAAGAAGGGCCCGGGCAAGAAGGCGAACCCGACGACCGGCAAGCGCTGAGCTCGCGGAGCGGCGCCCCGGAGACACGACGGCCCGCCGAGGTGCTCGGCGGGCCGCCTCCTGTTCACGCGGGGCCGCCTGCGCGGCCGGCGCTCACGGGTACCCGGCGTAGGCGTCGATGTTGTCGACGCACGCCCAGAAGTCCTCGTCACACGAGCTGCCGCTGACGGACGACTGGTACTGCGAGAAGCAGTAGAACATGTCGAGGCGCGTGCCGTCCGTGTAGAGGTCGATGTTGGACTGGCACTCCGCCGTCGCGACGCTGCTGCAGTTGGCGTTCACGTCCACGCAGTCGAACGTCCCCGCGTCGCCGCCGAAATCCACCGGCCCCGTGTCGCACACGTCCGCGACGACCAGGGCGGCGGTGCAGGCGCTCACGGCCGTGTCGTGCGCCGCGTCGCAGGGATCCCCGGTGATCGCCGAGATGCACAGGTAGAACGTCTCCCACGCTGCGGTGCGGCCATGGGCGGCCATGTAGTTGCAGGCGACGACGCCGGCGGGCGGCAGGCTGGCGCTGCCGCACGTCGCCGTCGCGTAGGACAGGCCCGCACACGTGAACGGCCCGACCCCGGTGCTGGTGTCGCCGAGGCAGCTCGCGCCGCCCGCGCCGCCGGCGCCCGCCGACCCGCTCGCCCCGGCCGTCCCGCCGGCGCCGGCCGTGCCGCTCGCGCCGGCCGTGCCGCTCGCGCCGGCCGTGCCGCCCGACCCTGCCGCGCCGCTGCCGCCGGCGCTCCCGCCCGACCCCGCAGCGCCGCTCGCACCGGAGGCGCCGCTCGCACCGGAGGCGCCGCTCGCACCCGACGCGCCGCTCGCGCCCGACGCGCCGCTCGCGCCCGACGCGCCGCTCGCGCCCGACGCGCCGCTGCTACCGCTGGAGCCCGCCGTCCCCCCGGAGCCGCTCGCTCCGCTGGCCCCGGCGGAACCGCTCGAGCCGGAGCTGCCCGCGCTCCCGTCGCCGCCGGAGGTGCCCGCGGTCCCGGCGTCGTCCGTCGGGGTGTCGACCTCCTCGGTCGTGCACGCCGCGACGGCGGCCGCGGCGCCCACGAGGAGCGCGCTCAGCGAAAGAAAGCGGTCGAATTGCATCTTCATGAAATGACTCCTCGAGGTGGAACGCTCGCGATTGCTCGCTTGGACGACTCCCGGGACCCCGGTCTTCACCACCGACCCGCGGGCGTGGCTGGCTCAGCCTGCCGACACCGCGGGCGTGACGCCCGAGGGTCCCATGACCCGCCAGCTCGGCTCGGCTAGCATACTCTCGCGCCGGGCTCCGAATTCCCCGCCCGAGCGGCCCGACCCGCGACCTCGAGCGCGCCTGGCCGCGCGTTCAGCAGCGCATTTCTCTTGCGATCGCTCGGCGCCCTGCTAGTCCTCCGCTCCCTTTCACCGCCGCGCGGGCCCGCACCCAGTGCCCCTGCACGGCGACGCCGGTCAGACCTCCGGGCCCGCCCGGAGCGTGACCAGCGCGGAAGGCGACCCCCGCTCGCTCGCGACCCGCGTCGCACCAGTGAGGCCCCTCATGATCAGTCAAGCCAAGGCCCGGTTCACCCGCATCTCGACCCGCAAGGCGCGGATGGTGATCGACCTCGTGCGCGGGCGGAACGCAGCCGAGGCGCTGCAGCTCCTCGAGTACACGCCGAAGGCCGCGGCGCCGATCGTGCGCAAGCTCATCGCCAGCGCCGTCGCGAACGCGAAGCAGGTCCAACCCAACTCCGACGCGGACGATTTCGTCATCAGCGTCGCCACGGTCGACAAGGCCTCCACCCAGCACCTGCGCCGCTGGCGTCCCCGCGCCATGGGGCGCGCGACGCGCGTCGAGAAGGGCGCGAGCCACATCTGCATCCAGCTCGACGAGACCTGAGCTCCCCCCTCATCCAACGCACCGAGAAACGGCACCATGGGACAGAAGACTCATCCGTACGGCTTCCGCCTCGGCGTCATCAAGACGTGGACCAGCAAGTGGTACGAGGACAAGCAGTACGTCCGCTGGCTGCACGAGGACATCCGCATCAAGCGAGCGGTGAAGGAGTACCTCTTCAACGCCAACGTGGCGAGCGTCGAGGTCGAGCGGGCTGCGAACAAGGCGAAGGTCATCGTCTACACGGCCCGCCCGGGCATGGTGATCGGCAAGGGCGGCCGCGGGATCGAGATCCTGAAGAGCGGCAACCTCGACAGCGCGCAGAAGGGCGAGACGAAGTTCGCCGGCGTGCAGAGCTTCACGCAGAACGAGGTCTTCATCGACGTGCAGGAGGTCCGCAAGGCGGAGACGAACGCGCAGCTCGTCGCGGAGAACGTCGCGACCCAGCTCGAGCGCCGCATCGCCTTCCGGCGCGCGATGAAGAAGGCGCTGACGACGGCGATGAAGTTCGGCGCCAAGGGCGTCCGCATCCGCTGCGCGGGGCGGCTCGGCGGGGCCGAGATCGCTCGCGTCGAGACGTATCGTGAAGGTCGCGTCCCCCTGCACACGCTGCGGGCCGACGTCGACTTCGGGCTCGCCGAGGCGCGCACCACCTACGGGGTGATCGGCGTCAAGGTGTGGATCTTCAAGGGCGAGGTCCTGCAGCGCAAGGCCCGCCACGCCGCGGAGTGATCCGAAATGCTCTCCCCCAAGCGCACCAAGTTCCGTAAGCAACAGAAGGGCCGCAACCGCGGCGTCGCCTGGCGTGGTTCCGATGTCTCCTTCGGGGACTTCGCGCTCCAGGCGGTCGCGCCGTCGCGCCTCACGGCACGGCAGATCGAGGCGGGGCGTATGGCGATCCAGCGCCACGTCAAGCGCCAAGGCAAGCTGTGGATCCGGGTGTTCCCGGACAAGCCGGTGACGAAGAAGCCGCTCGAGGTCCGCATGGGTAGCGGCAAGGGTGCGGTCGAGCTGTGGGTGGCGCTCGTCAAGCCCGGCCGCGTCATCTTCGAGATGGCCGGCGTGCCGGAGAAGCTCGCGCGCGAGGCGTTCGCCCTCGCGGCCTCCAAGCTGCCGGTCGAGACCCGCGTGCTCGTCAGGAGTGAGCTCTGATGAATGCCAAGGATCTGCGTGAGCGACCCGAACAGGAGCTCCTCGAGCTCCGCACGAGCCTGCGGAAGGATCTCTTCGGGTACCGGATGAAGAACGGCGTCAAGCAGCTGGCCGACACCAGCCTGCTGCGGAAGACGCGGCGCGATCTCGCGCGGATCGAGTCGATCCTGGGCGAGCGTTCCAAGGCGGCCGCGAGCGCAGCGGCGAAGGGAGCCGAGTCGTGAGCGACACCAGTTCCGCAGCGGCGCCGTCCGCCGCGACCCAGCCGACGCGCCGCCGCATGGTCGGGCGCGTGGCGAGCGACAAGATGGACAAGACGGTCGTGGTCGAGGTCGTCCGCTACAAGCTCGACCCGGTCTACCGGAAGTACGTCCGGGCTCGCACCCGCTACAAGGCGCACGACGAGAAGAACGAGTATCGCGTGGGCGACCGCGTCGAGATCGTGGAGCACCGCCCCCTCAGCAGGGAGAAGCGCTGGAAGGTGGCCCGGCTCGTGGAGCGCGCGGAGCGGGAGGGCGGCCAATGATCCAGATGCAGACGTTCCTGGACATCGCCGACAACTCCGGCGCGCGGCTCGTCCAGTGCATCAAGGTCCTGGGCGGGTCCCAGCGTCGATACGCCGGGCTGGGCGACGTGATCGTGGTCGCGATCAAGGAGGCCCTGCCGGGCAGCAAGGTCAAGAAGGGTGACACCGCCAAGGCGGTCGTGGTCCGGACGACCCGCGAGTACCGGCGGCCCGACGGCAGCTACATCAAGTTCGACGACAACTCCGCCGTGCTGATCAACGCGCAGATGGAGCCGGTGGGGACGCGCATCTTTGGCCCCGTCGCCCGCGAGCTCCGCGGCAAGCGCTTCATGAAGATCATCTCGCTCGCTCCGGAGGTGCTGTGATGGCGAGGCTCAGGAAGGGCGATCAGGTCGTAGTGATGCGCGGCGAGCACAAGGGCGCCCGCGGCGCCGTCCAGCGAGTGCTCGAGGAGCGCGGGCTCGTCGTCATCGAGGGCGTGAACCAGGTGAAGCGCCACGTGAAGGCCGGCCCGCAACGCGGAGGCGGGATCCTCGAGATGGAGGCCCCGCTCCCGGCGAGCAAGGTCATGCTGGTCGACCCGGTGACGGGGAAGCCGACCCGCGTCCGGCGGCGAGTCGAAGAAGGCAAGAAGGTGCGCGTCGCCAAGAGCGGCGCCGTGATCCAGGGCAACTGACATGAGCGAAGCTGCCGAAGTCCAGGAGCCGCGCCTCAGCGTGGCGTACCGCGAGAAGGCCACCCCGGCGCTGATGAAGCGCTTCGGCTATCGCAACCCGATGCAGGTGCCGCGGCTCAGCAAGATCGTGATCAACATGGGGCTCGGCGAGGCCGTCTCCAACCCGAAGATCATCGACGCCGCGGTCACGGAGCTCACCGCCCTCGCGGGCCAGAAGCCGGTCGTCACCCGCGCGAAGAAGTCGATCGCGACCTTCAAGCTGCGCGAGAAGATGCCCATCGGCGCGATGGTCACGCTCCGCCGCGGACGCATGTGGGAGTTCCTCGACCGCCTGGTGACCCTCGCCCTGCCGCGGGTGCGCGACTTCCGCGGGACCAACCCGCGCGGCTTCGACGGCGCGGGCAACTACACGCTGGGGCTGAAGGAGCACACCGTCTTCCCCGAGATCAATTTCGACAGGGTCGAGCACATGAAGGGGATGAACATCACGTTCGTCACCACGGCCGAGACGAACGAGGAAGCGAAGGAGCTCCTCGCCCAGCTCGGCATGCCGTTCAGGAGCTGAGAACAGATGGCACGCGCTTCTCAATGGGCGAAGCTGAACCGCCCCCCCAAGTTCTCGACGCGCGCGGTAACGCGCTGCCACCGATGCGGCCGCTCGCGGGCGGTGTACCGGGATTTCAAGCTCTGTCGGGTGTGTCTGCGCGAGCTCGGGCTGCGCGGAGAGCTCCCCGGCGTCACCAAGGCGAGCTGGTGAGGTTGGCATGGTGACCGATCCGATCGCCGACCTGCTCGCACGCATCCGCAACGCGGCGCTCGCGCGCCACGAGGTGGCTCGCATGCCCGCCAGCAAGCTCAAGCTGCGCATCCTCGAGATCCTGAAGAAGGAAGGCTTCGTCGCCGACGTTCGTCAGGAGGAGTGGGGCGAGAGCAAGCGCCAGACCCTCACCGTCACCCTGAAGTACGCCCGCGAGCGCGGCGCGGCCTTCCAGGGGCTGCGCCGAGTCTCTCGGCCAGGGCGCCGAGTCTACGTGCGCCACGACCAGATCCCGCGCGTACTCTCCGGCCTGGGGATCTCGATCTTGAGCACCTCGCTCGGGCTGATGACCGACCGCGAGGCACGCCAGCGCAAGGTGGGCGGCGAGCTCCTCTGCGAGGTGTGGTGATGACCCAGCTGGCGACGCCCACGGCGGGCAAGCAGTCTCGTCTCGGCAAGCGGCCCATCCCGATCCCGAAGGGCGTCACCGTCACGCTCGGGGCGGATCGAGTGGACGTCCAGGGTCCGAAGGGCAAGCTCGGGATCGTGCTGCCGCCGTCGGTCAGCCTGGCGCGGGAGGGCGACACGATCACGGTCACCAGCAGCGCGACGGAGCGCGACGGCCGCCGCCTCCAGGGGCTCGGTCGGGCGCTCGTCGCGAGCCTCGTGCAGGGCGCCGCGGTCGGGTTCGAGCGGACGCTCGAGCTCCACGGCACCGGCTATCGCGCTGAGCTGAAGGGGCGCTCGCTCCACCTGCAGCTCGGCTTCTCGCACCCGACCGTCTACGAGATCCCGGCGGAGCTCACCTGCACCATCCCGCCCGAGTCCAAGGGCACGCTGATCATCCTGACTTCGGCCAACAAGTCGCTCCTCGGGCAGGTCGCGGCGGATTTGCGGGGCGTCCGCCCGGCGGAGCCGTACGGCGGCAAGGGCGTCCGGTATCGAGGCGAAACCATCCGCCGCAAGGCGGGCAAGGCCGGCAAGGGCCGGAAGTGAACGGAGGCGATCGATGAGCGCACGGCTCCAGGGGCGCGCGCGGCGGAAGCTGCGCATCAGGCGCAAGATCAACGGCACCGCGGAGCGCCCGCGGCTCACCGTGTTTCGGAGCGCCCGTCACATCTACGCGCAGGTCGTGGACGATGCGCGCGGCGTCACCGTCGCGCACGCGTCCACCCTCTCCAACGACCTGGCGACCACGCTCTCCGAGGACGACAAGACGGCCGCCGCGCGCAAGGTCGGCGCGCTGATCGCCCGAGTCTGCCTCGAGCGGAAGATCGACAAGGTCGTCTTCGACCGCAATGGTTACCTCTACCACGGCAGGGTGAAGGCACTCGCCGAGGCCGCCCGCGAGGCGGGCCTTCAGTTCTGAATCGGCCCAGGAACGGACCTCCCATGGACAACTTCGACGAAGAGAAACTGAAGGAGCGCGTGGTTCACATCAACCGCGTCGCCAAGGTCGTGAAGGGCGGGCGTCGGTTCAGCTTCGCGGCGCTGGTGGTCGTGGGCGACGAGGCCGGCTGGGTCGGCGTCGGGCTCGGCAAGGCGAACGAGGTGCCCGAGGCGATCCGCAAGGGCAACGACCAGGCGCGGAAGAACCTGTTCAAGGTGCCCATGATCGGCGCCACCGTACCCCACACGGTGATCGGTGAGTTCGGCGCGGGTCGGGTCCTGCTCCGTCCGGCGGCCCCCGGCACGGGCGTCATCGCCGGTGGGGCGGTGCGCGCGGTGGTGGAGTCCGCAGGGATCCAGGACGTATTGAGCAAGTGTCTGGGCTCCTCGAACAAGTACAACGTCGTCAACGCGACCCTCGCCGCGCTCCGGGCGCTGCGCGCCCCGGAGGCGATCGCGGCGGCTCGCGATCTCGAGCTGGACGCCGTGCTCCACGGCTACCCCGTGCTGGCGATGTCGACGCGTCCGACGCGCCAGGCCGCGGTGCCGGAGGGAGGTGCGACGTGAGCGCCGCCAAGAATCGACTCGTCGTGCGTCAGGTGAGGAGCCTCATCGGGCGCCCGCATCCCCAGCACCGGGTGATCGCCGGTCTCGGGCTGCGTGGCGTCGGGACGACGGTCGTCGTCGACGACACGCCATCGTTCCGCGGCATGATCAAGAAGGTGCTGCACCTCGTCGAGGTGCGCCAGGATTCCGAGGAGGCTCGCCCGTGAATCGTCCCCTCTCCCGACTCACCCCGCCGGTCGGCGCGGTGAAGACCTCCAAGCGCGTCGGTCGTGGCATCGGCTCGGGCCTGGGCAAGACCTGCGGCCGCGGCCAGAAGGGCCAGAAGGCCCGGCACGGCGGCAACATCGGCAAGCTCCACTTCCAGGGTGGGCAGACTCCCATGCAGCGCCGGTTGCCGAAGCGCGGCTTCCGAGTGCCGTTCCCCGTCGAGACGATCGCGATCAACGTCGGCCAGCTCGAGCGGTTCGACGACGGCGCGACGGTCGACGAGGCGGCGCTCCGCACGGCCCGGCTCGTCCAGGGCCACGCTGTTGCCCGCATCAAGATCCTGGGCGACGGAGAGCTCACGAAGAAGCTCGCGGTGACCGCGCACGCGTTCAGCGCCTCGGCCCGCGCCCGCATCGAGGCCCTCGGCGGCACGGCGACGGCCATCGCCCCGGCAGACGCGACGCCCACCGGGGCCGCCGAGGCGTGACGAGTCGTCCGCGGAGTGCGGCCATGGTGGGCTCGTCAGCGCTCCGCGACCGGCGCCGCTCCGCGGCGGGTGTGCGCTCGCAGCCCTGGGAGGCCGCGGGGGGCTGATGGCGCTCTTCGAGGGCTTCTCGAACATCACCCGGGTGCCGGAGCTCCGGCGGCGGATACTCTTCTCGCTCGGGGTCATCGCGATCTACCGCGTGGGCGTGTTCATCACGACGCCCGGGGTGGATCGCGCGGTGATGCGCAGCGTCGTCCGGGGGCAGTCCGGTCTGCTCGGGCTGTTCAACCTATTCTCCGGCGGTGCGGTGGAGAACCTCTCCATCTTCGCGCTCGGCATCATGCCGTACATCTCCGCCAGCATCATCATGCAGCTCCTCGGCATGGTGTCGAAGCAGGTGGAGGAGATGCGCAAGGAGGGCGAGGCGGGCCGGCGCAAGCTCGAGCAGTACACGCGCTACGGCACGATCGTCCTCTCGATCTTCCAAGGGTTCGGCGTCGCTGCTTGGCTCGAGAGCATGAACGACGCCGACATGGGTGGCGGCCGCTTCGGCGACGTCGTCGCGAACCCGGGGTGGGGCTTCCGAGTGCTCACGATCGTGACGCTCACCACCGGCACGGCCTTCCTGATGTGGCTGGGGGAGCAGGCGACGGAGCGCGGGATCGGCAACGGCACATCGCTCATCATCCTCGCGAGCATCGTGAGCGGGATCCCGATGGGCGTCGGGCAATACTGGGCCAGCACCGCCGGCGACGTGCCGCCCCTCACCGTGACCGTGCTCCTCGGCGTGCTCGTGACGACGATCGCGGTCATCGTCCTCTTCGAGCGGGCACAGCGGAGGATCCCGATTCAGTACGCGCGCCGGCAGGTGGGGCGGCGCGTCTACGGCGGGCAGAGCGCGCACCTCCCGCTCAAGGTGAACATGGCGAGCATGATCCCGCCGATCTTCGCCTCGAGCCTCCTCATGTTCCCGGCCACGCTGGCCGGGATGAACCTGCCCGGCATGAACACGCTGAGCGCGATCCTGAATCGTGGCGACTGGGCATTCCAGCTCGTCTTCGCGGGGTTGATCGTCTTCTTCTGCTTCTTCTACACGGCCGTCACCTTCCAGCCCGTGGACGTGGCGGACAACCTCAAGAAGCAGCAGGCGAATATCCCGGGCATCCGCCCCGGCAAGCAGACGGCCGAGTACATCGACCGCGTGGTGACGCGCCTCACCGTCGGCGGCGCCATCTACGTCGCCGTCATCTGTGTCGTACCATCGGTCATTGCTCAGGCGTTCAGGGTGCCGTTCCAGTTCGGCGGGACGAGCCTGATGATCGTCGTGGGGGTGGCGCTCGAGACGGTGACGCAGATCGAAGCGCACCTCATCACGCGGAGCTACGAGGGGCTGACGGGGCCCCGCACCCAGCGCTTGAGCGGGAGGAGACCGACATGAGACTCGTGCTTCTCGGGCCGCCCGCGAGCGGCAAGGGAACCCAGGCCGTCGGGCTGGCGGAGGCCCACGGGATCCCGAAGATCTCCACGGGCGACATGCTGCGGGCCCACAAGGCCCAGGGCACCGAGCTCGGCCGGCGTGCCGCCGAGTACATGAGCGCCGGCAAGCTCGTGCCCGACGAGCTGGTCATCGCCATGGTGGACGAGCGCCTGGGTCAGCCGGACGCGGCCACGGGCTTCCTGCTGGACGGCTTCCCGCGCACGGTCCCGCAGGCCGAGGCCCTCGCCGCGCTCCTCGAGCGCCGGGGGACGCCGCTCACCGCCGCGCTCCAGATCGACGTCCCCCGGGAGCTCCTGGTCGAGCGCGCGACGCTGAGGCGGACAGACAAGCGGACTGGACGCATCTATCACTTGAAGTATAGTCCGCCCCCCCCGGACGCCGAGCTCGAACACCGAGCCGACGACCAGGAGGCCACGGTCGTGAGGCGCCTCGACGAGTACGACGCGCTCACGGCGGCGCTCTTGCCCTACTACCAAGCGAAGGGGCTCTTGCGCCGAGTGGAAGGCGTGGGCAGCCCCGCCGAGATCGCCGAGCGCATCCGCTCCGCCATCGCAGGATGAACCCGAACCAGTGAGCAGGAACGACGAGGAGGCCGCGAGAGAGACGAACGGTGTGGTGACGGCGGTGCTACCGCGAGCGATGTACGAGGTCCGCCTCGACGACGGTCGCCTCTTGCGCTGCAGCGTCTCCCCCACGGCTCGCCACGCCAGCGTCCGGTTTCTCCGCGGAGCTCGCGTCCGCGTCGCCCCCGCCACCCACGACCCGACCCGAGGATTCGTCCTCGCCTCGACCCGAAACACCTCGACGAAGTAGCCGCCATGAAGGTCCGCCCCAGCGTCAAGAAGATCTGCGACAAGTGCAAGCTCGTGCGCCGCGCCGGCGTGGTGCGCGTGATTTGCTCGAACCCGCGCCACAAGCAGCGGCAGGGCTGAAACAGGAACTCGGAGCAAGCAGATGGCACGCATCGCAGGAGTCGATCTTCCCCGCCGCAAGCAGCTCGCGTACGCGCTGCCCTACATCTACGGCATTGGCCCGAAGACGGCGCGCGTCGTCTGCGAGCGCGCCAACGTCCCGCCGACGAAGCAGGTGGAAGAGCTGAGCGAGGCCGACGTGAAGGCGATCCGCGACGTGCTCGACGCCGGCTTCCGGGTCGAGGGCGATCTCCGCCGCGACGAGCAGCAGGCGATCAAGCGCCTGATGGACCTCGGCTGCTACCGCGGCTTGCGCCATCGAAAGGGGCTGCCCGTCCGCGGGCAGCGCACGCACACGAACGCACGGACACGCAAGGGACCCCGCAAGGGCCTGATGCGAACCAAGAAGTGAACGGACACCGAGCATGGCCACAGCACAGGCAAACGCGCCCAAGAAGGGCCGCGCCACCAAGAAGGTGGTGCGCAAGAACGTCCCGGCGGGCATCTGTCACATCCGCAGCACGTTCAACAACACGATCGTGACGATCACGGACGTGAAGGGCGCGGCGATCGCGTGGGCGAGCGCCGGGTCGCGCGGCTTCAAGGGCTCGCGCAAGAGCACGCCGTTCGCCGCCCAGCTCGCCGCCGAGGAGGCCGCGCGTCGCGCGCAGGAGCACGGGATGCGCTCGGTCGCCGTGTTCGTGAAGGGGCCGGGGGCCGGTCGCGAGAGCGCCCTCCGAGCGCTGCAGACGGCCGGGTTCAAGGTGACCCTGATTCGCGACGTGACCCCGATCCCCCACAACGGTTGCCGCCCGCCGAAGCGGCGTCGCGTCTGAGGAAACCCCCATGGCACGCTACATCGGTCCGGTCTGCAAGCTCTGCCGCCGCGAGGGCACCAAGCTCTATCTGAAGGGCGAGCGCTGCTTCAGCGAGAAGTGCTCCATCTCCCGGCGCCCCTACCCGCCCGGCCAGCATGGCCAGGGCCGGATCAAGCTCTCCGAGTACGGCCTCCGGCTGCGCGAGAAGCAGAAGATGCGCCGCGTCTACGGCCTGCTCGAGCGGCAGTTCCGCCGCTACTACGCGACCGCAACGACGATGTCCGGCCGCACGGGCGAGGAGATGCTGTCGCTCCTCGAGAGCCGGCTCGACAACGTCGTGCATCGCATGGGGTTCGCGGCTACGCGCGCGCAGGCGCGGCAGCTCGTCCGCCACGACCACGTCGAGGTGAACGGGAAGGGCGTGAACATCCCGAGCTATCGCGTACGGCCAGGAGACGTGATCTCGATCTGTGAGGCGTCGCGGAAGATCGCGTACGTGCAGGGCGCGCTCGCCGCCGCGGAGAACCGCCAGCGCGCGAGCTGGGTCGAGGTGAACAAGGACGCCTTCACCGGCACGTTCAAGGGGTTGCCGGTGCGGGACGAGCTGAACGAGCCGATGATCCGCGAGCAGTACGTCGTCGAGTACTACTCGCGGTGAGCGCCCGGGCGGCGGACGCCGCCCTGGAGCGCGCCTCCAAGATGCGGGCAGGCCGCGCGGCGCTCAGGGAGCGGGTTCCCGAGAGCGCCGGGGACGGTCGCGCAGACCGAAGCCACGAAAGGACACCAGCATGGTTACGCAGATGACGAGTCGGAACTGGCGGGATCTGATCCGCCCGAAGGCGATCCAGATCGATCCAGACTCCAGCAGCGACACCTACGGGAAGTTCACCTGCGAGCCGCTCGAGCGTGGCTTCGGCATCACCGTCGGCAATTCCCTCCGCCGGGTGCTCCTCGCGTCGCTCCAGGGCGCGGCGATCACCAGCGTGCGGATCGACGGTGCGCTCCACGAGTTCACCACGATCGCCGACGTCGTCGAGGACGTGACGGACATCGTCCTCAACCTGAAGCAGGTCGTGCTGCGGGCGGAGTCGCCCAGGACGTACACCGTGCGGCTCGAGAAGGAGGGCCCCGGCGTCGTCACCGCGGGCGACATCCACCTCGTCGACGGCCTCTCGGTCCTCAACCCGTCGCACGTGATCGCCACGCTCGACAAGAAGGGCCCGCTCTCCATGGAGCTCACGGTCAACGTGGGCCGCGGGTACGTGCCCGCGGAGCGCAACAAGACCGCGGCGATGCCTATCGGATCCATCCCGATCGACGCGCTGTTCTCGCCGGTCCGGAAGGTGAACTACACCGTCCAGAACGCGCGCGTCGGCCAGCAGACGGACTACGACAAGCTCGTGCTCGAGGTCTGGACGAACGGCGCCGTGAAGCCGGCGGACGCCGTCGCCTTCGCGGCGAAGATCATGAAGGAGCAGCTCTCGATCTGGATCAACTTCGAGGAGAGCGAGGAGTCCACGTACTCGTACTCCGGGTCGGACGAGGAGCCGCTGAACGAGAACCTCTTCCGCTCGGTCGACGAGCTGGAGCTCAGCGTGCGCTCGGCGAACTGCCTTCAGAACGCGAGCATCACGCTGATCGGCGAGCTCGTGCAGAAGAGCGAGCCGGACATGCTGAAGACCAAGAACTTCGGCCGCAAGTCGCTCAAGGAGATCAAGGAGATCCTGGCGACGATGGGCCTCAGCCTCGGGATGAAGCTCGACAACTGGCCGCAGATGCTCGAGCGCTGGCGGCAGCAGCAGTCGGCCGGCTGAGCCGGACCGGATCGGGAGCGACACATGCGACACCTCAAAGCTGGTCGGCAGTTCGGCCGTGACACCGCTCACCGCCGCGCGATGCTGCGGGCGCTCACCGCGAACCTCGTCGCGCACGAGCGCATCGAGACGACGGACGCGAAGGCGAAGGAGCTGCGCCGCGTGGCGGAGCGCCTCATCACGCGGGCGGTCCGCCTGGGCGCGGTCGCCTACACGCCTTGGGCCGAGCTGGCGCCCCGCGATCAGGCGCGACGCCGCGCGGCGCAGCAGCGCATGGGCCAGTACCTCCGCCGCTTCGCCGTGGTAGAGGCCGCGGGCGCATCGAAGAAGATCGATCTGGTCGAGAAGGTCTTCCTCGATCTCGCGAAGCGCTACCAGGGGCGCCCCGGCGGGTACACGCGCATCGTCAAGCTCGGGCCGCGGCGGGGCGACAACGCGCCGATGGCCATCATCGAGTTCGTCGAGGCCGCCTCTGCCGGCGCGCCCGCCACACCGGCGAGCTGAGTCGGGCGGGCGCTCAGCCGCCCCTGACGAACGACCCGAGGTGAGGCCGCAGGGCGCGCGCCGCGCGCGCTCGGTGGCTCACCCTCGCCTTGTCCTCGCGCGACACCTCGGCGAGCGTCCTCCCGCCGAGCTCGGGCGAGACGAACACTGGATCGTAGCCGAAGCCGGCGTCGCCGCGCGGGGCGAGCGCGATCCACCCGTCGCAGCACCCCTCGGCGGTGAGGAACTCGCCGCCGGGGAGGGCCAGCGCGAGGACACAGCGAAACCTCGCGCTCCGCGCCCAGGGATCGGGCAGGTGGGCGAGAGCGGCCAGCAACGCGTCGATGTTCTCCTGGTCGCTCGCCGCTGCGCCCGCGAAGCGCGCAGAGCGCACCCCCGGGCGGCCATCGAGGGCGTCGACCTCGAGCCCGCTGTCGTCGGCGAGCGACGGGAGGCCGGTCGCCGCCAGGACGGCGCGCGCCTTCACCGCGGCGTTCGCGAGGAACGTGTCCCCGTCCTCGTCGACCACCAGCGGCCGCCCGAGCGTGTCGACCACGGAGCTCAGCTCGAGGTGCGGCTGCGCGAGGAGCTCTGCGAGCTCGGCGACCTTCCCGCGGTTGGTGGTCGCGAGGACGATCCGGTTCGCCCTCATGCCGCCTCGATGGGCGCCCCGGGAGCGGGGCGCGGCAGCCGCACGATGAACCGAGTGCCGTGGGGCGCGCGTGGCTCGCACTCGATGGCGCCCCCGTGCGCCTCGACGATCTGGCGAGTGATGGCGAGGCCCAGCCCCGTCCCGTGACCCTTCGTAGTGAAGAACGGCTCGAAGAGCCGTTCACGCACCTGCTCGTCGATGCCGGGCCCCTCGTCCTCGAGCGACACCTCGAGCGGGCGCGCGGGCGGCGCGTCGGTCCGGATCCGGAGCGTCCCGCCGTCGGGCATCGCGTCCGCCGCGTTGCGCATCAGGTTGAACAGCGCCTGGCGCAGCCGCGGCTCGTCGATGCGTGCGGCGTCCTCGCCCCCGCCGTGCTCCACGACCACGCGGATCCCCCGCCGCTCGAGGTCGAGTCGGAGGAACGCGACGGCGTCGTCCACCGCCTCGGCGAGGCTCCATCGCTCGAGCTGCAGCGGCTGCTGACGTGCCACGGTGAGGTACTGATCGCTCAGCACCCGAAGGCGCTGGATCTCGGCGTCGATGGCCAGGAGGAGTGAGCGCGCCTCCGTCGCCCCCGCCGGCAGGTCCTCCTCCAGGAGCTGTACGTTCAGGGCGAGCGCGGAGAGCGGGTTCCGGATCTCGTGGGTGACGTGCGCCGCCATCTTCCCGATCGCCGCGAGGCGCTCCTGGCTCACGAGCTGGGCCTTCGCGGCGTCGATGGCCGCCACCATCGACTCGAACGTCCGCGACAGCTCACCCAGCTCGTCGCCCGTCCCGAGCTCGGGCCGCGCGGTGAGATCACCGCGCGCGACCGCCTGCGCGCGGGCGGTGAGCGCCCGCAGCGGCGCGAGCACGTGACGCGCCCAGAGCGCGATGCCGACGCCGACGCCGACGCCGGCGAGCGCGAGCCCCAGCAGGAGGCGGAGGGCGAGGCGCTCCCGGGCGCGTGCCTCCGCGACCAGGTCGTCCATGCTCCCCTGGATGCGGAGCTCCAGGGCCGCGAGGCGCTCCTTCGCGCGCCGTCCACGCTCCTCGATCGTGCTCTGCTCGACCTCCGCCAGCGTGGAGTCCTCGCGCTCCAGGGCGTCGAACAGCCGGCGGAGCCCGTCGCGGTCCGGATCGAGCGACCGCTCGATCTCGCCGGCCTCCCCCATCAGCTCGCGACCCACCTCGCTGGGCGCCCCGCTCGCGCCCGCGACCAGCGCACGGTGGATCGCCGCCCGGACCTTCGCGAAGGATCGCGGCCGCGAGCCGTCGAGCGTGCTCGTGAGCCAGGCGCGCTCGCGGTAAGGGTCGCGAGACTGCGCGAGGTGCGCGATCTTCTCGTTCCAGGCGTCCTGCTCGCCGACCGCGTCGCGCAGCGCCAGCGCGAGCGGGAGGTGACCGGAACGCAGCAGCTCCGCCTCGACCGCCGCGCGTTCGAGCGCGACCGCGCCGTACCCCGTCACGACGACGAACGCCGCGGTGAGCACGACGTAGGAGAGCAGCACGCGACCGGCGATCGTGCGGCGGCGCCGGTCGCGCACCCGGGCGTCAGTCATCGCCCCCGAGCGCGCGATCCACGATCTCGGCGAAATCGACCACGCGTGCACCGCGTGAGCGCAGGCGTACGAGCGATCCGGCGCACCCGACGACGAGCTCCCCGCCGCCCGCCTCCTGGTGCTCCGCGATCCGCGCGTCTGCGATGGCCCGCGACTCGTCCGGGTAAGTAAGGGGCAGGAGCCCGCCACCGCCGGAGCAGCGGGACTGCTCTCGCGCCCAGGGAAGCTCTGCGGGCGCGCGCCCGAGCGCGCGCCCGAGCGCGGCGCGCGGCTCGTCGTAGACTCCGAGGCCGCGGCCGAGCCGGCACGGGTCGAGCCAGCGGAGCGCCCGCCCCGCGAGCTCCGGGACGATGGCGATCCGCGGGCCCGCGCCCGCCGCCAGCTCGGCCAGTGAGGTGGGGCGGCGTCCGGTCGCCTCGGCGAGGTGCAGCGCGCAGCCCGGATCGCCGACCACGAGCCGCCGCGCCCCGACCTCGGCGACCAGCTCGGCGAGCGCGTTGGCGGCCCCGCTCGCGTCGCCGGCCTCGGCGAGCGCGAGGCCGCAGCACCCTCGGGCGACGTGCACTCCGCCCGCGAGCCGGGCGGCGACGCGCACGATGCTGCGCGCGACGGCCGGGGCGTGGCGCAGGTAGCCGCACCCCACGAGCACCACGGCGGTGGCGTCGGCGCGGACGCCCGGGAGCGCGCCGAGCGCCGCGAGCGTCGGCGCCGCCTCGGCGCGCCGGCGAGCGTGTCCGGCCGCGACGGCGCGGGCCGCGGCCGGCTCGTTGCCCGTGCTCGCGTGGTCCGCGCGCGCGGCGCGGAGCACGCTCCCGACGGGGTTGTGGTGCGCGCACCTCCCCGAGCACGCGCCGCACCCCGTGCACGCCCAAGCAGTCCTCGCCACCTCCTCGTCGGTGGCGACCAGCCCGCGGTCGCCCCACCACGCGAGCGTCATCTTGCCCCAGGGCGTGAGCGCCTCGTTCGGAGCGGCCTCGGCGACCGGGCAGGCGGACCGGCAGAGCTTCGGGCAGTAGCCGCACGTCTCGAGCTCCGCCGCCCGAGCAGACAGAAGGGAACGGCGCGCGGGAGGGGTGGACATCGGGCTCCGAGGCTTCGGGGCGGAGGCTAGCACCTCCGCGCGAGCTCACGTCAGCGCCCCGCGCCCCTCGGCAGGCGCAGCTCGAAAGCCGCTCCACTGGCGGTGCTGTGCACACGGATCGTCCCGCCGTGCTCGTCCACGATCTTCTTCACGATGGCGAGGCCGAGGCCCGTGCCGCCCGTCTTCCCCGCCGTGACGAACGACTGAAACAGGCGGCCCTCGACCTCGGGAGGTATACCGGGGCCTGTATCTGCGACCGTGAGGACGAGGTCGTCGCCCTCGGCGCGTGCGCCGATCTTCAAGGTCCCCCCACCGTCCGCCATCGCCTCGACGGCGTTCCGCGCCAGGTTGTGGAGCGCGCGCGCCACGCGGGTCTCATCGAACCGCGCCGACAGTCGGGTGTCCACGTCGAACACCAGCTCGATCGGCTTGCCCTCCACCTCGCGGCCCAGGTCCCGCGCGAGGTCGGCGAAGAACTTGCGCAGGTGGACTCGACGGACGAAGAGCGTCTTCTCCCCGCGCGCGAACTCCAGCACCTCCCGCTGCATGGCGACCAGGGCGTCGAATTGCCGGAGGATCTCCTCCAAGTACTCCGCTCGCTGCTGTCGCTCGTCGGCATCCAGCATGAGCTGCGCGTAGCCGCTGATGACGGTCATCGGTGTCTTGAAGTCGTGGACGACCTGGGAGAGCAGCCGGCCGATCGCCTCGAGGCGCTCTTGCCGGGCGCGCTGCTCGCCGGCCTGGAAGAGCCGCACCGCCGTCGCGAGGTTCGCGGTGACGAGCCGGGCGAGCGCGAGGTCCTCCTCCCCGAAGCCGGGCGCCTCGCGCATGCCGAACAGCCCGATCGCGCCGATCGGCGCGCTCTCGCCCTCGAGCGGGAGCGCGAACACCTCCGCGAAGTGGAACGGGAGCCGCCCCTCGACGTGGACGTGGAACCTCGGGTCGGAGGGACCGTCGGGTACCGACAGGGCGCCTCCCGTGCGCAAGGCCGCGGCGAGGAAGCCTTCGCCCGCCTTCACGCCGAAGCAGGCGAGCGCGTCCGGGCGTTCGCCGTCGAGCACGTACTGAACCAGATCGCCGGACTCCGGCTGGACGAGGAGGAGCGCAGCGCCCCGCGCACCACACGCCATCACCAGTCGCTCGAGCGCGGCGGTCGCCAGCGACTCGAGCGAGGTCGCGCTCGACGTCGCGCGCTCGAGGTCGAACAGCAGCTCCAGGTCGCGCACCCGCCGCTCGAGAGCGATCTGGGTGTCGAGGAGCTCGCGGTTCTTCTGGAGCTGGCTCACGAGCAGGCTCGAGTTGTCGATCGCGACCGCGGCCTGGGTGCCGAGCACCGCGATCATCTCCTCGTCCTCGACGCTGAACTCCGGCTTGCCCTGGCGGTTCGACGCCTCGATCACGCCGATGGTTCGCCCGAGGTGGTTGCGCAGCGGGACGGCGAGGAGGCTCCCGGTACGGAACCCCGTCAGGAGGTCCCACTCCGGCTCGAAGCGCGGGTCCGCGTGGGCGTCGCGCAGGCGCACCGCTCGCCCCGACTGCGCCACTCGGCCGGCGATGCCCGAACCCAGCCGGACCCTCACGTGGGTCACGTCCGGCCCGACGAGGACGCGGCTCACGAGCTCGTTGCGTGGCGCGTCGAGGAGGTAGAGCATCGCGCGATCCGCGCGCACGAGCTCCTTCAGCTTCTCCAGGATGAGCTCGAGCAGCTCGTCGAGCTCGGAGCTGGCGCCCAGGGCGACGCCGACCTCGCACAGCGCCGCGACCGTCCGCCGTTCACGCGCGAGGGCGTCCTCGAGCTCACGGACACGACGCTCGGCCGCGTCGATCGCGCTCTTCGCGTCACGCGCCACGCCGCGATCAGACCACAGCTCGGGGTGGCGCGGGAGCCCCACCTCGCCGCGGGGCGAGGCGCGCCGGGGGAGCGCCTCCGGCGCCGCGCCCGCCCGCCTGTCGGGTCCGCGGCGTCGCGCCCCGCCGCCCGAGGCGAGGTCGGGCGTCGCGCCCCCCGGGCGCCCGATCGTCGCGCCCGCTCGGGCCTCCGGGCCCGCCGAGTTGCCGCGCCCCGAGCCGTTGGCTACACCCAGCCCCGGATGTCGCTGAAACAGCTCCAGCTGGTGGTCCGCGGGCGCGTCCAGGGGGTGTATTTCCGAGCGTCGACCCAGCGTGAGGCGCGGCGGCTCGGGCTCTCTGGCTGGGTGCGGAACCGGCCCGATGGCTCCGTCGAGATCCTGGCCGAGGGCGAGGAGACCGCCGTCCGCGAGCTCTTCGGCTGGGCCCAGAAGGGCCCCAGCGCCGCTCGCGTCGAGCGCGTGGACACCCGATGGCGCAGCTTCACCGGCGAGTTCCCCGACTTCCGTATCACGGAGTGACGGCGACGTGGGCTCCGGCCCCGCGCGCGGCGCGCCTCGGCGCCCGCGCGGCCGTCCTCGGCGTCTCGCTCGCGCTCGCGCGGCCCTCCTCCGCCGGGCAGGACGCGGCCGCCGCGCCCGCCGCCAGCGCCACGCGCCTCCCGCTCCCGCCGCTCCCTCGCCCGGCGCCGCTCGCGCCCCCGGAGTCGACCCCGGCCACGCTCGCCGAGGTGGATCGGCTCCTCGAGCGAGTCTCGGGCCCGGACGCCGCAACGCGCGAGGAGGCCGCGCGCGAGCTCCGTGAGGCGCCGCCCGCCTGGGTCGGCGCCATCCGGAAGCGGGTCGACGACCTCGCCGGGAGCGCCGACCGCGGCGCGATGCGAGCCTTGCTCGAACGCGCGCGGAAGAAGGCGCTCGCGCAGCTCCGCGCTCGCGCGAAGGCCGCGGGGGAGAAGGCGCCGGCCGCCCCGGAGTGGATGGCGATGCTCGTCGAGCATGCCGAGCCTGAGAAGCCGGCGTACGTCGCCCTCGCGCGCCTCGTCGCGCTCACCCGGATGCTCGTGGCCATCGATACCGTGGAGGCCGCGCGCGAGCTCGTCGAGGTCCACGTCCGCTTCGGCGAGTTGATGCGTGTCGACGTGCAGGTGCAGCTCGAGAAGATGGGCGATCGCTCCCTCGCCGCGCTGCTCGAGGCGAGGCGGCACCGGGCGGAGAAGATCGGGCGCTGGGCGGACCGGCAGCTCGACGCCCGCGGCAAGAGCGTCCCCGGCGAGACGGTGCGCGTCGAGGATCCGCGGGCGCTCGCCGACGTGCTGCGCGCCTGGGGGCGGGTCCGCGACCCGCTGGCCGCGCGGATCGTGATCTCCTTCGCCTCGAGCGAGCGGGCGCAGGTCCGCGAGGCTGCGCGCGAAGGGGTCGCGCTCCTCGGCGAGGCGGGCGTGCACGCGCTCCGCGACGCTTACGAGGACACCGTCGGCCGACGCGCGCCGCGTGAGTGGACGTGGGAGCGGATCGCGCGTGAGCTCTTCGCGGAGCTCGACCGGATGCGGCTGGCGGAGCCCTACGCCCGCTTCGAGGCCGCGCAGGCCGCGCTGGAGGCGAGGGACTGGGTGGCCGCCCGCCAAGCGCTCGACGCCGTGCTCGCGCACGGACCGAACTTCGGCCAGCGCGCGACGCTCGCCGCCGCGTACACGTCGATCGCCGTAGCCTTCTTCGACTCCGATCCCGCTGCGGCGCTCGACGCCGCCGGGCGCGCGGAGCGCCTCGCGGAGGACGAGACGCTCCGCGCGAAGGCCGCCAGCCTCCGGCTGACGCTCGAGGCCACCGCGCTCCTCGCGAACGGCGTCGCCGACGCCACCCTCGTCGAGCGCGCGCTCGAGCTCGATCCCGCCAATGAGCGGGCCCGCGCGCTCCGCGATCGCGCGCAGCGCGGGGAGCTCGATCGTGGGCCCGAGCGCCGCCGCTACTGGGCCGCGTCGGCCATCGCCCTGGTCGCGGTCCTCGCCATCGGGTTCGTGGCGCTCGGGCGCCGTCGCGGCGCGGCGGAGCGCCCGGCGCCGGCCGCCGATCCCCCGAGCGGCGGCGACGGCGGCTAGCGGCGCCGGGCGCGCGGCCTGGCGCCGCCGCTCGCCGCTCCCGCGGCGTGAGCGCCGGCGCCCCGCACGAAGTCTCCGCTCCGCCCACCGTGCTTCTCGCGGAGCAGCACCCCGTGGATCGTCATCTCGCGATCGATGGCCTTGCCCATGTCGACGACGGTGAGGGCGGCGACGGACACCGCGGTCAGCGCCTCCATCTCGACGCCCGTGCGGCCTCGGCAGCGCACTCGGGCCTCGACGACGACGGTGCGCGGCTCGAGTTGGAGCGAGAGCTCGACCGCGTCCAGCGCGAGCGGGTGGCAGAGCGGGATGAGCTCGCTCGTGCGCTTCGCGGCCTGGATGCCGGCGATGCGGGCCACCTCGAGCACCGAGCCCTTCTTCACGCGGTCCTCTCGGATCGCGCGCTCGAGCTCCGGGGAGATGGTGACCCGCGCCTCGGCGATCGCCGAACGGCTCGTCTCGGGCTTCTCCCCCACGTCGACCATGTGGGCGTGGCCCTCCGGGCTCACGTGCGTGAGGCGGCCCGCCGCCCCGCGGGCGCCGGGGGAGGCACGTCGCTTCGCGCCGCTCATCGCGACCCGAAGAGATCGAAGTGTCCACCCACGGCGAGGCTCGCGGTGCCGTGCCCGGCGTCGAGATCGCGTGGGCCGAGCGCGCTCCGGGAGGAGCCGTTCGGCGAGACCCAGTCCACGTCGCCGAACGCTCCTCCGCTCAGCATGGCGACGGGCGACAGCGAGAACAGCCGGCTGACGCGGATGTCGGCCCCGAGCGCCATGCGGAACTCCAGCGAGTTCGTGCCCTCCAGCGCGGTGCCGTTCGACCAGCGCGCGCGGAAGCGCCGGGCGCCGATCGCGATCTCCGTGAGGAATCCGACCCGGCTCGGATCCGACGAGAAGCGCAGACCGATCGCGCCGAAGTCGGACTCGGCGCTGCTCGGCGCCCCGATCGTCGGCTCGACGGCCGCCCCGCTGCCCAGCGTGGCGTGCTCGAACAGCCCGAACACGACGTAGCTGCGCGCAAGGCGCACGCCCAGGTCGAGCTCGAGCGTGGGGCCGGACGTCGCGTAGTCCGACCACGGGACGCCTTCGTAGAAGTTGGGCTCCACCTCGCGCGCCCACAGACTCCCGAACGGGAAGCTCCAGCCCCCGCGCCCGCCGATCCAGAGCGAGGACCGCGGGGCCACGTGACGGGGGCGCGGCGGCGGAGGCGGCTCCGGCACGACATAGGGTGGGGGAGGCTCGTAGGGGGCGGGCGGCGGGGGCGGCGGCGGGCGCCGAGCGCGGCGCGCGGGCGCGGCGCGCGGGCGCTCCGCGGTGGTGGGCGCCGGAGGGGCGCCGGCCGGGGCGGTCGACGCCGCTGGCTCCGCGGAGGCGGACGGCGCGGCCGGGGCCGGCCCCGGCGACGTCGGGGGAGCCGCCTGGGCCATCGCGAGGGCGGTCGCGAACAGGGGCACGGCGGCGAGGCCACGCGGCAGCGTGCGGTGCATGGTCGGAGCCTAGCGTGGCCGCGGGCCGGATCGAGGGCGCGCGGCGTTGACCCCCCCGGAGCCAGCGTGCTAGGCCGCGTGCGCTTCGGGTTGCTCGTGCAGCAACACTGGAAGGGAATCGGTAACTACGGCACCGTCGGTCTCGAGCTCGGCCTGAGCGTCCTCCTCCCGCTGCTCCTCGGTGACTGGGCAGACGGGAGGTTCGGCACCCGGCCCTGGCTCGCGGTCGTCGGTGCCGCCCTCGGCCTGGCCGCGGGCGTCCGCTCTCTCCTGCGCGTGCTCGCCAGAGCGAACCGCGAAGCCGAGGCGGCCGAGCGCGCCGACCGCGAAGCCCGATCCAGGTTTCATGAGCCCCCCTGAGCCGTCCGCCCCGCGACCCGAGCCGGTGTCGCTCGCGCTGCGCGGCGTGGCCCTGACGGGCGCCGCGTGCGCGTTCTTCGTCCTGCCCTGGCTGGGCGCGCGCGCGTCCGTCGGAGTGCTCGCTGGCGCGGGTCTCGGCGCAGCCAACCTCTGGCTCATCTCGAAGATCGTGCGCGCGCTGGTCGGCTCTTCGAGCCCGGGATCCGCTGCGGGGTGGCCCCTGGTCGCCGTGCCGAAGCTGTGCCTCCTGGCCGGCGCGGTGTGGCTGGTGCTGCGCGGCGGGTTCGTGTCCGCGCTTCCGTTCGTGGTGGGCGTCGGCGCCGTCCCGCTCGGGATCGTCGCCGCCCAGCTGTTCTCGACTTCCGAGGTGCCCGCGGTGGGCGCGGCGGACGACGCCTGAGGTTCCGATGCCCGATCACTCCTCCTTCCTCACGTTCCTGCTCGAGCACATCCGGGAGACGCTCTCGCACAACGCGCACGCCCTCGGGCAGTCCGTCATCGGCAAGCACCCGCCCACGTGGCAGAGCTTCGAGCCGGTCTCGGCCGCGATCCTGGTCGCGATGCTGCTGATCGGGCTCGGGTTCGGCGTGCGCTCGCGCCTCGCCGACGTGGAGGAGGCCGTCATTCCGGAGGACAAGCTCACCCTCCGCACGTTCTTCGAGATCTTCCTCGGGTACTTCTACGATCTCGCGAAGAGCGTGATGGATGCCCAACGGGCCAAGGAGTACTTCCCGCTCATCGCGACGGCGTCGTCGTTCGTGTTCTTTGCCAACGTGCTGGCGCTGGTGCCCGGCATGCCCGTCGCGACCAGCAGCCTCAACGTGACGCTGGGCACGTCGCTCGTCGTCTTCGTGCTGTTCAACTGGTACGGGATCCAGAAGAACGGCCTCGGGTACATCAAGCACCTGGCCGGGCCGGCGTGGTACCTCGCGTGGCTCGTGTTTCCGATCGAGCTCATCTCGCTGTGCGTGCGCCCCATCACGCTCGCCGTCCGCCTCATGCTCAACATGGCGGTCGACCACCTGATCCTCGGGATCTTCCTGTCGCTCGTGGCGATCCTCGTCCCGCTCCCGGTGATGCTCCTCGGCGTCATCGTGGTCATCGTCCAGACGCTGGTGTTCACCCTCCTCAGCTGCATCTACATCGGCATGGCGACGGAGCATGAGCATCACGAGGGCGGCGAGCACGGCCACGGCCACGCCCACTGACGCGAGCCGCGAGGCGAATCCCCCATGCGCCCGGCGCCCGGCCCCGCCCACGAACCCGCCGTCTCGCGGCGCGCCGAGCGCGCTCGGGCTGTCGGGCCGGCGCACCGGTCGCCGCTCGGCGGGAGCGCCGGCGCGGGGCCCCAGACGCTGAACACCCGCACCCCCGACCAAAACGGCCCGCTCGGGCTGGCGACACGAAGGAAAAGCGGCTAAGGGGCCGCGCGACCGAAGGAGATTCCGCACCCATGTCCAAGAAGAAGCTTGCTCTCAGCACCGTCGCTCTCGTCACGCTCGCGTCGCAGAGCGCGCTGGCCGCCGAGGGCGCGCCGTCGAACGAGAACGACTACAAGGCCATCGCCGTCCTGGCTGCCGGGCTCGCGATCGGCCTGGCCGTGCTCGGTGGCGCGCTCGCGCAGGGCCGCGCGGCAGCGGCGGCGCTCGAGGGCATCAGCCGCAACCCCGGCGCCGCGCCCCGCATCCAGACTCCGATGATCCTGGGCCTCGCGCTCATCGAGTCGCTGGTGCTGTTCGCGTTCGCGATCGCCTTCTTGCTCCAGGGCAAGGCGGGCTGAGCCCGGCGCTGCCGCGCGAGCTGGCCGGCGCGCCGCGCCGAACACGCCGCGGACTATCGTCTGCGGCGGAAGGCGCGATAGGCGTCGGCCAGCGCGTGCGCGACGATCAGCACGAGGGCGAGCAGCAGCAGCAGCGCGCCGCTCACCTCGAAGCGCGCGGCGGTGAGCCACGAGCCGCCTAGCACGAGCGACCCGACGAGCAGGCCCATCAGCACGCGGCGGCCGAGCCGGTCTGCGTCGAACGCCGCCGCGGTGTCTTCCGTCCGCACGACGAGCCTCCCGCGGCGGAGGTCGTCGAGGACCTCCTGGAGCTGCTGGGGGATGTCGTAGGAGACGCCCGTGAGCTTCTCGAGGCGGCGGAGCAGCTCGTTGCCGATCCGCTCGGGCGAGTAGCGCCGCCGCAGGATCTCGAGGAAGTGGGGCTTCGCCTCCTCGTAGACGTCGAGCTCCGGGTCGAGCACCTTCCCCACACCCTCGACCGTCATCAGCGCCTTGCCCACCAGGAGGAAGTCGGGCGGGATCTCGAGCCCGTACTTGGTCGCGCCCTGCACGAGGTCTCGGATCATCGCGGAGAGCTCGATGTCCTTGAGCTTCTTGCCGAGGTACTTCTCCGCCAGGAGGGCGACCTCGGCCCGGTACGCCTCCATGTCGATCTTCCGCGTGGGCGTGCCGAGCTGGTACATGGCGTCGGCGATCCCCTCGTAGTCCTTGCGTACCGCGCCGACCATCATGTCGACCGTCAGATCGCGCATCCTCGGGCTGAGCCGCCCGACCATGCCGAGGTCGATCATGCCGATCACGGGGGCGTCGCGCGTGCCGAGGACGAGTACGTTCCCGGGGTGAGGGTCCGCGTGGAAGAAGCCGTCCTCGAAGATCATCTTCACGATCACGTCGAGGGCGACGCGCGCCAGGCGCTTGCCGTCGTGGCCTGCGGCCACCGCCTGATCGATCTTGCACCCCGGCAGGAACTCGAGCGTCAGGATCTGCTTGCTGGACGCCTCCCGGTAGACGTGCGGGAAATGCACGCCGGCGAACCCGGCGAAGGCCTGCCCGAAACGGACGCCGTTCTCCGCCTCCGTCGCGAAGTCGAGCTCGGCGGTGATGGCGCGATCGAACTGCTGGACGAGCCCGACCGGCGAGTAGATCCGGCTCTCGGGGACCGCGCGCTCGAGCAGCGCGGCCAGCGTGTGCAAGAGGTCCAGGTCGCTGGCGATGGTCGTGGCGATCCCCGGCCGTTGCACCTTCACCACGACCTCGGCCGGGGCCTCTGCGGTCCGCAGGCGGGCGCGATGCACCTGGGCGATGCTGGCCGCGGCCAGCGGGCGCTCGTCGAACGCCTCGTAGACGTCGCTCACCGCGGCGCCGAGCGAGCGCTCGAGCTGCGCCCTCACCTGGTCGAACGGCACCGGGGGGACGGAGTCCTGGAGCTTGCGCAGCTCGGCGATCACGTCCTCTGGGACCAGGTCGGGACGGGTCGACGCCATCTGGCCGAGCTTCACGAAGCTCGGGCCCAGATCCTCCAGCACCCGACGCACGCGGACCGCCCGCGGGCTCTGGCGCGCCTCCGCCTCCCCTTGGGCCGACTCCTCGGGGGTGGGCGCGGCGAGGTCCGCCTCCTCCGACGCGTCCGCGGCTGGCTCGCGCCGCCGCGCGCCGAGCCGCTGCACCACCTCGCCGAAGCCGTGGCGCACCAGCACGCGCGAGATGTCGCGGAGGCGCCCGAGATCGCGCGCGGCGGTGACGATCGAGACCATGTCGGGTGGCTACGCCGCGGCGCCTACTCGTTGCCCACCTGACTCAGCCCGGTGGCGAGCTTGGCGCGCAGCGCCGTGAGGTCGAGGCCGCGATCGCCGCCTGCGAGCGCGTGGGTCGCCGCGCGGGCTCGCTCGCGCGCGACCGCGGACAACCCGAGCCGATCTCCGAGCAGCTGGAGCGCCGCCGCCTCGCCAGGATCGACCCGACCATCGATCTCGGTGATCCACGCCGCGACGGCGTAGGTGAACAGCCGCGTGGCGCGCGTCATCCGGAGCGTCTCGATCTCCTCGACGCCGATGCGTCGGCCGAGCGCGGCCTCGATCTCCCCGGCGGCCGCGGCGTCCAGCCCGAGCTGTCGCGCGGCGGAGCGGATGCCGGCCGCCTCTTCGGGCGCCACGGCGCCGTCCGCCCAGGCCATCGCCACGAGCGCGAGCAACGTGTCCTTGCCGATCTCGAGGTCCATGCTCGCGGATCGTAGCGCGAGCCGCGCGGCGGCCGAAGCCGAGGTCGCCCCGGCGCGCCCCCGGGAGGCGCGCGGCTCGGAGGGGTCGCCCCGCCCCTCCGCCGGTCCCGGGCGGCGGTGTGGACGGGCGGTCGCTTCTGTTCCAAGTTGGAGCGCATGGAACCCCAGGATGGCGCTCCCTGTGAGGTGTGCGGGCTCGTCCCGCTCGCGCCGAGCCTGACGCGCGCCGCCCGGGTGGTGGCGCACAGCCCGGCGATGCAAGCGTTGTTGAAGCGGGTGGCCCGCTTCGCGGTCAGCGACGCCCCGGTCGCGATCCGAGGCGAGACGGGGAGCGGAAAGGAGGTGGTGGCGCGGCTGCTGCACGCCAACGGCAGCCGGCCGGACGGGCCGTTCGTGGCGGTCAACGTCGCGGCGCTCCCGGCGGAGCTCCTCGAGTCCGAGCTGTTCGGCCATGGGCGGGGGGCGTTCACCGGCGCGGGCTCCGGGCGGCGCGGGCTGTTCGAGGAGGCCTCCGGCGGGACGCTCTTCCTGGACGAGATCGGCGAGATGTCGGCGGCGCTCCAAGCGAAGCTCCTCCGCGCGCTGCAGGACGGCGAGGTGCGCCGCGTCGGCGAGAACCGCGCGTTCGCGGTGGACGCGCGGGTCGTCTGCGCGACCCATCGCGATCTGCGCGACGCGGTCCGTGACGGCCGCTTCCGTGAGGACCTCTACTATCGGCTCCGTGTCCTCGAGCTGACGGTGCCGCCGCTGCGCGATCGGCACGAGGACATCCTGCCACTCGCCCGGCGGTTCGTGCGGGACGAGCGCAGGCCGCTGCGGGGGTTCACGCCGCCCGCGGAGGCGGCCCTGCTCGCCCACGCGTGGCCCGGCAACGTTCGGGAGCTCGCCAACGCCGTCCGCCATGGCGCCGCGCTGGCGGCGTCGAGCGAGATCGCGCTCGAGGACCTGCCCGAGGAGCTCGCGGGCTCGATCGCCCGGCCGGTGGATGCGCCCCGCGGCGACGGTCGGGGCGGCGAGCCGTGGCTCACGCTCGCGGCGCTGGAGCGGGTCCACGTCCTCAGAGTCCTCGACGCCTGCGGCGGCTCGCAGTCGGAGGCGGCGCGTGTGCTCGGCATCGGGAGAAACACCCTCTGGCGCAAGCTGCGGGCGTGGGCGTGAGCCGCCGCCCACGTTGGCACGAGCGGTGCTACGCGGCGTCCCGAGGCGCGCGCGCCGCGCTCCAGCTCCCACGATGCTGACTCGACTCGGCCGCTCGGCCCGCTCCTCGACGACCCTGGTCGGCCTGCTGGTCGACTGCCACGGTCGCATCCGCCAATTCCTCGGCGTCGCCCGCGCCGTCGCCGAGCGCGAAGACGTCGGCGCCGCGGACCGCGCGGAGGCGTGCCAGCGCGTCGAGCGCTACTTCCGCGTCGCGCTCCCGCTCCACGTCCGGGACGAGGAGGACGGCCTCGCCCCGCGCCTCACCACGGCGCCGCCCGCGGTCCTCGAGGCACTCGCGACGATGACGCGGCAACATGCGGAGCACACGCCGCTCCTCGAGGGCCTGCTCGCCGCGCTCGCCGCCGTCGAGGCGGCGCCGGACGACCTGGCCCGCCGCGCCGCGCTCGCCGGGGTCGTGCGTGAGCTCGAGCCGGAGCTCGAGGCGCACCTGCGCCTGGAAGAGGCCGTGGTGTTCCCGTACCTCGAGCGCGCGCTCTCGCGCGAGGTCGAGGCGGAGCTCGTCGCTGAGCTCCGCGCGCGCCGCGCGCCCGTCGCCGCCCCCGAGCCGCCGCGCGCGGACTGACGCCTCAGCGCCGCGCCAGGGCACGGGCGTAGAGCGCGAAGAGCTCCTCGTAGTGCCGCGCCGAGCTCGGCTGGGCAGCGGCCGCGTGCACGGCGCCCGCGCGGAGCTCCTCCCGGGGGCGATCCAGCAGCCGCGCGATCGCCGCCGCGGCCTCGTGGGGCCCGGAGAACGCCGCGTAGCGCTCGGCGCAGCTCGCGTCCGCGAGCGCGTCGGCGCCCCCCACGTCCGGGACCACCAGCGGCGTCCCCGAGGCCAGCGTCTCGGCGAGCACGAAGCCATAGGTCTCGCAGGGCGAGGCGTGGACGAGGGCGTCGACGCTGGCGAGGAGCGCCGCGTACTCCGCCCGATCCCGCGTGAACGAGATGAAGGTCGCGTGGGGGAGGTCGCGCGCCTGCTGCTCGAGCCGGGCGCGCTCGGGGCCGTCGCCCAGCACGACGAGCGCGAGCGGTCGGTCGCGCGCCGCCAGCCGTACGGCCTCCACCACCCAGCGCTGGCGCTTGTCCACCGCCAGGCGCCCGGCCACCAGGAGCAGCCTCGCGCTCGCGTCGTCGCGCAGCGGGCCGAGGAGCTGCGCTCGGAGCGCTTCGTCACGGCGCGCGGGCCCGAAGTCCTCGTGCTGGATCCCGAAGCGCACCGTGTGCACGTCGTGGAAGCCACGCGACCTCAGCTGCTCCCGCAGCCAGTCGCCCGCGACGACGGTGAGGTCGACGCCGCTGCACGCGGCGCGGAGCGCTCGCCAGGCGCCCGCCAGCGCTGCTCGCCGCGCGGGCTCGGGCCACGCCGCGACGCGCGGCGCCAGGTAGCAGCCGATCGGGTCCGCGTGGTGCACGTAGGTCCGCAGCGGCACCTCGCGGCAGACGGCGGTCACCCACGCCGGCACGAACGGGCTCGACGCCTGGAGGACGTCGGGGCGCTCCTCGCGGATGATGGACCGCATCGCGTCGACCCGGAGCGGCGCGTGGTACGTGGGATCGTACGGCATGGTGGGCCCGCGAAACCGCACGAGCCGCGCGCCGTCCACCCGAGTCTCTTCGTCTCGTGGCCCCGGCGCGACGATCACGATCTCGTGGCCGAGCGCCGCCCCGGCCGTGGCCATCCGGCCGAGGTACGATCGGACGCCGCCGCCGCGCTCGCTCCAGAACTCGCACAGATCGAGCAGCTTCATTCGCGTGGGGCCTCGTCCAGTGGCCGGGCGGCGCCGGCGAGCGCCGAGCCCGGCCGGCGTGTAACACTCACGCGCCCCACGACCAACCCGTCCGCGGCGAGGTGCGGCTCGGGATGCGTCGCTCACGGCGGCGCCACGCCCGCCGCTGGCTTCCGCCCGCCCGGCGCGCTAGCCGAGGTCGCGGTGCAACCCTGGATGGTGAAGCGCAGCCGGACGCTCCTCGAGCGACGGTGGCTCCGGGTGCGGGAAGAGCACGTCGTGCTGCCCACCGGGGTCGAGATCGAGGAGTTCCACCTCATCGATGGCTCCGACTGGGCGGCGACGCTCGCGCTCACGGACGATCGGCGGGTCGTGTTGGTCGAGCAGTATCGCCACGGCCTCGGCGCGGTGAGCCGTGAGCTCCCCGCCGGGGTAATCGATCCGGGCGAGGAGGCGCGCGGCGCCGCCGAGCGCGAGCTGCTCGAGGAGACGGGCATGGCGGCGGGCGCGTGGGAGCCGCTCTACGTGACGCACACCGAGCCGAGCCGGCACACCAACCGAGCACACTTCTTCCTCGCGCGAGGCGCGCGCGCGGTCGCGCGCCCGCGTCCCGAGAGCACCGAGAGCCTGCGCGTCGTGCTCGTGCCGGTCGAGGAGGTCCTCGCCGGGCTCGGCGGTGGCCTGGTGACCCACGGTCTGCACGTGGCGGCGCTGCTGCTCGCGGAGCGCGCCGGCGCGCTCCGCTGAGCCGAGAGCCGGCGCGCCGCCCCCCGCGCCGGGCCGCTCGGCGCCGGCCGGCGCCGGCCCGGTCGAGAACGCGGGTTCCGCGGCCGGCGGGTCGTCCCGGCGTCGGCAGCGCGCGCGTCGCGGCGATCCTCGCGCAACGGGGCTCGCCGCGGGGCCGACGCCAGGCAGCGGGCTGCGGCACGCCGGTTGCTCGTCCCCACCTTGGAGCCCAAGCTTCGACCATGAGCTCGCCGACCGCCCGCCTCGTCACCGCGCTGAGCCTCGCCGCGCTGGTGGTCTCTTCGCTGGTGGGCACGGGCGCCTCAGCCGCGCCGGCCAGCGGCGCCGCCGCAGCGCCGGCCAGCAGCGCCGCCGCGCCGCCGGCCCGCAGCGCCGCCGCCGCGCCCGGCCGGCCGGCGGCGGCGGCGGCGGCTGCTCTGCCGCCGGCGCCGGGCGAGGCATCCGCCGCCGAGGAGCCCGCGGCGGCGGACGCCACCGAGTCCGCCGCGTACGAGGACGCTGACCCGAGCGCGCTCGCCGACTTCGACGCGGACCTCGCGCCGTACGGGACCTGGGTGCAGCACCCGCGATGGGGCACGGTGTGGGTGCCGGAGCCGGGCGCGGTCGGAGCCGATTTCCAGCCCTACGTCACGGCGGGCCGCTGGGAGGTGACGGCCGAGGGCGAGTGGATCTGGGTGAGCGATCTCCCGTTCGGTTGGGTCGTGTTCCACTACGGTCGCTGGGTGTGGGTCGACGGCCTCGGCTGGTCGTGGGTGCCCGGGCGCCAGTACGCGCACGCCTGGGTCGTTTGGCGCGTGCCAGTGGGCGCGTACGCCTATGTCGGCTGGGCGCCGATGCCTCCGGACTACTACTGGTACGATGGGGTGGCGGTCAGCGTCTCCTGGTTCGTCCCGACCCCCTGGATCTTCTGCCACTCCCGCTACGTGTTCCACCGCCACGTGCACCACCACGTCCTCCACGACCGGCGCCTCGCTCGCCACGCCGCTCATTCCACGCGGCCGCACGTCCACGCGGGCGCGGGCGTGCGCTCGCCGAGCTTCGCGTCCGCGCGCGTCCCTGCGGCGGCGCGCCCGTCGCAGCGCGCGGCGGCCCATCCGCGGGCGGCTGCGGCCGCGTCGCCGCGCGGGGCGGCCCCCGCGTCGCGCGGCGACGCCCGCCCCTCGGCGGGTCGCGGCGAGCGCGCCGCGCCCCCGCGCGCGCTGCCCGGAGAGCGCCCGGCGTCGAGCGCGACGAGCGGCGCTCGCGCCCGCGATCCGGTGCGGTGGTCGCCGCGCGGCCCCGCGGCCGCCGCGCGGCCCGCGCCGCGCGCCGGCGCGCCGTGGCGTCCCGGCGCGGGCGCGAACGGCCCGCGCCGCACCCCGCCTGCCGACGCCGCGTCCCGCCGCGTCGGGCCGCCGTCGGGGGGCTCGTATCGCGCGGCGCCGCCGTCGGGGGGCTCGTACCGCGCGGCGCCGCCGTCGGGGGGGGCGTATCGCTCCGCGCCGCCGTCGGGGGGCTCGTATCGCGCCGCGCCGCCGTCGTCCTCCCCGCCTTCCCGGAGCGGGCCCTCGCGATCTTCGCCGGGGCGCTCGCGCCGCCGCTGACTCTGGAGCCCTCGCATGCCGCCTCGTGTCACCGTCCCGCTCTGGTCGCTCGGCGTGCTCGCCGCGGCGCTGCTCGCTTGCGACTACGGCCACGACGGCCCGCGGCCTCAGGACGACGGAGCCGGCGGGACGGGCGGCGCCACGGTGATCGAGGAGGGCCGAATCGACGCCGACGCCACGCTCGTGGACGTCGAGCCGGGGCAGGGCGCGGGGTTCTTCATCGAATACGAGGCAGGGGGCACCTGGCGGTTCCGCGCCGCGTGCGACACGGCGATCAGCGGGTACGCGTGCCTGTGGGACGTCATCGTCTCGCCGGTGGAGTCGCCCGCCCTCCTCGGGTTCTCGACCGACGCCCTCGACGCCAGCGACTCGCTGCTGTGGGAGGCCGGGGGTGTGCGGATGATCGCGTCGACCGGCATGGAGATCGACTCTTTCACGGTGAGCGCGCCGCCCGGCGAGGCGCTCCGGTTCGATGTCTATCTCGACGACCAACCCGCTCCGAGGTTCGTGTACTGGGTCGGCGACGGCGCGCTGAACGCGGGCGCTCCCTCCAACCCCGTCGATCTCGTCCCCTCGGCGCCCTAGGCCGGCGGCGCGGAGCACGCCCTGGCGCCACCGACGCGAGCTCAGTCGTCGTCCCGCGCGCGCTTCCGCTTGCGCCGCTCCTTCGGGCGTAGCTTCTCCATCGCCTCGAGGGGCGTGCGGATCGGGGCGAGCTGCCGGCTCCCCATCGAGAACGGCGCCTCGTCGCGCTCACGCGCGCTCTGCCGCGCGAGCTCCATGAACCGCTGCTGGCTGCGGAGCGAGCCGCGCTCCGCGACGCGCGCGTAGGTGCCGTCCTGGCGCAACACCCAGCCCTTCGCGTCGTCGCGCCGCATCGTCCCGAGGATCTCCTCCGTGACACGCTCTCGGATCCGCTCGTCGAGGATCGGGAACATCACCTCGACGCGACGGCGGAAATTCCGCGGCATCCAGTCCGCGCTGGCACAGAACACCTCCGGCGCTCCCCCGTTTACGAAGTGGTAGATGCGCGAATGCTCGAGGAAGCGGTCGATCACGGCGTGCACGCGGATGCGCTCGCTCACGCCGGAGATGCCCGGCCGTAGGCAGCAGATGCCCCGCACCAGCAGGTCGATCGACACGCCCGCCTGCGCGGCCTCGTAGAGCGCCGCGATCACGTCGGCGTCCACGATCGAGTTCATCTTGGCCACGATGCCGGCGGGGCGCCCCGCGGCTGCGTGGGCCGTCTCGCGCGCGATCAGGCCCAGGACGGCCTCGTGGAGGCCGAGCGGCGCCACGATGAGGTGGTTCCACCTGCGCGGCGCGGAGTACCCGGTGAGGAGGTTGAACAGCGCGGTCGCGTCCTCTCCGATCTCGTGTCGTGCGGTGAAGAGCGAGAGATCGGTGTAGAGCCGCGCCGTCTGCTGGTTGTAGTTGCCGGTCGCCAGGTGCACGTACCGGCGCAGACCATCCGGCTCGCGCCGGACCACCAGCAGCACCTTGGCGTGCGTCTTCAGCCCGAGGAGCCCGTACATGACGTTCACGCCGGAGCGCTCGAGCGCGCGGGCCCACTGGATGTTGCTCTCCTCGTCGAAGCGAGCCTTCAGCTCGACCAGCGCCGTGACCTGCTTTCCCGCCTCGGCAGCTCGCTGGAGCGCGCGGACCATCGGGCTCTCGCCGCCGGTCCGGTAGAGCGTCTGCTTGATGGCGAGGACGTTCGGGTCGTCGGCCGCCTGAAAGAGGAAGTCGACGACGGCCTCGAACGACTCGTACGGGTGGTGGAGCAGCACGTCCCGCTCGCGGATCGTGGCGAAGAAGTCGTCCGAGTCGCGGAGCGGCGGGACGTACTGGGGCGTGTACGGCTCGTCCCGCAAGTCCCGTCGCTCGTCGCCGGCGACGAGGTGCGTCATGTCGGCCAGGTTGAGCGGGCCGTCGACGCGAAAGACGTCGAGCTCGGCGTCGAGCCTGAGGGCCCGGCAGAGGAACTCGACGGACCGCGACGGGGCCTGCGCCGTCACGCCGAGCATCACCGCCGCGCCGAGCTCTCGCCGGCGAAGCTCGGCCTGCATCGCGAGGAGGAGATCCTCGCCCTCGTCCTCGTCGATCTCGATGTCGAAATTTCGGATCACCCGGAACGCGAACGCGCCCGAGACCCGCATCGCGGGGAAGATCTTCTCGAGGTGCCGGATGATGACGTTCTCGAGGGCCACGAAGGCGCGGCGTGTGCCCTCGCGGGGCACGCGCAGCATGCGCGCCAGCGTCGTCGGCACCTGGACGATGCCGAAGCCGGGCGAGCTCGCGCCGGGCTCGCGGTCGAACGCCACAGCGACGTTCACGCTCTTGTTCCGTAGGTGCGGGAACGGGTGCACCGGGTCGATCGCGATCGGCGTGAGCACCGGGAAGATGTCACGCTCGAAGCGCTCGTCGAGGAGGCGCTGCTCTTCGACCGAGAGCTCGTGCGGCTCGAGCAGCACGATGCCGGCCTCGCGCAGGCCGGGGAGGACACCCTCGCCCCAGATCCGGTAGCTCTCCACTACCAGCTCGTGCGCTCGCTTGCCGATGGACCGGAGCTGCTGCTCCGGGGTCGCGCCGTCCGGGGGCAGCTCGTCGAGCTCGCCGCTCCGCTGCGCCTGGAGCCCGGCGACCCGCACCATGAAGAACTCGTCGAGGTTCGAGGCGAAGATCGCGAGGAACTTGAGCCGCTCGTACAGCGGCACCGTGGAGGTGGCCGCCTCGGCGAGGACGCGCGCGTTGAACTCGAGCCACGACGTCTCGCGGTTGATGTAGAGCCGCGGGTCGTCGAGTCGCGCGACCCGACTCAGCGGCGCGACGCTCGGCGGGCCCGGTGAGTCGTGCGCCGAGGCGTGCGTCATGTGCAGGTCCCGCCGAGGCTAGCCCGTCGCGCGACGCTCCACAACGACGCCCCCCGGGCCGCTCGGCGGCCAACGGATCGGCGGGCGCGGCGCGGCTCCGGCGCGTGGTACAACCGCCGCATGAGCGAACTGCCCAACCAGCCGAAGGAAGGTCGCCCGGGGGAGACGTCGATGGTCGCGGCCGTCGCGGCGCTCCAGGACTACGGCCGGTACCGGGATCTCGCGTGGGAGGGCAGCTTCGAGGAGTACCTCGCGCTGGTGAAGCGGCGCCCCCAGGTGACGCGGAACGCCTTCCAGCGGCTGTACGACATGGTGATCTCGTATGGCACCGAGGAGTACATCGACAACAAGAAGAAGCTCGTCCGGTATCAGTTCTTCCGCGACGAGATCGACGGGGGGCGCGACGCGGTGTTCGGGCTGGACATCCCGCTCATGCGGCTGATGAACGTGCTGAAGGCCGCCGCCGAGGGGTACGGCCCGGAGAAGCGCGTGATCCTCCTCCACGGTCCGGTCGGCTCGGCGAAGAGCACGATCGTCCGGCTCCTGAAGAAGGGCCTCGAGCGGTACTCGCAGACGCCCGAGGGCGCGCTCTACACGTTCCAGTGGGTGAACCTCGCCGGGACGGGGCTCGCGAGCGGCGGCGCGGACACGTTCGCGTCTCAGATGCACGAGGAGCCGCTGCGGCTCGTCCCGCCGGAGTGGAGGGACTCGGCGTTCGCCACCCTCGGGCTCTCGAACGAGCAGTTCCGCGTGAAGATCGAGGGCGAGCTCGACCCGGCCAGCCGCTTCATCTTCAACGGGCTCCTCCAGCGGCACGGCGGTGACTGGGGGAAGGTCGTGGCGGAGCACGTGCGGGTCCGCCGACTCCTCCTCGCGGAGAAGGATCGCGTGGGGATCGGCACGTTCCAGCCGAAGGACGAGAAGAACCAGGACTCGACCGAGCTCACCGGCGACATCAACTACCGGAAGATCGCCGAGTATGGGTCGGACTCCGACCCGCGGGCCTTCAACTTCGACGGCGAGTTCAACATCGCCAACCGCGGGCTCGTCGAGTTCGTCGAGGTCCTCAAGCTCGACGTGGCGTTCCTCTACGATCTGCTCGGGGCCAGCCAGGAGCACCGCATCAAGCCGAAGAAGTTCGCTCAGACGGACATCGACGAGGTCATCATCGGCCACACGAACGAGGCGGAGTATCGGCGGCTCCTGAACAACGAGTTCATGGAGGCGCTCCGCGATCGGACAATCAAGATCGACATCCCGTACATCACGCGGCTCTCCGACGAGATGCGCATCTACGAGAAGGACTTCAGCGCCGAGCGGGTACGCGGGCGGCACGTCGCGCCCCACACGCTCGAGGTCGCCGCCATGTGGGCGGTGCTCACGCGGCTCGAGGAGCCGAAGAAGCACAACCTCCAGAGCCTGCAGAAGCTCAAGCTCTACGACGGCAAGGTCCTCCCGGGGTACACGCAGGACACCGTGAAGGAGCTCCGCAAGGAGGCTCAGCGCGAGGGGATGGAGGGGATCAGCCCGCGCTACGTGCAGGACAAGATCTCGAACGCCTTGGTCAGCGAGGCGGGGGAGGGGACGATCAACCCGTTCATGGTGCTGAACGAGCTGGAGAAGGGCCTCACCAGCCACTCGCTCATCACCAATGAGGACGAGCGGAAGCGGTATCGAGAGCTGATCGGCGTGGTGAAGCTCGAGTACGAGGAGATCGTGAAGAACGAGGTCCAGCGCGCGATCAGCGCCGACGAGGACGCCATCCAGAAGCTCGCGGCGAACTACATCGACAACATCAAGGCGTACGCGCTCAAGGAGAAGGTCAAGAACCGGTACACCGGTCAGGACGAAGAGCCGGACGAGCGTCTGATGCGGTCGATCGAGGAGAAGATCGACATCCCCGACAACCGGAAGGATGATTTCCGCCGCGAGATCATGAACTTCATCGGCGCCAAGGCGGTCGAAGGCAAGAAGTTCGACTGGCAGACGAACGACCGCTTGCGGCGCGCGCTCGAGCTCAAGCTCTTCGAGGACCAGAAGGACAGCATCAAGCTAAAGACGCTCGTCTCCGCGGTCGTCGACAAGGAGACGCAGGAGAAGATCGACATCATCAAGGCGCGGCTGATCCGGTACTTCGGGTACAACGAGGTCAGCGCGACGGACGTGTTGAACTACGTCGCGAGCATCTTCGCGCGCGGTGACGCGAAGGCGTGAGCTCCTTCGGGGGCACCCGGCGGCCCTGCCCGGCGTCGGCGCCAGGCCGGCGCGACCTCAGGACCCGGCGCCGGCGTGAACGGGCGGCTTCAGTCTCCCGTGCGGCGTCGCTCGGGGCGTTCGCTGCGGGCGGATTCCAGCGCGCCCGGCACGCCGGGCGCCTGGCACGTCGCCTGCTTCCTGGAGGGTCGCAGGAGGTCTCTCGTGAACCACAGGCTGCTGCTCTCGACCATCCCCGTGCTCGCCGCCGCTCTCGCCGGGTGCCCCCCGAAGGACGAAGAGCGGCTCACCTACGGCGAGGCCCTCGCCGCGCTGGAGGAGTCCAGCCTGGACGCCCAGGCGTCGGGTGTCACCTCGAGCGCGATCGAGATCTCGACCCACTTCACGATCGGGCAGGCGGTGGAGGCCGCCGCTGATGAACTCCGAGCGTACGTCGCTTCCCAGCTCCCGTGCGCGGAGATCACCCTGTCGAAGGCGACCCTCCAGGTCGAGTACGGCGCCCGACCTGGCAACTGCGTGTATGAGGGGCAGACGCTCACCGGCACGACGACGGTGACGATCGGGCGCAACGACGACGGCGAGGTCGTCGTCGAGCACACATGGACGAAGCTCTCGAACGGCCGGTTCGAGGTCACCGGGGACGCCACGGTGACGTGGAGCGCCGCCGACCGCACCCGCCGTGTCGCCCACCGCGCCGAGTGGACGCGCCTCTCGGACGGTCGCACGGGCACCGGCAGCGGCGATCGGACGCAGTCGACGCTCGCCGGCGGCCTCGTCGAGGGCCTCCGCGTGGACGGTTCGAGGTCGTGGACGGGCCGGTCCGGGAGGTGGGATCTGTCGATCGAGGGCGTCGAGGTGCGCTGGATCGATCCGGTCCCGCAAGCGGGGCGGTACGTGCTCGTCACCCCGGAGGACAAGGCGCTCGCGCTCGCCTTCGATCGGAGGGACGCGAACACGATCACCGTGACCGTGTCCGGCGCGCGGCGGGAGTTCCGCTTCGACGTGACGGCGCTCGGGATCGCCGACGCCGACTGACGCGGGAGCGGCGGGTGCCGGCCGTCGCGGCCGGCGCCCGATGCTAGGGTCCCGGCGTGGCGTGCCGCTCCGTGCTCCCGGTCGCTGCGGCCGCCGCCTGGGTCGTCGCCACCGCGCCGGCGCTCGCCGGCAAGCCGCGCCCGCCCCCCCGCGACTCGACCGAGCAGCGCCTCGAGCCCTACGTGCGGCGCCCCCTCGACCCGGACGACGAGCCGCTCCGATACGCCCACCGAGTCGTCGATCCGGTCGGCCCGCGGTGGCACGACGGCTTCTACTTCCGGCTCGCCTTCGGCGGCGGGTGGCTCCGCTCCGCGTTCGACGCGCGGAGCAGCCGCTTCACCGAGGCGCCCGGCGAGACGCACACTCGGTTCGAGGGGAAGGCGTCCGGGTTCGCGGGGGCGACGGAGCTCGCCGTGGGCGCGACGCCCGTCCCCGGGCTGGCGGTGGGTGGCGGCGTCTTCACGGTGATCGCGCCTTCGCTCGGCACGACCGGCGTCCAGGTCGGGTCGGGGCAGTACGAGTACGCCACCAGCCAGCTCGCGCTGTTCGCCGCCGCTGCCGATCTCTACCCCGACCCCGCAGCCGGGTTCCACGTCCAGGGCGCGCTCGGCCTGGGGGTCTACGTCCCCGGGCAGGCGGACGCTCGGACGTACGGCCCGCGGGCGCGGGCTCACACGGCGCTCGGGCCCGGGATCGCTGGGGGGATAGGGTACGACGCCTTCGTCGAGTCGGAGTGGAGCCTCGGCGTCGCCGGCCGCGTGCAGGTCGCGTGGGTGGAGGGCACCGATCCCGAGTCCGTGGAGTGGTCGCACACGGTCACCGGGTGGGTGCTCGCGATGACCGCGACGTACCACTGACGCGCCGATCCTCGGGGCTCAGAACCAGCCGCGGAGGCCGAGCTGCCAACGGCCGGCGCCCGCGTGTGCGCCCACCTGGACGCGTGGCGCGCCGGCGGGCGCGGGGCCCTCGCGCTCGAGCGCCGCGCCCGCGCCGATCCAGCCCCCCAGCAGGAGGGCGCCGCCCGCCGCCTGGAGCGCCGCGTCGCCCACGAGCAAGGACTCCCCCCAGGCGCCGTGGTCGCGGCTGCGGCGCGCGAGGAGCGGCCCCACGATCGGGACGTAGTTGGCGCCGAGCCGCCCCGGGAGGACGAGCGCGCTCGCGTAGGCCGCGGCGTAGCCCACACCGAGGAACCACAGCCCCGCCACCCGCGCGGTCGCCGGCGCGTCCGTCTGGCTCCGGACGACGCGGTAGCCACGGGGCACCGGCTCGCCCGCCCGGTGCGGCCGCTCGACGCACTCCCCGTCCGCGCAGCGGCCGCTCGCGCAATCCGTCGACTTCCTGCAGGCGCGGTCGCGCGCGCAGCGCGGGCAGTCGCCGCCGCAGTCGATGTCCGACTCGGGCCCGGAGCGGACGCCGTCGTAACAGCTGCTCGGCGCGCTCGTGGCCGGGGCCGGCGCCAGCCCGATCGTGCCCGCGCCGAGCGCTCCGACGAGCAGCCGGCGAAGCTTGCGCGTCCTCACCACGACCTCATCGCGGAGCGAACGCGCGGACCGGCCCCGCCGGGGCTCCCGAGCCCGCAGACCCGACCGGCGCGCTCGGCGCGGCGCTCGCCGCTCCGACGGCGCGGGCGTCGGGGGCTTCGCGCGCCGCGCGCAGCCGGAGCTCGGCCCACCCGCGCTGCAGCAGCGCCTTGCGCTCCGCGACGAGCGCCCCGGGGGTGTGCTGCTCCACCTCGTACGCGTACGTGAGCCAGCGCTCCGCGCGGTCGAGATCTCCGAGCGCCATCAGCGTGAGCCCCCGGTAGAGGCCATACTCGGCCTGCTCGCGGGGGCCCTCGGCCGGCAGCCGGTACTCGGTGCGCTCGAACACCTCCGCCGCTTCGACGTAGCGTCCCTCGGCGTACAGCGCGCCGCCGTGCTTCACGTACGCCGTGCACGACGCCCCGAAAGCTACCCCGAGAGCCAGGACCGCGCCGCGGACCCACGCGCCGCGGCGCGACGAGCAGGCAGGCCGCCATCGCACCCTGCAACGGTAGCTCGCCGGCCGCCCCTTGCCCAGGCGTGTCCGGCGCTCGCCCCGGCCCCGTCACGCTCGGTTGGGGCGTCGGGTTGGGGCGTCGGGCTGGGGCGTCGGGCTGGGGCGTCGGGCTGGGGCGTCGGGCTGGGGCGTCGGGTTGGGGCGTCGGGTTGGGGCGCGGGTTCGTGGGATCGGCTGGCGCCTGAGCGGCTGGTGCTCGCGCCGCTTGGCGGCGTGGCCGCGGACCGGTTAGAACCTCTCTGCGGGCCGCCCGCGCCCGCAGGGAGCCACGATGGGACTGAAGGACAATCTGCAGAAGAAGGGCCTCGAGATGCTCGGGGATCCGCGCGTGGCCAAGATGATGCAGGACGAGCGCGTGATGAAGGCCATGATGGCCGCCATGCAGGTGTCCGGGAAGGTGAGCTCGTTCACGACCGAGCAGACCGACCGCTTCGCCAAGACCTTCCGCCTGGGCACCGCCCAGGAGGTGAAGGAGCTCCAGCGGGCCCTGAAGAACCTCGAGGCGGAGGTCGCCCGGCTCCGGAAGAAGGTCGACGGCTGAGGCCGGCGCAGCCCAGCCGTCACGCGGCCGTCTGGCGCGAGCCTCCTGCTGCGCGCTCGAGCAGCCACGAGGTCACGAGCGGCCACGTGAGCCGAGGGGCGTCGCGCCCCACGAGCATGTCGACGTGACCGAAGGGCAGGGCGCGGTACGTCTTGTCGCTCGATCGTGACCGCTCGAACGCGGGGCGCACCGACTCGGGCGGCGCGAGGTCGTCGTGTTCGCCCGCGATGACGAGGAGCGGCACGTCCTGCGACTCGAACCGCGCCGCGTAGCCGAAGAGCCCCTGGTCGCCCTCGTGGCGGCGCTCGCGGATCTCGTTGGCCCACTCGAACATCCCCCGCATCGTCGAGATGCTTCCGCGGTCCATCGCGAGCCGCATGTGCTCGTCCAGGACACCGGGCTCCATCGAGCCGCGGTGGAAACCCCGGAGCGGCAGCGGGTGCACCGGGCTCTCGACCAGCGCGCGCGCGGTCCGGACGAAGGCGCCGTAGGCGTGCGCCGGCACCGGGAGGTTCGGCAACCCGAACCGGCGATCGAGCGCGACGAACGCGCGAGCGAGGGCGCCGAGCCAGCGGGACCCGAGCGCGAAGTGGTACGGCGACCCGAACGAGACGATCCCGGCGACTCGCTGCGGCCGATCGCAGGCGACGCAGTACGACACCACGCCCCCGAGCGAGTGCCCGACCAGGAACACCGGCCGGGGGCCCGAGAGCTCCGCGATGGCGTCGAGCGCGGCCGGGACGTCCTCGGTCACGAAGTCGCGAACGTCACCCGGGCGGTGCGCGCCGAGGTGCGCGCTCCTCCCGCGGCCGCGGAGGTCGGCGTTGAACACGTCGAACCCCGCGCGGGCGAGGTGGTTCGCCAGGCTCCGGGACGGCAGATGGAAGGCGTAGCGGTTCTGAGCGTAGCCGTGCAGCAGGAGGACGGGCGCGCGGGTGGGCGCGGCCGCGGCGTCGAGATCCCCGCCCGGCGGCGCCGGGAGCCGCGCCAGCCGCTTGCGCACCATGGCGATCGGCATCGACCCGGACGCCAGCACGTACTCCTTCACGAACTTGTCGCGGTCGTCGTGATCGACCGACTGCTCGACGACCTGGCCGTGGAGGATCACCGAACGGGCTTCCTACCCGACGCTCGGCCTCGGGGAAAGGGACGCGCCGACGCTCGGCGGGGGGAGCGCCAGCCGCAGGCGCGTGTCTTGCGGTCTTCCGGGTGGGCGTGGCAGAGTCCGGCCGTGCGCCGGCTCGCGGCGCCAGGGAGCCATGTCGATGTCGATGTCGAGGATCGCGATCATCACCGTGCTCGGTTTGTGGAGCGTGCCTGCGTTCGCGCAGCCGGAGCCGCCCGCGACGCCAGCGCCGGGCGTGGACCCCACCCCCGCGGCGCCAGCCCCCGGCGTGGACCCGACACCTCCTGGCCCGGCCGCGCCCGCGCCTGCCCCGGCGGCCGACGAGCCTGGCGCCGAGGACATGCCGCCGGCCGCGAGCGCCGGCGCCAGCGACGACGCGGTCGCCGACGCGGAGCAGGGCGGCTCGCCCGTGGAGAGCGAGGGCAAGGCGTACCACTTCGTCGGCCTGCGCTACCGCGCGATCGTGGTCCCGAAGTTCATGATGAACCTGTTCGGGGACGGTGGGCGCGACGTGGTCGTCCACTCGTTCGGCCCCGAGTACGTGCTGCGCAAGGATCGCTTCGAGTACGACTTCTCCCTCACGTACGCCGACTACTCGATGGACCGCACGCCGTTCAAGGCGTCGAGCGACGGCGAGGCGGCCTGGGAGGTCGTCGAGAGCAAGATCAAGGTCATCTACGCGATGGCCGATTTCATGTGGAGCACCGAGTTCGCCCCCGAGTTCTCCCTGAACTACGGCGTCGGCTTCGGCGTGGGCCTCGTGTTCGGTGACCTGCACAGGGTCCAGGCGTACCCGAACACGCCGGGCAACGCGCCGAGCAGCGACCCGAGCGACTACATCGAGTGCCCCGGCCCGAACCACCCGACGGGCGGCATCAACTACTGCGGCGACGACAACGAGCACTACGGCGACTACACCGAGCCGTCCTGGGCGGACGGCGGCTCCAAGCCCATCATCTTCCCGTGGCTCGCGCCGCAATTCGGCTTCCGGTACAAGCCGCACCGCAATTTCGTCTCGAGGCTGGACATCGGCTTCGGGACCAGCGGGTTCTTCGCCGGCATCGGCGCCGACTACGGCCTCTGAGCGCGGCCGCGGGCGCCGGAGCGGCCCCGCGCCGCGCCTGTGCGCGCGTTCGCCATGACCTCCGCCCCTTCCTTTCCTCCGCGCTTCGCCCAGCTCCGTCGCCTGGGGCAAGGCGGCGGCGGCGAGGTCTGGGCGGCCGTGGACCCAGGCGGCGCGGCCGTCGCGCTGAAGGTGCTGGGCGAGGACGCGAGCGAGCCGGAGCGAGCGGCGCTCGTGCGCGAGGCGATCGCGCTCTCGGGCCTCGAGGGGCTCGGCGCCCCCAGAGTGCTGGGGTTCGGTCGCCTCGGCGACGGCCGGGCGTACCTGGTCCGCGAGCTCGTGGACGGCGACAGCCTCGAGGCGCACCTCGAGGCGGCGACCGATCCGTCGCTCGTGCTCACCGCCCTCGCCGGCGCCGCCGACCAGCTCACCGTCCTGCACCGCGCCGGGCTCCTGCACGGGGACGTGAAGCCCGCGAACGTCGTCGTCGGGGCGGACGGTCGCGTCACGTTGGTCGATCTCGGGCTCGCGGCGCCGTGGCGGGAGGGCGGCGCCCCGGTGAGCGGGCTCACCCCACGGTACGCCGCGCCGGAGCTGTTCGACGGCCGGCCCCTGACGGTGCGGGCCGAGGTCTACGCCCTCGGGGTGATGCTGGACGAGGCGTGCGAGCGCCTCGCCGTCGACCCGGCGCTGCACCGCGAGCTCGAGGCGGTGGCCGCGCGCGCCACGCGCGAGGCGCCGCTCGAGCGCTACCCGTCGGCGGACGAGTTCGCCTCGGCGCTCCGCCGCGGGGCGGGGCTCCCCGCCGGTTCGCCTGCGGCGTCGAGCCGCCTCCCCTGGCCCGTGACGGGCATCGACGGCGCCGCCGAATCGCTCCGTGACCAGATCGAGCGACTGGGAGCCGGCGAGGTGCTCGCGGTGGTGGGGCCAGACGGGTCCGGGCGGACGACGCTGCTCCGGAGGGTGGCCTGGACGCTCGCCATCGAGGGCGCAGCTCCGCTCTGGGTAGATGGCGCGGTGGTTGGCGCGGGCCGGCTGCTCGAGCGTGAGCTTGAGCCGGGGGCGCCGCCGGACGTCGTGATCGTCGTCGACGACGCGTCGCGCCTCGACGCCGACGCGCGCAGCGTGGTCGAGCGCGCACGGCAGCGCGGCGCACGGATCGTCGCGACCGGCGCCGAGTGGCTGACGCCGGAGGTGACGTTCGTCGTCCCCCCGCTACCGGACGAGGTCGCGCGAGAGCTCGTCCGCCGCGCCGCGCCGGCGCTCACCGAGCGCCTCGCCCGGCACCTCGTGACGTGCGTCGGAGCACGACCGGGGCCGCTGCGCGAGGCGCTGCGCTCCCTCGGCGACGAGCCGGTGGCGAGCGAGCGGGACATCGACGCCGCCCTGGGCCCGGCGCCGAGCGCCGCGGCCGCGGATCCGGGGGCCCTCGCGCAGGTGCACGCGGCGCTCGAGCGCGGGCGGTTCAGCGAGGCGCGCGACGCCCTCGCGGGGGTGCGTGGGGCCGATCCGCTCGATCGCGCGGTCGTCGAGGCGCGCGTCCTCGTCGGCCTGGGCGACGCGCGCGCGGCGCTGGCGGTGCTGGAGGCGGCGAGCCCGCTGGCTGCCGCCGTGGAGCCGCCGCGCAGCCGCGCCTATCGCCTGGCCCTGGCCCGGGCGTGCCTCGGCACGGGGGACTACCGGCGAACCACCGAGCTGGCCGCCGAGGTCGCCGTCGAGCCCGACCCGCTCGGCCTCGAGGCAGGCGCCTACGAGGCGCTGGCGCGATCGTTCCAAGGGGACCACGACCGCGCCTGCGCCGCGCTGCGGGTCCTGCTCGCGCGCGCGGGGCAGGTCGAGGGGCCGCGGATCGAGGCGGTGGTGCGGTCGTGCCTCGGGATCGCGCTGCAGCGCGCGGAGCGGATCGACGACGCGCTGGCCGCCTACGAGGGCGCCATCGCGGCCGCGGAGCGGGCGGCCGAGGCCGGGCTGCTCGCGAGCGCCCGCCTGAACCTCGCCGGGCTCTTCAAGATGCGGGGCGAGGTCGCCCGGGCGATCGAGCACTTCGAGGGAGCGATCGAGATGGGGCGGCGCTCCGGGCGCCTGTCGACGGTGCGGCAGGCGGTCCTCGATCTCGCGAACACCGATCTGCACCTCGGCCGGATCGGGCGCGCGCGTGCCGGGATCGAGGCGCTCGCCGCCGTCCGCGCCGAGCTGTCGGCGGGGGCGTCCGCCCAGCTGCTCGGGCTCGAGGCGGAGCTCGCGCTCGCGCTCGGCCAGCCGGAGGCCGCGGCGACGCGCTTCGCGGAGTCCGCCCGCGCGTGGGAGGCGATGGGGCGTCGCGCCGACGCGGCCGAGGCGCTGCTCGAGGCCGTCCTGGCCGCGCCGCGGTTGCCCGCCCGCGCGGCGGACCTCGGCGGGGCCGTGGAGCGCGCTCGCGTCCTGCTCGGCAGCGAGGTGGGACATCGCGCCCTGCTCGAGCTCGCTGAGGCGCGCGTCGCGTGGCTCGCCCGCGACGAGCCGCGCGCCCGCGCCGCGCTCGACCGAGCGCTGAGCGAGGCGCGCGCGCGCGGGCAGCGCGATTGGCTCTGGCGCGCGCTGGTCGATCGCGCCGAGATCGCGGCCGAGGCGGGGCAGTCGCTGCTGGCGCGCCGCGATCGCGAGGACGCGCTCGCCGTGGTCGAGGCCATGGCGGTCGAGCTCCCTCGCGATCTGCGCGAGGTGTACTGGGACGCGCCGGGGCGCCGCCGGCTCCGGCAGCTGGTGGACGCTCAGCTCGCGGCGGCCCCCACCGAGATCGGCCCGGGGCCGCTCTCGCGCCGGCCGACGCGCAGCTCGTCGCTCACGGGCCCGGCGCCGACGCCGCTCGAGCAGCGCCTCGCGCGGCTGCTGGAGATCAACGCCGATCTCGCCGGCGTGCTCGACGTGGATCGCCTGACGGCGAAGGTAGTGGATCACGCCGTCGAGCTCGTGCGCGGTGATCGGGGCTTCGTCGTGCTCCGCGCCGCCGGCGGCGCCCTCACCGTGCACGCCGCGCGCGAGCGCTCGGGCGGCGACGTGCACGCCGAGTTCTCGCGTTCGATCGCCGCCGCCGCCATCGAGTCCGGTGAGCCTATCGTGACCTTGAGCGCGCGCCGGGACGCCCGCATGGCGGAGTACGCGTCCGTCCACCAGCTCGCGATCGAGGGCGTCGCGTGCGTCCCCATCCGGTCCCCCGCGGGGGGGGCGATCGGGGCGTTGTACGTGGAGCGCTCGGCCTCGCCAGCCGCGCTCGAGGCCGAGCTCCCCACGCTGCGCGCGTTCGCGGACCAGGCCGCGATCGCGCTGGAGAACGCCCGGCTGGTCGGGGAGAACCGCGCCCGGGCCGACGCGCTCGCGGACGCGAACACGGAGCTCGAGGCCGCGCAGGCGCGGCTGCGGGAGCTGCTCGGGGATCGCACCGAGAAGTTGAAGGCGGCGCGCCGCCAGCTCCGGGAGACGAAGGGCGTGCTCTACGGGCACTTCGGCTACCACGGCCTCGTGGGGACGAGCGCGGCCATGCGGCGGCTCTACTCCATCGTCGACCGAGTGAAGGACACCGACGTCCCGGTGCTGATCCGTGGCGAGAGCGGCACCGGGAAGGAGGTCGTGGCGCGCGCGCTCCACGAGGCGTCGCCCCGCTCGCGCGGCCGGCTCCTCGGCATCAACTGCGGCGCCATCCCCGAGCACTTGCTCGAGAGCGAGCTGTTCGGGCACGTCCGGGGGGCCTTCACGGGCGCCGATCGCGAGCGCCGCGGGCTGCTGCGCGAGGCGACGGGAGGGACCGTCCTGCTCGATGAGATCGGCGAGATGCCGCAGAAGATGCAGGCCGGCCTGCTCCGGGTCCTCCAGGAGCGGCGCGTCCGCGCCGTCGGCGGCACCGAGGAGGTGCCGATCGACGTTCGCTTCGTGTTCGCCACCCACCGCGACCTCGAGGCCATGGTCCTCGACGGCCGGTTCCGCGAGGACCTCCTCTATCGCATCCAGGTGGTCGAGCTCGGCGTGCCCCCCCTGCGGGAGCGCGCCGACGACATCCCCCAGCTGGTGGATCACTTCCTCGGGCTGTTCGCGTCGCGCCACCAGCGCGAGCGGAAGATCGTGACGCGCGACGCGATGCGGCGGCTCCAGGAGCACCCGTGGCCCGGGAACGTCCGCCAGCTGGAGAACGTCCTCTTGAACGCCTGGGTGCTCGCCGAGGCCGACGAGATCGGCCCCCAGGACCTCGACCTCCCGCCGGCCGACCCGCGCGCCCGGGCCGAGCCGGGAGGCGGTCCGCGGGTCTCCGGTCGCCCGGCGAGAGCGCAGGCTGAGCCGGGCGGGGCGACGCCCGCCGCGGCGCGTCGCGGGACCTTGTCGGAGCACCGGCGCGAGGAGCGCGCGCGGATCCTCGCGGCCCTGGAATCGTGTGCCTGGAATCGATTCAAAGCGGCCGAGCTCGTGGGCATCCCGCGGCGGACGTTCTATCGACGCCTGCGCGAGTACGGCATCCAGTAGGCCGGCAGCCGCGGGCTGGCCCGCGTCGGCGGGGTCGACCCGGTGGGTCGCGCGACCCTGCCGATCCGCGCGAGCCGAGCCCGGTTTGGCCCCCGGGCCAGGGCGCCGTGCTTGACCACCTGTGCAGGGCCCACCTATTGTCGGGCTTCGCCATAGCGGGCTCCTGCCCGCCGCAGCCGCTTCCGATGCCGGAACGTCCCCCGCCGAGATCCAGCGGCTCGGCCCCGAAGCCGCGCTATGCGTTGCGGTTCATTTCGGGCAAGTACGCGGGCGGCGAATTCCCGCTCGACGAGGGGCGCGAGGTCGTGATCGGGCGCTCCAGCGACCTCGACATGGTCCTCGTCGAGGAGATGGTGTCGCGGCGCCACGCGAGGATCCTGCAGTCGGCGACCGGCATCCTGATCGAGGACCTCGGGTCGACGAACGGGACGTTCGTGAACGGCGAGAAGGTGCTCCGCGTCCAGCTGAAAGAGGGCGATCGCGTGCTCGTCGGCACGAGCATCCTCAAGGTGATCACGCTCGCGCCGAACCAGCCCTCCCCGACGCGCACCATGGCCGCCACGGTGCAGGGGCCCTCGCCCCAGCGCGCGGCGATGGGCAGCTCGGACGAAGGGGTCGCGCGCATGGCCGGGTCGCTCGAGGAGATCCCGCTGCCCGATCTGCTCCAGCTCTTCGGCACCTCGCGCAAGTCCGGCGTGCTGGTCTTGCGCACGGCGGCGGACGTCGGCCGTATCTGGCTGGAGAAGGGCGTCCTGCGGTATGTCGGGATCGACTCGCTCCCCGAACTCGCGCCGCTGAAGGCCGCGTATCGGCTCCTCGACTGGAAGACGGGTACCTTCGCGCTGGAGCCCCCGGAGGAGCGACCGTTCCCCGAGCCCCTGGACGCGAGCGTGCAGGAGGTCCTGATGGAGGGCTTCCGTCAGCAGGACGAGCTCGCCAACCTCGCCTCGCGCCTGCCCGATCGGTCGTCCCGGCTCGTCCTGCGCGCCCCGCTGGAGGCCCCCCTCCACCTCCTCGAGCCCGAGCACCTCGAGGTGTTGCAGACCGCGCTCAACTCGGCGAGCCTGGGCGCGCTGATGGACCGCGCGCGCCAGCCCGATCTCCGGGTCGCCGAGATCGTCCTCGACCTCACCAAGCGCGGGTACCTGACGACCAGCTGACGCCGCCCCGCGCCGCGACGCGCCGCGGGCGGGCTCAGCCGCCGCGGCGCGTCCGTGCCGCGACGGCGCGGGCGTGCGCCTCCAGCCCTTCAGCCCGGGCGAACACCTCGATCGCGTCGCCCTGCGCGCGCAGCAGCGCCTCGTCGTACTCGATCACCGACGAGCGCGACACGAAGTGGTGCACGCCGAGCGGCGCGCCGAACCGCGCGGCGCCGCCGGTCGGCAGGACGTGGGACGGCCCGGCCACATAGTCCCCGGCCGCCTCTGGCGTCCACGCACCGACGAAGATCGCGCCGGCGCGTCGGATGCGCGCCGCGAGCTCGGCCGCGTCTCGCACGTGCAACGCGACGTGCTCGGCAGCGAGTCGGTCCGCCACGGCGGCGGCGGCGGCTCGATCGGTGACCACCAGCGCGTGACCGTTCGCGCGCAGGGCGGCCTCCGCGATCGCGCGACGAGGCAGCGTCTCGAGCTGGACGTCGAGCTCGCGCAGCACGGCGGCGACCAGCTCCGGGGAGTCGGTGAGCAGGAGCGGATACGCGGCCTCGTCGTGCTCCGCCTGCGACAGCAGGTCGGCCGCCACGAGGCCCGCGTCCGCCTCGGCGTCGGCGACGACGAGGATCTCGCTCGGTCCGGCCAGCCCGTCGATGGAGACCTCGCCGAAGACCAACCGCTTGGCGGCCGTCACGTAGAGGTTTCCCGGGCCAACGATCACGTCGACCCGCGGGACCGTCTCCGTGCCGTACGCGAGCGCCCCGATCGCCTGCGCGCCGCCGGCGTCGACGAGCGCGTCGACGCCAGCGAGGGCGCACGCCGCGCGCACGGCAGGGGTCGCCTGCGGGGTCGCGACGATCACCTGCTCGACGCCTGCTACGCGCGCCGGCAGCGCGCTCATGAGCACGCTGGAGGGGTAGCTCGCCTTGCCCCCGGGCGTGTAGACGCCGGCGCGGCGCACCGCGGTCACGCGGCCCTCGAGACGTGCGCCGCGCTCGCTGTGGACGAAGCCGCCCCCGGCCGCCGCCTGCCGCTCGTGGTACGCCCGGATGCGCGCGGCGGCGAGCTGCAGCGCTCCCCGCACCTCGGGCGCGAGCTCCGCCAGCGCGGCCTCGCCGCCGTAGTCGCGCACCAGGACCTCCCGCACCTCCCGCCGCTCGAAGCGCGCCACGGCCGCGCGGACGGCCGCGTCGCCCCCGGACCGCACGGAGGCCAGCACCTCGCGTACCGCCGGCTCCACTCGCTCCAGGTCGAGCGCGCCCCGCCGCTCGAGGTCGCGCAGGAGCGGCTCGAGGGCGGCCCCCGCCGTGGTGCGGAGCCGATCCACCGTCAGGTCCAGTGCCCGGCGCGCGCCGCCGCCGGGTCCAGCTCGCGCAGCCGCGGCGCGAACGCGTCGCGGAACACCTGCTCGTCCTCGACGTCGACGTCGTCGGCCGGGAAGCCGCGCGCGACGTCCATCCCCGCGGCCAGGATGCGGACGAAGAGCGCGAAGCTCGACGCCGCGAGGCGCGGCTTCCAGGTCTCGGTGCCGCTCATCGCGGTGAGGACTGGGCAGTCGCCCTCGGCGTCGGGCGCCGCGGTGTCGAGGAAGTACGGATCGCCGAGGACGGCGCTGTGGCCGATCACGACCCAAGCGGGTCGCCAGCCGGTCGCGCCGGGAGCCTGGGCCGCGTCGCCCGGCGCCGGGAGGCCGAAGCCGACCTGCTCCTCGAGCAGGCGCTCCGCCGGGATCAGCCGCACCCGCTCGACCGGGGTCCGCGCCTCCACGTCCACGGGGTTCGCTTCGGCGAGGAACTCACGGAACCTCCGGGGCACCTTCAGCTTGGCCCGCGCCTCGGCGATCACCGCGGCGTCGGCGCGGCCGAAACGCGCGACGACGCTGCAGCTCTCGAGCGCAGCCCGGAGCGCTTGAACCGATTCGGCGAGATCGCTGTCCACGGACGGGCCCGGAGCGAGGGGAGAGCGCTGCATACCAAAGCAGGCACCGGATCGCATCCATCGGCACGTGAAGCTGCACACGCGTTCAGCCTGTGCCCGGCGCCGCGCTCGCGGCTCAGGCGCGCCTCCCGCTGACCACCCGCTCGTGGCCCGCGAAGTCCCGGCGCCGGCGCACCTCCACGAAGCCGGCGCCGCGCAGCAGCCCCTCGGCGCGCTCTGCTTGGTCGTGGTGGAGCTCCAGCGCGAGCGTGCCGCCCGGCGTCAGCCGCTCTCGAGCCCCCGCCGCGATCCGCCGCACGAGCACCAGCCCGTCGCTCCCGCCATCGAGCGCGAGCCGCGGCTCCCACGCCCGCACGTCCGGCTCCAGCTGGTCCACCTCGGCGGACGGCACGTAGGGTGGATTCGCGGTGACCAGCTCGAAGCGCTCGCCCGCGCCGAGGGCCTCCCACAGGTCGCCGCGGAGCCACCGGACGCCCCACACCGCGCCGAGGCGCAGGGCGTTGCGGCGCGCCACCTCGAGCGCGTCCGCAGACGCGTCGGCGCCGGTGATCGCCCAGGTCGGCCGCTCATGCGCGAAGGCGATCGCGACGCAGCCGCTGCCCGTGCAGAGATCGAGCAGCCGCCCGTGCAGCGAGCGGTCGCGGGTGCGCTCGAGCGCCTCCTCGACCAGCGCCTCGGTGTCGGGGCGCGGGACCAGCACGCGCCCGTCGACCTCGAAATCGAGACCCCAGAACTCGCGCCGGCCGAGCAGGTACGCGACCGGCTCTCGTGCGCGTCGCCGCTGGATGAGCGCCCGCATGCGCCCGAGCTCCGCGGCGGCCAGCGGCCGCTCCGCGTCGAGGATCAGCCGGATCCGATCGACGCCGAGGACGTGCGCGAGGAGGAGCTCCGCCTCGAGCCGCGGGCTGGGCAGGCCGCGCTCCCGAAAGTCCTGGCTGGCCCACTCGAGCACGCGGCGGATCGACCACACCTCGGGCGCGGCCGTCACGTCGGCGATCGCTCGACGGCGTGGCGCGCTCGATCGACGACGCTCTCGACGCGCGCGCGGATCTCGTCCAGTCGGGCGGGCGACGGCGCCTCGCACCGCAGCACGAGGATGGGGCCCGTGTTCGACGCACGTACCAGCGCCCAAGCGCCGTCGGGCCACGTAACGCGCACGCCGTCGATCTCGAGGAGCTCGCCCTCTCCGGCCAGCAAGCGGGTCGCCTCAGAGACGACGTCGCGCTTGCTCGCGTCGTCGCACGGGACGCGGAGCTCCGGCGTGGAGACGCCCGCTGGGAGGTCGCGGAGCTGCTCCCCGACCGTCCGCGGCCCGCGGCCGAGCCGCTCGCAGAGCCGGAGCGCGGCGTAGATGCCGTCATCGAACCCGAGGTAGCGGTCGGCGAAGAAGAAGTGACCGCTCATCTCTCCCGCGAGCAGGGCGCTCTCCTCTCGCATCTTCTTCTTGATGAGCGAGTGCCCCGTCTTCCACAGGATGGGGCGCCCGCCGTGGCGCGCGATGTCGGCGAACGCGTGCGTGGAGCATTTCACTTCGCCGATCACCGCCGCCCCCGGGTGCTGGGTGAGGACATCGCGCGCGAAGAGCGCCAGCAGGCGATCGCCCCACACGACGCTCCCGTCCGCGTCGACGACGCCGAGGCGGTCCCCGTCGCCATCCCACGCGATGCCGACGTGCGCGTCGAGCGCGCGGACCCGCGCGACCAGCTCGCGCAGGTTCTCCGGCACGGTCGGGTCCGGGTGGTGGTGCGGGAACGAGCCGTCCATCTCGCAGTGCAGGAGCTCCGGCTCGAGCCCGGCGGCGCGCAGCGCGCGCGCACCGAGCGGCCCGGCCGCGCCGTTGCCCGCGTCGACCACCACGCGCAGGTCCCGCGGCAGCGCCAGCCCCTGCACGAGCCGCTCCACGTACGCGTCGTCGACCGGGACGGTCTGGACGGAGCCCCCGCCGCGCGCGTCTCCGTCGCTCGCCGCGCGTCGCGCCAGCTCCTGGAGGTCGGCACCGAAGAACGGCCCGCTCCGACGGAGCAGCTTGAACCCGTTGTCCTCCGCGGGGTTGTGGCTCCCCGTGATCATCACGCCCGCGTCGGCGTCGAGGTGGTGAGCCGCGAAGTAGAGGAGGGGGGTAGGGCCGACCCCGACGTCGAGGACCTCGACGCCCGCCCCGACGAGCCCGGCGACGAGCCGCTCGAACAAGCGGGGCGACGACAGCCGGCAGTCTCGTCCGACGGTGATCCGGGGCCGCGCCGCCGTCCCCTCGGCGATCGTGGCGCCGAACGCGCGCCCGATGCGCTCCACCAGCCCGTCGCCGAGGTCGCGGTCCGCCACGCCCCTCACGTCGTATTCGCGGAAGACATGGGTGGGGTCGGGCGAGCGGGTCGCGGGGTCGTCAGGGATCATCGCGGCGCGGCAGCATATCCCCGCGGCCCCGCCGTGGGTGCTCACTTCGCCATCGTCGTGGCGCACCGCCGGGGCTCGGTGCAGCGCGCTCGGGCGTCCGGGTCGGTGGGGTGCCAGCCGGCCGGCACGTGGCGGAGCCTCCACGCGGCGCCGTCCGCCTCCCAGAACAGCCGCGGCCGGGAGCGGTGGCACCCGTCGGGCGGCTCGACCCAGGCGCCGTCCGTCCACGACCAGCCCTCGTCCCACGACCAAGCGCCATCGACCCACACGCAGGGAGCGCCGGGATCGGGCGGGACCGACTCGACGCGCGCCGGCGGCGGGGCCTCCGGGACCGTCACCGCCAGGTCACCGACGGGCTCCGGCCCGTACGCCGGCCGGCGCAGCTCCGCCCCGCAGGCCAGCGTGGCGCACGCGACGAGCGTCAGCCGCCGAGGACCCATCGCTCCCACGCCTCGAAGATCGCCTCCTCGAACAGGAGCAGCTCCAGGATCGCCAGCGCGAGGAACGGCCCCAGCGCCATGCGCGCTCCGCGCCAGCCGGGCTCGGGCTCCTCGGCGATAGGGTCGCTCGCGAGCTCGCGCTCGAGCGCGGCGCGCTCCTCCGGGCTCGCTTGCTCGAGCGCCACGCGCATCGCCGCGCGCTCGGCCCGGACCGCCTCGGGTTCGTCGATGCGTCCGCGGCCGGCGTAGAGCGCGATCACCGCGAGCGTCCCCTGCACCGCGCCGGCGACCAGCGTGAACACGGCGCCGCGCCACCCGAACCATGCGCCGGCGAGCAGGCAGAGCTTGGCGTCGCCGAGCCCCATGCCGGGCTTGCCGCGGACCGCGCGGTGCAAGAGATCGAACGGGAGCCACACGACGGCGAAGCCGACCGCCGCGCCGAGGATGGAGTCGGGCACCTCCGTCCCGGGCCGCAAGGCGAGCGCTGCGCTCGCGCCGCCGAGGGCAGCGCCGCCGACGGACACCTCGTCGGGGACGAGCATGTGCTCGAGATCGATGAAGGCCGCCGCGACCAGCCCCAGGCCGAGCGCGAGCTGCGTGGCGAACCCCGCCACGGCGCGCCAGTCGCCGAGCCCCGGCAGCAGCGCCAGCGCCCGCTCGGCGAGCGCCCACGCGAGCAGCCCGCCGACCGCCTCGACCGCGGGGTAGCGGGGCGAGATGCGCGCGCCGCAGCAACGCGCGCGCCCTCGGAGCAGCAGCCAGCCGAGGACGGGCAGGTTGTCGTACGCCGCGATCGGCTCCCCGCAGGCACCGCACCTCGACCGCGGCGACACGACGCTCTCCCCGCGAGGCCAGCGGTGGATCACGACGTTCGTGAAGCTCCCGAACACCAGCCCCAGCGCCACGCACGTCGCCACGACGAAGGCGTGGGGCAGCTCGGCGAGGATCATGGCGGGCGGGCTCGTCGGGGCGGCGGTTCCCGTTGTACCTTGGCGGGCGATGCCGCGCGACCAGCCGACGACGCTCACCCTCGATCGATACTCGCCGGAGGCGAGGGGCCTCGTCGCGGGCGCGCAGGCGCTCGCCGACGAGCGGCGCCACGCCGAGGTGACCCCGCTCCACCTCCTCGCGCGCGCGCTCGATCGGGAGCCCGCGGTCGTGGAGGTCCTGCGGCGATCGGGCGCCGCCGTCGGCGAGCTCCCGGCCGCCGTCGAGCGCGCGCTCGGCACCCAGGCGCGGTCCACCGAGCCCTCGTGGCTCTCCGGGGCGACCATCGATCTGCTGGAGCGAGCCGAACGCGACGCCGCGCGCGAGCGCGCCCCCGAGGTCGGCGTCGCGCAGCTGCTGAACGCGTTGTCCCAGGAGATCCGTGGCGCGGCGGGGGAGCTGCTCGCCGCCGCCGGGGTGACGCCCGGCTCGCTGCGCGGGCACATGGCGCCCCTCACCCAGTCGAGGTCCGGCGCGGGCAAGGGCGCGCCGGCCTCGGGGCAGCGCGCCGCCACCCGTGATCTCGTGGACGAGGCGCGGCGTGGGATCGCCGACCCGGTGCTCTGCCGCGACGCCGAGGTGCGGCGGGTCCTGACGATCCTCGAGCGTCGCGCCAAGCAGCACCCGCTCCTCGTCGGGGAGCACGGCGTGGGCAAGGGCGCGGTCGTGCGAGCGCTCGCGCTCCGCGTCGCGCGCGGGGACGTCCCGGCCCCGCTGATCGGGGTCCGCCTCCTCGAACTCGACGCCGGGGTGCTCGCCGCAGGGGCGCGACTCCGGGGAGAGATCGAGGAGCGCGTGCGACAGCTCCTCGCCGAGGTGAGCGGCGCCGACACCATCCTCGTCGCGCGAGGGATCGAGCAGCTCTTCGGCCAGGGACCGGCCGGATCGGGTGTCGGTGATCTGCTCCGACCCGCGCTCTCGCGCGGCGAGGTGCGCCTCATCGCCACGACCACGCCGGAGGGGCTCCGGCGGATCAGCGATCGGGATCCCGCGCTCCCGCTGCTCTTCTCCGTCGTGCCGGTGGCCGAGCCCGGCGTCGAGCCGGCGATCGAGATCGTCCGCGGGCTCGCGTCACGCTTCGAGCTTCATCACGATCTCGTCGTGACCGAGGGCGCCATCGTAGCGGCGGTCCGGCTGGCCCGCCGCTACGTCCGGGAGCGCGCGTTGCCCGACAGCGCGCTCGATCTCCTCGACGAAGCGGCGGCGGCGCGGCGCGTGGAGGTGGACGGCGTGCCGTGGGTCGTCGACGGGACGCGCAGTCGCGTGGCGGCGCTCGAGCTGCAGGTGCAGACGCTCGCGGGCGCCACGGATCCGACGAGCGTGGCGGCTCGCGATCGCCTCGGCGCCGAGCTCGAGCGGCTGCGGCCCGAGGCGCGAGAGCAGCAGGCGGCGCTCGAGTCGCGCCGCGGCGCGGCGGCGGCGCTCCGGGCGCTCCGGCGCGAGCTGGCGGAGGCGGAGGGGGCGCTCGAACGTGCGCGTGAGGGGCGCGAGCTCGCGCGGCAGGGCGAGCTCGAGCACGTGGCGCTCCCGGATCTCCGCCAGCGGGTGGGGCGCGCCGAGGAGGCGCTCCGCGCCTTCGGCGGCGAGGTCGATCGTTCCCTGGACGAGCACGCGGTCGCCGCGACGCTGGAGGTGTGGACCGGCATCCCCGTAGCGCGGATGCTGGAGGGCGAGGCCGAGAAGCTGCTCGGGATGGAGGCCCGGCTCGAGGAGCGGGTCGTCGGGCAAGCGGACGCCGTGAGCGCGGTGTCCCGGGCGGTACGCCGCAGCCGCGTGGGGTTGCGGGACCCGGGCAAGCCGATCGGCAGCTTCCTGTTTCTCGGCCCGAGCGGTGTCGGGAAGACGGAGCTGGCGAAGGCGCTGGCCGAGTACTTGTTCGACGACGAACAGGCGATGACGCGCCTGGACATGAGCGAGTTCATGGAGCGTCACATGGCGCAGCGGCTGATCGGCGCGCCGCCCGGCTACGCCGACAGCGAGCAAGGTGGGTTCCTCACGGAGGCGGTCCGGCGTCGCCCGTACTCCGTCCTCCTCTTCGACGAGGTCGAGAAGGCGCATCAGGACGTGTGGAACCTCCTCCTCCAGGTCCTCGACGACGGCCGGCTCACCGACGGTCGTGGCCGCCCGGCCGACTTCTCCAACACCGTGGTGATCTTGACCAGCAACCTCGGCTCGGATCGGATCCTGGTCGCCGGGACCGACGCTCTGGCGACCGACGGCGGACGTGACGCACTGCGTGATGTGCTCCTGGAGGAGCTCCGCGGCTTCTTTCGCCCAGAGTTCCTGAACCGCATCGACGAGGTGGTGGTGTTCCAGCCGCTCGGGCGGAGCGAGCTCGCCCGCATCGCGGACATCCAGCTCCGGCGCCTGGGGCGGCAGCTCGCCGAGCGCCGCCTGGAGCTCGCGCTGAGCCCCGAGGCGCGCGAGCGCCTGCTCGATCTCGGCTACGAACCCGCGCTCGGGGCCCGACCGCTGCGGCGCGCGATCCTGCGCCACGTGCAGGACCCACTCGCGACCGCCGTGCTCGCCGGGCGGCTCCCGGACGGCGCGCGGGTCGAGGTCCGGCTGGTGGGTGACGAGTTCGTGCTCGCCGAGTCGAGCTGAGTCCCCATCCGTGGCGACGCGCTGCGTCCCGCGGGGGGCTGGCGTGTGGGGATCTGTGTGCGGCGCCGTGTGCGGCACGGCGAGGGATGCAGTCCGCGGCACCGCGTGCCGTTGGCGCTCGCCGTGCGCTCGTGCGATAATCATCGCGTTGACGCAGAGTCGGCCTTCGCCGAAGATGCAGTCTCAACGAGGAGACGCGAGATGAGCAACGAAGTGAACCGCCGTTCGTTCGTGGGTGCGCTCGGCGTGGGCGCGGCCGCGGCCGCCGCGAGCAGCACCGCTGCCGTGCACGCGGCGCCCGCCACGGGCGCGATCGTGCTGACTCCGCAGGAACAGGCGCAACGCGCCGAAGCGCTGGAGAGCGCCGTCGCGCCGCTGACGTCGGGCTCACGCCTCGGCCGCTGGACGGTCGAGCGGGTGCTCCCCGTCGCGGCCGGCGCGCAGAGCTTGGTGCTCCGCGACGCGAGCGGGGGCCTCTTCCAACTCGACGTCTGCTCGAGGGCTCCCGGCGTCTCCAGCCCGGCCTCCACCGACCGCTTCCAGGTGTTCGTCGCCAACGGCGGCGACGGCGCGACGGCGACGGTCGAGGACCACGGCCTCGCGGCCATGGCGCTGGCCGAGGTCATCCGCGCCAACGAGCAGCGACTCGACGGCCGAGGCTTCGAGGCCCTGGCAGCTCGGGAGCACCTGGCGCGCATCCACACGGTCTGAGCGTGCGCGTCGTCCAGCTCGGCTTCGAGTGCAACAACGCCTGCGTGTTCTGCGCGCAGGGGGCGCTCGCGCGCCTCGCGCCCCCCGTCACGGACACCGCCGTCGAGGCGGCGCTCGCCGGTGTCCGCGCGGGCGAGCCGCTGGCGTTCGTCGGCGGTGAGCCGACGCTGCACCCCGAGCTCGATCGCTGGATCGCGGCCGCTCGGCGCCGCGGCGCCTCGCAGGTGCTCCTGCAGACGAACGGCCGCCTGCTCGCGGTGCCGGGGCGCGCGGCGGCGCTCGCGGCGGCCGGGCTCACCGCCCTCGATCTCTCACTCCACGGCGACACCGCCCCCGTGCACGATCACCACACCGGCGTCCCGGGCTCGTTCGAGCAGAGCTGCGCCGGGGCTCGCGCGGGGCGGTCGGCGGGGCTCGCGCTCGGCGTCACCGCCGTCGTGACCAAGTCCAACCTGCGCCACCTGAGCGGCGTCGTCCGCCTGGCGCACCGGCTCGGCGCCGACGCGATCCGCCTGGCCCCGGCGCAGGCGCACGGCCGCGCGTTCGCCGCCGCGCCGCGCGTGCTCCCCGCGCCGCAGCTGGCGCGCCCGCACGTCGCCGCGGCGCTCCGCGTCGCGGCAGAGCTCGGGCTCGCCGGCCTCCTCGGGGATCGCGTCACCCCCGGCCTCGAGCAGCGGTTCGCCGGGCTCGGCGTCGCCGAGCCCGCTCCCGGCGGTCGCGCGCTGGCCTCCCGCGCCACCGCTCCACCTCTGGCGCTCTGATCCGTCCGCCCTCTCCACGTCCACGAACAGGGGAATACTCATGACTCGGCACCTCGCTTCTCGCAGGATCCTCGCGTACGGCGCCCTCGGCTCGCTGCTCGGACTGTTCGCGGTCGCGTGCGCTTCTGGAGGCGAGGATGATCCGGGTCGCGGCGGCTCGGGCGCCGCGAGCGGCACCGGCGGCTCGTCCGGCGACGCCGGCGACACCGACGGCTCGTCGGGCACTGGCGGCTTCGGCGGCTCCTCCGGCTCCTCGGGAGCGGCGGGCGCCGGCGGCGGCGGAGCGGGCTCTGGCGGCGTCGGCGCGGCGGGCTCTGGCGGCGTCGGCGCGGCGGGCTCCGGTGGCGTCGGTGCGGCGGGCGCCGGCGGCGGCGGCACCGGCGGCGGCGGCACCGGCGGCGGCGGCACCGGCGGCGGCGGCACCGGCGGCGGCGGCACCGGCGGCGGTGGCACCGGCGGCGGTGGCACCGGCGGCGTCGGCGCGGCGGGCGCCGGCGGCACCGGGGGCGCGTGCGTCCCCAACAGCGGCCCCGAGCAGTGCAACGGTATCGACGACGACAGCAACGGCCAGGTCGACGAGGGCAACCCGGGGGGCGGCTGCCCCTGCAACGTGCCGGGGCTGTCCGGCGTCTGCGCGGACGGGATCGACACGTGCAGCAGCGGCGTGATCATCTGCCTCGCCACCAACACGCCCTCCTCCGAGACGTGCAACGGCCTCGACGACAACTGCAACGGCGTCCCCGACGAGGGTAACCCCGGCGGCGGCGGCGCTTGCGACACCGGGCAACCCGGGATCTGCGCCGTCGGGACGTACGCCTGCGGCGCCGGGCAGCTCGAGTGTCTGCAGAACGTGCAGGCGCTGCCGTCCGAGGTCTGCAACCTCCTGGACGACAACTGCAACGGCTCGGTGGACGAGAACCTCGGCGGTGGCGCGTGTGACACGGGGGATGATGGCGAGTGCGCAGCCGGCATCGAGAGCTGCACCAGCGGCCAGACGGTCTGCGCCGCGATCAACTCGCCTACGCAGGAGCTCTGCAACGGCAAGGACGACGACTGCGACGGCCAGTTCGACCAGGGCAACCCCGAGGGCGGCGTCGCGTGTACGGTCGCGGGGCAATCGGGCATCTGCGCGACCGGACTCAGCCAGTGCCAGACGGGCGGCAACCTCGTCTGCATCCAGACGGTCTCCGGCACGTCCGAGGCCTGCAACGGCCTCGACGACGACTGCAACGGGACCGCCGACGACGACGCGAACGTCGTGGCGATGTGCGCTCGCGCCGCCGGCTGCGGCACGCTCACGCTGCCGAACGTCAGCTCGGCGGCCTGCGCCTCCGGCGCCTGCACGCTCTCGTGCAGCGGCGCGTACGAGAACAACGACGGCGATCTCTGCAACGGGTGCGAGTCGCTCGGGTGCGCGTCGGTCCCCGCCGGCGGGGACACGTGTGGCACCGCGAACGGCGTCTCGGTGTCGGGCCCGACTCAGCGCGACGGTACGCTCACCGTGCAGAACGAGACGCGCTACTACCTCGTGACGTTCACGCCGCCCGCGGCGGGTCTCGCCTTCAACCCGACCATCAGCATGGCGGCTGGCAGCTCGGACTACCAGATGGATGTGCTCACCGGCTGCGGGACGCCGATCGCCTGCCCGTCGCCCGGCGCCCACGCGGGCGGAGGCGGAGACGGCACGAACAAGGTGACGTGGAGCATGAACTTCACCTACACCCCGGGCTTCGAGACGGCGTGCCTCGGCAACGGCAACTGCTCGTCGGCGACGACACCGCCTACGAGCGTCGTCGTGAAGGTCACGCGCATCTCGGCGATCACGACCGGGAACAAGTGTAACCCGTACACGATCTCGTTCAGCCAGTAGCAGCGGCGGAGCGGGCCCTCGCCCCCGCCCCGTGGTACTCTCGGCGCGCGGCGACCCGCCGCTGGAGATCTCCCGTGACCGAACTCGCCGTGACGAAGGCCTCCGGACAGCTCGTGATCGAGCTCGACGAGAAGCTCTACCCGCTCGACGCCATCTATGGCGCCTCGTACATCTTCATCGATCGCTGCTATCTCCATCTCGACCGGCCGGCGGCGGGGCGGATCTCCGTGCAGCTTCGGCTCAAGCCCGGGGTGGAGCGAGAGCTCGACGACCTCGCCGGCGAATTCGAGAACGAGCTCCTCGGCCAGGCGTGGCGGCGGCTGATCCTCGACGAGAACCGCCAGCTCGTCGAGGACGTGACGACGCGCGCGCTCGCCGGGGCCGCCGGCCCGGCCGGGCTGGATGATCTCCTGGCGATGGATGTCGACGACGACACCGCGTTCGAGGATCCGCTCGGGATCGCGATGAGCTGGGAGGAGAAGTACAAGAAGAAGGCGACCGAGCCGACCTCGGGGGGCGAGGGGCCGGCGTGATCGAGCTGAAGCTCCACCGGGACCTCTACGCCCGCGCGGCGGTCGACGCCGCGGTCGCGGCGTTCGGCGACTACGCCCAGGTCGATCTCGAGCCGCGCGACGACGCGTACGTGCTCCGCTGCGCCGCGGTCGGCGACACCGACGAGGCCCAGCTCGTGCTCGAGCTCGGGAACTTCGCGCTCGGCCTCACGATCGAGGGGCGCGGCTCGAGCGGCGGCTGAGGCCGGGGAGGTCCGTCGCCCGCCGGTGACGTGCGGGGGCCGACGCGCCTGCTAGGGTGGATCCATGCGTGCGCCCGTCGAGCCGCCGCGCGCCAACTCCTTCAACTTCGTGCCGGTGCGTGACCTCGCCCGGGTGCGAGGTGCCCCCTGCCCCCTCCGAGCCCTCCCCGATCCCGGGCCGCTCGGGCTCGGGGACCGCGCGCGCCAGCTCTGGCTTCGCGCCCCGGATCGGCTGCGGCTGTTTCAGACGTTCACCGCTGACTTCGACCAGCGGGAGCTCGCGCGCGTGAAGTGGGATCACGGGCAGCTCTACGCGGACGTGTCGCGCAAGGCCGCGCCGGACGACTTCGCGGCCGACCTGGTGAAGCTCCGTCCCGCCCGTGAGTGCGCCACCTGCGAGCGTCGCCACGGCTGCGCGGGTGCCTACGTGTTCGAGCCGGGTGACGTGTTCACGCGGGACGACGCCGCCGTCCGCGCGCATCTCGAGGGGCTGCGCGGCGCCGTGCTCGATCTGGGGTGTGGCGAGGGGCGCTACCTCGGCGCGCTCCGGCCGGCCGTCGAGCGGGGCGAACTGCGCTACCTCGGCGTCGACCCGGACACAGCGGCGCTGGAGCGCCTCCGGCAGCTCCACCCGTGGGCCGACGTGCGGTCGCCCGAGGAGCTCGGCGCGGCGTGCCCGGCGGCGCTGGATCACCTCCTCGTCCTGCGGAGCTGGAACCACCTGGCCGAGCCGCGGTCCGTGCTGAGCGACCTGGTCGCGCGCCTCCGACCTGGAGGCACCGTCCTCGTCGTGGACAACGTGGCGTTCGGGCTGCTCCGCGATCGCGAGCACGCCCGGAGGGCCGAGGCCGGACCGGCGAGGTTCGAGCATTTCCGCAACGACGCTGCCGCGGACGCCGCCGCTCGCCTGGAGGGGCTACCGCTCGCGAGGCTCGAGCTCCACGAGGTCCACCCGAGCTGCAGCAACCAGTGGCTCCTGCGCTACGAGAGGCTCCCGGAGGTCGATCCATGAATGTCCGGACTCCCCCAGCCAGCTCTCCCCCGGCGCCCGGTGCCGCGGGCGACGCGGCCAAGGTCGAGGCGCACGAGTCCGCCGCTCACGAGAAGCGGAACTGGGTGCGCCTCACCTACGACTGCAACAACCACTGCTCCTTCTGCCTCGATACGCTCGCCCACGATGGGACGCTGCGCAGCAACCTCGACATCAAGGTCCAGATCGTCGAGGGCCGGAAGAAGGGCGCGACTCGCCTGATCCTGAGCGGGGGCGAGCCGACCATGCACCCGAACTTCCTGGACTTCGTCCTGCTCGGGAGGCGCGCGGGGTATCGCCGGATCCAGACGGTCACCAATGGGAGGATGTTCGCGTACCCGGAGTTCCTCCAGCGCGCGGCGGAGAACGGACTCCACGAGATCACCTTCTCGATCCACGGGCCGAACGCGAAGATCCACGACGCGCTCGTCGGCGTGGCGGGAGCCTTCGAGGAGGAGACGGCGGGTCTGCACGCCGCCCTCGCGTCGGGTCGGTTCATCGTCAACATCGACATCGTCATCAACAAGCAGAACGTCGCGCACCTCTCCGAGATGCTCGAGCTCTTCCTCTCGTGGGGCGTGCGCGAGTTCGACCTGCTCCACATCATCCCGTTCGGCAACGCGTGGGGACCAGCGCGCGAGTCACTGTTCTACGATCTGGAGCAGAACGCCGAGCACCTCCGGCGCGCGTTCGCCTACTCACTCCGGCCTGACGTGCACGTGTGGCTCAATCGCTTCCCGCCCGAATACACGGAGGGGTTCGAGGCGCTCATCCAGGATCCGTACAAACTGAACGACGAGATCCGGGGGCGCCGCGAGGAGTTCGATAGGTACCTCGCCGTGGGGCAGAAGCTCCAGTGCCGGGAGCCCGAGCGGTGCCGCTACTGCTACCTCGAGCAGCTCTGCGATGGCCTCGACCGCGCGCTCGAGGAGCGCCGGCTCGCCGAGGTCGACGTCCTCCGCCTCGCCGAGCCGCTGTCGATCGCCGGGACGCTCCCCGCAGCGCGCTTCCTCCGCGTGGTCGCGCGCTCCCTCACCGACGTGCCACGGTTCGTCGCGCGCGCGCCGGGCGCCGAGTCGCTCTGGCTGGAGCTCGCGGACTGGGCGGGCGCCGAGGCGGCGCTGCGCACCGGCGTGGTCGCCGGCAAGCCGGTCGCGCGGGTCTACGCCGAGACAGCGGCGGACGCGCGGCGGCTGCTGGCGCTGGCCGGCACCTTCGAGGTGGCTGTCTGGGCGAACCGCGACACGGCGTCGACGATCGCCGAGCTGGCGAGGGAGTCATCCCGGCTCGTGGTCGCCCAGCGCAACTACGACAAGGTCACCGAGCAGCTCACCCGGGACGTAGATCTGGCGACGCTCTGCGCGGCGCTCCCGCCCTCCGTCGGGACGGAGAACATCCCTGCCTGTCTCGGGGGACGCCCGCCCGAGCGCTCCCTCCGGGTGCTGGACGCCGCCATGCTCGGGCCCGACGCGCGGCTCGACGTAGGGAAATACGGCGAGCGCTACGTCGCTGAGCGATTCCGGACGAAGAGCCGCCGCTGCGGCGAGTGCGTCCACGAAGCGGGGTGCGACGGGGTGCACATCAACTTCGTGCGCGCCCACGGCTACGCCGCGCTCCGCCCGATCGCTCCCTGAGCGTCTCAGAGCACCAGGCCGACGCCGAGCCGCGCCTCGATCGCGCTCTCCAGCCGCGGGAGCGGGGCGAGGTGCTGCAGGCGGCCCTGTTGGTCGATGCCCTGCAGGCGCCCCTCGAAGGCGGTGCCCGACTGCGTGAGCGGCAGCGCCCCGCCGACCGCGAGCTCGAGCAGCAGCCAGCGGGGAACCACCGCGAACGCGCCGCCCACGGCCACGTCGAGGTCGGTCGAGACCCCGGTGCGCTCGCTCGAGCGGACGAGGAGCGCGCCCGTCGTCGCCGGCTCGGGGGCGACGAGCCTCGTCCACGCTGCGCCCACGCCGACCCAGAGGCGCAGGCGCGGGGCAGGGCGCCACGTCGGCTCGAGGCGAACGCGCATCCGGAGCGCCTCCAGAGGCGGCGAGGTCAGCGCCGTGCCCGCGCCGAGCCCGCTCGACCACCCGGAGAGGTCCACGTCGTGGCGGGACCAGTCGACCGCGAGCCGAGCGCCGAGCCAGTCCCACGGATCGAAGCGCACGAAGCCGCCGGCGGACGGACCGGCAGCATACGTGGCGCTCCCGCCCGCCGCCGCGCGAGCGACCACACCGACGTCGGCGCCGACGACCGCGCGCTCCGCGACCTCGGTCGGCCTCGACTCCACGACGGTGGAAGGCGACTGCGTCCCGGCGCGGGGCTGCGGGAGCGGCGCGGACGGCGGATCTCGATACTCTGGGGGCGGGGGAATGTCCGGGCCCTCGTCCTCGTCGTCTTCGTCCCCGGCGCCCGCCCCGGGCGCCGACGAGCCCGAGGGGGCCGTGGAGGCGGTAGTCGCTGGTCGCGGCGCAGTTGCGGCGACGCTGCCGCTCGCCGCCGCGCTGCCGCTCGCCGCTGGGGGCGCACCCGGGGGACGACCAGGAGCCGGCGCCGCCGCAGCCACGCCGGCGCACAGCACCGCGAGCAGGACCCCCACGCCGTGGCGCGCCGTCATTCGCGCAGCTCGGCTCCCGTGCGATCGCGGGCGGCCTGCACGACGTGCGCGTGCCGCTCGTCCACCTCGCGGTCGGTGAGCGTGCGGGCCCGCTCCGGATCGCGCGCCGCCAGCGGATCTCGATACACGACGCGAAACGCGAGCGAGCGGCGCCCGGCCGGGATCCCGCTGCCCTCGAAGACGTCGAAGAGCTGCACGGACTCGCAGAGCTCGCCGCCTGCGTCCGCCAACGCCGCTTGCACGGCGGCGGTGGGGACCGTCGAAGGGACGACCAGCGCCACGTCCCGCGCCACGGCGGGTCGCTTGGGGATCGGACGGTACTTGGGGACGTGGGGCTGGAGCGACTCGAGCGCGTCGAGGTCGAGCTCGACGACCTGGACCGCGCCGCCGAGGTCCAGCGCGTCGACGACGTCGGGGTGGAGCGTGCCGAGCCGCCCCACGACCGCGCCCTCGACACACAGCTCTGCGCGCGCGCGCGGGTGCAGGTGGCGGAGCGACTCGTCCGAGCCAGAGGCCTTCAGCTCCGCGCGCCGGCCCACGAGGCGCTCGACGAGCTCGAGCGCCGTGCCCTTGGCGTCGTAGAGGTCGACCTCCGGCGGCTTCGCCGCGAGCCAGCCCGGGCGGGGCCCCGCGAACACGGCGGCGAGCGACAGCCGCTCCTGCGGGAGCCGGCCTTCGTCCTCGGCCAGGCGCGGACGTGCCGCCTGCACCCGTGGCCCTCGCGCCGGGCCCTCCGACGGCGCGACGACGCGGGCGCCGACCGCGAACAGGCGGCTCGCCCGCTCGCCCTGGCGGCGCGCGTGAGCCACCGCGTCGAGCAGCCCCGGGAGCAGGGAGGTCCGGATCACGCTCCGCTCCTCGCTCATCGGGTTCGCGAGGACGACGACCGGCGCGGGCGCGGCGAGCGCCTCGAGCACCTTCGGGTCGACGAACGCGTAAGTGAGCGCCTCGGAGAGACCGAGCGCGGCGGCTTCGCGCACGGCGGCGCGCTCGAACGTGGTGCTCGTCAGCGGGCGCTGCGGCGCGATCCGAGGCAGTACGGTCGGGATCCCGTCGAGCCCTGCGACTCGGCCGACCTCCTCGACGAGATCCGCCTCGAGCGTCACGTCGGGACGCCAGCTCGGCACCCGCACGTGCAGCGCGTCCTCGCCGCTCTCGGCGTCGACCCCGAAGCCGAGGGCTCCCAGCGTTCGTCGCGCCTCCTCCGCCGACACGGGGCGGCCGAGGAGCGACGACGCGCGGGCGGGGCGGAGCGTGAGCTCCACCGGGGGAGGGAGCGCCCCGCGGGCGTGGACCTCGCCCCGCGCGGCGCGACCGCCGCCGAGCTCGGTGATCCAGCGGCGAGCGGCTGCCAGCACCTCGCCCAGCGCCCCCGGGTCCACGCCGCGCTCGAACCGGTGGCTCGACTCGGTGTGGAGCCCATGGCGCCGCGAGGTGCGCCGAATGCCGCGGGGGGCGAAGTACGCGCACTCGATCAGCACGCGGCGCGTCGTCGCGCGGATCTCGCTCGTCTCGCCGCCCATGACGCCTGCGAGGGCGCTCGGGGCGCTGCCGTCTGCGATGACGAGATCGTCGGCGTCGAGCGTGCGCTGTACGCCGTCGAGCGTGACGAACGGCTCCCCGGCCCCCGCTCGCCGCACGACGATCCTCGAGCCCCGTACGAGGTCGAGATCGAACGCGTGGAGCGGCTGCCCGTACTCGAGGAGCAGGAGGTTCGTCACGTCGACGACGTTGGAGATGGGGCGGACGCCGAGGGCGTGGAGCCGGTAGCGCAGCCACGCTGGCGACGGCCCGACGGTCACGTCCACCACGCCGCCTGCGGCGTAGTGCGGGCAGCGCTCCGGCTCGCGGTTCTCGATCGCCACCAGCTCGTCGAGCGGGGTGTCGTCCCAGCGGAGAGGCTCGCTCGGCCCCGGCCCCGCCGCGACGAGGCCGAGCTTGGCGCCGAGGTCGCGGGCGACCCCGCGGTGCCCGAGCGCGTCCGGGCGGTTCGGGGTGATCCCTAGCTCGAGGATGGAATCCGTGACCGGGAGCACCTCCACGAGCCGGTCGCCGGGGCGCGCCTGACCCGGCTCGAGCACGAGGATGCCCGCCCCGCCGTCGCCGATCCCGAGCTCGCTCTCGCTGCAGAGCATCCCCTCGCTCACCACGCCCCCGATCTCCCGAGCCGAGAGCACGAGACCCGCCGCGGGCAGCTCGGTGCCGAGCGGCGCGAGGACGACGAGGCCGCCCGGCGCCGGGACGTTGGGCGCGCCGCACACGACGCGCTGCTCGCCCCGGCCGGTCTCCACCCGGACCAGCCGCAGCTGATCGCGCTTGGGGTGAGGTTCGATCCCCCGCACCTCCGCGATCACGACGGGATCGAGCGTCGCGCCGATCGATCGCACGGCCTCCACCTCGAGGCCCAGGGAGGTGAGCAGCTCGCCGACCTCGGACGCGCTCCGGTCGAGGCCAGGGAGCAGCTCACGCAACCATCGCAGGGAGACTCTCACGCTCCCCTCCTAGCAGAACCCGAGCGCGCGCGGTGGAGCGCCGCCGAGCGGCGCCGCGCGACGCTCGAGCGAGCGGCTACCCCGCGCCCGCGATCACTCGGGCTCGGCGGGGGGCGGCGCGGCGGGCGCCTTCTCGTCCTTCTTTTCGCCCTTCTTCTCGTCCTTCTTCTCGTCCGGCTTCTGGAACTTGCTCGCCTCGGCCGTGGCCCAGTCCGCCGTCCACGACGCGACGCTGAAGATCTCGTCACTGCCGCTGCGCTTCGCCCACTTGCTCGACCCCTCGGCGGTGTCGCCCAGGCTGAGGACGTGCGTGGCGCCGTCCTCCATCCGGATCGTGACCGTGGCCTTGGGCGTCGCCAGCCCCACGTCGCCCGGCTGCTTGGCCTCTGCGAAGGCGTCTGCCGTCAGCGCCTTGTAGGCGCGGAGCAGGTCCTTCAACTTCGCCTCGTCGAAGCGCTCGAGCGCCTTCGCCGCGAGCGCCTTCGGCTCCTTGAGCTTCGCCGACCACGTCGTGCCGCTCCGCTCGAAGCTGAAGACGCCGTGCTCGTTCTGGATCTCTACGGACTTGGCCTTCTCGTCCTCGAACTTGAAGATCGTGCGGTCGCGCCAGTCCTTCAGATCCCGGGCATAGAGGTAGGAGGAGTACCCCTTCACGGCGTAGACGCCGTCCCGCCCGGCGATCCGGGTCATCTGTCCCCGGCCTCCGCCGTCGCCGAAGTAGAGATCGGCGATCACCTCGCCGCCGTGGCTGAACCTCGCGTGGGTCGCCTTCGCCTCGCTCACACCGAACTTCTCGTACTGCTCGGCGCCGGTGGCGATCTCCTCGACCACCTTCAGCGTCTCCAGGTTGTCCAGCAGCGACTTGACGTTCGTCTGGTTCGCCAGCGCGCCGACGGGCTTCACGAGGTGCCAATCCTCGCCCTTCTTCTCCAGCACGATCTCCGGCGGCTTGCCCGCGTCCCCCGCCGGCTGGGTGATCGTGATCGAGTCGACCGTCTTCGTCTTCTCCTCGGTGAACTCGAGCTTCGGGAGGTCGCGCGCGCGGCCCTCGGCCGTGTAGGACGCGCTCTCCTTCTTCGCCTGCTCGTTCTGCCAGTAGACGGCGCCGCCGAGCGCAGCCGCCACGCCGAGTGCGATGTAGAGCTTGTGTTCCGTCGTCAGAGCCATGTGGGGTCTCGCTGGGGGGGCGGGCGCCGGAGCGCCCGTGGGTTCAAGGAGTCGCTCGTCAGAGACGCTTCAAGCCGCGCTGGCCTTCGCGCATCCGCCAACGGAGGATGCCGATGCCGGCGAAGAAGAGCGGGAGGCCCAGGATGAGGCTCCACTGGATCGTCCCCTGGAGCTTCTTCCGAGCGCTCCGATACTCCTCGTCCTTCCGCTTGAGGCTCGCCTCGTCGTCCTTCTCTGTGATCGTCGGCTTCGAGACGCTGGTGTAGGCGAGGTTCGGATCGCTCAGGATCTTCGCGCTGGCGGCGATGAGGTCGGTGTCACCGCTCATCCAGTCGAGCGTGTTCTTCACGCTCAGGATCACCTGCGTGAGGTAGCTCTGCGCGTAGGTCTGGCTGATGGCCTGCAGGTTCGGGTCGCCGCCGATCGCGCCGAACATCGCGAACTGCCCGCCGAGCTCGGGGCCGTTCCCCGCGTAGGAGAAGGGGTTGGTGACGAAGCAGCCAGACGCCACCACCAGCACGCGCGACGGCTCCGGCGCCACGTCGTTCCGCTGGATCTCGCCGCTCGCGAACGCGCTCTTGAGCTTGCCCTCGGCGACGGCGGCCAGGACGCGCGTCTCCATCGGCGGCTTGGGCTCCCACTCGAGCTTCAGCTTGAGGTCGATCGACGACCCGGTGACGGAGGTCGCCTGCGGCGTGCTGCGGGCGACGGGGTAGAGCTTCACGTCCGCCGGCTGCTTGTCGCGCTGCAGGACGAGCGTCGACGGATACGGGAGCGCGATCTCGTCGAGGCGGAAGAACGCCGCGAATCCCGTGTCGAGGAGCCGCTCGGTGCCCTCGAGCCGGGGGTCGTCGATGACGTGCGCGATGGCCGGATAGCGCACCACCATCGGGCCGGCGGGCCCCCGCCCGACGAGCCGCATGCTCGCGCCGAAGTCGAGGACGACGTCCTCCTTCATCTCGATGCCGTAGCCGATCAGCAGCTTGTCGAGGCCGTGGAGCTTGATGTCCGCCACCATGCCGGCGTCTTGCGGCTTCAGCGTGGCGGCGGAGGCCCACACCACGAGCGACTTGCCCCCTCGCATGAGGAACTGGTCGACGCGGCGGAGCTCCTTCTCCGTGTAGTCTTTGCGCGGCTGCGTGATGATGAGCCCCGCGAGCTCCGGGTCGATGTCGGACTCGCCGTCCTTCAGATCGACCTCCTCCAGCTTGTAGAAGGGGAACGCCTGCTCGAGGATGCTCTCGATGCTGGGCGAGCCGTTCCGCCCCTGGCGCGCGACCAGGTTCTGGTCGCTGAGCTTGAGCTCGTCCTTCCCGGTGACTACGCCGATGCGGTACTTGACGTCGTCCGCCTTGTCGCGCACTTCGCGGATCTTGTTCGTGATCCAGAACTCGAGGCCTTCGGTGCGGCCCGGCGCGAGCTGCGGGATGACCCCCTTCTCGCTGCCGTACTTGAGCACCAGCCCCATGTAACCCTGGGTGATGGTCGCCTGGTCCTCGCCCGTCGCGCTGGCCTCGATGCCGGCCATCTCCTGGAGCCCGGCCTCTTTTGCCTGGGCCTTCTCCTCATCCGACTTCGCTTCGATCAGCGTGAACTTGAAGTTCCCGCCGCCGTTGCGCTCGTACTCCTTCAGGAGGTCCGTGAGGTCACGGACGAACGCGTCGAGCTGCGCGGAGCCTCGGGTGACGTAGGCGTCGACCTGGATCGGCGACTTCAGCCCCTGGACGAGGCGCCCGCTGCCCTTGCTGAGCGTGTAGCGCTCGCTCTTGGTCACGTCCCAGCGCTTGCTCGTCCCCGCGCTGAAGACGTTCACCAGCACCACGATCACCGCGAGGACGAGCACGTAGATGCCCGTCTGTGCCGCTGCCTTCCGCTTGGTGTCTTCACTGGCCATGTGCGTTCTCCACTCTCACGCCCACTTGCGGCGCTCGAGCGCCCGGAAAGCCACCGCCAGCGCGAGCGCGGTGACGGACAGGAAGAAGACGACGTCGCGGGTGCTCACCAGCCCCCGACCGAAGTCCTGCGACCGCGCCCGGAAGCTCACCGCCTCGATCACCGCGCTCGCCGAGCCCGTCATCAGGGTCGCCATGTCGCCCACGAAGTACAGGCCGACGAGGAGCAGGATGGTGACGAAGAGCGCGATCATCTGGCTCTCGGCGATCGCGCTCACGAGCAGCCCGAGCGCGACGGCCGCGGCGGAGAGGAGGACTAGTCCCAGGTACCCGGCGAACACCGGACCCCAATCGAGCACCCCGAGCTTCCAGATCTTGAACATCGCCAGGGGGTACGCGAGCGTCGAGCTCACGATCAGCAGCACCAGCGCCAGGGCACCGAAGTACTTGCCGAGGATCACGTCGCTGTCCTTCACGGGCAGCGTGATCAGCATCTCGAGCGTTCCGCTCCGCTTCTCCTCGGCGAGCAGGCGCATCGTGACCACCGGGACGACCAGCGGGAGGAGCCCCACCGGCAGGTAGTCGAACATGGCCTGCATCGTGGCTCGGTCGACCTGCCAGAAGCCGCCGCGGAACATGAAGAACAGCGCGCCCAACGCGAGGAGGCTGAGCGAGATCACGACATACGCAATCGCGGAGTCGAAATACGAGCGAAGCTCACGCTTCGCGATGGTCAGCATCGGCGACATCACTGCTTCTCCTTGCGCTCGTCGTCGTCGTCCGACGAGCGGTCGTCGTCGTCGTCCTCGTCGTCCTCGTCGTCGTCCGACGAGCGGTCGTCGTCGTCCTCGTCGTCCTCGTCGTCGTCCGCGTCGGGCTCGTCGCTCCGGCCGCGATCCAGGCGCTCGTCCTTGCGCGTGAGGTCCCGGAAGACGGCGTCGAGGCTCTGGGCGTCGCGCCGGAGCCCGAGCAGCAGCCAGCCACGCTCCACGGCGAGACGGAAGAGATCCGCGCGGAGGTCGCCGTCCTTCGTGCCCACGATCTCGAAGCGATGAAGCTTCTCGTCCGTCGGCAGCTCCTTCACGCTCCGCGCGCCCGGCAACGCGGCGAGCGCGTCCTGCGCCTCGCGGGCCGAGGGCGCCTTCTTGCCGGGCTGCGCGTTCTTCTCGTCGATCTCGACGACGTAGCGGACGCCGCCCGACTTGCCCCGGATGTCGTCCAGCCCGCCGTCCGCCACGACGCGGCCCTTGCTGACGATGATCGCGCGGGCGCACACCGCCTCGACCTCGGCGAGGTTGTGGGTCGAGAGCAGGATGGTCCGATCGCGCCCGATCTCGGCGATGTACCGCAGGACCTCCGCCTTCTCGTTCGGATCGAGGTCGCTGGTGGGCTCATCCAAGATGAGGATCTGCGGATCGTGGATCAGCGCCTGGCCGAGCCCGACGCGCTGACGGTAGCCGTGGGAGAGGGTCCCGATGTCCTTGCCGAGCGACTGGGCCAGGCCGCACACGTCGACGACCTTCTTCATCCGGCTCTTGAACGTGCTCGGGTCGAGGCCCCTGACCTCGGAGGCGAACCGCAGGTAGTCCCACACCGTCATGTCGGTGTAGAGCGGCGCGCGCTGCGGCAGGTAGCCGATCGACCGCCGGACTTGCAGCGGGTCGTCGAACACGTCGAACCCCTTCACCGTCGCCGACCCGCTCGTGGGAGCGAGGAAACAGGTGAGGATGCGCATCGTCGTCGACTTGCCTGCGCCGTTCGGCCCGAGGAAGCCGACGACCTCGCCCTGCTGGACCTCGAAGCTCACGCTCTCGAGGGCGCGCACGTCGCCGAACCGCTTGCTCAGCGAATTCGCCTGGATCATTACGTCGGTGGCCATCCGACTTCTCCGTTGTCGTGGGGAGCCGGGGCAAAGAGACCCAGCTCGAGATTCGTCCGGGGGCCCCGGGCGGGCGCGCATCGTAGTGGCCGGCCGATCGCTGTCAACTTGGCGGCCACCGCGGGCGAGCCTGCCCGGGCGGCCCCCCACAACCCGCGGGGGAGGGGAATATTCCCGTGGTCGGGCCGACCCGGATGCCGGGCGGGTTCTGGCGTGGGCCGGGGGCGCGGCGGCCGCAGGCCGGCGGGAGGCTGCGCCGCCGACCGGTCGCGCCGGGGCCCGCGCTGCCTGGCCCGACCCCCCGCCGACGCTGGGCTGCCCGCCGGTCCGGGCGCCCCGGGGAGCCGCTCACGCGACCCGGTAGCCCGAGACGAGCGCCTGCGCGAGCAGGCCCCAGCCGTCCACCGCGACGAAGAGGAGCAGCTTGAACGGCAGGCTCACTTGCGTCGGGTTCATCATCTGCATCCCGAGCGCGAGCAGCACGTTGGCGACGACGAGATCGAGGACGAGGAACGGCAAGTAGATCGCGAAGCCGAGCGCGAACGCCTCCAGCAGCTCGGTGACCACGAACGCCGGGATCACGACGGTGAGGTCGTCTCTGCCGACCAGCCCGCGCTCGGCCTCCGGCCGCGCCCCGCGCGCGAGCTCGTAGAACCTCTCGTGCTCCCGTGGCGAGGCGTTCGCCCGGAGGAAGTCCCGCAGCGGCTCGCGGACGGCCTCGACCGTCCCCGCGACGAGCGCGGTGGTGTCCGGCGCGGCGCCGGGGGCCAGCAGCGGCCCCGCGCGGTCGGCCACGCGGGTCCCGACCGGCGCCATGGCGAGGATCGTGAGCGACGCTGCGAGCGCGGTCACCACCGTGTTGCTCGGCACGTTCTGCGCGCCGATCGCGCCGCGAACGATCTGCAAGACGGTCGAGATCTTCACGAACGCGGTCACGGCCATGAAGGCGAACGGCAGCAGCGTGACGAGGGCGAGCGCCACGACCAGCGCCACCGGCCGCGCGAGCAGGTCGTCCGCGGGGGACGCGCGCGGCTGCGCGAGCGTGTCGCCCGCCAAGAGCACGATCGCGGCCAGCGCGGCGGTCGCCGCGCGGCGCTCACGCCGCATCGCGCCCCCGGCTCGGCGGACCCGAGCCGCCCTCCCCCGACGCTCGGGCGCCGCCGCCCACCGCGCGCTCGAGGACCGCGCGGAAGCTCCGCGGCAGCGGGCCGAGCGGGGCCGCCTCGCCGTCCAGCGCGTCCCCGGGGAGCTCCCCGACGCGCGAGACGCCGCCCTCGCCCGCCGCGAGGACGAACAGCGTCTTGGCGACGCGCACCACGTACACTGCGCGGCGGCCGTCCAGTGGGAGTCGCGCGACGAGCTCGATCGGGCCCCCAGCGCGTGGCCCACCGAGGCGGCGGAGCCCCACGAGCACCAGGACAGCGAGCGCCACGACGGCGAACAGCGTGACGCCGGTCTCCACCACGTAACGCGCGAGCGGGGACATCCCTCGGGGCCGCGAGGCTCGCACGAGGCGCCGAGGCTCGCAAGCGCCATCCCGGCGCGCTGGGCTCCCGGGCGGCTCTCGGGCGGCTCTCGGGCGGCTCGCGAGCGGCTCGCGAGCGGCTCTCGAGCGGCTCTCGAGCGGTGCGCGCGGCCCTGCCGCGCCCCGCCGGGCCGGTGTAGGGTGCCCGAGTCATGCCAGCACGCCTCGATCGCACCACGCTCCGCCGCCAGGTGGCGGGCAGCCGCGCCGCCTACGAGCGGGACCTCCGGCAGCTCGTCGAGATCCCGACCGTGAGCGTCGACCCCAGCCACGCCGCCGACATGGCGCGCGGCGCGCGGGCGGCCGCGGAGGTGCTCGAGCGGCACGGCGCGACCGCCGCCGTGCTCCCGACGGACGGCTTCCCGTTCATTGTGGGCGAGCTCGCGACCGGGGCGTCGAACCCGACCGTGACCGTGTACAACCATATGGACGTCCAGCCGGCAGACGGCGACGACTGGACCCGGGCGCCGTTCGAGCTGCACGTGGAGAAGGATCGCTTCTTCGGCCGCGGGGCGACCGACGACAAGGGCCCCGCGCTCGCGGCCCTCCTCGGCGCGCGCCTCGCCGTCGAGGCCGGCGTGCCCATCAACGTCCGCTTCTTGTGGGAGATGGAGGAGGAGATCGGCAGCCCGAGCTTCGCGCGGGGCCTCCGCCGATACGCGTCGCGGCTCGCCACCGACTCGGTCGTGGTGTCCGACACCATCTGGGTCGCGCGCGGCAAGCCGGCCCTCTCGACCGGCCTGCGCGGGCTGGCCGGCGCCACGCTCCGCTTGGAGACGGGGACGCGCGACGTGCACTCCGGGCTCTGCGGCGGGGCGGCCCGCAACCCCATCGCGGATCTCGTCGCCGTGCTCGCGGCCACGTATGACGCGCGCACCGGCCGCGTGAAGATCCCCGGCTTCTACTCCGACGTCGTCCCGCCGACGCGCGCGGAGCTCGACTCCTTCGAGCGCTCGGGCTTCACCGCCGCCGCGTTCCGACGCGCGCACGGGCTCCGCGTCCTGCGGCACGACTCCGCCCGGGATCTCATGCGCGCGATCTGGGCGGCGCCGACGTTCGAGGTGCACGGGATCGCGGGCGGCTACCAGGGACCAGGTGTCAAGACGGTGATCCCGCCGTGGGCCGAGGCCAAGGTCAGCTTCCGCCTGGTGCCGGGCCAGCAGCCGAAGCGGGTGATCGCCGCGCTCCGCGCGCACGTGAAGAAGCTCGACCCCCGCGTCGTGGTGCGCGCCGAGAGCGAGCTCGAGCCGTTCCTCGGGGAGACGTCCGGCCCGCTCGCAGCCGCCGCGCGCGACGCGGTGGAGTTCGGGTTCGGGAGGCAGCCCGCCCTGGTCCGGGAGGGCGGTTCGATCGGCGCGGTGCTCAGCATGCAGCGCGCGTTCGGGTGTCCGGTCACGCTGCTCGGCCTGTCGCTCCCGGAGCACGGCTACCACGGACCCAACGAGTTCTTCGACTGGGGGCAGGCCTCGGGCGGCGCGCTCGCCTTCGCGAGGTACCTCGAGCAGCTCGCCGCGCTCGGTCGCCCGCAGCGCGCTCGGCGGGGCGGGGCGCCCGCCGGGGGAGCCGTGCGCAGTGGGGGGCGGGGCGCGGCGCCGCGCCGCGGGGCGCGACGCCGCGGGCTTTGACGCGCCCCGCGCGGGGCGCTAGCGCACGCGCGCTCCCGTGGCCCTCATCGTCCAGAAATTCGGCGGGACCTCCGTCGCCAACCTCGACCGCATGCACGCGGTCGCCGAGCGGGCGCTCCGCACGCAGCGCGAGGGGCACGAGGTCGTCGTCATCGTGAGCGCGATGGCCGGCGAGACGAACCGGCTCCTCGGTCTCGCGCACCAGGTCTCGCCCGTCCCGGACATGCGGGAGCTCGACTCGTTGGCCTCGACCGGCGAGCAGGTGAGCGCTGCGCTGGTCGCGCTCTGCGTCCACCGCCTCGGCGGCGAGGCGCGGAGCCTCCTCGGGCACCAGGTGCAGATCCGTACGGACGGCGCCTTCACGAAGGCTCGCATTCGCACCATCGACGGCAGCAAGCTGCTCGAGACGGTGCGGCGAGGGCGGGTGGCCGTCGTCGCCGGCTTCCAGGGCGTGGACGACGAGGGCAACATCACGACGCTGGGTCGCGGCGGGTCGGACACCACGGCGGTGGCCATCGCCGCGGCGATCAAGGCGGATGTCTGCGAGATCTACACGGACGTAGACGGCGTCTACACGACCGACCCGAACATCTGCCCGCGCGCGCGCAAGATCGACCGGATCTCCTACGAGGAGATGCTCGAACTCGCCTCGCTCGGCGCCAAGGTGCTGCAGATCCGCAGCGTCGAGCTCGCCATGAAATACGGAGTCCCCGTGCACGTGAGAACCAGCTTCAGTGACAGGCCGGGCACCCTGGTGGTCGGCGAGGAGGGCCTCGAGGCGGTCGTCGTCAGCGGCGTCGCCTACGACAAGTCCGAGGCGAAGGTGCAGCTCATCAACGTCCCGGATCGGCCGGGCGTCGTGGCGTCGATCTTCGGGACGCTCTCCAAGCAGAACGTCTCGGTGGACATGATCATCCAGAGTCCGTCGCGCGAGGGGGGCGCCACGACGGACGTGACGTTCACCGTCGCGAAGACGGACCTCGCGCGCTGCAAGGAGCTCATCGAGCAGTGCGCTCGACAGATCGGGGGGGCCGGGATCGAGTACGACCCGGACATCGTGAAGGTGTCGATCGTCGGGCTCGGCATGCGATCGCACGCCGGCGTCGCGTCGCGGATGTTCGAGATCCTGGCCGGGGAGGGCATCAACATCCAGGCGATCTCGACCAGCGAGATCAAGGTGAGCTGCCTCGTGCACTCCCGCTACACCGAGCTCGCGGTCCGCGCGCTCCACGAGGGGTTCGGCCTGGACCGCGCCGCCGGCGCTCCGGGTGAAGACGCCGCGGCGACCGCCTGACGCGGCGCGCGCGCACGGCGGCGCGGGCGTGCCGTGCCGCGGCGCGCCGCCGGCTCAGGGCCGCCGCGGCGCGCCCGCGCGGAGCTGCGCGACGCGGTACTGGCCGACGACGTTGCGGACCTGCTGGGCGGTCGCCGGGCTCGCCGGGCCCTCGACCCGCGTGCGCGCGAGCCCGTCCTCTTGCGTGACGATGACGCGGAGAGCGGCCGCCGGCGCCGATCGCGCCACGTCGTCGAGATCGTCGAGGAGCCTCTGCGGGAGGCGCCCGCGGACCAGGCGCGCGCGGCCGCCCCGAAACGCGACCACGAAGAGCTCGTTGGACCTCGAGATGGAGCGCGCGAGCGGCAGCGCGAGGAGCGCCACGAGCGCGAGCACGACGAGCCAGGACACGGTGCGAGCCTAGCCCGCGCGCGCGCCCGCGTCCGTGCCCCCGCTTGACCCCGTGGGGAGCCGCTGCGACAAGTATCCACCGTTGGCCGAGTCCCCGGATCCGCTCCCTCGCCGCTTCGGCAGGTACCTGCTCTTCGACAGGATCGGCGAGGGCGGGATGGCGCGGATCTACCTCGCGCGCACGCGCACCGAGCTCGGCGCGGAGCGCCTCGTGGTCGTCAAGCAGATCCTCCCGCTGCTCGCCGCCAGCCAGGAGTTCTCCCGGATGCTGGTCGAGGAGGCGAAGCTCGCCGCGCAGCTCACCCACGGCAACGTCGCGCAGGTGATCGACCTGGGTCGGGAAGACGACGTGCTCTATATCGCGATGGAGTACGTAGAGGGGTTCGATCTGCGAGATCTGCTCGGGCAGTGCAGCAAGCGGAAGGTCCCGCTCCCGATCGAGTTCGGGCTGTTCGTCGTGCTCGAGACGCTCCGCGGTCTGGACTACGCGCACCGGAAGCGTGACGACGACGGGCGCCCGCTCGGCGTCGTGCACCGCGACGTGTCCCCGAGCAACGTGCTCGTGAGCTTCGAGGGGGAGGTGAAGCTCTGCGACTTCGGCATCGCGCGCGCGGCGGGGCTCGGAGGTGATCTCCCCGAGGAGGCGATCCAGGGCAAGGCGGGCTACATGGCCCCCGAGGTCGCGGCGGGTCGCCCCGCCGACGCTCGCGCCGACGTGTTCGCCGCGGGCGTGATCCTCTGGGAGTTGCTGGCCGGCCGGCGGCTCCACCGGGGCGTGGGGGGGAAGCCGCCCACGATCGAGCAGGCGCGCGCCGCCGAGATCCCACCCTTACCCCCCAGAGGGTATCCGGACGAGGAGCGCCTCCACGCCGTCGTCCAACGCGCGCTCGCTCGGCAGCCGGAGGATCGCCACGCGAGCGCCGAGGAGCTGCGGCGCGAGCTCGAGGCGTGGGTGGTGGCCGCGGGCCTGGTCGCGAGCCCGCTCCGCTTCGGGGAGTGGCTGCTCTCGACGTTCGGCGAGGAGATCCTGGCGACCCGGCGCGCGCGCGAGCGTGGCGCGCGCGCGCTCGAGCTCGGTCCGCCGGCGGTCGTCACGGTGATCTCCACGCCCGCGGAGGACGACGCCCCGGTCTCGCAGGCGGCGGTCGATCCCGCGCCCGCGTCGCTCGTCGCGGTCACCAACGAGTCGGTCGCGCCGGCGGCGGCGGCGGCGCCAGGCTTCCCGAGGTGGGCGCTCGCGGTGGTCGCGGCGGTGCTGGTGGCGGCGGCGGTCGTGCTGGCGCTCAGGTGATGGGCGCGCGGGGCGGCGGCGCGCCGCGTCCTGCGGCGGAGGCGCCCGGGGGCGCGCCGCGTCCTGTGGTGGAGGTGCCGGGCGGCGCGGCGCCCGATCGCTGCGTGCGCGTCGCGCTCCCCGTGCCGCTCGGGCGGACCTTCACCTACCGAGCGGCCGCGTCGCTCGACGTGCGGCGCGGCTCCCGTGTGTGGGTGGAGCTCGGGCGGCGCCCCGTGCTGGGCGTCGTCCTCGAGGTGGACTCGGGACCGGGCGACGTCGAGCCGGCTCGGATCAAGCCGATCCGGGCCGTCGTCGAGGCCGAGCCCGTCGTGCCGGAGGAGCTCTTGGAGCTCCTCGTCGAGCTCGCTCGCTACTACCTCGCACCGCTCGGGGACGTGCTGCGCCTCGCGCTCCCCGCGGTCGAGCGCGCGCGTCGCGAGGAGCTGCGCCGCGCCGGCGTCGAAGGGAGCGAGCGGATCGCGGCGGTGGGCAGGGTGGCGCGGCGGGTGGTGGCGGTCGAAGACCCGCGCGGCCTCGACGTCGTGCGAGGGCAGGCTCGAGACCTCCTCGCGTGGTTACGCGAGGCGGGGCCTCGGGAGGTGGTCGCCGTGGCGTCGCGGCTCTCGAACGGGCGCCGCGCCCTCGAGCGCCTGGTCGAGCTCGGGCTCGTGCGTGTGGAGCACGTGGAGGCCCTGGCGGATCCGTTCTTCTCCGAGCCCGTCGAGCGGGATGTCCCCCCGGAGCTCACCGTGGCGCAGCGCGACGCGTTCGCCGCCATCGCGCGGGCGATCGACGCCGGAGGTCCGGCGGCGTTCCTGCTCCAGGGGGTGACCGGGTCCGGGAAGACGGAGGTCTACGTGCGCGCGGCCGAGCGCGCGCTCGCGGGCGGGCGGGACACCCTGGTGCTGGTCCCCGAGATCGCGCTCACGCCCCAGCTCGTCGGGCGCTTCCGTGCGCGCCTCGGGGACGGCATCGCCGTCCTCCACAGCGCGCTCGGCGAGGGCGAGCGACACGCGATGTGGAAGCGGATCCGCAGCGGGGAGCTCCGGGTCGTCGTCGGCGCGCGCTCTGCGCTCTTCGCGCCGCTGCAGCGGCTCGGGCTCGTCTGCGTCGACGAGGAGCACGATGCGTCCTTCAAGCAAGAGGACGGTGTCCGCTACCACGCGCGTGACATGGCGCTCCTGCGCGCTCACCGGGCGGGCGCCGTCGCCGTGCTCGGGTCGGCGACGCCCTCCCTCGGGTCGCTGGCGCTGGCGGAGCAGGGGCGGCTCGAGCGGCTGGTGCTGCCGTCGCGAGCGAGGTCCGGGGCCGCGCTGCCGTCCGTCGAGGTCGTCGACCTGCGACGGATGGGCCCCGGGCCGAGCGGCGAGCGGCTCCTCACGTTGCCGCTCCACCGCGCGCTCGAGGCCGTGTTGCGCGATCGCCAGCAGGCCATCCTGTTCTTGAATCGACGTGGCTTCGCGCCCGGGATCGTCTGTGAGGCGTGCGGCGAGGTCGTCGTCTGCCCGAGCTGTGACGTGCCGCTCACGGCCCACCGGACGCCCCGCCCCGAGGCGCGGTGCCACTACTGCGATCATCGGGCGCCGGCGCCCGAGGCGTGCCCGAGCTGCGGCGCGAGCGCGCTCACGCTCGAGGGTGCCGGCACCGAGCGGATTCAGGAGGCGCTCGAACGCTCGTTCCCGGCCGCGCGCATCGCGCGGCTCGATCGCGACGTCGCGGGCGGCAAACGGAGCGAGCGGGTCCTCGAGCGGATGCGGAGTGGCGAGGTGGACCTGCTGGTCGGGACGCAGATGGTCGCGAAGGGGCACGACCTCCCCAACGTGACGTTGGTCGGCGTCCTCAACGCGGACGCGGCGCTCGCGCTGCCCGACTTCCGCGCGGCGGAGCGGACCTTTCAGCTCTTGGTCCAGGTCGCCGGTCGCGCGGGGCGCGGCGGGGTGCCCGGGCGCGTGCTGGTGCAGACGCGCAACCCCGAGCACCCGGCGATCGCCTGCGCCGTCCGGCACGACGCGGCCAGCTTCGTGGCCCACGAGCTCGCGGATCGACGTGAGCTCGGCTACCCGCCGTTCGGGCGCCTCGCCGCGGTGCGGCTCGACGCGGTCGACGCGGGGCGAGCCGAGCGCGAGGCGCAGCGCCTGGCGGCGATCGCGCGCGAGCACGCCCCCGTGGGCGCCGTGCTCGGGCCGGCGCCCGCGCCGCTCGCGCGCTTGCGGGGACGCCACCGGTTTCGGTTCCTGCTCCGATGCCGCGATCGAGCGGCGATGCGGCCGGCCCTCCTCGCGGTCGCCCGGGCCGGGCACGACCCGGTGGTTCGGGTAGCGATTGACGTGGATCCGGCGAGCCTGCTCTGAGCCGCGCTGGCTGGCCGAGTCCGCGCCGGCCGGGAGGCGCTACGCTGGCGACGCCGTGCCGCTCCCCGCCGACGCGCTGACCCTCGATCAGCTCCGCGTGCTGCTCGCCGTCGTCGACGAGGGGAGCTTCTCCGCGGCCGGGCGCAGGCTGGGCCGCGTGCAGTCCGCGGTGAGCCACGCGATGGCGAGCCTCGAGGCGCAGCTCGGCGTCTCCGTCTGGGACCGGTCGACGCGCGTCCCGCGGCTCACCGAGCCGGGGCGCGCGCTGGTCGCCGCGGCGCGGCGCGTCGTCTCGCAGGTCGACGAGCTCCGCCGGCTCGCGGCCGAGATGGCCGGCGGCGTGGAGGCGAGGGTCGCGCTGGCCGTGGACTCGCTCTTCCCCGCCGGGGCGCTGGTCGAGGTGTGCCGCGCGTTCGCGGCGCGGTTCCCCGGCGTGTGCCTCGAGCTCCACACCGAGACGATGGGGGCCGTCGGGCAGCTCGTCCGGGACGGCACCTGCGATCTCGGCGTCGCGGGGCCGGCCGGGACGGACGGGCTCGAGCGGTCCCACCTCGCCCACGTCCGCATGGTGACCGTGGTGGCGCCTGGGCACGCGTTGGCGGCGAGCACGGCGCGGGTCCCGACCTCGGAGCTCCGCGCGCACGTTCAGATCGTCCTCGGCGAGCGCGGGCCGGCGCCGAGCGCGGAGCGGGCGGTGCTGTCCTCCGAGCGCTGGCGGGTGCTCGAGCTCGGCACCAAGGTCGCGCTGCTCGCGGCGGGGCTCGGGTGGGGAAACCTCCCACTCCACGCCGCGCAGAGCGAGCTCGCGGCGGGTCGGCTCGTGCGCATCGAGCCCGCGGAGTGGGGGGACGCCGACTACCTCGTCCCGCTCGGCCTCGTCTGGCGGCCGGGGTCGCCGCGCGGCCCCGCCGCGCGATGGATCGCGGCGGAGCTCGCCGAGGCGTCGGCGCGACGGCTCGCGGCGGGCTCCGGCCCTTAGTCCTCCGCGCCGGGCGTCGAGGTGCGACGGGATCGATTCTCGCCGCCGCCCGTCGCATCGAGGGTATGCTGGGCCCATCGAAGCAGGAGGTCTCATGGCGCGCGTCGCACCGGCAGGCTGGTTGGTCCTTTCGGCACTCGGGATCGCGGGGTGCTCCAGTGATGACGACGGCCTCTTCCGCAGCGCGACGGGGGGCGCTGGCGGCGCGGACGGATCGGCCGGGGGGGCGGCGGGCGCCGCGGGCGCGTCCGGGGTAGGGGGTACCGGGACGGGCGCCACCTCCGGCGCGGCCGGGGGGAGCGGCACCGCAGGCGCGGGGGGCGGGAGCGGCGCCGCCGGCTCCGGCGGAGGTGGTGGTGCAGGCGCGGCGGGCGCGGGGGGCGGCGGCTCGGGCGGCGCGTCCGGCAGCGGAGGGAGCGGCGGCGGGGTGTCGCCGTGCGGCAACGGCCAGCTCGAACCCTGGAACGGCGAGGAGTGCGACGACGGCGGCAACGCCCCGGGTGACGGGTGCGACGGCACGTGCCAGCTGGAGCCCGTCGGCGCGTCCTGCGGCGACGGCGCCGTCCAGGCGGGCGAGACCTGCGACGACTCGAACACCACGAACGGCGACGCCTGCAACCCGACCTGCAACTTCTCGAACACCACCACGGTCTTCGCAGGGACCCAGGGCAACCCCGGTTACCAGGACGCCGTCGGCGTCGCGGCCCGCCTCGGCGGTTACGGCGATCTCTTCGCCGATCAGACGCACCTCTGGCTGGCGGACGGCGCGAACCGCCGGATCCGTCGCATCGACGTGGCGACCGCGACGGTGACGACCGTCGCCGGGGACGGGAGCCAGGGCTGGGTCGACGCCCCCGTGGGGGTGAACGCGCGCTTCGGCGCCATGGAGGCGATCGTCTCGGATGGCGTGACGGTTTGGGTCGCCGACGGCGGGAATCACCGCCTCAGAGCCGTGAGCACGACGCCGCCGTACGCCGTCACGACGGTCGCGGGGAGTGGTGCCCAGGCGGTGACGGACGGCGTGGGCGCGGCCGCGGCGTTCGACGGCGTGCGGGGCCTCGCGTACCATGCAGGGGTAGTGTACATCCTGGACGGCAACACCGCGGTCCTCCGCAGCTTCGATCCCGCGACCGGTCAGGTGACGACGCTGGCCGGCGCCGCGAACCAGTTCGGCAACGTGGACGGCATCGGGACGGCGGCGCGCTTCGTCAGCCCGCGGTACCTGACGAGCGACAACCAGGGCACGCTCTATGTCTCGGACACCAACGGCTTCGCGCTCCGATCCTTCACCATCGCCACCGCGGCGGTCGGTACCCTCGCAGGGAACGGGACGACGGGCTACGTGGACGCCACCGGGACGGCGGCGCGCGTGCACCGCCCGCGCGGGATCACGAGCGACGGCACGAGTGTGTACTTCTGCGAGTTCAATCAGCACACGATCCGCCAGGTGTCGCTCCCGGGAGGCGCCGTGACGACGATGCTCGGGCAGCACTGCGGCGGCGCGGCGACCTGTAACGGGGGCTACGCCGAGGGCGTGGGCACAGCGGCGCTCCTCGACGGTCCGTTCGCCATCACCTACCACTTCCCATCCCGGTCGCTGTTCTTCCTCGATGGCGGGAACGCGGTCATCCGCCGCGTCCGCTGACGCCGGAGATCTCGCGTGGGCAGCGCCGGTGCGCTAGCCTTCGCGTGTGGCGAGCCAGCTCCTCCCCCGGTTCGGCCGCGCGGCGCGGCGACGCGGCAGGGCGCTCGGGCTCGGCCTCGTCGCGGGCGCGACCGTGCTCGGCTGCAGCGTGGAGACGGAGGGCACGCTCGCCGGAGGCGGCGTCGCGGGCGACGCCGCGGCCATCGGGGGGAGCGGCGGCTCTGGCGCGGGGGCGAGCGGCACGGGCGGCGCGCCGGGCGGGAGCGCCGGCGCAGGGGGCGCCGCGGGAGCCGGGGGCGGGTCCGGCGGCGCGGGCGCGACCGCCGGCAGCGGCGGGGGGGGCGCGGGCGGCGCGTCCGGGGTGGGCGGCGCCTCGGGGAGCGGTGGCGCCTCGGGTGGCGGCGGCGCCTCGGGTGGTGGCGCGGGCGTCGAGGGCGCCTGCCTCGACGGCGCGGACGGTGACGGCGACGGCTGGGTCGACTGCGCGGATCCCGACTGCGGTGGCCAGGTGGGGTGTGTCGACGCCGCGCCGGCCGGCTGGGAGGGGCCCTTCCTCGTCGCCAAGCGGGCCGCCTCGGCGACGCCCGCGGCGTGCCCGGACGCGACGCAGCCGGTCAGCGTGTCCACGGATCCGGCCGCCGCGGAGTGCACGGCCTGCGCCTGCGGCGCGCCGGCCGGGGGCACGTGCACGCCGCCCGCGCTCGCGTGCCACCAGGGCTCGGGCTCCTGCGGCGGGACCCCGTCCGACTGGAACCCGCAGCTCGCCGGGGGGGCATGCATCGAGCCGAACGACAACGGCAACGCCATGTCGTGTCAGCTCACGGGGGCCGGCGCGGTGGTCACGCCAGCCGCGTGCGCGCCGTCGGGTGGCGCCGTCGCCGCCACGGAGCTCTGGGCGTCCGCGCTCGACGCGTGTCCCGTCCCGCTGAGCGCGGCCGCAGGCTGCGGCGCGGGGAGCTGCATCCTGCTCCCCTCGACTCCGTGGAACGCGCGCGCGTGCGTGAGGAAGACCGGCTCCATCGCGAGCTGCCCGGCAGGATGGGGAGAGCGGCTCGGGAGCTGGGCGGGCGGGACGGACACGCGCTCCTGCACGGCGTGCACCTGCCAGGATCCGCCCACCACCTGCGCGGGTGGCAGCGTCACGATCTACGACGGCGACGGCTGCGGCGGCGGCAACGAGGGCCCAGTCACCTTCGACACCAGCTGCCGCGACGTGACCTCACACCGTGACTTCGGGACGTGGTCGCTCCGCGGCACGCCCGCGTCGCCTTCGGCGACCTCCTGCGCGCCCGCCGGAGGGCAGCCCCAGGGTGCGGTCACCGGCACCGATGAGACGACCTGGTGCTGCCGTCCGACGCCGTGACGGGCGTCCCGGCGCGCCTCACGCCGGTGCCCGCAGCCGCTCGACCAGGCGCGTCCGCCGCTCGTCCCGCCGGGTGGCGTCGAGCGCGAGCCGCAGCGCCCGGGGGTCGGCGACGAGCACGCAGAGCTGACGGGCGCGCGTGACGGCCGTGTAGAGCAGGTTGCGCTCCAGCATGACGTAGTGGGAGGTCGAGAGCGCGACGACCACCGCGCGGTACTCGCTCCCCTGGCTCTTGTGGATGCTGGTGGCGTAGGCGAGCTGGAGCGCCTCCAGGTCGGACTCCTCGTACCGGACCTCGCGGTCGTCGAAGCGCACGACCACCTGGCGGTCGGCCGCGTTCGCGGCGCACACCACCCCCAGATCTCCGTTGTAGACGTCGCGCTCGTAGTCGTTGCGGTTCTGCAGCACGCGGTCGCCCACGCGGAACGTGCCTCCGCGGTTGGCGAGCCGCGCGCCGCCCGGGTTCAGCGCCTCCTGGAGCAGCGCGTTCAGCGCCACGGTGCCGAGCGCGCCGCGGTGCATCGGGACCAACACCTGCACCTCGCGCGTCGGGTCGAGCCCGAAGCGGCGCGGGATCCGCTCGGCGACGAGCTCTCGCACCGTCCGCGCAGCCTCGTCCGGGTCGCGGCGGGGGATGACGAAGAAGTCCGCCGCCGGGTCGTCGGCGCTCGCCGATGCGGGGAGCTCACCCCCGAGGATCCGGTGAGCGTTCAGCACGATCCGGCTCGCCTCGGCCTGACGGAAGATCGTGCCGAGCCGCACGACCGGCACCGCGTCGCTCGCGATCACGTCTCGCAAGAACGCCCCCGGGCCGACGCTCGGGAGCTGATCGGCGTCGCCGACGACGACCAGGCGCGTGGCGGGCGCCAGCGCGTCGAGCAGCGCGCTCGCGAGCGAGATGTCGATCATCGACGCCTCGTCCACGATCACGGCGTCGACCCCGAGCGGCGCGTCGTGGTGACGCTGGAACGTCGCCGTCCGCGGCTCGAACTCCAGCAGGCGGTGGAGCGTAGAGGCGTCGCGGCCGGTCGACTCGGCGAGCCGCTTCGCCGCCCTCCCGGTGGGCGCCGCGAGCGCGACGGAGAGCCGCCCGCGCTCGAGCACGTCGACGATCGCCCGCACGATCGTCGTCTTGCCGACGCCAGGGCCGCCCGTCACCACCACGACCTTGCGCTCGGCCGCGGCCACGACCGCTTGGCGCTGCCCCGGTGCGAGCACGAGGCCGCGCTCCGTCTCGAACCGCTCGATCGCCGCCGCGAGCCCGGGCAGCGCTCGCGCCGGCGCGTCGACGAGCCGGCGGAGCGCCCGCGCGACGACCACCTCTGCGGCGTGGAGCCGCGCCAGGTAGAGCGTGTCCTCCTCCTCGACGACCCGCTCCGAGGCGCGGAGCGCGTCGACCGCCGACTCCACGTGCGCGGCGTCGACCTCGAGCCGGGTCGCGGCCCGCTCGAGCAGCAGCGGGCGCGGCACCGCGACGTGGCCCTGCTCCGCGAGCTCGCCGAGCTCGTGCAGCGTGCCCGCCTGCACGCGCTCGGGGTGGTCCATCGACAGGCCGAGCGCCCGCGCGAGACGATCCGCCGTGCCGAACCCGACGCCTCGCACCTCGAGGGCCAGGCGGTACGGGGTCTGCTGGACCACCGCCACCGCGCGGTCGCCGTAGTGGCGATGGATGCGGGCGGCGAGCGCGGGCGACGCCCCTGCCGCCTGGAGCGCGAGCATCACGTTCGACAGCGCGCGTGAGTCGCGCCACGCGCGGCGGATCGCCGGGAGCTTCTTCGAGCCGATGCCGCGAATGAACGCCAGGCGGTCGGGGTCGTCGTCGAGGACGCCGAGGGTCTCCGCGCCGAACGCCTGGACGATGGACCGCGCGAGCTTCTCGCCCACGCCGGGGAGCACCCCGGACGCGAGGTAGCGCTCGAGGCCGTCCAGCGTCTCCGGGACGAGCGGGACCAGCGCGTCCGCGCGGAGCTGTTCGCCGAAGCGGGCGTCCGTCACCAGCTCTCCGCTCACGCGCACGCGCGTGCCCTGCCCCAGCGCGGGGAGCGTGCCCACCACAGCGAGGGCGCCCGGCTTCGCCCCCTCGCCCTCCAGCCGCCCCACACGGTAGACGCGGAAGCCCGTCTCGTGGTTCTCGAACGTGACGCGCTCGATCTCGCCGGTCAGGGTGACGGGCACGCGCGCAGCATAGACCACGGGGGCGGCGCGCTCGCGCCAGGCGGGCTAGCGCGCCCCGCGGCCGCGGGCGGGAACGGCCTACCTCACCCGCGGCGCCGCGGCTGCGAGAGATCGGGCGCGGTCGTCTCGAGGAGGTCGAACGCCTCGTTCCCCAGCGCCACGAGATCGAGCTGCCCGTCGGCGCGGGTCCACTCGCGGACCGCCGCGCGGATCACTCCGAAGACCGCGCCGGCGAGCAACCGCGCGCGACGAGCCGCCGTGCGGCCCGAGGACGCCGACCGCGCGAAGTGCTCGCCGATGAGCAGCTCCAGGTTTCGATCGAGCTCCGTCTCCCGGGCGACCAGCGCGGGGCAGGCGTCGATGATCCGCTGGCGGCTGAGGATGTCGGCGCGCTCCTCCGAGTACACGCGCGCCAGCGCCAGCGCCGCGCGGCGCACCGCGGCGATCGGCGCCTCCTCCGCGCCGGCGGCCGCGAAGATCCTGCGGAGCTCGCGCTCTCGCTCCGCCTGGTAGGGGAACATCAAGTCCTCCTTGCTGGCGAAGTAGCGGAAGAACGTGCGGCGTCCGATCCCGGCGGCCGAGGCGATCTCATCGACGGTGGTCGCGTCGAACCCGCGCTCGCGGAAGAGCGCGAGCGCCGCTCGATCGATCGTGCGCCTCGTCTCCGCCTTCCGCAGCGCCCGCCGGCCGGCCGGGGAGGTCGCTGCCGGCGGAGGTGCGGAGGAGCGAGCCATCAGAAGACACGGCTCTCGTAGCGCAACATCCGCTCGAACGCCCACCCGAGCGTCTCGTTCGAGAAGAGCCAGCGGGCCTTCCAGAGTGGAGAGTGGCAGTCCTCGGGTCGGAGCCGGCCGGTGTACACCTCGCTCAGCGCGGTCGCGGTCTCCCTCGCGAGCACGTCCAGAATTCGACGCCCTAGCTCGGCGTCGCCGAGCGACGGCTTCCCCGAGTAGGTGTTCGCCGCGAAGTAGGCCAGCTTGTGGCGGAAGCCCCGGACGAGCTGCCAGAGCCCGCGGTTCTCCAGCGGGCGGACCCCCAGCCGCTCGAGCTCGAGATCGACGGTGAGACGCGGGAGCGCCTCGTAGCCGCTGGCGACGTGGCGGCCGAGGAGGTGGAGCATGAGCGAGGTCTCGATCGCGCCGCCGTGCGTGTCCCCATCGAGCTCCTCCGGCGTGAGCCCCGGCAGGCCGCCGAGCACGTGGGCCAGGTCCGTGCCGCCTCCGGTGAGGCGCGACAGGAGGAGTGAGAACGCGCTCACCATCCCCAGTCCCCACCGCCGGTACACTCGATCGGCCGCGATCTCGATGGGCACGAAGTGCCGCGGCCCGCCGTGGAACGACGCCACCCAGAGGTGACGGAACCCCTGGCGCGCCAGGCTCCGGCCGAGATCGGCGAGCACCCTCGTGATCGTCGAGCTCCGAAACATGACGGAGCCGGGGTGCGGGAGCACGTCGGCCGCGACCCAGAGGGGGGGAAGGTGAACGAACTCCACCTCGGGGTGCTCCTCGCAAAGCAGCTCCATGGCGCGGAGTGCCAGTCCCTCCGCCTCGTGGAGGTCCGTCACCACGGGCAGGTGGGGGCCGTGCACCTCGAGCGGCGAGCAGCTCAGCATCAGGACGGTCCGCTGTCGGTCCAGGCGGTCGATGTCGCGGCCCGTCAGGTACTGCCACTCGCGCACGCGCGCTGAGGTTTCAATCGTCGAATAGTCCATCTGCGGCCTGTCCGGTGAGGAGGGGACCGGAGCATGACACGCGCGCGGCGAGGCGGCGCACCGCTCCGTGGCGTGTCCGCCGAGCCACCCGAGGTGGGCGGAGCGCCACGGCGCGCAGCTCCTGGCGCGGGCGCGGCGCGGGATCGGACCGTAAAAGCGCGGCGCGCGCCGTGGTCCAGGCCTTGCAGACGGCTCTCCGAGCACGCGCCGCGTCCCCGAGACTCAGCTCGGCCGCGCGCTGCACACGAGAGCAGGAGTCGATGATGGCCGAGCGGACGATGCGTGTGTGGGTGATGGGTTCGGTGGCGACCTCGGTGGTGGCGCTCGGTGTCGCCACGTTCGCGGCGACGGCGGGCGGCGCCCCGGCCGATCCTGCGAGCGCACCGGAGCCAGCGCGCGCCGCCGAGCCGCCCTCGACCCAGGTCGTCGGCGCCGCGTCGGCCGCGTCTCCGGGCGCGCCGGTCGTCGCGCCGTCGCAGCCGGGCGCGGGGGCTGGCGCGCTCTCGGACGCCCCGGCGGTGGGGACGGCGACCAGCGCGGTGGCGACTTCGACGGTGCCCCCGGCGGTGCGGCGGCTCGTCGTCGCGCGCGAGGTCGCCGCGCGCGAGCCCGTCGACCTCGGCGACGTGGTCCTCGACGGGCGCCCCGTCGTCGCCTTCCTCGAGCTCGCGAGCCGAACCTCGGCCGCCGGCAGCGTGCTCGTGACGTTCGAGCACCCCGCGACCGGGAAGCGCGGTGGCTTCGTCCAGCTCCGCGTGCCGGCCGGCGCCGCGCGCCACCGCACGTGGGCCCGGACTCGCGCCGTCGACGTCCCCGGAGAGTGGGTGGCGGTCGTCCGCAGCGTCGACGGCAAGGAGCTCGCGAGGCAGTCGTTCACGGTCGTCGCGCCGCTCGCCGCCGCCGCGGTGGAGCCCGGAGCGGCCGGCGGATCGAGCGGCGCGCGCGCGGTGACGGAGGGCCCCGCGCCGAGCTCGCGCTAGGCTCGCCGCTCGGATGCGCCGCGCCGCGACCCTCCCGCTCTGGCTCGCCCTCGCGTGCGGCGCTCCGGCAAGTCGCGCCGTCCGGCCCGCCGTTCCGCCGGTCGCGGACGAGGCACGCCCCGCGGCCGAGCGACTGAGCTCCGGTCGCGCCGCGCTGGCGGCGAGCCGGTACCGCGACGCCGAGGCCCACCTGCGGGCCGCCGCGGCTGAGGACGGGCCGGCACGCGGGGAGGCGTGGCTCGCGCTGGCGGAGGCGCTGTCCGCGACCGGCCGCTACGACGAGGCGGCGAAGACGGCCCGGCGGGCCGCGGAGCTCCCGGGGCTCCGCGCGCGTGCGGCGGCCGCGGAGGCCGAGGCCCACCGCCGCGTCGGTCGCGTAGACGAGGCGGTCCGGGTGCTGGAGCGCGTCCACGCCGAGCCGGAGGCCCGCCACGCGCGGCTGCTGCTCGGCGAGCTGCTGCTCGAGACGGGCGGTCCGCTCGAGCGCATCGAGCGCCTGCTGATGACGCTCGTCGAGGACTACAACGACGGGCGGATCGCGAAGTCCGACGCCGACGGCCTCGCCCTCGTCGGTCGCGCGGCCCACCTGCTGCGGTCGCCCCACGACGCGAACGATGCGTTCGAGGAGGCCGAGGCCGCGGTCCCGGGCCACGTGCCGACGCTGCTCTACCGCGCGGCGCTGTTCCTCGAGAAGTACGATCCCGGTCACGCCGAGGAGGTCGCGCAAGAGATCCTCGCCCGCGCCCCCGATCACCCCGACGCGCTCGTCTGGCTCGCGCACGTGCGGCTCGCCCAAGCGCTCGACTTCGACGCCGCGGAGGCGCTGGCGCGGCGCGCCCTCGCCGTGAACCCTCGCCACGTCCACGCGCAGTTCGTGCTCGCCGGGATCTCGCTCCGCGACCTCGATCTCGCCGAGGCCGACCGCCGCATCGCTGCGGGGCTGGCGGTGAACGCTCGCGACCTCGACCTGCTCAGCCTGCGGGCGACCGTCCGCTTCCTCGCCGACGACGCCGATGGCTTCCGCGCCGCCCGCGCGCGCGTGTTCGCCCTCGGCCCGCGGTACGTCCGCTTCTACCATGTCATCGGCGACTTCGCCGACTGGGAGCACCGCTACGACGAGCTCGTCGCGCTGATGCGCGAGGCCGTGCAGCTCGACCCGCGCGATGGCCGCGCGCACGGCCAGCTCGGGCTGAACCTGCTGCGCGCGGGGGACGACTCCGGCGCGCTCCTCACGCTCCGGACGGCCTTCGATCTCGACCCGTTCGACGTTCGCGTGTTCAACACGCTGGACCTCCTCGAGAAGCGCCTGCCTCGCGACTACGTGAGCGTCGACGGCGATCGGTTCCGTATCCGCTACCCCAAGGCCGACCGCGCCGTGCTCGAGCGTTACGTGCCTCCGCTGCTCGACGAGGCGTGGCGCACCTTCTCGGAGCGCTATGGATTCGAGCCCGCGGTCCCCGTCGGCGTCGAGCTCTATCCGGACCGCGAGGCGTTCGCGATCCGCACGACCGGGCTGCCCGTCACCGGGATCCAGGGCGTCTGCTTCGGCCGCACGCTGGCCTCGATGAGCCCAGGCCCCGAGCGCTTCAACCTCGGGATGACGCTCTGGCACGAGCTCGCGCACGTGTTCCATCTCCAGCTCTCTCGCTCGCGCGTCCCGCGTTGGTTCACCGAGGGCCTCGCCGAGCACGAGACGCTCGCGCGGCGCGCGGAGTGGAAGCGCGAGCACGATCCGGAGCTCGTCGATGCGCTGCGCGGCGGGCGACTCCCGAAGGTCGCGGAGATGAACCGCGCGTTCACCCGCGCCGAGGAGCTGCGCGACATCGCGGTGGCGTACTATGCCTCCAGCCGCATCCTCACGATGCTGGCGCGCGAGGACGGCGCCGCGCCGCTCGCGCGCGCGCTGCGCGCTTGGGGGGACGGCAAGAGCACAGCCGTCGCGCTCGAGGAGGGGCTGGGCGCCGGTCCCGCCGCGCTGGACCAGCGCTTCCGCGACTGGGTCACCCGTGATCTCGCCCGCTTCGCGGGTCGCTTCGTGCCGCTCGGGCGCCCGGGGCCGCTCGCGCGCGCCGCGGCGGACGCCGCCGCGCGGCCCAAGGACGCCGTCGCCCAGGTGCGGCTCGCGCTCGCGCTGTTCCGTGACGGGGAGGCGGAGCGCGCCGGGCGCGCGGCGGCGGCTGCCCTGGCGCTCGAGCCCACGCAGCCGGACGCGCTCTACCTCTCCGCGCGCATCGCGCTGCGCGCGCGCCAGCCCGAGGGCGCGGCGCGCGCGCTCGCCGCCCTGCTCCGCGCGGGACACGACGGCTACGTCGTGCGGATGGCGCTCGCCGAGGTCGCGCGCGCTCGTCGCGACCCGGCGGCCGAGCGGCGAGAGCTCGAGGCGGCGCACGCCCTGGATCCGAGCGGGGCCGAGGCGCTCGAGCGGCTGGTGGCGGGCGCCGCCGAGGCCGGAGACGTCGATCGAGAGCTCGAGCTGCTCGCGCGGCTCGCGCCCGTCGTCGAGCACGAGGCGCGCGTCCACCGTCGCCTCGCGCGGCTCCTCGCGGCCCGGGGTCGATGGCGCGAGGCGGTGGACGCCGCCGAGGCCGGCGTGCACGCCGACGTTCTGGCGCTCGAGTCCCACCTGGCCCATGGCGAGGCGCTCCTCGGCGCGGGCCTCGCCGCGCGCGCGCGCCACGCGCTGGAGACGGCCCTGCTCTGCGAGGGCCGCCCCGCGGATCGGGCGCGCGTCCACGAGGGGCTCGCCCGCGCGTACCGCGCGCTCGGCGACGGCTCGCGCGCCGCCGAGCACGAGCGCGCCGCCCAGCGCGCTCGCTGACCGCGGGCGTCTGGGGTCAGTCCGTGTCTTCGTCCCGGGTCCCGCGCAGCCCGAGCGCCCGTGCCTTCTTGTAGAGGTGGCTCCGCTCGAGATCGAGCGCCCGCGCCGTCGCCGCCATCTGGCCGCCGTGCGCCGCCAGCGCCTCCTCGAGGATGGCGCGCTCCGCCTCGTCCGCCAGGACGCGGAAGGGGACGCCGGCACGGTACAGCCCGGCGGTGCCCCCGCCGCTGGCCGCGCCGACGAAGCGCGCGACGTCAGCGGCGCGGATCTCGTCCTCGGGCGCCAGGATCACCAGGCGCTCCACTAGATTGCGCAGCTCCCGCACGTTGCCGGGGAAGGAGTGACGCATCAGCTCGACGAGCGCCTCCTCGGTGAGCTTCGCGCCGGCGCGCCCGTTGGCCGCGGCGGCGAGCGCCAGGTGGTGCCTCGCGAGCTCCGGGATGTCCTCGCGTCGGGTGCGGAGCGGCGGGATCGCCACCGGCACCACGTCGAGCCGATCGAGGAGGTCGGCGCGGAACGCCCCGCTGGCGCAGGCGGCGGGGAGGTCTCGGTTGGTGGCGGCGACGACGCGCACGTCGATCGTGAGCGTCTCCGCGCCGCCCACTCGCTCGATCTCGCGCTCCTGGAGCACGCGCAGCAGCTTGGCCTGCATCGCGAGCGGCATGTCGCCGACCTCGTCCAGGAAGAGCGTCCCCCCGTGGGCGCGCTCGAACTTTCCGCGCCGCTGCCGCGTGGCCCCGGTGAACGCGCCGGCCTCATGACCGAAGAGCTCGCTCTCGATGAGCTCCGCCGGCACGGCCGCGCAGTTCAGCTTCTCCAGGGGGCCCTGCGCGCGGGGCGAGGCCCGATGGATCGCCCGCGCGACGAGCTCCTTCCCCGTGCCGCGCTCGCCCGTGACGAGCACGCTCGCGCTGGAGCGGGCAGCGCGCGCCACCAGCTCGCGGAGCTCCTGCATGGGCCGGCTCTGACCGATCAGCTCCTCGAAGTGACCCGCCTCCGCCGCGAGCTGCCGGGCGGCGGCTTCGGCGCGCTGGAGGCGGAGCAAGTTCTCCAGGACGAGCAGCAGGCGGTCGGTCGAGAGCGGCTTCTCGAGGAAGTCGAGCGCGCCCTGGCGCGTCGCGCGGACGGCCGCGTCGATCGTCGCGTGCCCGCTCATCATCACGACGGCCGCGTCCATGCCGCGGGCGCGCTGCTGCTCGAGGAAGGTGACCCCGTCGCCGTCCGGTAACGCGACGTCGAGCAGCACGATGTCGTACGTCTTGCGTGCCAGCCGTTCGGCGGCGAGCGCGCACCCGCCCGCGACGTCCACGGCGTAGCCCTCGAGCGTCAGGGCCTTCTTCAGGGTCGCCAGGATGCTCGCCTCGTCGTCGACCAGGAGCACGTGCCCGCGCGGCATGCGCGCGTCGTACCACGTCCCGGCGCGGCCGGGCGCGCGGCGGCGCCAGTGCTAGGCTGCCGCCCCTCATGACCACCCCGACGGCAGTCGGCACGCTCTCGGCGACCCCGCTGCCGCAGCTGCTCGTCACGATGTTCGACCGCCAGCTCGACGGCACGGTCGTCTTCGAGACCACGGACGGGAGGAAGAGCGCGGTCCTGTTCGAGGGCGGGGGCCCCTCCAAGGCGAAGACCCACGAGCCGGTCATCTACCTCGGCCGGCTCCTCCTCGAGTCGGGCAAGATCGACGCCGCCGCCCACGACCGAACCCTCGCGACGATCGCCCGCGATCGCCGCCTGCACGGCCAGGTCCTCCTGGACGAGGGGCTCATCGACGCCGACACGCTCCGCCGCGCGCTGCGCGACCAGGTCGCGCGCAAGGTGCTCTGGCTCGCGACCCTCCCGGCCGATACGCGGTACGGGTTCTACGACCGGGTCGACTACCTGGTGAAGTGGGGCGGGGCGGATCAGGATCGCGCGGAGGTCCTCCCGCTCGTCTTCCGCGCGGCACAGGTCCAGCCGGCGCTGGCGGTGGTCGAGGCGGCGCTCACGCCGCTGCGCGGGCAGACGCTCCGTCTCCACGTCGACGCGCAGCTCCAGCGCTTCCGGCTGGGCCGGGAGGAGCAGGCCCTCGCCGACGTGCTGCGCGCCAAGCCCCAGTCGATCGAGTCGCTCCTCGCGACCGAGCTGTGCTCCCGGGAGTCGACGCTCCGCCTGGTTTGGGCGCTCGTGGTCACGCGGTACCTCGATCTCGGCGTGCCGGGCGTGCTCCCGCTGGGCGTCGACGAGCCGCCGTCCTCGTCGCGCCGCTCGCTGCCCGTCGCGGGCGCGCCGCGCGCGCGCGGGCAGCGAGCGCCCGCGTCGCCCAGCGCGGGTGGCGCGGACGCTGGCGCGAGCGCGGGGTCGAGTGAGCTGGCGGAGGAGCGCCGCGCGTTCACCGCGCTCGCCGAGGGCCTCGAGGCCAAGAGCCACTACGAGGTGCTCGAGGTGCCGCGGGACGCCACGGCCGAGGCCGTGAGCACCGCGTATTTCGCCCTCGCGCGCCGGCTCCACCCCGATCGGCTCCGCCCGGAGCTCGCCGAGCTCCGGCCGCTGGCGAACAAGATCTTCGCGCGCCTGAACGAGGCCAAGGAGGTCCTGACGGACGCCGCGCGCCGCGCCGCGTACGACGCCGACGCGGGCCGTCCGCAGGAGGAGCAGGAGCAGGTCAAGCGCGTGCTGGACGCCGCGACCCGGTTCCAGCGGGCCGAGATCCTGCTGCGGCGCGGTCAGCTCGCGCAAGCGGAGGCCGAGGCGCGCCTCGCCGTCGAGGGGGACTCGACGCAGGCGGAGTACGCGGTGTTACTCGCCTGGATCATGGCGCAGTCGCCGGATCGCGCGGCGGCGGCCAAGTACGACGACCTGCTCGAGGTCGTCAGCGGCGCGGTCGCCGCCGAGCCGGCGAACGAGCGCTCGCGGTTCGTGCGCGCGCAGATCCTCGCTCGCATGGGGCGGGCCGACGAGGCCGTGAAGGACTTCCGTTGGGTCGCCGATCGCAACCCTCGCAACCTCGACGCCGTGCGCGAGGTGCGGCTCTACGAGATGCGCCACGCGACCTCGCAGAAGTCCGGCGGGAAGGACGGCACGCGACAGACAGCCGGGAAGGGGGACGCCGGGGCCGCTCGTTCGACGGGGAGCACCAAACAGACCGGCGGGCGGGGCGAGGGCCGCTCGACGGGCCAGTCGGGTGGGAGCTCCGGCAAGCCGGCGGGGGGCGCCAAGCCGCCGAGCTTCTTCGAGCGTCTGCTCAAGCGCTGACGGCGCGGGCGGCTCGCCGACCTGGCTCAAGGCAGCCGCGTCACCCGGATCGAGCGCACCGTAGTCCGCCTGCCGCCGGGCGCGCTCGCCAGCGCGAGCCGTACCCGCCCGGCGGGGACCGCGCACGATCGCGTCGCGCCGTCGCGGAAGAGCTCCACGCGCGCGCCCCGCCGCACGATCGCGACCGCGCCGTCCCCCTCCGGCCAGGCGCAGCTCTCGCCGCCGACCTCGGCGCCGCCGAAGCCGACGCGCGGCGCCGCGCCCGTCACCTCGAGATCGAGGCGGACGTCCCGCACGCGCACCTCGGCGACGCCGACGCGCGCCGGCCCCGCGAGCTCGAGGCCGCTCGCCGGGCGCCACGCCACCTCGCTGCCTGGGTGGCGGTCCGGCACGAGGTGCTCCGGCGACGCCAGCCCGAGCGGGGCGGTGTCCCGGCTGAGCTCACCGCGGACGTCGTGGCGCCACGCCCGGAGCGAGCCGCGCGCCGCCGTCCCGGCCGGTGCGAGCCACAACGCGAGCCCGCCGTCCACCGCGATCGGCGCGGGGGAGAGCGCTGGGGCGACGAGCCGCTCCGGCTCGGCCGGGACGAACTCGCCGCTCCATGGATCGAACCGCAGCAGCCTCGGCTCGCCCGCCGCCGCGTCGCGCACCCAGAGCCAGGGCGCGCCGTCCGGCGCCGCGATCAGCTGGGGTGCCTGGGATCCTTCCCAGGGGAGGGGAGGGAGCGGGGTGAGCGCGCCGGTGGGGTCGACGCGCACGACCCCCGCGGCGGACGGCAGCGCGCCGCAGTCGTGGGCGCCGCTCACGCACGCGCCGACGACGAGCGCGCCGCCGAGCGGCAACGCGACCATCGCGTGTTCGGCCGCCAGCCGCAGCGACTCGACCGTGCGCTCCGTGCGTGCGACGTCGGCGGTGAGCCACTCCGCACCGTCGACCGGCGCGCCCGCCGCGTCCACGCCCCCGACGACGAGGACGCGCCCGTCGTCGAGGACGGCCGCGCGCGGCCTCCTGCGCGCCGAGCGCAGCCGCGCCACGCCGAGCACCCGCACCGTCCGATCCGCGGCCGACACCACCTCCAGATCCGCGAGCGGCTCGCCGCGCTCGTCGCGGCCCCCGACGAGCGCCACGTCGCCGCTCGCGAGCGGGACCGCCGCGTGGTCGGCTCGGCGACGCGACAGCAGGATCACGCCGGCGCGGTCGATCGTGTCGTCGCGGCCGTCGAACACGATGGCGCGATCGAGCGGCGGCGCCGCAGCCAGCCCCGCGGCGCCGAGCGGGCTCACGCCGCCGGCGATCAGCAGGTCGCGCGCGCCGAGCGGCGTGATGGTCGCGCCGGCCACCGCGTACGGGAGGCCGTCGGCGAGCTCGCGCGCCTCGAGCGTGTCGAGATCGATGGCGAGCGCCCGGGCGGAGTCGGCGGCGTCGAGCGCCGATCCTGCGACGAGCGCCACCCGCGCCGACGCCGAGGCGCCCAGCGCCTCCCCGCCCGTGGCGAAGGGGTATCCCGGCCGCTCGGGAGGCGCTTCGGCGATCGGGCAGTCGCGGCCGCGAGGCAGGAGCGGGAGGTCGAACACGTCGTCCGCGTCGCGGGCTCCGAGGCTCCAGAAGCCTCCGCTCGGCGCGTCCAAGCGTGCCTCGAGGGCGGCGGTGTCGGCTCGGAACGGCAGGCTCGTACCGTCGGCGCGGAGCGCGAGCGTCTCGGCGCCCGTGGCCGACGCCCCGAAGTCCCCGAGCGCGGACAGGTCGAGGCGTCCATCGCCCGGGTCGCACCCCGCGACCACGTGCGCGCGGGCGCGCAGGACCCGCGGCCGGACCTCGCCGCACCCGAGCAGGCCGGGCACCGCCGGCAAGGCGGCCAGCACGAGCCACGGCCTCGGCAGGGCGCTGGCGCGGCGCCCGCCTGGCGAACGGCTACGATCGGGGGGCCCGCGGTGTTCCCTCAGATCTTCGGCAAGTTCGTGCTCGAGCGCGAGATCGCGCACGGGGGGATGGCGCGCGTCTACCAGGCGACCCTCCGCGGTACGGACGGCTTCGAGAAGCGGCTGGTCGTCAAGCAGATCCGCCCCGAGCTCGCGAGCGACGACGCGTTCGTCGCTCGTTTCGTCGAGGAGGCGAAGACCGCCGTCGAGCTCAGCCACCCGAACATCGTGCCGGTGTACGAGCTCGGCGTCGAGCAGGGCACCTACTACATCGCGATGGAGCTCTGCGAGGGCGTGACGCTCGCGGAGGTCCTGGCCGAGACGGGGCCGCTGCCGCCGGCGATCGGCGCGCACGTGGGCGCGGAGATCTGCCGGGCGCTCGACTACGCGCACCGCCGCGCTGGTGTCGTGCACCGAGACGTGACGCCGCGGAACGTGCTGATCGACGAGGAGGGCGCCGTGCGACTCATCGATTTCGGGATCGCCGCCCCCGCGCTCGGCCCCGGCGAGCGGGCGCCGGGTCGCCAAGAGGTCTTCGGCTCGCCCGGGCACATGCCGCCCGAGCAGCTCCGCGGGGATGTCCTGACGCCCGCGGCGGACGTGTTCGCGGCGGCGGCGCTGCTCGTCGAGGCGTGGACGGGGACGCCGCCCTTCCGCCGCGCGACGGCGTCGGAGAGCGAGCAGGCGCTGCTCGAGCCGGTGGCGTCGGTCGGCGACGCGATCCCCGAGCTCGGCCCGGTCGCGCCCCTGATCGCGCGCGCTCTCTCGCCCGATCCAGGCGCGCGGCCGGCCCGGGCGGAGGACCTCGCGCGGGGGTTGCGCGAGCTCGCGCAGACGACCGATCTCGGAGATCTGGCGCGCGAGCTCGGTCGCAGGGCCTCCGTCGCGCGAGGCCGCGGGCGCGCGTCGCGGCCGTGGCTGGACGCCGCACCTCCCCAGCCGGCATCCACGCCTCGGCTCGCGGCGCCTGGCCCCGCGTCGCGCGCGTTCGCCACCCGGGACGAGCTCGCCGAGTGGACGCGGCGCCTCCCGCTCGACGAGGCCCCACGTGAGCGGGACGCCACGCCCGCGTCCGCCGCTCCCCGTCCGAGCGCGGGGAGCGCCCGGCGGGAGGGCGACTCGCGGCGAACCCCGCCGTCTGGCACGCGAGCGGCCGGGCCGGGATGGCGCCTGGTGGCGGTGATGCTGTTCGGGGTGGTCGTCTCCGGCGTCGTGACGGTGCGCTGGCTCGGGCAGGGGTCGGTCGGGCAGGCGGGGAGCGGGGTCGCGGCGACGCCGTCCGCGGCGCCACCACGAGCCGCGTCCTCGGGCCCGGAGCCCGCGCTGGCCGTGGCCCAGCCGAGCGCGGAGGCGCCCGCCGCCGGGCGGAGCGCGGTGGCCTCCGCGGCCGTCGCGCGTGGCGGGAGCACCCTCGCGCTGACGGGGGCGCCGCCGCTCGCGTTTCGGGTCGCCGGCCGCGCCGGGACGACGCCGGCCACCCTTGCCCTGCCGCCCGGCACCCACCGGGTCACGCTCCGCAGCGCCGCGCTCGGCGAGGAGCGGAGCCTCACGGTGCGCCTGGAGCCCGGCGAGACGCGCGCCGTCCACGGCGACTTCACGGGGGATCGGCCCCGGATCCTGCTGTTGCGCTGAGTCGCCGCCCGGCGCCGCCCCCCGGCGCCGGCCCCAAGGCTACCCGCGCTTGACGCCCGCGCGCCGCGGCAAGTAGCCTGGCGCGGGCGGAGAGCCCTCGTGAGCCCAATGAAGAAGCCAGTGAGTCTCGTCGCCGCGCTCGCGGCGCTGACGGTCGCCTCCGCAGCCAGCGCGGAGCCGATGGACCCGGCGATCGAGCGGCTCGTGCTCGATCCGGCCTGTCACGACGACGGCGACGGTCCGCTCGCGCTCGGCCAGTACAACGACTCGGAGGCCAACCTCGCCGCGCTGGAGCGTGGCCCGGGCCTGCGTCGTTGGTGCGCGCCCGACCACGCGGCCTTCAAGAAGCTGGTCGGCCAGTACGGCTTCGCGCTGGCGCCCACCGCGATGCACTCCGCCCGGACGACGGGCTTCGGGGGCTTTCATCTCTCGATGGAGATGGCCATCACCGACATCGACGAGGGGAAGCGCTACTGGAAGGAAGGCAGCCAGGGGAAGGTCGACCCCTCGACCAACCGCCCGTCGCGCCGCAACCCGAGCCCCGCGACCGCCCTCACGCTGTACACCGCCAAGCTGCGGAAGAGCTTCGGCTTCGGCCTCGAGCTGACCGCGGCGGTCGGCTTCATGCCGGAGACTTCGATCGTCTCGGGGGGCGCCGACACGCGGCTCTCGCTGCTCGAGGGCTTCCGCAGCGGCCTGCCCGGCATCTTGCCGGACGTCGCAGTCGGCGCGGGCGTCCGCACGATCACCGGGACGCCGCAGTTCCAGCTCACGACGGTCGGGCTCGACACGCAGGTGTCGAAGCCGCTGCCCATCGCCGACTCCTCGATCCTGACTCCCTGGGTCGGCTACCAGTACCTCTGGATCTTCGGCGACTCGGGGCTCGTCGATCTCACGCCGGGCACCGACCCGCTCGGCTACTGCAACTACGCCGGGCAGAACGTCCCGGGCAACGCCGATCCGGAGAAGACGCTCTTCGACGGCCAGCCCGTGTGTCAGGGCGGTTCGCCGCTCGACTTCAACAACAACGTCGTGTTCAACCAGGCGCGCCTCGAGCGCCAGCGGCTCCTCTTCGGGCTCAACTACCGCTACGAGATGGTGTCCATCGGCGCCCAGTTCATTACGGACATCGTCGATCCCGCGGACGCGCAGGTCGGCGACGAGAAGACGACCATCTCCGTCCCCGTCCGCGACGCCAACGGTCAGATCACCGGCTACGAGAGGCAGAAGGTGAAGGACGACCAGCTCCTCGAGGGCGCCCCGCGCCAGTGGACGCTCGTGTTCGAGCTCGGCACGATGTTCTAGTCGCGCGCGCGGCGCGCGAGCGTCAGCGCGTGAACGAGGCCAGCATCGCGGCCCCTGCGACCACGGCCAGCGTGAGCGCGACGGCCAGCGCGAGCGCCACGGCGGAGCGCGCCGCCCGCTTCGCGCCCGCGTCGTCGAGCCGGTGGATGCCCCGCAGGTAGGCGCGGGCAGCGCGCGCCGGGATCGACAGGCCGAGGGGTACGGCCCGCATCGCGGCGGCGGGCCCTCCGGTCAGCGCCGTGAGCGCCACGCCGAGCGGCGTCGTCACCAAGTCCCAGCCGCAGGCGTACAGGCCGAAGCGGAGGCCGCGGCCGCGCCGGCCCGAGCCGTGGCGCCGCGCACCCACGTCGAGCCCGAGGCCGTGCAGGACGTGGAGCCCGACCATCACCCCGGCGAGCGCGGGGACCCCCCACGCAGACGCCGTGCCCGCGAGCGACAGGAAGCCCGGATCCAGCAGCAGCCAGAGCCCCGCAGGCGACACGGCGGCGAAGCCCACCGTCGCGATGAGGGCGAGCCCGCTCGCCGCGGCGAGCTCGGCGGCGACCGCGAAGGCGAGCGCCGGCGCCACGTCGCCCTCCGGCAGCGCGGCGAAGAACGCCTCACCGTTCACCGTCGCGAGGCGTGACGTCGACCACAGGCGCCCGAGCCAGCCGCCCGTCGGGCGCTCCCAAGGCACGATGGCGACGATCCCGGACGGGTGCGTCGTCTCGTCCGTGGCGCAGCCGACGCAGTCGGGGCGACCGCAGACCGCGCAGACGACCGCTGCGGGCACCTCGACGAGGTCGAGCCCCGCCTCGTCCTCGAGCGGACGGGCTTGCGCTGGATGGCGCGCCACGGCACCGGGGCTACCACGTCTCGGGCGCTCGGGCGACTCGCCGCCGGTTCGGCTAGTGGAGCGTCTCGCCCGCGCGGGACACCGACGCGTCGGCGGTCGGCGCGGCCGGGGCGGTCGGCGCGTCGATGCGTGGACCGCCGAGCCGAGCGGCCACGAGCACGCCCACCAGGCTGAGCGCGGCGCTCACCCAGAGGCCCCACTCCCACTCGAGCGCGCGCGTGACGTACTGCCCGCCCGCCGGCGTGAGCGTGACGAGCACGACCGCCTCGGCGGCGGTCAGCCCCGCGAAGAGCGCGCTCACGACGCGCACGCCACGGAGGCGCGCGATGGTGCGCCGCGTGAAGACCAGCGGCAGCAGGATGAACCAGCCGACGGCCCCGCCCCACAGCCAACCGGCGCGGCCCGCGAGCTCCAGGCCGGTGTACGTGGCGAGCTCCGGGCGGATCGTCGTCACCCACGGCACGAAGAAGCACGCGAGCCCGACCGACGCGATGGCGAGGAGCGCGCCCCGGCCCCTCGCGAGGAACCCGGCCGGCAGCAGCTCGTCCATCGGGTGGACCGGCGGCTCGGGCTCCAGGTCACGGGCCTCCTGGGACAGCGGCAGCGCGTGCATCGGCTGCAGGTCGACCCCGCACTCCGGGCACGTCGCCTCCTCGCCCCGGGCGTACATCTCGCGGCAGAAGGGGCAGGCGAGGAGCGACATCGGGTGGGGGAAGGTTACCGCGACGTAGGCCATTTCCCACGCGACACCGCGGCGGGTCGCGAGGTTCCCGCTCTCGGGGCGCCCCTCGCCCGGGCGCCGCGAGGGTGCGCGCACCGCCGCGCGAGCTACACTGGCCGCCCCGTGCCGTCCGATCCGACCGCCCCGCCGTGCCCGATCGCGGCGCTCGGGCTCCCACCCCAGTCGGCGCTCGCGCGGACGGCGCTCACCCACCCGAGCCACGCGCACGAGCACCCCGGAGCCGCCGACAACCAGCGGCTGGAGTTCCTCGGCGACTCCGTGCTCGGGCTGTGCGCGAGCGAGCTCCTCTTCGCGCGCTTCGCCGGCGCGGACGAGGGCTTCCTGACTCAGGCGCGGGCCCGCCTGGTGAGCACCGAAGCGCTCGCGGCGTGGGCGCGAGGCCACGGTGTCCCGGAGGCGCTCGAGACCGGCCGCGGAGGCGCGGCGATCCGCGAGTCGCCCAAGGCGCTCGCCGACGCCGTCGAGGCGCTGCTCGGCGCCGCGTTCCTCGAGGGGGGGCTTGAGCTGGCTGGGCTCGCGTGCAGGCGAATCCTCGAGCCGGGCCTCGCCGCGATCGATCCGGGCGCCGTCGAGCAGGATCCGAAGTCCGCGCTGCAGGAGGCGCTGCAGGGCAGCGGCCGGCCGCCGCCCGTGTATGAGCTCTTGGCGACCGAAGGCCCCGCCCATCGGCGCAGCTTCGTGGTCGCGGTCTCCATCGGGGGCGAGCGGCTCGGGGAGGGCCGGGGCTCGTCCAAGCGCTCCGCCGAGCGAGTCGCCGCGGGGGAGGCGCTCCATCGCCTGGGCGCACCTCGGCCCGAGCCGGGGGCGGGGGCGCCGCCATGACGAACCCCCGCATCCAACGCCGTCTCGTGGCGGCGGTCGCCGTCGGCGCAGCGCTCTCCGCGGTCGCGCTCCCCGCCTACGCCGGATCGTATCTGGACCGCGCGGGCGTGCTCACCGGTCTCGGCTCACGCGAGAGCGACTTCCTCCGCGCCCGGCTCGGGGACGGAGAGCTCGCGCTGGCCCTGCATCGCGTCGCGCGCGGGCGCCTCGACGCCGCGGCGCGCATGCAGGTCCCCAAGGAGGTCGCCCAGGCGCACCCGCACGTGCTGCTCGTCCTGGAGAACTACGAGCGCGCAGCGAACGCCGCGGCGGAGGGCTCCCCGGAGCGCTTCCTCGTCTACCAGCGCCGGGCCCGCGAGGAGGAGCAGGTCCTCCGTGGCGTGTTGAAGCAGCTCGGGTGGGCGCTGCCCAAGCTCTGAGCCTCGGGCCCCCGTGGGCGCGTTGGTGGTGGGGGGGTATGCGGCGGCGCCCGGTCCATGGCCCCGCGCGTGTAAGCTGTCGTCGATGGCGACCCCACCCTCCTACGAGCAGCGGCTGCAGTCGCTGCGCATCCTCTGGGCCGCGATGTTCGCCTCGACGCTCTTCTATCCCGCGGTGCCGTTCCTGATCGAGCGAGGCGAGCCGCCCCCCGATGCGGTGCTCCTCATCGGCCTCGCCGGCGCCGCGGTCGCGAGCGCGATGGCGAGCGTCGTCGTGCCGGGGATCCTGCGCGCCAGCGCGCTCGCGCGCGCCGACCTGGCGACCCGCGAGGCGCCCGGGCAGGTTGCGGGCGCCGGGAACCCCTTCCTCGGGGAGGCCCCGCGGCGGGCCTTCGTCGATCCTCGGGCGGCGATGACGGCTGCGTTCACCTCCTACCAGGTGGCGTTCCTCGTCGGGTGCGCGCTCTCGGAGACGCCGGCCCTGATCGGGATCGTGGTCGCCTCGCTCGGCTACTCCCCGCTGCTGGCGATCCCGTTCTGCGTCGCGAGCGCCGCGCTCATCGCGGTGAGGTTCCCGACGCTCGAGCGCGTCCTCGCGCACGTCGAGCGACGGACCGGCGCGAAGCTGCCGCGGTGAACCGGCCGCGCCCGGCTCACGCGGGCTCACGCGGGCCGCGGCCCGTCGCAGCCCGTGGCTGGGCGCGGCCCGCGCACTGGCGCGGCCCGCGGACTAGCGCAGCCCGCGCTCTCCGGCGGACGGCGCCGGGCTCGCGGCGCGGCGTGGCACGACGCCCGGCTTGCGGCGGGTCGCCACGTCGCCCATCGTGGACACGTCCACCAGCTCGAGGAGCGACTCGTTCACGTCCTTCACGTGCTCGGCGCGCAGCCGATCCGCGAGGCCCGTCATCGCGTCGTCGAGGCGCTTGCGCGTGAGGAGCTGCCGGATCGGGCGCTCCTCTTGCTCCACCGTGCGATTCACCGCCTCGAGGCTCCCGCGCCGCCACACGAGGGCCCAGCGGTCCCCCTCCTTGACCGGCTCCTTCACGAGCTCGCCGTCCTTCACGGCGAGCGCTGCCTCGAAGAGGGAGACCTCCACGCGCACCTGGGGCACGTCCGTCTGCCCGTCGGGGCGGACGAAGCCGAGGTTCCCCTCGCGCAGGCTGGTCGCCTTGTCGAGCGAGTGCTCGCGCACGAGCTCCGCCCACTTCGCCACGCCCCCGGGCGCGGACACCTGGGCGAGCAGCCGCTCGGCGAGCGCGCGGTCCGCGACCAGCAGGCGCGAGAGGCGCAGGCGCCTCGGCGTGCTGAACCGATCGCGGTTCTGCTCGTAGTAGACGCGCACGTCCTCCGGCGTGATCGGCTGCGCCTTCGCCGTGTGCTCGCGCACGTTCGTCTCCAGGGCCGCGCGGAGCGCGTCGCGGATCTTGTCGTAGAGCGCCGGCTCCTGAGCGAGCCCGAGCCGCTCGGCCTCGGCCGCGTGGAGGAGCTCGGGCACCAGCACCTGTTCGACGAACTTGCGCCTCACCTCGTCCGGCGTCGCGCCATAGGTGCGGAGCTGGTACGCGGGGACCGCCCCCAGGCGCCGCGCGACCTCGCTCGCGCGCAGCGTGAGCGAGCCGACCGTCACGACGACCGGGTCGTCCGCCTGCGCGCTCGCGCGCTCCGACTCCGTCCCGAGGACGGCCGCTGCTGCGAGCATCGCCGCGACGAACCTGCGCATGGCCCCGCCCTACTACGGGCGCGCCGGTTCGGCCAGCGACGGGTCCGTCACGCGAGCATCCCTCGGTCGCGGGCCACCTGCTCGATCTCGGCGCGCCGCACCGCGAGCTCGTCGGAGTCCTTCACCGGGAGAAACCGGCTCTCCGCGCCCGTCCGGGGCACCAGCAGGAAGCGAGTCGGGAGCGCGCAGGTGAGCTCGCCGATCAGGCGCTCCATCTGGAGGGCGTCGCGTTCGCCCACGCGCTTCTTCACGACGAGCCACGTCCAGTCGACGTGAGACTCGAGGAGCGCCCGCGCGCCGACGTGGAAGGTGTTGGTGTTGAATACCCGGACGGACGACGCGTCGAGCGTCGGGGGCAGGCGCAGCTCTTCGAGCACGACGGGTCGCCCGTTCCACCGTACCGGGATCCCGCCGCGGTCGGTCCCGCTCTTCTCGACCAGCTCGCAAGTGACGTCCGCGCCTTGGTCGAGGTGCCAGCCGATCACCGCGGGCTCGAGGGTCGCGCCGAGGTTGTCGAGGTTGGTGAGCGTCACGCTGCGCCCGCCGCCCGCTACGAACCGCGCGAGCAGCCCGCTCGCCCGGAGCGCGTCGGGGAGGTCGCCGTGCCCCGGCGCGTGGAGACTGGGCGCGCCGTCCGCGCCCAGGAAGAGGCCCGCGCGCTCGTCGAGCCGCGGCGCTAGCCCCTGCACGAACGCCGCCACGCGCTCGCCGTCGAGCCGGGGACCCAGCGCGGCGCGGATCGGCCCGTCCGTCGCGTCGCTGGTCATCAGCCAGAGCGGGGCGGCCCGGCCGTGCCGCGCGCGCACGGCCTCTTGCTCCGCCAGCCGCAGCTCGAGGAACGTGCGACCCGGCAGCGCCTCGACCAGCGCCTTCACCACGCCGCCCATCCGCGTCGCCATCCCGCCGGCGAGCACGACCAGCGCGTGCTCGCCGCGCGCCAACGCGGCCGCCCCCACCGAGGCGAGGCGCGCGTGCTCCGCCGACCCGCGCGGCGGCAGCGGCACGACATCGCTCGGCGCCGGGGGGCCGATCTCACCTCGCGCGACGTTGTCGACCCCGGCCGCCGCGACGCGCGCCGCGCGCTCGCAGAACGCCGCCGCGTCGAACCCGTGCGCCCGGAGGCGCTCCTGGACCTCGGGCGGGAGCCCGGCGAGCTGGCGCGCGAGCGCAGTCGGCATGGGCCGAGGATAGCCGATACGCGGCGCGCCGCCCGGCGTGGTAGACGCAGCTCGTGCCGGAGCCCGTCACGGTGATCGTCGGCGCGGACGTGCGGGTCCTCGATCGCGCGGGGCGGCGCGCCGAGGCGGTCGCGTGGCGGGGTTCGCGGCTGGTCGCGGTCGGCGCGCGCGCAGAGGTCGAGCGCGCGGCCGGCGACGGCGCCCTCGTGCGCGACGTGGCCGGCGCGACGGTCCTGCCGGGCTTCCTCGACCTGCACCACCACTCGGGGCTGGGCGCGCTCTACGGCAGCCGCGTCTCGCTGGCCGCGCCCGCCGTGCGCGACCTCCCGACGCTGCAGGCGAAGCTCGTGGAGGCTGCGCGCGAGCTCCCGACGGGGCGGTGGCTCGTGGCGATCGAGTGGGACGAGGCGACGCTGGCGGAGCGCCGCGCGCCGACGCGAGCGGAGCTCGACGCGGCGGTCCCCGATCGACCCGTATTCGCGCTCCATTACAGCTGCCACCGCGCCGTAGCCAACGCGCGCGCGCTCGAGCTCGCCGGGATCGATCGCCACACGCCGGAGCCGCTCGGGGGCGTGATCGAGCGCGGCCCCGGCGGCGTGCCGCGCGGCTTGCTCATCGAGCGCGCGATGAGCCGCGTCGAGACGCTCGCGCGCGCCGATCTCGTGGCGCACGACGCCGACGCCTTCGTCGAGCGGCTGCGCGAGCACCACCGCGGGCTCGTCGCGGTGGGCATCACCCACGTGATCGACGCTGCCGTCCCACCCGATCTGCGCGCTCTCTACGAGGAGGCCGCGCGCCGACAGGCGCTCCTCGTCCCCACGACGATGATGCCCGTGTCGCTGGACGGTTACCTCGAGCCCGCGTGGGGCGCCCTCGGCGGTCCGGTGACGGGCGCGGGGGAGGGGGTCCTGCGGATCGGGCCGCTCAAGCTGATCCTCGACGGCGCCCCGGCGTGCGCGATGTGTCTGCGGTTCTGGCAGGCGGCGGGGGCGGCGGCCAGCGCGGTCCTCGCGGCCGCGCGAGCGGCGCACCTTGATCCGCTCCGCGCCATGCTCTCCGTCGCGCCGCAGCCGCTGCGGGGCGCGCGCGTGCGGACGGGGCTGCTCTTGCACTCCCCGCGCGACGTGCGCGATCTCGTGCGCGGCGCGGCGGCGCGAGGCTTCGCGGTGGCCACGCACGCGGTCGGCAACGCGGCCGTGGACCTGGCGCTCGACGCGCTCACGGCCGAGCGGGCGCTGGCGGGGCGCGCCGCGCGTCCGCGCATCGAGCACGCGTGGTTCGTCTCCCGCGAGCAGGTCGCGCGGATCGCCGGCGAGGGGCTGTCGGTGGTCACCCAGCCGCACTTCGTGTCCCTCCCCGCCTTCGCGAGCGCGCCGCGGGTGCCGGGGCTGCGCGGCGGCGCGCTCCGCTGGCTGCTCGACGCGGGCGCGCTCGTCGCCGGCAGCTCGGACTACCCGGTCGCCGGCTTCGATCCGCTCGCCGCCGTGCGGTCCGCCGTGGAGCGCCGCACCTGCGCAGGACACACCTACGAGCCCGACCAGTGCGTCGAGCTCGAGGAGGCGCTGGCGCTCTACACGCGGACGGCCGCCGAGGTGGCGGGCTGCCTCGGCGCAGCGGGGACACTCGAGGCCGGGAAGCGCGCCGATCTCGTGCTGCTGGATCGGCGGCTCGAGCGGGGCACGCTCGCCGAGGCGCGGGTCGCGACCACGGTGATCGGCGGTCGCGTCGTCCACGGCGGGCTCGGCGCGGGCGCCCCGCCCGATGGCCCCCCTCCCTGAGCTCCACACGTCCCCCCCCAAGGGACCACGCCCTCCTCCTGCGGCGCAGGGGGAGCTCGGCCGGCCGTCGTGGCGGCGTCTGCGGCGCCTTGCGCGGACCGGTACCCGAGCTAACCTGAGCCTTGCGCCGGGCGGCCACCGTCCGGCGCACGAGGAAGGTGGCGGAGATGGGATCGGACGAGCACCAAGCGGCGAGCGAGCGGAGGCGAACCGGGAGGCGCCTCGCCACGCGGCAGACGGCCGCGGTGGGCGCATCGGCGCTGCTGTTGGCCGGCGCGGCGGCGTGCGGCGAGGCCCCCGCGGAGCCCCAGGCGAGCGGCGGCTCGAAGGCCGCCGACTCCGGCGCCTCGGGGGACGCGTCGGCGGCCCTGCCGGTCATGTTGTCGACGTTCGGCGGCGTGCACCCGGGCATGTCGAACATCGACTCGTACGGGCTGATTGGCTTCAGCTGGGCGCCGACCAACGGCTCGCTCGCGAACCTCACGCCCATCATCGAGGCGAACGCCTTCTTCGTCGACGCGACGGGGGCGCGGATCGACGCGGAGGTGGTCCCGGTGGAGATCGATGAGGGCGAGCCGCCGCCGACGCCGTGGTTCCAGCTGCGGGCCAAGCGCGAGCTGGCC
>JADLEQ010000092.1 GCA_020846005.1 Polyangiaceae bacterium
GAGCCTGCGCGCGGCTGCGCGCGGTCGCTCCCTTTGGGAGCGCGCCTGGACACCCCCTGCGCGCGCCGGGGCGGGGGCGGGGGCGCCGCTCGCGGTGAGGGGCGCGGGATTGGAGGCTCCATGTTGCGCGTGTATTCGGTGATTCTCGAGGTGGTGCGGGGGCTCAGGCCCGCGATCGGGCGGCTCGAGCGGGTGGGGTAGGGCGGGAGAGCGAGCGCGGGGGCGGGGGCGAGCGCGGGGGCGAGCGCGGGGGCGGGCGCGGGGGCGGGCGCGGGGGCGAGCGCGGGCGCGGGGGCGATGCACGGGGGGCGCGGGGGGGCTCTGGGTGGTAGGGTTCCAGCGATGGTCAGGGTTCGGAGTTGGTTGGCGTGGGTTGCGGCGGTGGGGGTGGGGCGCAGCTGCGGGGGGAGTGGTGGGACGCGAGGGAGCGGGATCGATGGCGGCGGGATCGATGGCGGCGGCAGCTCCAGCGGGGGGGCGGGGGCGGGGAGCGGTGGGGCCGGCGGTTCTGGCGGGGCGGGGGCGGCCGGGAGCGCGGGGGCCGCCGGCGGCGGCTCGGGTGGGGCGGCGACGGAGGGCGGCGGCTCCGGGGGCGCGGGGACCGGAGGCGGCGGCTCGAGTGGCGCGGGGAGCGGCGGGGTGCAGCAGTGCTGCGGGGGCGGCGTCGGATGCCCCTGCCCCCCTCCGGGGGGTGGGCCGGGCGGGGGCGCGGCGGGTTGCTATTCGGCGTGCGTGGGCGACGTCTGCAAGCACGACTACCCCTCCGACGGCTGCTGGGTCGATCTCGACTGCGGCGAGCGGTCCTGCGTGGGCGCGTCGGTGTGTCCCTGCGGGGCGAGCTGTCTCGTCCCTGACTCACCCGGGCGGTGCGAGCCGGCGGGCGGGTGCTGCACGAGCGATGGCGAGTGCGGCGACGGGGGCGCGCGCCGCTGCGTCGAGGGTGTGTGCCAGGGCTCAGTCGCGGCGCCGAGCTGCTGGCAGGACTCCGACTGCGGCCCCAACGAGGAGTGCCTCGGGTCGCTGGTCTGCGCCTGCGGGAGAGCCTGCTACACGACGGAGCACCCCGGAGCGTGCGGGTGCTGCGCTTCGGCCGGCGACTGCGGCGACACTTACGCGCTCACGTGCGCCGGGGGGCGCTGCCTGGATCGCCTGATCGCCTCCGGATGCTGGCACGACGCGATGTGTCCGCCCGGGCAGACCTGCGAGGGGGAGCAGGTCTGCGCCTGCGGCGCGACCTGCCTGGTCCCCGACGCGCCGGGCACCTGCCAGTGAACCTCGCGCCCCGGGGCGGGCGGCGCGCGGCGGCTGCGCGGTGCCCGCGTGCTAGCGTCCGATCGTGAAGCCGTCGATCGGCACTCTGGATCTCGAGCGCGCGGAGCGCGCGGTGCGCGAGCTGCTCGCTGCCCTCGGCCACGACGCAGACTCCGAGGCCGAGCTGCGCGAGACGCCGGCGCGCGTGGCGCAGTCGTTGGCGCGGGAGCTGCTCGCCGGCGAGCGCGTCGACCCGGTGGCCCTGGTCGCGGAGGGCGTGTCTCCCGCCCCGCCGGGCGCGGGCATCGTCGCCGTGCACGGCATCGCCGTGGCCGCGATGTGCCCGCACCACCTGCTCCCAGCGCTCGGCGTCGCGAGCGTCGGCTACCTGCCCGGCGGCCAGCTCCTCGGCCTGGGGACGCTGGCCGCGGTCGTCGACGCGTGCGCGCGACGGCTCGTCCTGCAGGAGGAGATCGGCGTGCTCGTCACCGAGGCGATCCTGCTCGGCGCCGGCGCGCGCGGCGCTTACTGCCGGCTCGAGCTCACGCACTCGTGCTTCTCGGCGCGGGGCGCCAGGCAGGCCGCTGCGCGCGTGGTCACCTCGCACGCGACCGGCGCGCTCGCGGGTGAGGCCGGCGCCCAGCTCGTGGCGCGCGCGCTCGGTGGGGGGGAGTGAGCCTCGCCGTCGTCACCGGCGCGAGCCGCGGGATCGGCCGCGCCACCGCGCTCGCGCTCGCCGCGCGCGGGGTCGAGCTCGCGCTGCTCGGCCGGCCCAGCGACGCGCTCGCGGGCACGGTCGCCGCCGCGAGGGGCCAAGGAGCGCGCGCGGAGGCCATCGACTGCGAGCTGGCGGACGCCTCGTCGATCGCCGCCGCGTGCGGCGACCTCGTGGGTCGCCGCGGCGCACCGGCCGTGGTCGTCAACGTCGCCGGCGTCATCCACCGCGGCACCGTCGCGGGGGCGCCGGTCGAGCAGTGGGACGCGCAGCTCGCCGTGAACCTCCGGGCGCCGTTCCTCGTCGCCCGGGCGCTCTTGCCGGCGATGCTCGCGGCGGGCGCTGGCCGCATCGTCAACGTGGGCAGCATTTCGTCGACCGTCGCGTGCCCGGGCGCTGCGGCCTACGCGGCGTCGAAGTGGGGGCTGGTCGGCTTCACGAAGAGCCTCGCCGCCGAGCTCACCGACTCGGGCGTGATCGCGCTCGTCGTGCTCCCCGGCTCCGTCGACACCGAGATGCTCGTGGGCAGCGGCTTCCCACCGCGGATGACCCCGGCCGAGGTCGCGTCGACGCTCGTCCACTACGCGCTCGACGCCCCGCCCGCCCACAACGGCGCGGTGGTCGAGATGTTCGGCGTGTGACGCGCCGCCCGGCGCGGCGCGCGCCTCGACAAAAGGGAACGGGCCCGTCGCACCCGCTTCTCGCTACCGTTGCTACCTTCCGGTCCTGGCGGGGTTCACGATGCGCTGTCGACGGGCCCACACGGCACGGGCCGGGAGAGACCGTAGCCGCGCCCGGAGCGCCCCGCAAGCGCGCGTGGCAGAGAGCGTCGACGGCGCTTGGGAACCGCCGTACGCTCCGCGGCGTTGGGAACCGCCGAACCTCCGGACGAGCCCCCCGCCGCTCCCGCGCGGCGCGGGCTGCCGGTGGCGGGCTCGCCGTGGGATCGGCTGGGCTCGGATCCGCCGCAGCCGTTCCCGGCGGCGATGCTCAACGTGACCAACCGCTGCAACCTGAGCTGCGCGCACTGTTTCATCTACACCGACGGCAACCCGAACGATCCGGCGGGCGATCTCGACGACGCCGCGCTGCTCGCGGAGGTCGAGCGGGTTCGGGATCGGCATGGGCTCTACGGCATGCTGTGGATGGGCGGCGAGCCGATGCTCCGGTGGCGCCTGCTCGAGCGCGGCGTGCGCTTGTTCTCGCGCAACGTCATCACCACGAACGGGACCGTCCCGCTGCGCGATTTCGGGCCGGCGGTGACGTACGTGGTGTCGCTCGACGGGCCGGAGGATCTGAACGACGCCGTACGCGGCGAGGGGGTCTACCGACGGGTCCGGCGGAATCTGCTCGCGCTGCCCGAGAGCTTCTCGTCCACCGTGCAGCTCCAGTGCGTGGTCACGCGCCAGAACCAGGCCCGCGTGAGCGAGCTCGTCGAGGCCTTCGTCGACACCCCGGTGGACGGCATCGCCTTCACCTTCCACGTCCCCCAGCAGGGGGAGCGCTCCGAGCTCGCGTGGCGCGACGTCGAGGAGCGGGAGGTCGCCGTCGACCTCGTGCTCGAGCTGAAGGAGCGCTACCCGCGCTTCGTCTGGAACCACCGGCGCGCGCTCGCCTTGATGCGACCCGGCGCGGCGCGGGTCGTCACGGCGCACTGCCCCGCGCTCGCCACCGTGCTGCCGCTCTACGTGGAGCGCGGGCGCTTCACCAACCCCCGGTGCTGCTACGGCAACCACGCGGACTGCGATCGCTGCGGCGCGTGGGTGGTGTTCGCGCACGCCGCGAAGCTGCCGGGGCCCTGGGACGAGATCGTTCCGCCGACCGATCCGCCCGGGCCCCTGGCTCACTGGTTCGCGGCGGCCGGCGCCCGGCTGCCGTGATCGAGTCGTTGGCCGGCCGCTACGGCGCAGTGGGGGCGCAGCATACGAACTGCTCCTGACCCACGCTCGGCGTCACCGACCCGCAGCCGCCGGTGGTATACGGCTTCTGCTCGGAGGTGGTCGCGACCTGCACGACGGAGGTCGCGCCCGGGTAGAACTTCTGGCAGTAGCTGAGCGACCCGGTGCCCGGCTCGCAGCCGCTCGAGCAGTCGGAGTCCACCTCCCAGTTGCCGGACGAGTTGGTGTGGACGTTCACCTTGCCGCACCACTCTCCGTACATGCCGACGGGCAGGCTGCCGGCGCCGCACGGGTTGTCGCAGCACGCCGACTGGGCCTGACCGGGCGAGTTCTCCACGCCCCCGCACGTCGGCGCCGTGCCTCCGCCCTGGGTGAACGGCTTGAGCTCGGACGAGACCGGGACGCTGACGATGTGGTCCGCGGTCGGGTAGAACTTCTGGCAGTAGGCGACGGTGTCCAGGTTGCACCCGCTGGAGCAGTCGGAGTCCACCTCCCATGCGTCCGAGGAGTTGGTGTGGACGTTGACCTTGCCGCAGTAGCGAGCGACCTCGCCGAGCTCCAGCATGCCGAGCATCCCGCACTGGTTGGTCGCCGGGTAGGTGATGCCACCCGACCCGCCGGCGCCGGCGGAGCCGCCCGCGCCCGACGTGCCGCCCGCGCCCGATGCACCACCCGCGCCCGACGTGCCGCCCGCGCCCGACGTGCCGCCGCTCCCAGCCGAGCCGCCCGCGCCCGACGTGCCGCCCGCGCCCGACGTGCCGCCGCTCCCAGCCGAGCCGCCCGCGCCCGCGGCGCCGGCCGACCCCGCGCTGCCGCCGGCTCCCGCGCTGCCGCTCGCGCCGGACATGCCCGCGGCGCCCGCGCTCGCGCCGCCGCTGCCCGACGCGCCGCTGCTCCCCGCGGTGCCACCCGCGCTCGCGTCCGTCCCGGCGTCCGCGCCCGCCGCGCCGCCCGAGCCCGCGCTCGCGCCGCTGCCGCCGACGCCAGCGTCGACACCGGCGCCGCCACCGGCGCCTGCGCCTGCGCTCGCCCCTGAGCCCGCGCTCGCGCCGCTGCCGGCCGCTCCACCGGTGCCCGCGGAGCCGCTGCCCCCCGCCGCTCCGCCGGTGCCCGCGGACCCGGCCTGGCCGCCGCTCCCGCTCGATCCGGCCGCGCCCGACGCGCCGGCGCCGCCGCCGGAGCTCCCGGCGCCGGATCCGCCGGTGCCGCCTCCCCCACCGCCATCGCTGCTCGAGCTGCTGCCGCAGGCCGCGAGCCAGAGCGCGGCGGTGAAGGTGAGGGTCTGGGTCGCACGGAGAGGGAGGAAGCGGGGGATGCTCATCGAGGTCCTTTCTTGCGGCTCAGCCTCGGGCTGAGCTGGGTCCAGGGGGGAGTGACCGGTCACGCGGAGATCGGCTCACCTCGCCAGGGCGCAGAGGGGCGCGAGCGGCGCCGGCCAGCCCTGAACGGCACGATCCGCTGAAGCTCGAGGCGCGTTGAGCCGTTCTCGGGGGCCTCGGTCACTCCCCTTCCGGGCGATCCGGGCCCGTGCGAAGAGGCATCAGCGGTGCTTGCGTCGAGGCAGAGATGAGCTCCCCACGGGCGCCGCGGCTGGTGCCGCTCCCGGTCCCGCAGCGGCCGGGGGGGCGGGTCGAGCCGATCGCGCAGGCGATGGACGACGCCGCCCTCGTCGCCGCCGTGGCGCGCGGCGACCGCAGCGCAGCAGGCGAGCTCTTCGACCGCTACGCCCTCGTCGTGCGGCGGGTGCTGGCCCGCATCCTCGGCGTGGACGCCGAGCTCGGCGACGCCGTCCACGACGTCTTCGTCGAGGCGCTGCGGAGCGCCGCCGGGATCCGCGAGCCGGAGCGCCTGGAGTTCTGGCTGGTCGGCATCGCGGTCCACCGCGCGCGCTCCATCATCCGCCGGCGCACCCGCGCGCGTTGGTTGATCTTCCGCGCGCCCGAGGAGCTCCCCGACATCCCGAGCGGCGCGCCCGATCCGGCGGTCGACGAGCAGGTGCGCGCGACCTACGTCGTCCTGCGCTCGATGCCCGCCGATCTCCGGATCGCGTTCGCGCTCCGTTTCGTCGACGGCATGAAGCTGGAGGAGGTCGCTGGGGCTTGTGGCGTGTCCTTGGCGACGATCAAGCGCCGGTTGCGGGAGGCGGAGCGCGTGTTCCGCGAGCGGGCGCGCGCGCACCCCGCGCTGGCGGAGCTCGACCCGGCAGGAGGAGGGGCAGCATGAACGATCTCGAGAAGCTCGGCGCCCGCGTCGCGGCGACCCAGGACCGGGAGCTCACGACGTCGGGCGCGGCGCTTCGGCGGGCGCGCCGGCGCCTGCTCGAGCCACCTGCGCCGCGCGGGCGCGCGACGCGCTGGGTCGCGCTCGCCGCGGCCGTCGCGGTGGTGTCGGTGGCGCTCGTCGTCGGGCTGCGCCCGGCGCCGCTCACGTTCCAGGTGTCTGGGGTGGAGGCGGCCGCGCGCCTCGGTGAGGTGGTCGAGCCGGGGCCCGATCAGCGAGCGTCCATTCGCTTCTCGGACGAGAGCACCGTGCTCCTGCACGCGGGCGCGAGGGGCCGCGTCGAGGCGACGACCGCGCACGGCGCGCGCGTCGTGGTGGAGAGCGGGCTCGCGTCCGTGAGCGTCGCGCGCAAGGCCGAGGCCGACTGGCGCTTCGACGTGGGACCGTTCCGCGTGCGTATCACGGGCACCCGCTTCGATGTCGAGTGGAACGCGGGCGAGCGCCGCTTCCAGGTCGACGTGCAAGACGGCAGCGTCGTCGTCTCGGGGCCGCTCCTCGAGGGCGAGCGATCGGTGGTCGCGGGGGAGCGACTGGTCGTGAGCGTGCGGGACGGGCGAGTCTCGCCCGAGTCGCTCGCCTCAGCGGCACGCCACGCGCCTCCGCCCACCGAGAGCGCGACCGCCGCGGAGCCGCCCGGCGGCGCGGCGACGGCCAAGGAGCCGCCGGCGACGGCCGCCAGCGCGCGCGCGACCGCGAGCGCCGCGGCGGCGCCGAGCGCGAGCGCCGCGGCGCGCACGTGGCGCGAGCTGGCGCGGGCCGGCGACTATCGCGCGGCGCTCGCCTCGGCCGAGGCCGACGGGATCGACGGCGTGCTGGCGAGCGCGAGCGCGGACGAGCTCGTCTTGTTCGGCGACGCCGCGCGCCTCGGGGGCCGCGGCGAGCTCGCGCGGCGCGCCTACCTGGCGGCACGAGATCGGTCGCCGGGCTCGCGGGCGGCCGGGGTGGCGGCGTTCGCGCTCGGGCGCATGGGCGGCGCCGCGGCGCTCGGCTGGTTCGACACCTACCTCCGCGAGCAGCCGCGGGGGCCGCTCGCGCGCGAGGCCCTCGGCCGCGTGCTCGAGCTCCATCACGCCGCGAAGAACGACGCGGCCGCGCGCGCCGCGGCGAGCCGCTACCTCGCCGAGCACCCAGGCGGCCCCTACGCGGCCCTGGCGCGCGCCCTGCTCGGCACCGGCACCACCGACGCGGCGCCCGCACCGTGAGCCGATGGCGCGCCGCCGTCGCCGCGCTCGCGCTCGGCCTGCTGCTCGCCGCCGGGCGGCGAGCGGAGCTGGAAATCCTCATCACGGTCGACGCCGATGTCCCCGAGCTGGTCGGGCGCCTGCGCGCCGAGCTCGAGCACCTGGGCTTCCGCGTCACGATCGGGCCGACGGCGCGGGCGCCCCTCGAGGACCAGGCGCGCGCCGCCGGCGTCGACGCGGCGCTGCGCGTCACCCCGGATCGCCGCGGCGTCGAGGTGTGGGCCGTCAACACCGAGAGCCGCGCGAGCGCGCTGCGCGAGGTGGTGCTGCCCGCCGGCGAGGCGGATCCGGGGGTGGTCGCCGTGCGCGCCGTCGAGCTGGTGCGCGCGGCGTTCCTCGAGCTCGACGTCGAGCTCCCGGCGCCCGACCGCGCGGAGCCGCGCGACGACGCGGGGGCCGACGACGACGGTGAGCGGCCGTCGCCGCCGCTGGCGGCCAGCGCCGCCCCGGACGCTGCCCCCGTAGTGCCCGTCCCGGCGACCCGATCTGCCGCCCCAGGAGCCGAGGGGCGCGCGGCGCCTGCCCGGCGCGTCGAGCGCGCGGAGCCCGTCGCGGCACTGGGCGCCGGGCCGGCGGTCGTGGTGAGCGGCGGCGGCGTGCCACCCGCAGGGCAGCTCGCGCTCGCGGGCAGGCTGCGGCTCGGAGACCACGCCGCGCTCGGCGCCGTCCTCGGGTACGCGATCGTGGGCGGCACGCTCCGCGGCAGCGAGGGCTCGGCGGAGCCACGCGCGCACGTGGCAGGGCTCGACCTCGCGTATCGCGGAGCGCTCGGCGGGCGCTGGGTGCTCCGCGCGGGTGTGGGCGCGGCAGGGCTCTGGCTCCAGGTGCGGGGCGCGGCGGTCGCGCCGTACGAGTCGCGCGCCGCTGCGACGCTCGTCGCGCTCCCGTATGGAGTCGCCGGCGTCGAGGCGTGGCCCTGGGCGTCGCTCGGGATCGCGGCGGACGTCCGCGCCGGCGTCCCCGTGCCGGATCCCGACGTCCACTTCGCCGATCGGGTCGTCGCGACGTGGGGCGCCCCAGTGGTGGTCGCTGGCGTCGCGCTGGTCGCCGGGTGGCGCCCATGAGGCGCGGCGGTCCGGCGATCGCGCTCGCCGCGTGCTCGAGCGATCTCTTCCCCATCGTGGGGCGCCCCACGACCGGCGACGCGGGCGAGCTGGACGCGAGCCACGATGGCGCGCCGACGGACGCCGCCGCCGCCGACGGCGCCGCCGGCGCGGACGGCGCCGCAATGGACGCCGCGCCCGACGCGCCGCGCGACGCGCTCCTCAGTACGGGACGGCTACCGCCGCGCGGTGGGCGGAGAAGCGCAAGGCGGGGGACGGCCCGCCATGGTGGCTCGACGACCGGGAGCGGCCCGGCGTGCTCCGCGTCGCCAAGGGCGCGGCGTGGCTGCACCAGGAGGCGCGTCTCGCCGAGCACCTGAAGGCGCAGGGCAACCGCGTCACCAAGCTCACCGAAAGCGAGGCGAAGGGCGGGGATGTGCTGCTGAATCGCTCCTCGCGACCGGTGGAGTTCAAGACGTTGCGCGCCGCCCGGTACGAGTCGTTCCGGAACAGGTTGCGCGAGGCAAGCAAGCAGGCCCGCCTAGCGGTTGTCGACGTCCGAGGCATCCACGTCACCGAGCAAGATGTGCGCGGATGGGTCGGCAGGTTGCCCGAGCACGACAGGACTCGGTTCGACTTTCTTCGAGTCGTGGGTCAGGACTTCGACCTCACCTGGTAGTTCTGACATGGCGATGTACCCGTCCATCCTTCTTCGTCCCGCTCCGGACTGGTCCACGGTCGAGCTCGCGCAGCGGTGCGCCGAGGTGCTAGAGAGCGAGTGGTTCGTGGCCGAGATGCTCGGCGGCTCGGTGCCGTCCATCAGCGTGCGCACTCCGACTGACAACGGAGCTGGCCCCGGCTTCGCCAGATTCCATGGACCGTACCCTGAATACGAGGGCGACGATGACGCCGATGGCTACAGCCACATCTTGGAGCTGCGGCGCCAGTGCGAGGACGTAGAGTCTCTGGCCGGCGAGTGGTTCCGCGAGCTGAAGGTGTTGGGGATCCCGATGCGTCTCGAAGATTGCGGAGGGATCGTGCTGGAGATGTTCGAACCATGATCCGACGTGAAGCCCCCGCGCGGCTCTACTGCCGCGCCACCATCGAGCGCCGCGACGCCGGCGCAGCCAAGGCCGCCTCGCGGTCGCTCTCCGTCGTTGCGTCCACCGAGGCGGTGGATGCCCACGGATCTCGCGTGCTTCAGAACTGGCGGATCGACCGCTACCTCGCCAACCCCGTGGTCCTCTGGGCGCACGACTCGAGCGAGATGCCGGTCGGCCTCGCGTCGAACGTCCGCGTCGAGAAGGGCCGGCTCCTCGCCGACATCGAGCTCGCCGCGGAGGGGATCTCCGCGCGCGCGGACGAGGTCTGGATGGGCATCCAGGCGGGCCTGGTGCGCGGCGTGTCCGTCGGGTTCGTGCCGCACTCGGTGCGTTCCGTCACCGAGCAAGACGTCGACGTGCTCGAGCTCGACGACAACGAGCTCATCGAGATCAGCCTCACGCCCACGCCCTCGAATGCCGAGGCGTTGGCGCAGCTCAGGACCGCCGCGCGGCGGGAAGGACAGACCATGAACTTCAAGCTCCTCATCATCCGGGCCCTCGGGCTCAGTGAGTCGGCCTCGGACGCCGACATCGCTGCCGCGCTCGAGCAGCGCGTCGGCACCCTCCGCGAGGTCGAGGCCCTGGTGGGCGCGACCGGACGCGAGGTCGTCGGGAGGGCGGCCGCGTGGCGGCAGTCTCACGAGCAGCTCGCGCAGGCCCACGCCACCGTCGCCGAGCTGCGCGGCGAGCTCGAGGCGCGGAAGCGCTCGAGCTTGGTGGCCGACGCCCAGCAGAGGGGGCAGCTCACCGGCGCGATGCTGGAGTGGGCGCGGGCCCAGCCCCTGGACGTGCTGCGGTCGTTCCTGGCTGTGGCACCGGTCGCGGTGCCGGGAGCAGGTGCTTCTCCTCTGTCCCCGACCCCGCCGACGGGTGTGGGGCTGTCCTCCGAGGACCGGGCGGTGGCGAAGCTCCTCGGGCTCCCCGAGGAGAAGATGCTCGAGAGCAAGCGCGCGCTGCGCGCGGAGGTGATCTGACATGGCTGCACTGAGCGCGGCTCGCAAGGTCGAGCGCATGGGGACGAACACCGTCCCCTTCCAGTACAAGGCGAAGCAGAAGGGGTCGACGACCATCCACAAGGGGGCCATCGTCGTCTTCAGCGCTGGCTACGCGGCGCCGGGCACGGCGGCCGCGTCCCTCGTAGCGATCGGCGTCGCGGCCGAGTCGAGCACCAACTCGGGCTCGGATGGCGCGACCTCGGTCGCGGTCGAGCCCGGGGTCTACAAGTTCAACAACCACGGCAGCAACACGGTGGTAGCCGCGAACGTGGGCTCACTCGCGTACATCGAGGACGACAACACCGTCGGCAACAGCGCGACCGGCAAGAGCGCAGCCGGCCGCATCATGCAGCTCGACAGCGACGGTGTCTGGGTCGCGGTCGGTATCGGACTCGTGAAAAGCACGGCCGCGTCGCGCGCGCCGAGCGCGTTCCGGCGCGGCGGCACGGAGAGCTTCCGGCTGAAGCCCGAGCACGTGCATCCTCCGGTTGGTGACGAAGGACATCCAGCGCCCGGTGAACGCCAGGTTGAACGCCCGCGCGGCACGCTTCGGGGCCGCGCGCTCGTTCATCAGCGCGCCGAGCCGCAGCGCCGCGCGCTCGAAGCGCGTGAGCGTGGAGAGATCCGCCGCCGCGACGCTCATCCCGCGCCTGCCCGCCTTCCGTGCCTCACCATCGCGCTC
>JADLEQ010000093.1 GCA_020846005.1 Polyangiaceae bacterium
CCGGCGGGGTTTCACCTCCTCGGCGTGTCCCAAGAACACGCGGTCGTCGGTGAAACCCCGCGCCCGACGGCCCTGCATCGGCCCCGACCGCGGGACGCCGCTCGGTCGGTCCACGACGCCCCTCGTCGTTCGTGGGAGATCCGGGCTGAGGGGAGCGGGCCGCGCGGGGCCCACGCACCCGCCGGGGCGCCTTCAGCGCAGCTCGCGCGCGCAGCGGAAGCCGACCTCGAACACGCAGGGCTCCGTCTGCGACGGGTAGCCGATGCGCGTCGGCAGCAGCTCGCGGAACGCGTGCTCGGTGCCCGGCGCCGGACGCGGGGCCCCCGCGAACACGATCCGCGTCTCCTCGACGAGCTCGCGGCACCACTCCGCGGGCGGGCTCGAGAGCCCGAGGATGCCGGTCGGGGTGCGGTCTCGCGTGACCTGGTCCACGCAGGGGAGCCGCGTCGGACCGTAGTCGCCACCGACCTTGGTCGGTCCCCACCACTGGTCGACGAACGCCTGCTCGTCGGCGCCGAACGCGTCCCCCCAAGGGAATCGGCTGCCGCGCGGCCCGCGCGCCGCCGCCGCCCACTGGGTCACCGTGGGCAGGTCCTTCCCGCACCATCGCGCGAAGGCGCGCGCGTCCGCCCAGCTCACCCCGTGCACGGGCTTCCTACCGAGCTCGGGCGTGAGCGCGACCCCGCGGAGGTAGTAGGGCAGCGTCCGCCCGGTGGCCGAGGCGAAGCACGCGAAGTCCGCGTTCGACACCTTCTGGCGGTCGAGGAGGAACGGTGCGACCTCCACCACGTGCTCGCACTCGTTCGACTCGACGCGGTACTTGTCGGCCCCCACGCAGATCGCCACCGCGCTCCCCCCGTGCGGCGGCGCGCCGAGCGGGAAGCGTCCGCCTGCGACCGCCACCATGTCGTCGGCCGGCGGGATCGCGAGCGCGACGTCGCCGCGGAGACGCTCGATCTCGGCGAGCGAGCGGACGCGGGCGGGCTCGCCGGGGCGGAGATCGGCGCCCGAGCCCGCTTCGAGGCGCGGCCCGCCCTCCACCTGCACGGCACCGTCCCGGACGCCGACGCTGTCCCGCCCTTCGAGCGAACGGAGGACGACGCCGCCCTCGCGCAGCGCGAGCAGCGCCGACGGCGTGCGGAACGTGACGCCACAGCCTCGCGGCGGCGCGCTCACGCGCGCGACGAGGTCGCCGCCGCGCACGTCCACGCTCGCGCCCTCGCCCGGCCCGAGGATCTCGATCTCGGAGTCGGGAGCCAGCCGGATCCACACGTCGCGGTGCGGCATGAGCGCGACGACCCCGTCGGCACCCGTCCGGACCGAGTCTCCCGGCGCGAGCTCGGGAAGCGGGGCGTCGGGCTGCCGGTACGCCGGGTCCACGAGCGGAGTCCACTCCTGCGCTCCGCGCGGGCGCCGCAGCACCCGCCCGGCGACGTCCACCACGCGGACGGTGCGGAACGCGAACGGCACGTCCCCGCAGTCCCCGCTCCCGGGGCCGCGGTCCTTCACCTCCGTTGCGGGCACGAGGATGCGGCCGAAGTCTGTCTCGACGGTCAGCATCAGGACGTCGCCCTGCTTGGCTCGGCCGACGACCCGCCCCTCGAGCACCTTCCCCGACCGGAGCACGATCGCGTCGGCGGCGCCCTGCGGCGGCTCGGCGGACGCCGAGCGGCCGCTCGCAACGCACAGCATCGCCGCGCCCATCGAGAGGACACGGAGACGGCGGCCCAGCCCGCTCATGGTGGCAGGATAGCACCCACGGGACTTCCGTCCCACCCCCGGGGTCGCGCCGGTCGCGACACCGCCGGCGGGCGCCCCTCGCACGCGCCTCGCGGGCGCCCGCCGAACGCGGCGTCGGCGCGTCGCCTCGGTCAGCTCGGCAGCCCCCAGAGGACCCACGCGGCCCAGTAGTACGGGTGCCGCCATCGCGGCTGCGCACGGACGTGTTGCTGCGCGCGCCGCAGCGCCTCGGCGGTCGGCAGCCCGGGCGTACCGTCCTTGGGGTTCCAGAACCCGTAGAACGACGTCATGAGCGCGCGCGTCGCGTCGTCGTCCACGCGCCACAACGAGCAGACGACCCGCGCGGCGCCCGCGTACATGAAGGATCGCGTGAGCCCGACGATCCCCTCCCCGGCGACGATCCGGCCTCGACCGGTCTCGCAGGCGGAGAGCACGACGAGGTCGGCCGCCGCCCGGTAGTCGAGGACCTCGAGCGCGGTCAGGAACCCGTCGTCGCCCGCGCTGGGCGTGAGCGCCAGCGCCGAGAGCGTCGGACGTTCCGGGTCCACGATGCCGTGGCACGCGAGATGGACGGCACGCCAGCGCGGCCGCCCCCCGAGCGCCGCGCGCAGGCCGGGCTCGGTCGCGTCGGCGCCGAGCAGCACCGTCTCCCCGACCTCGCGCGCCTCCTCGCGCGTGCGGGGGAGCGCCGTCAGGCGCGCGCCCTGCGCGTAGACCGCGGACGCGTGGACGTCCCGCCGCGCGCCGTAGTCGGGGTCGCCGAGCGCGAGCACCCCGCGGCCACGCTGGCGCCCCTCCTCCTCCAGGAGCAGGCCGTACGTGGTGGCCGACGGGACCGTGACGAGCGCGACATCGGTCAGGAGCGCGGCGAACGGGACGTAGCAGAGCGGTCCCTCCGGCGCCACGAGGACCCTGCGGACGCCGCCGCGCTCCAGCCCCAGCGGCGCGACGACCAGCGCACGCAGCCGCGACAACGCCGCGGACGGGTCCGTGTCCACGTCGGTCACATGGAGCGCGTCGCAGGCGTCGCGCACCACGGACGCGTCACCGAGCGGGACCAGGTCCGCGCGCTCGGACGACAGACGCAGCGCGAAGGCGGACCGCCCGCCGATCCCGTACACGACGAGCACGTCCCCGGGCGCGAGCCAGCCACGGATCTCGTCGAGCGCCGCGGCGCGCGGGTACCACACGTTCGCCGCGCGCTTGGACCCGCGCTGGATGCGCTCGACGACCGATCGGACCTCGCCGCGCGCCTCGTCGAGGTCCTTCGACGCGGCCTGGATCGGCGCGAGGACCTTCTCGTCGAGGGCGCGGTGGTAGACGCGCAGCGCGGCGACCTCTTTCGACTTCGCGGAGGCGAGCGCGACGCGGAGCCCGTCGGGGAGCCCCGCCCACCGCATCGACTCGCGCCCGCCGAGCGCCTCGAGCAGCGTCCCTGCGCGCCCGCTCTCGAGGAAGTAGGCCGCCTCACGTGCGTCGCCGGCCTGCAGCGCGGCATCCGCCCCGATCGCGAAGAGCGAGGCGAACTGCTCGCGCGCGAGCACCCCCTGCTCCTCGCCGAGCCCCCCGAGCATCGTCTCGATCAGGGAGACCGCGCGGTGGGCGTCGGCGAGCGCCCCGGCGGCGTCGCCGCGGGCGAGCTTGGACCGCGCGAGCGCGCCCAGCGCCCGGAGCAGCCGGTCGTTGGTGCGGAGCCGCTCGGCGAGGTGGACGGCCTGGTCGAGCGTGGCCTCGGCGGCCGCGACGTCACCGAGCGCCCGCTGGCTCTCGGCGAGCCCGAGCTGGAGCGCGACGGACCGCACCCGGTCGTGGAGGGCCTCCGCCTGCGCGAGCGCCCGTCGGTACGTCGCCGCGGCCTGCTCGTGGCGTCCGAGGTGCTGGTGCACGAGCGCGACGTTGCCGAGCGTCGTGACGGCGCCGGCTCGCTCACCGAGCGCGTCCTGCTCGGCCAGCACGCGCTCGTAGATCTCGAGCGCCTTGGACCAGCGGCCGAGGGACCAGTGGACCACGCCGAGGTTCCCCAGCGTCGTCGCCGCGCCGACGCGGTCGCCGATGCTCTCCTGCACCCGGAGCGCCCGGTCGTAGGTCTCGATGGCCTGCTCGCGGTCCCCCACGTGCTGGAGCACGACCCCGAGGTTGCAGAGCGTCGTCGCCGCGCCCGCGCGGTCGCCGACCGCCTCCTGCTCGGCCAGGGCGCGCTCGTACAGCTCGAGCGCCTTGGCCCAGTTGCCCAGCGACCACTGCACCACGCCGAGCGTGCACAGCGTCGTGGCGGCTCCCGCACGGTCGCCGCGCGCCTCGTCCTCGCGGAGCGCGCGCTCCGTCAGCTCGAGCGCCTTCGGGTAGTTGCCGAGCTCGAGCTGCACGAGCCCCGACCCCGCGAGCGACCGGGCGACGAGCGCGCGGTCGCCGAGCGCCTCGCCCTCGGCGCGCGCGAGGTCGTGGAGCTCGAGCGCGCGTGTCCACGACCCCAGCATCCTCTCGACGACCGCGAGGCTCTCGCGCGTGTGCGCCGCCCCCGCGCGGTCGCCCAGCGCGTCCTGGGCCGCCGCGGCCGCCTCGTACCTCACCTTCGCCTCGGCCAGCTCGCCGAGGTTGCGGTGGACGAGGCCGAGGTTCGAGAGCGTCGTCGCCGCCACGTCGTCCGCCCCGAGCGCACGCGCGAGGGCGAGCGCCTCCTCGAGGTGCTCGCGGGCGTCGCCCGGGCGTCCCATCAGCGCCTCGAGGCCGCCCAGGTTCCCCAGCGTCGCGGCGCGAGCCCGTCGGTCGTCGACCGACACCTGCAGGGCGAGCGCACGGAGGTAGAGCTCGCGAGCCTCTGGGCGCGCGCCGTGCGCGTCGTAGTAGCCCGCGAGACTGGTCGCGGCGTTCGCCGTGCGCCGGGCGTCCTCGGCCGTCTCGGCGCGCTCGAGCGCCCGGCTGTACGCGTCGAGCGCGCCGTCCGCCTGGCCGGCGGCCTCGAGCGCGATGCCGAGCTCGCGCAGCGCGTCGGACGCCTCCGCCGGCGCACCGCGCACCTCCTCGACGGCGACCCACGCCGAGATCGCCCGCCGCGCACCGTCGACGTCGTCGTGCATGAGCGCGTAGCGCCCCGTCGAGGCGAGCTCTCGGGCCGCCTGGGCGAGCCACCCGAGCCGCCGGGCTGCCTCGCCGGCCTCGATCCCGGCCGCGACCGCTCGATCGGGAGGACCCACCCGCCGAAGTGCCTGTGCGCGTACCGACGCCAGCCGCGCCCCGACGATCGCGTCGAGCCCCGGCGTGCCGCAGGACTCGACGGCGGCGAGCGCGGACTGCGGCGCGCCCGTGCGCAACGACTCGATCGCGGCCGCGATCGCCTCACGCGCCGGACGGTCGGCCGAAGACGACCTCCATCGCTTCACGTGCTCGAAGAGCGCGCGCGACGCGTCCCGCGGCGCGGCGGCCGCGAATGCCTCGGCGACGTCACGATCGCCGGTCTCGAGCAGCGCGTCCGCGACGAGCCACGGGTCGGGGAGCGCGCGCGCGGCGAGGCGTGCCAGCGCCGCGGAGTCGCGCGACCGTACGGCGGTCCGTACGTCGGCGGCCGCTCGATCCGGCGTGGGGCTCGGCTCGGGCGCGGCGTCGGTGGGCGGCGACCGCTCGGGGCCCGGCGGGTCGGCGTGGGCCCACGGAGACGCGCTCACGACGGCCGTGACAAGCAGGATGGATCGCCAGCCTGGGGCGGCCATGGATCGAGCGTACCGCTGGCCGACCGGCGGCGGCAAGGGCTCCGCCCCCTTCGGCGCCGCTTCGCCCTCGCGCAACGCTCGGGCGGCGTCGCCTGCCCCGTGTATGTCGGGGGTTCACGATCGCGCCTCGCGTAGAGCGACGCGGACCCTCGCTGATCAGATCTCGTGGTCGGGGTGGGGGGATTTGAACCCCCGGGCGCCTCCCCACGCCTTCGGCGCGGGGGCCCCTCCCGGAAGACCCCGCGCTGTCCTTATGGGGGCTGACGCCCCCTTCGGCGCCGCGACGCCCTCGCTCCGCTCGGGCTGCGTCGCCTGCCCCGTGTATGTCGGGGGTTCTCGGTCGAGCCTCGCGTGGAGCGACGCGGGCCCTCGCTGTTCAGCTCTCGTGGTCGGGGTGGGGGGATTTGAACCCCCGGGCGCCTCCCCACGCCTTCGGCGCGGGGGCCCCTCCCGGAAGACCCCGCGCTGTCCTTAAGGGGGCTGACGCCCCCTTCGGCGCCGCGACGCCCTC
>JADLEQ010000094.1 GCA_020846005.1 Polyangiaceae bacterium
GCGCCGCCGGTCGCGCTGGCGCCGCCGGTCGCGCTGGCGCCGCCGGTCGCGCTGGCGCCGCCGGTCGCGCTGGCGCCGCCGGTCGCGCTGGCGCCGCCGGAGCCGCCCGCGGTCGCGCCGCCCGTGCCTGGCTCGGCGTCTCCCTCGCGCTCCAAGAACTCGACGTCCTCGGTGTGCGCGCACGCCATCGCCAGCAGGACGGAGGCGACGGCGAGCCGGGTCACGCCGTGCGACCCTATCATGTGGGGGCGTCAGAGGCGCGACGCCACGACGACCGTCCGCGCGCCGGGGGGGAGCGATCCGCACGCCTCGTGGCGCCCGGGCGCGCTCGCACCTCGCACCTCGAGCACCCGCTGCGGCGCTGCCGCGCCGGCGGGCAGGCGCCACGCGCCGCCGTCACCGTCACGCACGAGCCCGCGCTCGGACAGCCGGCTGCCGAACGCGTCGATCACGACGCCGGGCTCGGCCTCCGAGGTGAAGGCGTCCCACACGACCGGCTCGCCACCGGGGAGCAGCGCGCGGCGGCCGCAGAGGTGCGCCAGGGGTGTCGCGAGCGGGAAGCCGTAGCCGTCCAGGATCGGCTCCGGGCGCGCCTGGGCACCGTCCCGGCGCTCCGGTGGAGGCGGCGGGTCGGGGACGCCGTCGGCCGGCGGTGCGCGCTCGGTGCCGGCGGCCTCGGCGCGCGCTCCCGCCTCCGCCGCGGCGCGCGCCGTCGCGGCCTCGCGCGCGGAGGCCGGGTCGCTGGCGGCGCTGGTGGCGCTCGAGGGGCCCGCGCCGCTCGCGGCCGGGCCGCCGCTCGCCGTCGCGGCGCCGGCCGGTGACGGCGACTCGCGCCGGCACCCGCCGGCGAGGGTGACCGAGCACAGGGTGGCGCCGAGGGCCACCATCCTGCGCAAGCGCGCGAGGATGTTGCCCGCCTCGCCGTGGGTTCGGTGCAATGCGCGTGTGGACGGCGCCAACGTTGGAGACCTGCTCGCGCGAAAGTACCGCCTCCTCCGGCGCATCGGCGAAGGTGGGATGGGTGAGGTCTGGGCGGCGAAGAACGAGCGCATCGGTCGTGAGGTGGCGCTCAAGCTGCTCCTGCCCTCGCTCGCGCGCAACGAGGAGGCCGTCAGCCGCTTCATGCAGGAGGCGCGCGCGGCCGGGCAACTCCGGCACCCCGGCATCGTGGACGTGCTCGACGCGGGGCGAGACTCCGGCCGGCTCTACCTCGTGATGGAGCTGCTGGCGGGTGAGAGCTTGGAGGCGCGACTGGCCCGGCAGCGGACGCTCCCGCCCGTCGTCGCGTGCGTGATCGGCTCCCGCGTGGCGCGGGCGCTCGCGGCCGCGCACGCCCGGGGGATCGTCCACCGGGACCTCACGACGCCCAACATCTTCCTCACGCGGGCGGCTGGCTCCCAGGACGAGATCCCCAAGATCCTCGATTTCGGGGTGAGCAAGATCCTCGCGCGCGAGAGCGTCGCCCCGGTGAAGACGGGCGGCGGCGCGCTCCTCGGCTCGCCGGCCTTCATGAGCCCGGAGCAGGCGCGGGGCGCCGAGACCGTCGACTCTCGGACGGACGTGTGGTCACTCGGGGTCGTCCTCTACCAGTGTCTCGCGGGCGCGCTGCCGTACGAGGGCGCGAACTACAACTCGCTCCTCTTCTCCATCCTGCACGCACCGCACACGCCGATCGCGGACCGCGTGGCGAGGCTCGATCCGGCGCTCGCCGCCCTCGTGGAGGACTGCCTGATCAAGGACCGCGAGGCGCGCCTCGCCAGCGCGGAGGCGCTGGCCGCGCGCCTCGAACACGCAGCGCTGCGCCTGGCCGGGCCCGCCGCCGGGGACGCGGTGCCGCGCAGGCGGCTCACGGACCACCTCGAGGTGCGCGCCGTCGAACCTCGCTTCACCCGGTCGGCGCCGGCCGCGCGGCTGCCGGGCTCCGCGATCCCGCTCACCGTGCGGCTGTGGCAGACCGCTCGCGCGCGCACCCCCGCCGGGTGGGCCATCGGGGCCTCGAGTCTGCTCGCCGGCGTGGCGATCGGAGCGGGCGTCGACGCCGGCGTGCCTGCGTCGGGCCCCGCGCCGCCGCCCAGCCTCGCCGCGCTCGCCGCGCCGCCGATCCCCACCGCTGACGTGGCCGCCACGACGGCCCCGCCCGCGTGTCCGGTCGCCGCGCGGGCCCCGGCGACGCTGGCCGAGCTCGCCGCGGCCGGCCTCGGGCTCCCGCACCCAGGAGGGCGCGCGGCGCCCGCGCCGGCGAGCGCGGCTGCGCGCGGCGTCACGCCCCTGCGCCCGAACCCGTACGCCGCCCGGTCGGCGTCAACCCGGGACGCGACCCACCCGGGCGGCGAGCGGCCAACGAACCTCGCGGCGCTCGGCGCGATCGCCGCCCCACGCCGCTAGCAGCGCCGCCTCGAGCGCCGGGAGCGGATCCTCGCCGCCCGCGTCCCGGAGCGCGCTCAGGGACGACCACGTACCGAGGTATCCGAGGAGCTGGTCGAGCGACCAGCGGACCGTGATGGCGTGCCTGCCGACGCGGAGCTCGGGGAACGGGAACGGCAGCGAGCGGTAGGCGTCGAGCACCGCCCGGCGCTCCTCGGGCCACCAGGGCCCGAGCTCGACGTCGTGGAATTCCCGCAGGCGCGCGGAGAGCTCCGCGCCGTCCGCTTCCGGGCGGCCGTAGCACCACACCGCGAGCACGCCCCCGGGCGCCGCGACGCGCCGCACCTCGGCGTAGAAGCGCGCGGCATCGAGCCAGTGCAGCGCTTGCGCGACCGTGACGAGGTCGACGCTGCCCGGCCGGAGCGTGGACGCCTCCGCGGGCTCGATCCGGTACTCCACGCGAGGGTGGGGCGCCGCCGACGCGAGCTGCGCCGCGCTCGCGTCGGTCGCGATCACCTCACGGAAGTGCGCCGCGAGGGCCACCGCCGCCTGCCCGCTCCCGGTGGCAACGTCCCACGCGCGCTCGCGGCCGGCGCACAGCGCCGCCAGCTCCGCCAGCCAGGTGTCCGGGTACGCGGGCCGCCACCGCGCGTACCCATCGGAGACCGGTCCGAACCGGTCGACGAAGCGTGGGCTCGACGGACCGCCCGTCACGCGCCCATCGTGTGGACCTTGCGCGGTGCGATCTTGTACAGGCAGCGGACCTCGCCCGGCTGGCCGAAGGGGTATTTGTCCTGCCCGAGGTACTTCTTCGCCATCGTGTCGATGTGGGCGGCCGCGCCATCCTCCGTCACCTCGACCACCTCACCCTGGATCCCCAGGTACCGGTAGGGGTTCTCCGGATCCGAGATCGCGAGGCCCACCTTGCGCCGCGTGTCCATGTTGCGGTCCTTCAGTCGACCGCGCGCCGAGTTCACCAGGACGTGCTGGCCGTCCCAGTCGACCCACACGGGGGTGACCTGCGGCGTGCCGTCCGGCATGGTGGTGCCGAGGTGCGCGAAGGACTTCTTCGTCGTGAGCAGGTCGAGGAACGCTTCCGGGATGGTCGAGGGCATGGGGTCTCCGTTCTGGGTCCCCTGGATCCTCGGGCGGGACGGCGCCGCGTCAACCCGTGTGTGGCGGCGAGCCCGTCCGCGCCGGTCCGCGCGCCGGTCCGCGCCCGTCCGCGCTCGGGCGGGGGCCGGCCTTCCACGCTGCCCGCGGGCGCCTCAGGCCGTTCCGCGGCTCGCCGCGAGCTGGGCCTGCTGCTGCTGGAGGAACTGGGCGACCATCCGCGACCGCTCGATGGCGAACTGCTTCACCTCGCGGGACTGCGATCCCGCGAGCGCGTTCAGCAGCTTGGTCACCTTCTCGATGTCGCGGAGCTGGAACAGCGCCTCGAAGTAGTTGTTCGCGAGGCGCACGTCGCGCGTCATCAGCCCCTCCGCGGGGCGGAGCAGCTCGACGACGGCTCTCAGGTCGTTCTGCTGGCCGTACAACGCCGAGAGGCAGATGAGGGCGAGGGGATCCTTGTCGTTGCGGGCGACGGCCTTCTTCGCCAGCTCGACGGCCCGGGGGCGGGTCTCCTCCTTGTTGGCGTAGAAACCCTGCAGCGCGATGTACGGCGCGGAGGTCTTCGCGTTGGGCTCCTTGCCGGCGAGCGCCTCGACCGCGGCGACGGCCGCCGCCTCGTCCGAGGCGTCTCGCACCTGCTGGAAGAGGTACGCCCACGCGTCCACGCAGTTCGGATCCGTCGCGATGGCCTTCTCGATCTGCTCGCGCTCCGCCGCAGCGTCGCCCTTGCCCTTCATCACCCGGGCGAGGTGCAGCGACGGGAACGGGTTCTCGCCGAGCAGGTTCTGCGCGCCGCGGAGCGTCCCCTCCGCCTTGTCCCACCGCTCCTGCTGGAGCTGCGCGACGCCGAGCCCGAGCCAGTCGTCGCCGCCGCCGCCCGCGGCGACGACCTTGGCCAGCACCTTCTCGGCCCGCTCGAAGCGGCGGTACTTCATCAGCTCCTGGGCGAACACGCGGCCGCGGTTCAGGTCCTTCGGGTCCTCCTGCCAGTGCTTCTCGAGCCCGCTCAGCAGATCCTCCAGGCCGATGGCGACCGGGCGGCCCTCGGCGTCCTGCACCTGGACGGCGGGGCCGTTGAAGCCGAGCAGCTCCCACATCTTCTCGACCTCGAGCGCGACCGGGCCCTTCGCGAGCTGCTCGAGGAGCGCGTCGTCCGGCTTCGTCAGCGGGAGGACCACCAGCGCGTTGTTCGGGATGCCGCCCTGGAACGCGCTCACCGGCGCGACGATCGCGGCGCCTCCCTGGAGCTGGAGGTTCGTCTGGGGCTGGTCGCCGGTGCCGGACGGCGGCGCGCTGGAATCGCTCATGGTCTCACCTTCCCGTCGAGGGGCGCGGACGCTAGCAGCGCGGCCCGGCGCCAGCAACGCGATCGCTCGCCCGCGGAGCGCGCGCCGGCGGCCGCGGTCGCGGCTTTACATCGCGGTTCCGATGGGTAGATCTTCCCTCGTGGTTCGGCGCACCGCGCTCGTGTTCGGCGTACTCACCGCGGGCGTGCGGGCGGCGCGCCCGGCCCGCGCCGCCAGCGTGATCCGCCAGCCGGGCCAGCACGTCGACTACTCGTTCGAGGCGGAGCCGCACCTGAGCTTCGGGCTGAATCCGCCGGGCCGCGCCCCCGGGGGAGCCGGTCTCGGCTTCCGGGGGACGGTCGAGCTGGTCGACCCGGGGTTCGTGAAGACGATCAACGACACGATCGGCATCGGGTTCGGCGCCGAGGTCTTCTCGTTCGGGTCGAGCGTCGTGTGGGTGCCGGTCGTGATGCAGTGGAACTTCTGGCTCACCGAGAAGTGGAGCGTCTTCGGCGAGCCGGGGGGCGGCTTCTACCTGGGCAACGCCTCCGGGGCGCGGCCGGCGTTCTACGCGGGTGGGCGCTACCAGTTCAGCGACTCCCTCGCGCTCACGCTCCGCGCGGGCTTCCCCGCGCTCAGCGTCGGGGTATCGTTCTTCCCGTGAGACGCCCCCTCCCGCTCCCTCGGCGGCTCCCGCGCCGCCTCGCGACCGGGCTGCTCGCGCTCGCCGGCGCGGCGGCCGCGTCGCCCGCGCTCGCCGACCGCTCCACCATCCGCGATCCCGGCAACCGGCCGCGCTACGCGCTCGAGCTCGAGCCGCACCTCGGCATCGCCGCGTTCGAGACGCCGGGCCCGGTCGAAGACGACGGGTTCGGCCTCGGCGCGCGCGTCACCTTCGAGGTCGCCCCCGACGGCTTCATCGAGAAGCTGAACGACAGCGTGGGGATCGGCGTGGGCCTGGATTGGATCCACTACGACGGCGCGTACGGTCGCTGCAGGCGCTACACCCCGGGGCCGAACGGCGTCGCGTTCTGCGACGGGATCGACGAGGTCGACGCCGACTTCATCTGGCTGCCCGTCGTCATGCAGTGGAACTTCTGGCTGAGCCGTAGCTGGAGCGTGTTCGGCGAGCCAGGCGTCGCCCTGCGCCGCTACGACGCCTGGAACGGCGAGACCGACACCGAGATCGATCCGTTCGTGCTCTACGCCGGGGGGCGCTGGCACTTCGCCGAGACGACGACCCTCACGATCCGCCTCGGCTGGCCCACGGTCTCGGTGGGCGTCTCCTTCCTCCTGTGAGCGCCGCGCGCGCCGTGGCGCGGGCAGAGCGCCTGCGCTAGCGTCCATCGACCGCCGATGGGCTTCTGGTACGTGATCGCGGGCATCCTCGGGCTGGGCCTGTTGATGGTCGTGCACGAGGCAGGGCACCACTTCGTGGCGCGCGCGTTCGGGATGCGCGTGGTCCGGTTCAGCATCGGTTTCGGTCCCGCGCTGCTCCGTCACCGCCCGAAGGACAGCCCGACGACCTATCAGATCGCGCTCATCCCCTTCCTCGCCTACGTGCAGATCGCCGGGATGAACCCCTTCGAGGAGGTCGATCCGGACGACCGCGGGAGCTACGCGAACGCGTCGCTCTTCGCCCGCGCGGCCACCATCTTCGCGGGCCCGCTCGCCAACTATCTCTTCGCGAGCGTCCTCTTCTTCGGGGCGTTCGCCATCGGTGGCGATCAGGTGCCGACGACCCGCGTCGACGTCCTGCCGGGCGGCCCGGCCGCGCAGGCCCAGCTCCAGAACGGCGACAAGGTGGTCGCCATCGACGGCCGCCCGATCGCGACCTTCGAGGCGATGCGCCTCGCCATCCTCGCCAGCCCGGAGAAGGCGCTGCGCTTCCAGGTCGAGCGCGGCGGCGCGACCCTGGAGCTGCCCGTCACGCCGCGCCGGAAGGCGGGCGGCGAGGGCGGCGAGATCCTGGTCAGCCCGCAGCTCGACCAGGTGCCGCTGCCGCTCGGCGAGGTGACGCAGCGCGCGCTCGTGGCGCCCGCCGAGGTCGTGCGCGCGCTGGCCGTGTTCTTCGGGCGGTTGGTGACGGGCAAGGAGCGCCCCGATCTCCGTGGCCCCATCGGCATCGTGGAGGAGACGAGCAAGGCCGCGCGGATGGGGGTCGACTCCTACCTCGCGTTCCTCGGGCTGCTGAGCGCCTATCTCGGGGGCTTCAACCTGATCCCGTTCCCCGCGCTCGACGGTGGTCGCCTCCTGTTCCTCGGCTACGAGGCGGTGACCCGCCGCCGGCCGAACCCGAGCTTCGAGGTCATCTCGACGGTCGCCGGGCTCGTCGCGTTGTTCGCCGTGCTCGCGGTGGCGAGCTGGTTCGATGCCGTCCGGCCCCGCTGAGGCGCGCGCCGCTTCGTCGCCGCGCGCCGTGGCGCTGCACGGGCGCGCGCTGCACTCCGGCGCGCCGGTGTCGGTCGCGCTCGCGCGCCGCGCGGGGCCCGTCACGTTCCGCCAGGGCGCGGTGGTGGCGCCGCTCGCCGCGCTCAGCGTGGTCCGCGCGGATCACGGGGTCGCGGTCGCCGGCCCGAGCGGGCTGCGGATCGATCTGATCGAACACCTGCTCGGCGCGCTCGCCGGGATCGGGGTCGGGCGCGACCTCGAGGTGACGGTGTGCGGCCCCGAGCTGCCGCTCCTCGACGGGGGCGCGCGCGTGCTGGCGGGCGCGCTGCTCGCCCTCGCGCTCGGGGGCGACCCACCGGCCCTGCAGGTCACGCGCTCCGTCACGTATCGTCACGAAGGTGCGACGTACTGGCTCGAGCCGGGCGACCGCCCGCGGGTCGAGGTCGAGGTCGACTACCCCGGCGTGGGGGCGCAGCGCGCCGCGTGGGGTGGGAGCCCGGCCGAATTCCTGTCCGAGATCGCCGGCGCGCGGACGTTCGGCTGGCGCCGCGACGCCGAGCTCCTGCGGGCGGCGGGGAGGGCCGCGCACGTCGAGGCGGGGAGCGTGATCGTCCTCGAGGACGACGGCGCGACCGCGGCGGGGTTCCGTCCGCCGGAGCCGGGGGAGCTCGCGCGCCACAAGCTCCTCGACGTGCTCGGCGACCTCCGCCTCTACGGCGGGCCGCCGGCCGGCACGCTGCGGGCGTCGCGCCCCGGTCACCGCGCCACCCACGCGATCGCTCGCCGGGCGCTCGACGAGGGCGCGCTCGCGCTGGCGCTGGAGCGCGCGCCCCGGGACCACTAGGCTGCCGGGATGCGCGGTCCGCTCCGCCGGAGCCTGTCGTCGGCCCTCGCCACGCTGGCGGGCCTCGGGCTCGCGCTCGCGAGCGCGGCGTGCGCGACCCCCACCGTCCGCCTCGCCGAGGGGCCCCGCGAGTACGTCGCGGAGGACTACGACGTCGTCCTCCGGCACTGGACTCGCGAGGAGGAGCTCGTGCTGAGCGACGAGGTGGACACCGTGCTCACCGCGACCGCCACGTACGAGTCGTGGGACTTCCGCTGGGCGTACGTGGTGCGCTACGCCGAGGATTTCCGCCTCACCGTCGATCAGCGGCGCTTCCTCCTCGAGCGGTCGCTCGCGGAGTCGAGGCAGGTGCACCAGTTCTATGTCGCCGTGCACGCGCAGAAGTGGGCGTGGAGCGATCTGCTCGCGGACAACCCCGCCTGGATCGTTCGCCTGATCGACGACCGCGGCAACGAGAGCGTCCCCGTCGAGATCCAGGCCATCAAGAAGCCAGGGGCCCTCGAGCGCAGCTACTTCCCCTACACGAACCCGTGGCGCCGCGCCTACCGGGTGCGGTTCGCGCGCCAGCGGGCCGACGGCCGGCCCGCCATCGCGCCCGAGGCGAAGTGGTTCGGGCTCCGCTTCGCCGGGCCCCAGGGGAACCAGGAGCTCGTCTGGCAGATCGAGCCCGGCTGAGCCGGGCGGCGTCGGGCGCTCAGCCCGCGAGGATCTCGAGGAGCGGCGGCACGCTGACCATGAGCTCGTGGGCGACCTTGCGCGGGAGCGTGAGGACGACGAGCCCGCCTCCGCCGGCGCGCACGCCGAACGGGGCCGTGCCGTGCGCCATCAGCCGATCGGCGAACACGAGATCTCCAGGACCGAGCTCGTCGCGGACCTCGTCGCCGGAGAGCAGCTCCGCGCGGCCCACGCCGACGACCAGCAGCTCGGTGACCTCCGCGCCCTCCGCCAGCAGTCGCTCGCCAGGGCCGAGGACGCGCGGCGCGCACCTGCCGGTGACACGCGCGAACAGCGTGTCGTCCAGCCGATCGCCGAGCGGGCCCATCGTGGCGCCGGCGAGCGCCTGGAATCGATCGGCCACCGCGGCCAGGTCGTCTGCGACCCACGGGCAGCTCTCGGTGGCCCGGGCGAGCGCGTCGTCGTCCCACATCGCGATCTCGGCGGGGCCGCCCCGCGCCACGACGCGCAGCGAGATGCCTTCCGCGAGGGAGCCCCGAGAGAAGACGACCTCGCCGCAGCTCGCCGTGGCGCACGCCAGATCGGCGACCGCCGGCAGGACCGCGACCGCCCCGCGCGTCACCAGCGCCACGGAGAATTGCGACGCCTCGTCACCGTCGCCGAGCGACTCGAGCCGCGCGGCCGCGCGGAGCGCGGCGTGCCCCTCTGCCGGGAGGTCCTCCAGCCCCACGACCGTAGAGAGATCGACTCCGCCGAGGAGCGGCGCGTCGGCGGCCGGCGGCGGCGCGTCGTCCATGGGTGGGGGCGCGTCGTCCACGGGTGGGGCCGGCGGGGCGGCCGCGGGCGGCGCGGCGGCCGCGGGTGGGGGCGGCGGGGCGGCCGCGGGCGGCGGCGCCGGCGCTCGCGCCGGGGGTGACGGCGCCGCCAGGGGGGGCGCGGGCGCCACGCGGGGCTGGGCGGGGGCGGGGGGCGCGCCGCTGACCTCGGCGAGCAAGTCCGCGATGCTGCTCCGGTGAGGTGGCGGCGCGTCGCTCGGCGGCCGGGGCGGCGCGCTCGGCGACAGCCTCCCGACGCGCGGCGGCCCGGGCGCTCGCGACGACGGCTGCGACAGCTCGACCGGCTGGGGGGCGCTCGTGACCGGCTCTGGCGCGTCGTCCTCGAGCTCGAAGGCGAGCCGCTCGACGGGACGCTCCGCCAGCGGGACGAGCGCGTCGCGGGCCTCGAGCGCCGGTCGCTCGCGCTGCGCGGGCGCGGAGGACGCCGCCGTGAGCGCCGCCGAGCTCGCCGAGCGGCGTGGGGGTGGCGGGCGCGGCCGCGAAGAGGTCGTCGACGGCGGCGCGCTCGCGCCGCCCAGCAGCACCGGCGGGAGCTGGTCCCCCGAGTCGGAGAGCGATCGGGGCGGCGGCGGCGCGGCGCGGCGCGGAGGCGGCGCCAGCTCCTCGGCGACGCTCGGCAACGCGCGGTCGAAGAGATCGGGCTCGCCCTCGGCGGACGTGTCCGGCGGTGCGGGCTCGAGCGACGGGTCGGCCCGCGGCGCTGGGGGCACGGGCGGCTCGAAGCTCGCGCGGGGTGGCGGCGCGCTCTCGAGCTCGGAATCCCCTACCTCCATGGGGGGGAGCGACGCCGGAGGAGCGGGTGGCTGGCTCGCGACCACGTCGACCGCGACGGGCACCTCCGAGAAGGACACGGGCGGCGGCGGCGCCTCGCTCGGCAGCGGCTCGGCGTCGATGAGGTCGTCGTCGTCGTCGCGCGCCGCCTCTGGAGCGGGAGCGGGAGCGGGGGTGGCCGCGGCCGCGGCGAGCATGCGCTCGGTGAGCTCGGCGGCGGCGCCGTTCAGCGCCGACGCGCGCGGCGCGTGTCCGGCGGCGATGGCGAAGTCCACCGCGCGGCGCAGCCACACCATCGCGTCCGACGGCGCGCCGCGCTCCCACTGCACGGCGGCCGTCCGCAGCGCCCACGCGACGTCGTCATCGTCGCCCTCTACCGGTTCCGGCAGCGTCAGCGGCACCTGCGACATCGTCGAAGCCTCACCTATCACACCCTCGCGCAGTTCTCGCGCCGCTCGGACCCTCCGCGGGGCTTTCGGCCGCTGGCGGCGGGCCGGGGCCGATCCCGCCGGCGGAGGACGGCGCCGCGGCCTCGCGTGGGGCGCCCCCCGGGGCGCGGCGGCGCGCGGGCGTCAGTCGACCGGCGGCAGCAGGACCTCACGCTCCCGCGCGCCGTTGGGCGGGCCCACCATGCCGCGCCGCTCCATCGACTCCACCAGCTTCGCCGCGCGGTTGTAGCCGATGGTGAGCTTGCGCTGCAGCCAAGAGGTCGAGCACCGGCGGGTCTCGGCCACGATCGCGACCGCCTGGTCGAACAGCGCGTCGAGCCCCTCGTCGGAGTCGCCGTCCTCGCCGGCGCCCTCCTCGGCCGCGCGCAGGATGTCCTCGTTGTACTGGGGTGGCGCCTGGCGGCGGAGGTGTTCGCAGAGCGCGCCGATCTCCTCCTCGCTCACGTACGGGCACTGGACACGCCGCGTGTCGCTCTCCCCGTTCAACCGGATGAGCACGTCGCCCGCGCCGAGCAGCCACTCGGCGCCCTGCTCGTCGAGGACGGTGCGGCTGTCGGTCTTCTGCGCGACCTTGAAGGCGATCCGGGAGGGGAAGTTCGCCTTGATCATGCCGGTGATCACGTCGACGCTCGGCCGCTGCGTCGCCACGACGACGTGCATCCCCGCGGCCCGCGCCTTCTGGGCCAGGCGCGCGACCGAGGTCTCGACCTCCTTGCCCTGCTGCATCACGAGGTCCGCGTACTCGTCGATGACGACCACGATGTAGGGGAGGCGATCCGGGAGGGGCGCCACGTGGTGCTCGCCGCCGACGGCGCCCTCCGCCCGGAGCTCCGGCGGCGCCGGGGGAGCCAGCTCGCCGCGCGCGATCTTGTCGACCCAGTCGTTGTACGTCCGGAGGTTGCGCGTCCCCGCGTTGGCGAAGAGCTGGTAGCGGCGCTCCATCTCGTCCACCGTCCAGCGCAGGGCGGTGGCGGCCTGCTTCATGTCCGTCACCACCGGCAGCAGCAGGTGCGGGATGCCGTCGTACGGCGCGAGCTCCACCACCTTGGGATCCACCATGAGCAGCCGCAGCTCGTCCGGCGTCCGCGAGAAGAGGAGGCTCGCCAGCATCACGTTCAGCCCGACGCTCTTGCCGGTGCCCGTCGCGCCGGCGACGATCACGTGGGGCATCGACGCGAGGTCGCCATAGAAAGGTTTCCCCACGATGTCTCGCCCGAGGACGACCGGCAGCGGCGCGCGCTCACACTGCTTGGCGAAGCGCGCGTCCTCCACGAGCTCGCGGAGGTTCACCGGGATGCGCTCGTCGTTCGGCAGCTCGAAGCCGATGCGGCTCTTGCCGGGGATGGGCGCCACGATGCGGACCTTCCGCGACAGCCCGAGCTGGAGGTCGTCGGCCAGCGCCGCCACGGCGCGGACCTTCGTCCCGGCCTCGAGGGCGACCTCGTACGTGGTGACCGTCGGCCCGGGCTGCACCTCCTCGACCCGGCCCTTCACCCCGTGGACGGCGAGCGTCTCGATGAGCTTGGCGGAGAGCGCGTAGATCTGCTCGCGGTCGATGCCGCGCACGGCCGGCGGGGCCGCGTGGAGGAGCTCGGGGGAGGGCAACGCGAACGCTCGTGCTCTCGGCTTCGCCGCCCGCTCGCTCTTCTCGACCTCGAGCTCCTTGCGCGTCTCGACGATCACGGGCTCGGCCGCGCTCGCGCGGCGGGGTCGCCTGGCGGGGCCCGCCGGGGCGGCCGGGGGTGGCGGCTCCCCGACCTGCGGCAGCGCAGCGTCGCTCTCGCTCGCCGCTGGCGCGGCGCCGGTTGGGAGCTCGCCCTCCGGCGGCGCGGCGGCCGCCGGCTCGCTGCCGCGCGGAGCGCACGCGGCGGCCTTCGCCTGGGGCGGCGCGGGCGTCTCGGAGGCGCGGGGCGCCGCCGGCGGCGACTGCGTTCGGAGCGCTCGGGACAGCGCGAGCGGCGGCTCTCCGGTCGAGTCCGGGGGAGCCCAGTCGGCGTCGTCGGAGTCCTCCGCGAGCAGCGGCGCGACGATCGCCTCATCGCCCGGGGTCTCGATCCGCGGGCGGTCCGCGGCCAGCGCGGCGGCCGCCTCGTCGCGGCGGAGCGCGTGGGCGGCGCGCCACCCCTCGAGCCCGCGCATCGCGAGCCCGTGGAGCCGGCGCCCGAGGGACGCGGCGGCGTCCGCCGCGCGCTGGCAGAGCTCGACCGCGGAGAGCGAGCTGCGCCCGACCAGGATCAGCGCCGCGAGCGCGCAGGTGACCAGCAGGGAGCCGGGGCCCGAGAACGCGCCTCGCGCCAGCTCGCCGAAGAGCAGGCCGACGTTCCCGGCGGCGTCCAGCCCGCCGTGCGCCACCGTGTGGGGCGCCACGATCTGCACGACGGCGGCCGCGAGGAGCCCGAGGATGAGGTCCCCCGCGGCGCGGAGCGGGATCCGATCGGGCGCTCGGCCCCGGACCATCGGACGCGCGAGCGCGACCAGCTCGAGCGGGAGGAGCCACGCCACGACGCCGAACCCGCGGAGCAGCGTCCCGGCCACCATGGCGCCGACCGGGCCGGCCCAGTCCGCTCCCGCGACGGCCGGGTCCCCCGGGCTCTCACGGAACGACGCGAGCGCCAGGACGACGAAGCCCGCCGCGGTCCCGACGAGGACGGCGCCGATCTCGACGCCGAGTGTCGGCCGAGCGGCCGGCCCTGGGGGGCTCAGGTGGACGGCCGGGTGGGCCGCGGGGCGCGAGAAGGGTCGAGCTGCCATGCCTACCTGAACCTACATCATGCTACACGCGGCGCGGTCAAATGTCGAGCAGCCGGCCTTGAGTCGTGAACCCGGGGCGAAGTAGCATCGCCCTCCCCGGGGCCCCGGCCCCGACGCGCACCCAGGGCACAGAAGGAACTCGCATGATCTCGGGGGCTCGACCTCACGCCAGCGGACCGCTCGGCCACACCTCCACCGGTCGCGGCTCGCCGCTCCGGCGTCTCCGATCCATCTCGACGGCCCTCGTCCTCGGCGCGGCGGTCGCCGCGACGGGGCTGTCGACCACCGGCTGCCGCACCAGCTCCTCGGACATCGAGCGGTGGTCGTCGACCCTCCAAGGGCCGCGCAAGCTGGTCGAGGTGATCACCCACGCGAAGTACCCGATCGATCTTCGCGCGGAGGCAGCGCTCGCGCTGATCCGGATGAAGCCGCGCAGCGGCAAGCGCGTGGGGATCGAGCTGATGCTCGAGGCGATGAAGGACGTGCCGCCCGCGGATCGCGTCCAGCTCCTCGAGCGCATGGTGCCGATCCTGGAGGCCGAGATGAAGAAGCCCGCGCCGAAGGCGCAGGGCGGGCAGGCCGTCGCCGATCCGAGCGTGGCGTTCAAGGACGGCGCGTTCGCGCTCCTCTCGCACGATGGCGGCGCGCTGGTCGCCGACGAGGCCGTCCGCCAGCGGCTCCGTGGCGCGCTAACCGAGTGGGCGGTCACGGACTTCGCCGTCCGCATGGACGAGCCCGCGCAGATGTTCGCGATGGAGCAGGTCATGCGGGCGCTCGGCGCCCAGGGTGTCCGCGATCTACCCAAGCAGGTGGTCCCCGGCGGGGCGAAGATCGACCGCATGATCGATCTCATCGCCGAGCTCGGCGACGACGACACCAAGCAGCGCGCCTCGTCGGCGCTCGTCGTCGTCGCGCGCGACGTCGACTCGCCCAAGTGGATCGAGGCCAAGACGCCCGAGGTCCGCGACGCCAACGACCGACAGAAGATCAAGTACACGCAGGGCCAGCTCGAGATGCAGGTCGCGACGTACCAGGACGAGACGCTCGCGAAGATCTTCACCTCGATGCGCCGGCTGGGCGGCGCGCCGGTGGTCGACTACCTGCTCGAGTACGCTGGCCGAAAGTGGGCCGGGACGGGAGCCGAGCCCGAGTCGATGGTGAAGCGGCGGGCGACCGCGCTCGCTGCGCTCGATCGGAAGATCGACAAGAACAACCCGAAGCAGGTCGCGGCCCTCCTCGCCATCATGGGCGCCCCGGAGACCCCCGATCTCGTGCGGGACGCGGCGGTGCGTCGCGTCGGCGAGCTCCCCCGCCCGCTGGTCATCTCCGCGCTCTTCGACCTCTTCAAGTCGCCCAAGTGGAAGGTGCGCTGGATGGCGGCGGAGCTCGCGCTCAGCATGAGCGACACGAGCCACATCGACGAGTTCTTCCAGAAGCTGGGCCAGGCCGAGGGCTTCTCGCTCACCGAGCCGCTCCGCTACGGGCAGCTCATCGGCGAGATGAAGGGGCCAGGGAAGCCGCTCGAGCTCCTCGAGAAGCACATGGGCGCGGGGCCGGCGGTCGTGCGGATGTCCGCGCTCGCGTACTACTTCAGCTTCGGCAAGAAGGCGGACCTCGCCAAGCTGGAGCCCTTCGCCGGCGATCGGACGCGCGCGCCCGAGTGCGGGAAGGACGCCGCCGACTGCGAGTGGAAGTGCTCGGTGCCGGTGGGGGACAAGACCGAGTCGAAGGACGTGAAGACCGTCGGGGATTACGTCCAGTTCTGCGTGAAGCCCGCCATGGAGAAGCGAACCTGAGCCGTTCGCCGCTCCGCCCCGCCTGCCCCCGAGCGAGCCTCTGAAACCATGAGCACCGATCCCAACAAGAAGACGCCCCGCACCTTCCAGTGCCGCGACGCGCTGTGGTCGAAGTTCGAGCAGATGGCGCGCGAGCTGGAGTGCTCGGTCGATTATCTCATCAACGACGCGATGAAGCAGTACGCCCGCCAGCGGAGCGGCGCGTCGGCGGCGCAGACGGGTGCGCCCGGCCCCGTCAGCGTGACGCCGCCGCCCATGCCGCCCGCGGCCGCGGCGCCGCCCCCGCCGCCCCCAGCCGCGCGCCCCTCCGTCGCGCCGCCCCCGCTGCCCTCCGCCGGCCCGCGTCCCGTTCCCGCGCCGCCGCCGGGCGCGCCGGGGAGCGGTCGCCGCCCCGGGCCCGTGCCGCCGCCGCCGCCCGGGGGGCGTCCCGCGCCGCCGCCGCCGCTCCCCGTCGGGCCGCCCATCGGCGGGCGACCGCCGGCGCCGCCGCCCATGCCGCGTTCGGCTCCGCCGCCTCCCGCCCCGCCGATGGCGCCGCAGCCCACGGGCACCCTCAACGCCTACTACATGGGCGAGCGGTACCCGATCACGAAGGATCGCTTCATCATCGGCCGGGGCAAGCAGTCCAGCGACCTGACGATCAAAGACCCGAACGTCTCGCGCCAGCACGCGATGATCGAGTTCCTGAACGGTCAGTACTTCATCGTCGACATGGGCTCGACCAACGGCGTCGAGTACAACGGCCAGCGCGTGCAGCGGAAGGTGATCGGCGAGGGCGATCTCTTCCGGGTCTGCGAGCACGAGCTCCGGTTCTCGTTCAGCTGAGCGCGCAGCCTTCGGGCTCGCGAGCGGCTGCCCCGTGCTGCCGCCGGGGTGCGCACCGTCTCAGGGCGTGGTAGCCGCGCGCCCATGCCCGAACGGAACGGTCACGGCGCCCAGCACGGCGCGACCGATGGCGCGACGGTCGCTGTCCCCGAGGGCCGCCTGCCCGCCGCCATCGAGGTCGCGCGCCGCGGCTTCCGCCGGGACGTGCAGGTCCTGCTCGACGCCATCGCGGAAGCGGAGCTCATCGTGCCGCTCGCGCGCCCCATCGCGCCGCCCGGCGTGGACCGGATCGAGGCGGGCCCCGGGCTCGAGCTCGAGCCACACGTCCTGGTCGACTCCGACGGCCACGTCTACTGCGCGCTCTTCTCGACCGCCGAGGGCGTGGAGCACGCGGCGGACGAGCTGGGGTGGACGACGGACGGCGACGCCTTCGAGTACGTCCCCGTCCCCGCCCGCGCCGCGCTGCAGATGGCGCTCGAGACCCTCGACGACGAGCGGGTCGTCGGGGTCGTCCTCGACGCGCTCACCCCGGCCGAGCTGCTCCTGCGCCAGCACGAGGTGGCGAGCCTGGTGGCCGGGCGGGCGATCCCGCTCGTCGGGTACGTCCACGACATCCCCGAGCAGGAATTCGAGAAGACGATCGTGGCCGAGGCCGGCGATCCCCCGCCGCCCGGGTTCGTCGCCGCGGTAGAGCGCGCGGTGCGCGCGGAGTCCGCGGTGCGCTCGTATCGTCTGGATCGAACCTTCAACCCTGACCGCGACGTCGAGCCGCACCCGACCCTGACGCTGCGCATCCGCTCAGGTACGGACGAGCCGGCCCTCGCGCAGCGGCTGATCGCGGGCCTGGGCGAAGAGGTCCCTCCGCCGGGCTACATCGACATCTTGTTCGAGCCCGAGCCGAACTGACCCGCGCCCCCGGCGCGCTGGCGCCGGAGCGACTCGGGTCGCGGCTTGACAGCCGACCTGCCGAGAGTAACCTCCGCGTCCCCGATTTTCTCGGGGGTCCGTCCGCGCTCCGCCCCGCGCTCGCGAGGCCAGAGAACCCGATGCCCACGATCCAGCAGCTCGTCCGAACCGGTCGCCACGCCGTCGAGTGGAAGACCGCGTCCCCCGCGCTCCGCTCCTGCCCGCAGAAGCGAGGCGTCTGCACCCGCGTCTACACGACGACCCCGAAGAAGCCGAACTCCGCGCTTCGCAAGGTCTGCCGCGTCCGACTCACCAACCAGATGGAGGTGACGAGCTACATCCCGGGCGAGGGCCACAACCTCCAGGAGCACAGCGTCGTGCTCATCCGCGGGGGTCGCGTGAAGGATCTGCCCGGCGTTCGCTACCACGTCGTCCGTGGGACGCTCGATGCGTCCGGCGCGTCCGGGCCGAGCAGCACGAACAAGGCGAACCGGAACCGCAAGCGATCGAAGTACGGCGTCAAGCGCCCGAAGCAGTGAGGACCCACAGAGGAACCTGCCATGCCCCGCCGTCGTGACGTCCCCAAGCGCCGTATCATCCCGGACCCGAAGTTCAAGGACAAGCTGGTCGCGAAGTTCACCAACTCGCTGATGTCCGGCGGCAAGAAGGGCACCGCGGAGGGCATCCTCTACGGCGCCTTCGACATCATCCAGGATCGGTTCAAGCAGGAGCCCCTAGAGGTGTTCCGCACCGCGCTCGACAACGTCAAGCCGAAGCTCGAGGTGAAGAGCCGGCGCGTCGGCGGCGCGACCTACCAGGTCCCCGTCGAGGTGCGCCCCGAGCGGCGCGTCGCCCTCGCGATGCGCTGGCTGGTCTCGTACGCGCGCGACCGCGGCGAGAAGACGATGCGCGAGCGTCTCGCGGCCGAGCTGGTCGACGCCGCTCAGCTCCGCGGCAACGCCGTGAAGAAGCGCGACGACACCCACAAGATGGCGGACGCCAACCGCGCGTTCGCGCACTACCGCTGGTAGGAGTACCGACCCGAGCATGAAGCCCACCACATAGGACCGGGTTGCGAGAGAGGCGCCTCCGGGCGCCCCGCCAGGCACGGCCGGCGGCCGATCCACGCACCCCGAGCCCCTTCCGGCACGATGAGTCGCCCCCGCAAGGAGGGGGCGCGAGGGCCGGGAGGGGTTTCGTCCGTTCCGAGGTACCCCTCACCGTCCCTGCCCCCACGACCCCGACGCACCCCCGATGGCCCGCGAGATCGCAATCGAGCGCACGCGCAACATCGGCATCATGGCCCACATCGATGCCGGGAAGACGACGTGTACCGAGCGCATCCTCTACTACACCGGGGTCAACCACAAGATCGGCGAGGTGCACGAGGGCGCCGCGACGATGGACTGGATGGAGCAGGAGCAGGAGCGCGGCATCACGATCACGAGCGCCGCGACCAACTGCTTCTGGAAGCCCGAGCACGGGCCGAACCAGGGCAAGCAGCACCGCGTCAACATCATCGACACGCCGGGGCACGTGGACTTCACCATCGAGGTCGAGCGGAGCCTCCGCGTGCTGGACGGCGCGGTGGCGGTGTTCGACGGCGGCAACGGGGTCGAGCCTCAGAGCGAGACGGTCTGGCGGCAGGCGGATCGCTACCGGGTGCCGCGGCTCGCGTTCATCAACAAGATGGACAAGGTCGGCGCGGACTTCCAGATGAACCTCGACTCCATGCGCGACCGGCTCGGCGCCGTGCCGGTCCCTCTCCAGTGGCCGGTGGGGCAAGAGGGCGGCTTCCGCGGGATGGTCGACCTCCTCCGGATGCAGGCCGCGATCTTCGACGACGAGACGCTGGGCGCCAAGTACGAGTGGCAGCCGATCCCGAGTGAGCTCGCAGAGCACTGCCACGCGCTGCGCGAGAAGCTCGTGGAGCATTGCGCGGACGTCGACGAGTCGATCTTGGAGCGGTTCCTCGAGGGCCGCCTCGACGCGATCACCGAGCCGGAGCTCCACGCCGCGATCCGCAAGGCGACGTGCACCTTCGCCTGGGTCCCCGTGCTGCTCGGATCGGCGTTCAAGAACAAGGGCGTCCAGCTCCTGCTCGACGCCGTCGTCAACTACCTCCCCTCGCCGCTCGACATCCCGCCCGTGCAGGGGCTGGACCCGGGGAAGTCCGGCGCCACGCTCCAGCGCCGGGCGGACGACGCCGAGCCGTTCGCGGCGCTCGCGTTCAAGATCATGAACGACCCGCACGTCGGGAACCTCACGTTCTTCCGCGTGTACTCCGGGACGCTCGCGAGCGGCACGGCGGTGCTCAACTCGGCGCGCGGCAAGCGAGAGCGCATCGGGCGCATCCTGCGCATGCACGCCAACAAGCGCGAGGAGCTCAAGGAGGCCCACGCCGGGAACATCTACGCGGCCGTCGGGCTCCGGGACACGCGCACCGGCGACACGCTGTGTGACGACAAGGCGCCCATCGTCCTCGAGAGGATGGAGTTCCCCGAGCCGGTCATCAGCATCGCGATCGAGCCGAGGACCCAGGCCGACCTCGACAAGCTCGGGATGAGCCTGCAGAAGCTCGCGTTCGAGGACCCGAGCTTCCGGACGTTCACGAACGAGGAGACCGGCCAGACGATCATCGCCGGGATGGGCGAACTCCACCTCGAGATCATCGTCGACCGGCTGCGCCGCGAGTTCAAGGTCGAAGCGAACGTCGGGAAGCCCGAGGTGGCCTACCGCGAGGCCATCGCGCGGAAGGTGCAGGCGGAGGGGCGCTACATCCGGCAGACCGGCGGGCACGGGCAGTACGGCCACGTGTGGATCGAGCTCGAGCCCGCAGAGCGCGGCGCGGGGTTCGTCTTCGAGAACGACATCGTCGGCGGCGTGATCCCCAAGGAGTTCATCCCGTCGATCGAGAAGGGTGTCCGCGACGCGATGGGGCGCGGCGTGCTCGCCGGGTACCCGCTCATCGACTGCCGGGTGCGGCTCTTCGACGGGAGCTTCCACGAGGTGGACTCCTCGGGCCCGGCGTTCGAGATCGCCGCGAGCATGGCGTTCCAGGACGGCGCGAAGCGCGCCGGGCTGCACCTGCTCGAGCCGACGATGGCCGTCGAGGTGGTCACCCCGGACGCTCACATGGGGGACGTGATCGGCGACCTCAACGCCCGGCGCGGTCGCATCCAGGGGATGGCCCAGCGGGGCGCGAACGCGCAGATCGTCACGGCCGAGGTGCCGCTCGCGACGATGTTCGGCTACTCCACCGACCTCCGGAGCCGGACTCAGGGGCGCGCCACCTACACCATGCAGTTCACCCGCTACGAGGCGGTTCCCACCAACGTTCAGGACGAGATGGTCGCGAGGATCCGGGGCACGGGCTGACCCCGCATCCGCTCCCAGCAGCCGAGAGGAAGGCATCGAAAAATGGCAAAGGGCAAGTTCGTACGCACGAAGCCGCACGTGAACGTCGGCACGATTGGGCACATCGACCACGGCAAGACGACGCTGACGGCGGCGTTGGTCAAGGTGCAGAGCAAGAAGGGCAAGGCGC
>JADLEQ010000095.1 GCA_020846005.1 Polyangiaceae bacterium
AGTAGCCGCTCGGGCGATCCACCGCGTCGAACGTCTGCACGTGCGCTGGCCTCCCCGGCGGAGTGACCGCAGTCAGGTTGCCGCGACCGTCCCACGAGTAGCCCACCTCGTTGCCGTCGGGCAGCACTTCGCGCAGCACCCGCCCGAGCGCGTCACGCTCCGACGCCGTCGCGCGCCCGAGCGCGTCCGTGCGCGACGCCTGGTAGCCGGTCAGCGGGTCGTAGGCCGTGCTCGTCACCCGCGCTCCCTGGGCGACCGTCACCAGCCGGCCGCGCGCGTCGTACGTCATCGTCACCGGGGTGATGAGGGGGGTCTCGAGGCGCGTGGGCCGACCCTGCGTGTCTACCGTGATCCAGGTCCCTCGGTTCGCCGGGGTGCGGGTCTCGTACACGCGGGTCGCCGCCGTGTACGTCGTGCGCGTGCTCCGGCCATTCAGCGCCAGCGTGTCCACCATCGTGGTGAAGGACAGCGGGTTCGACGCGCTCAGCCCCGTGAACGTCCGCCCCCGCGTCTCGACGCGCGTGAGCCCGCTCGGCAGCACGGTGCGCCTCGCCTCGACGGGCGCGTCCTGACCGAAGCGCGGATCGGCGAGGCGTGTGGTCTCGATGATCGTGCCATCGGGCAGCAGGGTGCTCTGCGCGCGCTCCGGCGTCACCTCTTGGACGGCGACCGTGCCGTCAGGGAAGGTGTTGGTGCGCCGCTCGACCCCGCTCGCGAGCAGCTCGATCGCGTAGCTCGTGGCGCGCCCCTCGCCGCTCGTGAAGCCCGCGAGCCAGTCGCGGCGCCAGCCGTCCGCGCCGAGGCCGATCACGGCGCCCGCGGCGTCGGTGTCCCGCTTCAGCCGCCCGAACGGATCGTACGTCATCGTCGACGTGCTCCCGCGCTCGTTGGTGAAGCTCGTGAGCAGGCCGCCCGAGGTGTAGGTGGCGGACAGGACGTCTCCGAGCGGGGTCGTCACCGCCGCGAGCCACCCGGAAGCGTCGACGCCGAGCGCCGTGACCTGCCCGAAGGGCGCGATGATGCGCGCCGGGCTGCCTCCCGCGTCGTGTTCCAACGTGGTCACGTTACCGTCCCCGTCGGTGAGGGAGACGAGCCGGCCGGCGGCGTCGTAGCCGAAGGTCCGCCTCACCGCGCCCGTGATCGTGTCCACGGTGCGCAGGTGGCGGCCACCGCCATCGAAGACGAAGAGCTCGTCCCCCGCCTCCGACGCCACAGCGACCTCTACCGGCGAGACGCCCGGCATCCCCGAGCCGACACGGAAGACGGAGTCCTGGTGGGTTACCAGGAGCCCAGCGGGGCCCACGGCGATCCCCTTGCCGCTCAGCGCGAGCGTCACTCGCGTCGCACCCTCGCCGTCCTGGAGCGGCGCCGACGTGCCGATCGCGCCCGCCACGCGCTCGAGCACCCCCCCATTGCCCTGCGCGCGCACACGCCACCACTGATCCCCAGGGGTGACCGGCGAGAAGTCGATGACGTACACCGTCCCCTCCGGTGAGATCGCCATGCCGTGCGCCTGCACCTTCGCGGTCGTGCCGGGGACCCCGTCGCCCAGCTCCCCCCCGAACCCGAGCACCTCCCGCAGGATTCCGTCGCGGTCGATGCGGCGCACCCCCGCGGCCTCCGCGAAGTAGACATCGCCTTCCGGCCCGACCGCGAGCTGCTCCGGGGACACCGCCGTCTCCGTGGCCCTAGCGCCGAGCACACTGGGCGGGCACCCGCCGCCGCTACAGTTTCCGGCGATCGTGGTGATGGTCCCGCACGGCTCCACGCGACGCACGTAGTAGGTGTCCGCGACGTAGACCTCCCCCATCGCGCCAACCGCGACCCCCCGCGGCCCGAGGAGCCCCGTCGCGGTGGCGACCGCGCCGTCCCCGGCGTAGACGCCCGTGCCGTTGCCGGCGACCGTGGTGATCACGCCGTCGCGGATGCGGCGCACCCGATACTGGTTCGGCTCCACGAGATAGAGGGCACCGTCCCCGCCGAGCGCGAGCTGGCTGGGACGATCGATCTCGGCCGCCACGGCGGGGCCGCCGTCGCCCGCGATGCCCCAGCTCCCCGTGCCGGCGAGGGTCGAAATCGTGCCGGCCGCGTCGACGTGCCGAACTCGCGCGCCGTACGAGTCGGCGAAGTAGAAGCCGCCGTCTCCAGCCGCGACGACGACCGAGGCCCCCTGCGTCCCCGCGAGGCGCGCGTCCCCGCCGTCACCCCAGTAGCCCGCGCCGGGATAGGCCCGCCCGGCCACGCGATCGATCCGAGCCAGGCGCGCCGCCGCGGATCTGCGACGGCCGTCGCCGAGCTGGAGCACTCGCGCGCCAGGGTCGTAGTGGTGGTGCGCGTCGAGGGTCCACCCGCCGAGGCCCGTCGGACGCGAGTCCCAGCCGCCGAGCGATCGCGACGCCACGCGCGACCAGTAGATCTCGCCGAGCGAGCGATCCCCGGTAACCCCCGGGATCGAGTACGCGCCGAAGCGCTCCGTCGGGCCGTACTCGACGGGGTAGACGTAGGTGACGGTGGCCGTCGCGAGCTGCCGCCCTTGCACCTCGCGCCCGAACGCGTCGAGCCCGTCCCACACGAAGACATGCCGCTGGCCCGGAGCGGGCGGGAAGGACAGCCGCGTCGTCGTGCCGGCGATCGTCACCGTGAGGTCGATCCTCCGCAGCGATGCAGGCACCGACGCCTCGCTCAGTTGGATCGGGAACCGCCGCCGCTCCACGCGGCCCGGGGCGCGGTCGCTGACGTAGTGCAGCGTGTACGGCGTCCCGGGCACCGGGATCCGCTCGCGCAGGGTGCGCGTCTGGCACTCGATCGACGAGCCCCCTTCGCGTTCACACGTGTCATCGGGTTCCGGACCAGGATCGTCCTCGTCGCCGTCGCCCTCCCCACCACCGCCGCCGCCCCCTTCGCCGCCCCCGCCGCCTTCGCCGCTGCCGCCGCCTTCGCCGCTGGCACCGCCGGAGCCGTCACCACCGCTGCCACCACCGGAGCCGTCGCCACCGCCGGAGCCGTCGCCGCCACCGGAGCCGTCGCCACCACCACCGCCGCCGTTCCCTCCGCCTCCGCCGCCATCGCTGTCGCCGCCGCCCTCGGGATCGGGGGGTGGGCCGCTGCCGTCGGGCGGACCGCCGCCCCAGTTCGTGTCCCACGCCGAGAAGTGGGCGATCGCCACCCGCCACAGCTCGACGCCCGAGCCGTACCGCGCGCCGAGGGCGTCCAGCTCGTCGGTGCCGATCCCCAGGGCCGCGAGGACTGGCTCGGGGTCGGCGACGCCGTCGCCCGTCACGTCGAGCTCCGCACGGCCGCCGACGACAGCCACGACCTCGACCACCCGGCCGCTCTCCTCCGGAACCCACGTAGCGCCCCCGCGATCGTAGAAGCCGGCCGGTACGGGCTGCCCCACCGGGACGCCGGTGAAGTTCTCGACGAAGTAGATCGCCGGCTGCGAGAGCGAGACGTGCGCCGCCCCCGCCGCGACCGCCTCGTCTGCGCTGAGCTCGAAGGCGTGGGTGTACTGGCTCGTCGGCGGCAACCTCGCGGGCATCGCGGCAGGGCCGCCCGCCCCCGCGGTGTACTCGGTGATCCGCAGCGTCAGCGACGACGCAGCCACGGTCGCGCCCGGTACCGCGCCGCACCCCGCTCGCTCCCCCGGCGCGGGGAAGTGCAGGAGCGCGCTCGTCCCCGGCCGCACCACGAGCACCCCCTGCCGAGCGCCGTCGGCGTCCACCACCGGGCTGCCCGCGACGACCTGCAGCGGCGAGCCCGGCCCGAGCGCCACCGGCGTGGCCACGGGATCGGGCTCCACCAGCACCACCGGCTCCACGCTCGAGTAGCCCTCCCACCTCGTCGCGACCGAACGCTGGGCGGAGAGGAAGCCTCCCTTGGAGAGCTCGACGACCAGCGCGTCCCCACCGTTCACGACGACGTCGTACAGCCCGTCCGCGCGCGTCAGCGTCGTGCCGTACTCCGCGTGGCCCACGACCCGAACGGCGACGCCGGGCAGCGGCGCCCCCGCGCGCGTCCGCACCGAGCCACGGATCCCCGCCACGCGGCGCACGTCGATGGCGCCCGGCGCCACCCCGACCTGAACGGGGTCCGCGCCCTCGAAGAGCCACGACAGCACGGCGTAGGGCCCGGTGGCGCGCGAGCGATCGAGCGGCGGCGCGGCACGATGTTTCACGCCGACGCCAGGCTCACAGGTGTCGAGCGTTCGTGGATCGCCGTCGTCGAACGCGATGGGCACTGGGCTCCCGCAGGCGCCGACGCCGTCGCAGCTCCCGGCGCTGCACTCGTCGAACGCGCACTCGGCCCCGAGCGGCTCGGGCACGTGCGTCACGACGCCGCTGGCGGCCTCGCACGCGTCCGCCGTGCACGGGTTGCCGTCATCCAACGTCGGCGGCGTCCCCGCCGCGCAGGCGCCCGCCCCGTCGCACGTCTCGGCTCCGTTGCACGCGTCCGCGTCTGCGCAAGCGGTGCCCGCCGCGAGCGGCGTGTGCGTCACCCCCGCGCTCGCCTCGCAC
>JADLEQ010000096.1 GCA_020846005.1 Polyangiaceae bacterium
GAGCGGGGGCGGGGGCGTGAGCGGGGGCGGGGGCGTGAGCGGGGGCGGGGGCGTGAGCGGGGGCGTGAGCGGGGGCGTGAGCGGGGGCGGGGGCGTGAGCGTGGGCGTGAGCGTGGGCGTGGGCGTGGGCGTGGGCGTGGGCGTGGGCGTGGGCGTGGGCGTGGGCGGGGGCGGGGGCGTGAGCGGGGGGCGGGGGCGTGAGCGGGAGGGCGGGGGCGTGAGGGCGGGGGCGGGGGCGTGCTAGGCGGCGGGTGTGGAGCTCCTCGAAGACTGCCTCGACGCCAACCGCAGGTGGGCGGCGGCGCGACGCGCCCAGGATCCGGCGTTCTTCCGCCGCCTCGAGGCGCTGCAGAGCCCGGATCTGCTCTGGATCGGCTGCTCCGACAGCCGGCTGCCCCCGAACGAGATCATCGGCCGGCAGCCCGGCGAGCTGTTCGTGCACCGGAACGTGGCGAACATCGTCGAGCACACCGACCTCAACTGCCTCGCCGTGCTGCAGTTCGCGATCGACGTGCTGAAGGTGCGGCACGTCATCGTTTGTGGGCACTACGGCTGCGGGGGCGTGAGGGCCGCGCTCGACTCCCGGCGCCTGGGGCTCATCGACACGTGGCTCCGCAACATCCGCGACGTGCGGGTGCGTCACCGTGAGGAGCTGGCGGCGCTCGCGGGCGCGCCGGCGCGCGCAGATCGGCTCGCCGAGCTGAACGTCCTCACGCAGGTGGCGAACGTCTGCCACACCAATATCGTGCAGGACGCGTGGCGGCGCGGCCAGTCGCTCAGCGTGCACGGGTGGATCTACTCCCTCGCCGACGGCCTGCTGCGCGACCTCAGCCTGAACGTCGACTCGCCGGACCAGATCGCGCCGGAGCATCGCTTCGACCGATGACGCCCGCGGCGCGGCTCGCCAGGCGCCCCTTTGCGCCCGTGGCCGGGTCTGGTAACGACGGCGCCGCGCCCCCGCTCGGAACCCCACCGTGACCCAGCCGCTCCCCTCCCGCCCACGCAGGAACCGCGTGAGCTCGGGGATCCGTGGCCTGGTCCGCGAGACGACGCTCGGCGCCGAGCACCTCGTGCTGCCGCTGTTCGTCCAGGAGGGGCGCGCCGCGCGGGCTCCAATCGCGTCGATGCCGCGGCACGCTCGGCTGAGCGTCGACCTCGTCGTCGAGACGGCCGGTGAGGCGCTGGCGCTCGGCGTGCCCGCGGTCGCGCTCTTCCCTGCGCTCCCCGACTCGCTGAAGGATCCGCTCGCCCGCGAGAGCACGAACGACGATGGCCTGCTCCAGCGGTGCGTGGGCGAGCTGAAGCGGGCGCACCCCGAGCTCGTCGTGATCACGGACGTAGCGCTCGACCCGTACTCCTCGGATGGCCACGACGGCGTCGTCCGCGACGGACGCATCGTCAACGACGAGACCCTCCCGATCCTGGCGGCGATGGCCGTGAGCCAGGCGCGCGCGGGCGCCGACGTGGTCGCGCCGAGCGACATGATGGATGGCCGCGTCGCGGCGATCCGCCGCGCGCTGGACGCCGCCGGCTTCGTCGACGTGCTGATCTGCTCGTACTGCGTGAAGTACGCCTCGGCCTTCTACGGGCCGTTCCGCGACGCCCTCGACTCCGCGCCGCGCCACGGCGACAAGAAGTCGTACCAGATGGACCCAGCCAACTCGCGCGAGGCGCTCCGCGAGGTCGCGCTCGACGAGACCGAGGGCGCCGACTGGCTCATGGTGAAGCCGGGGCTCCCGTACCTCGACGTGATTCGCCGCGTCCGCGACGCGACCTCCCTGCCGGTCGCGGCGTACCACGTGAGCGGAGAGTACGCGATGCTGGAGGCCGCGGCGGCCCTCGGTGTCCTCGACCGCGATCGCTGCTTGCTCGAGAGCATGACGTGCCTGCGTCGCGCCGGAGCCGACCTCATCTTCACCTACGCGGCGATGGACGTGGCGCGACTGCTCCGCCGGGGCTGAGCCGTCACTCCACCGGGAGCCCGAGCAGCGCGAGGTAGGTCGCGCGCACCGCGTCCGTGACGCTGCGATAGCGAGCGAGGAGAGCGTCGCGCGGGGCGCCCTCGCGGGTGACCCGGTGCAGACCCATGCGCCTCGCGAGCTCGGTCAGCCCCGGCGCACGCTCGTCGACGGCGGTGGCGCTGGTGCCGCGAACGACGTGGATCCGCTGCTCGAGGCGACGCAGGAAGGCGTAGCCCTCACGGAGCGTCTCGAACGCCGGGCGCGGCACGTAGCCGAGGGCGTGCAGGGCCTCCAGCGCCTCGGCGGTGTCCGTCGTGCGCAGGCGCCGATCGTGGCCGTGGCGCATCTGCAGCCATTGCACGGCGAACTCGACGTCGAGCAGCCCTCCGCGCCCCGTCTTGAGATCGTGACGGCCGGGTCGCTCGTTCGCCAGCTCGCGTTGCATGCGGAGCCGGAGGCGGTGCATCTCCTCGACCGGCGGCGCGCCGCCCTCGTACGCGGCGACGTGCGCGATCGCGAGCGCCCGTGCGCCGACCTCACGATCGCCGGCACAGACGCGGGCGCGGAGGAGCGCCTGTCGCTCCCAGTCCGCCCCGGTGGAGTGGACCGTGGCGCCCGGCACCGGCTCGCTCTCCCCGGGGAAGCGCACGCGGTGGTAGCGCGCGAAGGCGCGGAGCGAGGTGACCAAGAGCCCCCGCGAGCCGCCGGGGCGGAGCCGCGCGTCGACCTCGTACCCGGGGCCGGCGCTGCTCGGCTCCGAGATCAGCCGAACGAATCGCTGCGCGTGGCGCACGAGCTCGGGCATGCGGTCCTCGCCGTCGCGCTCGGAGTCGAACACGAACATGATGTCGAGATCCGAGCCGTAACCGAGATCACGGCCGCCGAGCTTGCCCAGCGCGAGGAGCGCGAGCCCGCGGGGCTCACCCTCCATCTCGAGGCGGAGCGTCCGCTCGAGGGACTCATCGGCGAGGTCGGCGAGCAGCCGGGTCGCCTCGCGCACCTCGATCTCGCCGGCGAGATCGGCGACCGCCACCTCGACCAGCACGCGCCGCCTCGCGCGGCGGAGCGCCCAGACGAACGCGCTCCTCCGCTCGCCGTCCTCGGCCTCGTCGCCGGCCCCAGCGTCGGCGCTCCGGAGCTCATCCTCGAGGATCCGCCGGCAGTCGGGGATGCCTCCGCTGCCGAGGAAGATGGCCTCAGCGAGCTCGGGCGACGCGACGACGGCCTCTGCCACGAAGGTGCTCGCGCCGAGCACGTCGACGAACCGGACGAGGCGGCGGGGATCCTCGGCGAACAGCGCCACGTACGGCGCCGACGTCGAGAAGCGCCTGAACAGCGAGCGCAGCGAGCGCGCCGCCTGCTCCGGATCGGCCGAGCCGGCGATGGCGTCCACGACCTGGTCAGCGAGCCCGCGGTGACGGTCGCGCGACGCAGCGCCGAGCAGCGCGTCCGGTCGGGTCGCGAGCGCCGCGAGGTGCTCGGCGACCTCCGAGCGCCCGAAGGCGCGCTCCGCCGCCGCCGCTAGCGCGGCGCCGCCCTCGTCCAGCAGGGCGAGCAGCGCGTGGTGGCGCGAGAGCGGCCGCGGCGCGCTCGGCTGGAGCGAGCGGAAGAGCTCGGCGATCGACGCGCGAGCCCGATCCAGCGCCGCCTCGAGCTGCGACGCGCCAACGTACCCGAGGCTCCTCGCCAGGAGCTCCCGCGCGGGCCCCGGCTCGGGGAGCAGGTGGGTCTGCACGCCCGTCTGCCACTGGATCCGGTGCTCGACGGCCCGCAGCAGCAACCAGCCCTCGGTGATGGTGCGCGCCTCACGCTCCTGCACGAGCCCTCGGCTCCGCAGCCGAGCGAGCGCGGGGAGCGTCCCCCGGACGCGCAGCGCGCGCTCGCGTCCCCCCCAGATGAGCTGGAGCGCCTGGACGAAGAATTCGAGCTCGCGGATCCCGCCGGGGCCGAGCTTGAGATCGCGGTCGTCGGGGCCGCCGAGCTCGGCGCGGGACCGCTCGACCAGCTCGGCGAGCGTCGTGGCGAGGGACGGATCCACCTCGCGGCGGTACGTGAACGGGACGAGCACCTCCCGCTCGAGCGTGTCGCCCAGCGCGAGGTCCCCGGCGCTGGCACGCGCGCGAAGCATGACCGCGCGCTCCCAGGGCCGGCCCCAGGTCTCGTAGTACCGCTCGGTCGCGGCGAGCGAACCGACGATCGGGCCTCGCGAGCCCTCGGGGCGCAGGCGCAGGTCGGTGCGCCAGAGGAGGCCGTCCTCCGTCGGAGCGTCGAGCGTCGCGATGACGCGGCGCACGACGCGCGTCCAGTGTTCGTGAAGGGAGATCTGGCTGCCGCCGTCGTCCGAGTCGTACGCGAACAACAGATCGACATCCGAGCCCGCGTTGAGCTCCTGCCCACCGAGCTTGCCCAGGCCGAGCGCGACGAGCGTCGAGCGGCGGCCGTCCGCGCGGAGAGGATCCCCGAACCGCGCCGCCACGTGCGCCGACGCCTCGGCGAGCGCCACCTCGAGCGTCGCGTCCGCGAGATCCGCGAGCTCGTGCGCGGTCACCTCGACGCTCGCGCCGCCGAGCTCGATCGGGAGCAGCTCGCGCAGGGCAATCCGCGCCTTCTCGGCCCACACCGCCCGGCGAAGCGCGGGGAGCGCGGCGTCGTCCCGCGCGAGGTCCCCCGTCGCGGCGAGGAGACGCGCCACGCGATCGCTGCGGGTGCGCGGCGCCGCCCAACCCTGGCGCCGGATCTCGGCGAGCGCGCGCTGCTGCCACTCGCGTTGAGGCGAGAGGGGTGGGCACGCCGTCGCGAGGAGCACGCCGAGCGCCCCCGCCGGCGACCCGCCGAGGTCCCGCGCCAGGCTCGAGGCGCGCTCGGCGTCGATCGCGAGCGAGAGCGCGAGGAGCGTATCGGGCACGGGTCGCCCAGCGTATCCCTCGCCTGGAGAATTGCGAGACACGCCCGCAGGGGCGCGCTATCTGGTCGTCGCATGCGTTTCCTCTGCGTGTCGGACATCCACGGTCGAGCGGACGCGCTCGAGGCGGTGCTCGGGCACGCCGGGGTCCATGGCTGGGACCAGCTCGTGGCGTGCGGGGATCACCTGTTCCCGGGCCCGGAGCCGCTGCGCGTGTGGCGCCGGCTCACCGAGCTCAAGGCCGTCGCCGTGCAGGGGATCGGCGATCGCGCGCTCGCGACGCTCTCGCCGGATTCGCTCCACCCGCTCGACGACACGCAGCGCGCGCGCTTGCGGCGCCTGCGCGAGATGCGGACGGAGCTCGGCGAGCTGATCGTGGCGAGGCTCGCGCGCCTGGAGCCCGTGGTGCGCCTGCGACTCGAAAACGGCACCCACGTCGCGTTCGTCCACGGCGCTCCCGCGGATCCGGGCGAGGCGCTGGCGCTCGAGCTGGAGGACGCGGAGCTCGAGGCGTTGCTCGGCGACGAGACGGCCGAGCTCATCGTCTGCGGCGGCAGCCACGTCCCGTTCGACCGGGACGTCGCGGGGCGGCGCATCGTGAACGTGGGGTCCGTCGGGGAGTGCCCGACGGAGGGCTTCGCTCACGCCACCCTGCTCGAGTCCACGCCTTTCGGCGTGGTGGTGACCCAGCTCGACGTGCCGCTCTGAGCCGCTCGCTCGGCGCACCCTCGCTCGGCGCGCGCCCCGGGGACCGGGGCTCGCGCGTCGTGTAGTACGCTGCCGCGATGCCGAGCGCGCTCCAGTGCCGCGGGGACTGCGTCGAGTCCGTGCACCCCTGGTCGGCCGTCGCGGTCGACGGCGGGGCTGGCGAGGTGGTGTGGTCGACGGGCTCCGACCCCATCACGACCTGGCGCTCGAGCCTGAAGCCGCTCCAGCTCGCGTGCGCCCTCGAGGTGCTCGACGATCCGCCGATCGAGGACGAGCTGCTCGCCGTCGGCGCCGCCTCGCACTCGGCCGAGGCGACGCACGTGACCATCGTCGAGCGCATCCTGGCGCGCTTCGAGCTGACCGAGCGTGACCTGCGGTGTGGGGCTCACGCGCCGATGTCGGCCGCCGCTGCCGGGGAGCTGCTCCGCACCGGACGCGCGCCGACGCAGCTCCACAACAACTGCTCGGGCAAGCACGCGTTCATGGCGGCCGCGACGCGCCGCGCCGGGTGGCCCGCGGACTACCGCCCCGCAGCGCACCCGCTGCAGGCGCGGGTGCTCGCCCGGACGGAGCGGGCGTCCCAAGCGGCTGCGCCCTTCGCCATCGACGGCTGCGGCGTCCCGACCCCGTTTCAGCCGCTGTCCGCGATCGCGCGGGCGTGGGCGTCCATCGCCGCCGCGATGCGGGCGTCGGACGGAGACGCGAGGCCATCACCCGACGAAGCCCGCCTCGGCCGGATCGGCTGGGCGATGGCGCGCCGTCCCGACCTCACCAGCGGCTCCGACCGCTTCGACCGCGAGCTCGTCCGGCTCGCGCGCGAGCCGATGGCGGTGAAGATCGGCGCCATGGGGCTGTTCTGCCTTGCGCTCCCCGCGCGGGGCCTCGGGATCGCGGTAAAGGTCGAGAGCGGGAACGCGGACGCGCTGGCCGTAGCGGTCCCGGAGTGCCTCGCGGCGGCGGCGCCGGGCGCGTGGGAGGCGCCCCCCGGCTGGCCGCTCCGCGAGGTGCGCAACGTCGTGGGCGATCCGGTCGGGGCCTGGCGCGCGGTCTGAGCCCCAGGCGGGCCACGGCCTCCGCTGCAAGAAAGTTGCGCCGCGTCGCCAGGCCCTCCAAGGTCGGTCCGTGCTCGCCGAGCCCGAGACGCGCGCGCGGGACGCCCGCCACCGGATCCAGGCGGCGCTGCGCGAGCGGCTCCTGCCGATCTCGCCGCTCGGGGACGAGGGCCACCAGTCACTCGTGCTCGAGGCGGGCGAGGCGGGGACGTTCACCATCGCGACGCGGGCGGGGCGTGTCTTCGTGAACGAGGGGCGCGCGGCCCGCCCGGGCGCCGTCGTGCGCACGGACGCCGAGACGCTCCTGGAGATCCTGACCGGCGCGCGCTCCGGCGCGCAGACCTGGCTCTCGGGGCACCTGTCGCTGCGCGGGAGCATCGCGCTCGCGCTCCGCCTGGAGGGTCTGCTGGACCCAGCGCGCCGCCCGCGTCACTTCGCCCAGCCGAGGCGGGTGCTCGCGGGGGGCGTCGACACCTTCCTGTTGGAGGCCGGGGAGGGCCCCGCGGTGGTCCTCCTGCACGGTTTGGGTGCCACGAACGCCTCGATGCTCACGACCTTCGTGGAGCTGTCGCGCGACCACCGCGTGATCGCGCCCGACCTCCCCGGCTTCGGCGACTCGGCGAAGCCCGTCGCGCGCTACGATGCGCGGTTCTTCGCCCAGTGGGCGGTCGCCCTGCTCGACGCGCTCGGGATCGAGCGCGCCCACTTCATCGGCAACTCGATGGGCGGCCGCATCTCGCTCGAGGTGGGGTTGCTCGCCCCGGCGCGCGTCGACCGCCTCGTCCTCTTCGCGCCCGCCGTCGCGTTCCGCAAGCTTCGGCAATTCGTTCCGCTCGTTCGTATGCTGCGCCCGGAGCTCGCCACCTTGCCGGTGCCGCTGCCTCGCCGCACCGTGCTGCGCACGCTCCAGCAGTGCTTCTCGCGCCCCGACCGCCTCCCCGCGGCGTGGTACGAGGCCGCGGTCGACGAGTTCATCCGCGTCTTCGGGACGGCGCGCGGCCGTGTGGCGTTCTTCTCATCTGCTCGGCAGATCTACCTGGACCCGCCGTGGGGCGCGGCGGGGTTCTGGGCGCGCCTGCGTGAGCTCGAGCCGCCGGCGTTGTTCGTCTGGGGCGATCGCGACGTGCTGGTCCCGTCCCGCTTCGCGCGGCACGTCGAGCGGATGGTGCCGCACGCGCGCTCGGTCGTGCTGCGCGACTGCGGCCACGTCCCCCACTTCGAGCTCCCCGAGACGACCCACCGCCTGGTGCGCGAGCACCTGCGCACCGGGTGACCCGCCCCCGCGCGCGACACGCGGGCCGGTCTGCCGGGAGGGCGCCCCGCCGCCGGAGATCCGCGGGAGCGAGCGTCACGCTTGGCGCCGCGACGAATTCGGGTAATCGAGCCGAGCGATGCTCGCGCACTCGACGATCGAGAGGATCCGAGAGGCGACGCCGATCGTGACGTTCATCGGCGAGCACGTGAAGCTCGTCCGCCGCGGGCGCAGCCACGTCGGGCTGTGCCCGTTCCACTCGGAGCGCACGCCGAGCTTCCACGTGAGCGACGAGCGCGGCTTCTACCACTGCTTCGGCTGCGGCGTGTCCGGCGACGTGTTCCGCTTCCTCATGGAGACGGAGGGGCTCGGGTTCATCGACGCCGCGCGCCGCCTCGCCGAGCGGGCTGGGATCCAGATCGAGGAGACGCGCACGGCGGCGGAGCGCCAGGCGGAGGACGCAGCGCGGCGGCGCGACGACGAGCTCTACGCGGCCACCGCGGCGGCCGCCGAGTGGTTCGAGCGGATGTTGCGCGAGCACCCGCTGGCGCACCACGCACGCGAAGAGCTCGCGAGGCGCGGCCTGGTGCCGGAGTCCCCCACGGACGACATCGCCGACGCGTTGCAGGCGTTCCGCGTGGGCTACGCGCCTTGGGGCTGGGACGCGCTCACCAAGCACCTGCGCGACGCCGGGATCTCCCCGGTCGCCGGCGAGCGCGTGGGCCTGATCGTCCCGCGGTCGAGCGGCAGCGGGCACTACGACCGCTTCCGCCATCGCCTGATGTTCGCGGTCGTCGACCTCGCCGGGCGCCCGATCGCCTTCAGCGGGCGGACGCTGGCGGAGCCGCAGGCGGACGAATGCCGTGCGCACGGCCTGCCCGTCCCCGAGTCGGAGCGCGCGGACCCGCCAGCGAAGTACGTCAACTCACCCGAGTCGGGCATCTACCGCAAGCGCGAGACCGTCTTCGGCTTGTTCCAGGCGCGCCAGGCGGTGCGCAGGGCCGGCGAGAGCACGATCGTCGAGGGCAACTTCGACGTGGTGGGTCTCCACGCGCGCGGCGTGCGGAACGTGGTCGCCCCGTTGGGGACGGCGTTCACCTCGGAGCAGGCGCGGCTCGTGCGCCGCTACGCCCCAGCCGCCGTGCTGCTGTTCGACGGCGACGCCGCGGGGCGCCGCGCGACGGTCGCCGCGCGGGAGCCGCTCGCCGAGGCCGGGCTCGTGGCTCGCGTCGCGCGGCTCCCGGACGGCGTCGATCCGGACGAGCTCGCGCGGGGCGGGGGCGCCGAGGCGGTCGCGCGACTGGTGAGCGCGGCGAGGCCGCTGCTCGAGTACCTGATCGAGACCGCGCTCGAGGACCTGCCGGCGGGCGACGCGCGAGCACAGGCTGCGAAGGTCCAGGAGGTCGCCCAGCTCCTGGCGCGCGAGGAGGACCCGGCCGTCCGCGCGATGGCCGAGACGCACGCCGATCGGCTCGTGGAGCGGCTGGCCCAGCGGTTCGATCTGCGGGACGCGACGAGTTTTCGCAGCCTGCACAGGGCGGTGCACGCCGCGGCGCGCCGCGCGCCAGGGGCGCCCACCGCTCCGCGGGCGCGGCCCCCGGCGGGCCGAGAGCGCATCCAGCTCGCGCTCCTCGGCGCGGTGCTGGACTTCCCCGAGCTCTTTGCGACACCGGACGCCGAGGAAGCAGCGGCGCTGCTGGAGGGCGACGCCGCCGCGCTGTTTGCCGCGGCGCGTCAGTCGTGGGAGACCCGCGGGGCGCTCGACCCGGACGTCTTGCTTGCGAAGCTCCCCCCCTCGACTATCTCCTTCGCCGCGTCGCGGCTGGTCGCGCCCGGGCACGAGCGCGTCGAGAGCGCCCGCATGGACCTAGCGTTGAACGTCGAGAAGCTGAGCGTGCTCGAGCGGAAGCGGCGGCGGTCCGAGGCGGCGACCGAGGTCTCGCGTGCGGCGAGCATGGGCGACTGGGATCGGGAGCTCGAGCTCCTGCGCGAGCAGCAGGAGCGCGCGGCCCGCGGCCGCGCGGGGTGAGGACGACGGGTCGATCGAAGACGAGGTGCGTGGTGGCGAAGCCCAAGATTCAGACGAAGAAGAAGAAGGCGGCAGCTCGCACCAGCGGCGCCGCGCGCCCCTCGCGCCACGCCAAGGTGAGCCGCGGCACGAGCTCGGCGGGGAGCTCCGCGCGCCAGGCGACGCGGGCCGCGGCGCCGGCGCCGGAGCTCGACGAGGAGGTCTCGGACACGGCCGTCGCGGACAGCGGCGCGGAGCCCCCCCCGCACGAGGCGCCGGCCGAGGAGTTGGGCGTCACGTTCGAGGAAGACTCCGACGACGAGCCCATCGCGGAGCCGGTCGAGGACGCGTCGCTCGAGGAGCCCTCGCCCCGGCGGCCGTCTCCCCCCGCGCGCGAGCCGGCCGTCGGCCCCCCGGTCCGGGCGCGGTCCGGCGACGAGGAAGCGCAGCGGAGCAGCGACCCGGTGCGCCTCTACCTGCGCAAGATGGGGAGCGTCCCGCTCCTCACGCGCGAGGGCGAGGTCGCCATCGCGATGCGGATCGAGGACGGCGAGCACCAGGTGCTCGACGCCATCCTCGGGACCCCGATCGCGCTGCGCGAGATCATCGAGCTCGGCGAGCGCCTCGAGCAGCGCAAGTCGCGCATCCGTGAGATCGTGAAGGACGGCGACGACGAGGAGCAGGCGTTCGACGAAGCCGAAGCGGAGCGCAGGTTCCACAAGGTCACCGCGCGCGCTCGGGAGCTCGAGGCTCGCCTCCGCGACGCACCTGCGCGACGCGCCGGCGGCCCCGGGGGACGCAAGGCCGCGGGGGACCTCGCCGGTGAGCGCAAGGAGCTCGTGACCGCGCTCCACGCCATGCGCCTGAACAAGCGCACGGTGGACCGCATCGTGGGCAAGCTGAAGGCGCTCGTCGATCGCGTCGAGCAGCTGGTGGGCGGAACGCGGGAGGCTTCGTTCGCCGCCGGGGCGCGCGCGGAGCTGGCGAGGCTGCTCGAGGGCGGGACGGTCGCAGCGCCTTCGGCGGCCGCTGACGCGAGCGATCGCAAGGCAGACGAGTCGGTTCGAGCGGCCGTCCAGGAGCTCCGGGCGACCTACGAGGCGCTGCGGCAGGGCGAGCGACGCGCGGAGGCGGCGAAGGCGCAGCTCGTCCAGGCGAACCTCCGCCTGGTCGTGAGCATCGCGAAGAAATACACGAACCGCGGCCTGCAGTTCCTCGACCTCATCCAGGAGGGGAACATCGGCCTGATGAAGGCGGTCGACAAGTTCGAGTACCGGCGGGGCTACAAGTTCAGCACCTACGCGACGTGGTGGATCCGGCAGGCGATCACGCGCGCCATCGCCGATCAGGCGCGCACGATCCGCATCCCCGTGCACATGATCGAGACGATCAACAAGCTCATCCGCACGTCGCGCTATCTCGTCCAGGAGCTCGGGCGCGAGCCGACGCCGGAGGAGATCGCGACCAAGATGGAGCTGCCGCTCGACAAGGTCCGCAAGGTGCTGCGTATCGCGAAGGAGCCGATCAGCCTCGAGACTCCCATCGGCGAGGAGGAGGACAGCCACCTCGGCGACTTCATCGAGGACAAGAGCGCGGTGAACCCGGCCGACGCCGTGATCAACCTCAACCTCTCCGAGCAGACGCGGCGCGTGCTCCGCACGCTGACGCCGCGCGAGGAGAAGGTGCTGAGGATGCGCTTCGGGATCGGCGAGAAGAGCGACCACACCCTCGAGGAGGTCGGCCAGGATTTCGAGGTGACCCGGGAGCGGATCCGCCAGATCGAGGCGAAGGCGCTGCGCAAGCTCCGGCACCCCGCTCGGGTGAAGCAGCTGAAGACGTTCGTCGAGGGCTGAGCTCGCGGGCGAGGGCGCCCAGCGGGCTCCGGCGATCAGTCGCCCTGCCAGGGGCGACCCGCCGCGGCGAGCGCCCGCTTCGCCTCGTCCCGGTAGGGCGAGTCGCGGGGGCCGTCCCGCAGGAACGCCTCCCAATGGCGCGCCGCGTCCTTCCCGGTGCCGAGCGCCCGCGCGTAGAGCAGGTGGGCGTCGGGCAGCCACCGAGGCTTGGACTCGGCCGCCTCGCCGAGCTGGATCGCGCGTCCGAGGTGATCGGCAGCCTCCCCGGCCCGGTTGTTCGCCGCGAGGAGGCGTCCGTAGCGGTAGCGCCACATCGCGTTGTCCGGGTGGGCGCGGACGGCGAGCTCCCACTCCGCGATGGCCTGGGCCTCTTTGCCTTCATCATAGTAGGCCTCGGCGAGCGTCGCGTGCGCCTCGTGGCGGCTCGGCCGGAGCTCGAGCGCCTTCCGCAGGTCGGCGATCGCGTCGCGGACGCGCCCCTGCCGGTACGAGAGCACGCCGCGCTGCCAGTAGGCGTCGGCGAGCCCCTGGTCGAGCGCCAGCGCCTTGCGCAGCGCCTCCTCTGCCTTCGCTACCCTCCCCGCCTCGTTCGCTGCCCAGCCGACGTACAGGTAGTACTCCGCCCGGTTCGGGTCGAGCTCCACGGCGCGCTCGAGCGTCCGCAACGCCTCCGCGAGGTTCTGCCCCTTGAGCAGCATGGCGCGCCCGAGGCAGTGGTTCGTCTCCGCCGACTGCTGGCGTTGGGACAGCACCTTGCGCAGGAGCTCCTCCGCCTGCTCGGGGCGCCCGGCAGCCACCTTGCTGCATCCGACGCGGAGCATGAGGTCCGGGTCGTTCGGCGCCTTGGCGAGCGCTCCCTCGTAAGCGCGAAGCGCCTCCTCCGTGCGACCCGAGGCCTCGAAGAGCAGACCGCGCTCGAGCGCCAGCCCCGGGTAGTCGCGATCGACCGCGGCGACGGCGTCGAAGGCCTTGGTCGCGTCCTCGAAGTTGCCCTTCCGGCGGTGCGCGATGCCGAGCTTGAACCTCGAGTCGAGGTCCGTCGGGTCGATCCCCACCGCGCGAGCGAGCTCCGCGAGCGCGTCGTCGTACCTCCCTTGCGCGAGCGCCAGCTCGCCGAGCGCGCGGTGGATGAGCGGCGAAGTCGGCAGCTTCTCCTTGGCGTCGGCGAGGATCTTCTGCGCCTCCTCTCCGCGCCCCTGCTGGTTCAGCACGAGCGCGAGCGCGACATAGGCGAGCACCGCGTCGGGCTCGGTGGGCCCGGCCGCGACCGCCGCGCGATAGGCCGCCTCCGCCTCCGGGCGCATCCCGAGCGCCTCCTGGACCTTGCCGTCCCAATACGCGACGATCACGCTCTTCGGGTGCGCGACGCGCAGCTTGCGCAGCATCTCCTTGGCGTCGTTCAACCGCTCGAGCGCGATGGTCGTCTTCGCGACGCCGACCTGCGCCAGGAGGAAGTCGGCATCCGCCTCCGCCGCCGCCTGGAAGCGCGCGAGCGCCTCCGAGTATCGACCGGCGCGGTAGAAGGCGTCGCCCAGGCCGGCGAGCGCGCGCGCCCACTTGGGATCGATCTTGAGCGCCTCGCCGTACGCGGCCTCCGCCAGCGACACCCGCGAACGCCCGAGGTGGATGTCCCCGAGCAGCGTCTGCGCGCGCACGACCTCCTCGGGGCTGGCGCCGGGGCTGCCGACCACCTCGGTGAGCAGCGCGGACGCGGCCTTCTCGTCCGCCTGGGTCGCCCAGAGGACACCGGCCTCGAGCAGCCGCGCGCCCACGTGGGCGGGGTTGCGCGCGAGCGCCTCCTTCGCCCGCGCCGACGCGCCGGCACCGTCACCAGAGAGCTGGAGCGCACGCGCCAGCCCAAACGCGGTGCGAGGGCTCTTCTCCAGCGCCTCGGCGGTCGTCCACGCAGCCACCGCAGCCCCGGCGTCGCGCGCGCGGAGCGCCAGCTCCGCCTCAAGGACGACCACGTCGATCTTCTCCGGCTCCCGACCGGAGGCCTGTTGCGCGAGCTGAACGGCGCGGGCGAGCTGACCGCCGACGCCGGCCTGGGCCGCGAGCGCCAGCCCGTAGTGCGGCACCCCGTCGCCGCCCTCGAGGGCCTTCAGCGCGACCTGAGCGCGGGCGTTCACGTCCGGCGCGGCGCCGAAGCGAAGCTCGTGGAGGAACGCGGCGTACGCACCGTACGCCGCGAGACCCTTGATCCGCCGAGCGCCCTCGCGCGCCGCCTCGAGATCCTGCAGCCCGGTTCGCGCGGTGTCGAAGGTGTCGCGCGCGAACGCGACGCGGGCCCGGGCAGCCTCGTCGCGGAGGCGCTGGTCGTACTCGCCCTTCCGCAGCGTGTCGTTGATCACGTGGTAGCCGAACGGGCCCACGTCGGGCAGCGTGGCGAGGGCCCCGCCTCCGACGACGAACAACACCGCGGCGACGACCGCGTAGCGCCCCCCCCTGCGCGACCGCGGCGCCTCCACCGGCGCGGTCGGGGCGGTCGCGACCGGCGCGTGGAGGGGCCCGCCCGGCGGCGCCATCGACGCCTCCGCGGAGGCGTCCCGCTCCTGCGGGATCGCCCCGAACTCCATCTCGTCGCCCAGCCCGGCCTCTTCACCGCCGCCGAGGTCGACCTCGCCGAAGCTCACGCCCCCCCCAGCCTGCCGCGTGAGCGCCTTCTGATCCTGCGGGACGGATTGAGACGGGGGTTGCGACGGCCCTCCCGGCGCGGGCGGGGCCGAGGAGGGCCCCCCGAACGGATCGGACGCCGGAGGCTCGAAGGACGAGCGGGCCGGCATCGCGAACTCGCCGCTCGGGGCTCGCATCCGATCGCCGGGGAACTCGCCGGAGGGCACGGCCGACGGCGGCCCGCCGGAGCCCCCGCCGCCGAACGCCGCGAAGGCGCCGACGCTCGACGCGGAGGCGCGCGGCGGAGTCGGCTGCGGCCACGCTGCGCCGGCGTCACCCCGCCCGAGCGAATCCGGCGCCTCGAGATCGCCGAAGGCCGCGAGCCCGCCGCTCGGCGGCGCGGCGGTGGCAGGCAGCGCGGCGCCGCCCAGCGCGGGGAGCCCGGAAGACGAGATCGCGGGGAGGGCCGCCCCGCCCAACGCGGGGAGGGCCGCCCCACCCAACGCCGGGAGCGCAGCCCCACCCAACGCGGGGAGCCCGGTCCCGCCTACGGTGGGGAGTTCTGCACCGCCCACGCTCGGCAGGTCCGCGCCGCCGAGGCTCGGCAGCTCCGCGCCGCCCAGGCCCGGCAGGTCCGCGCCGCCGAAGCTCGGCAGCTCGACGCCACCCAGGCTCGGCAGCTCGGCGCCGCCCACGCTCGGCAAGTCGAGCGAATCCGTACCGGGGAATCCCACATCAGGGAGCGCGGGGAGATCTCCCGCGGGCCCGGCCAGCGCAGGGAGCTCGAGATCGTCGAAGCCACCTCGGGGAGGGGCGCCGAAGGCGGCGGCTCCGCCGACCGTCGGGAGATCGAAGTCGCTCGCGGCGGGTGCTCCGCGCGTCGGCTGCGCCGCCCCGTGCCCGCCCAGGGACGGGAGGTCGTCGTCGAGCAGGTCGAAGGCGTCGGGCGCGGCCGGAGAAGGCGCGGGGCCGCCCGCCCGCGGGGCACCGCCCGCCGCGAAACCCGCCGGGCTCGGAAGCTCCGGGGCGTCGAGATCGATCTCGCCGAACGCTGCCGGCGCCGGTGGGTGGGGCGCCGCCGGGGCCGGCGGCGCCGCCGCCAGGTCTCGCGCGCGCGGGGCGTCCGGCGACGTGCGGTGCGCGGAGGGCCGCGGGGGCGGCGCGGGGCGCCCCGGAGCGCGGGGCGCGGACACGCCCACGACGGGCAGATCGAGCTCGTCTCCGCTCGCCGGAGGCGGTGGGGCGGCGGGCACCGGCGTGGGCGGCGGAGGCGCCGCCGGCGGGCGCTGCGCGCCGCCCCCCGGCGCGGCGACGCCGACGATGGTGGCCGCGCGCGGGCGGCGCGGGACGGGCGGCGGACCGGCCGGCGCGCCGCGCGGCTCGGCCTGCAGGACGGGGCTCGGGCCCGTCTGGCGCGGATCCCTGGGCGGTGGGTCCACGCGGAACGACTCCCCACACTTCGGGCAGCGCATCTTGAGTCCAGCCGCGGGGACCCGGCGCTCGTCGACCTGGAACGGTGCCTTGCACCCGGGACACTCGACCTTGAACACGATACCCAGTGTCGCACACCCGCGCCTCCGCCGGGAACGGCAAAGTGCGCCCCGCCCCGCGCGAGTGTCCCCCGATCCGTGCTAGCCGTCCCGCCCGGATGGAACTCTCGTCCCGTGTCGCGCTGGGTGCGCTGCTCTTTGCCGCGGTGGGCGCGGTGGTTCTCGGGACTCGCCAGGGCGCGGTGAGCGCGCCCGCCGCGCCGCCGGCGCCGCCGAGCGCCTCGGCGAGCGCCTCGGCGGAGCCGGACGCGCCGGGCGACGCGGGCCTGGACGGTGAGGTCGAGGCCGAGGAGGCAGAGACGACGCTCGGCGCGACGGCCGACGGAGGCAGCTTGCCCGCCGGCGCGCCCAAGAGCGTCCGCTTCGGCGTCATCTTGGTGACCTACGAGGGCGCCCAGCTCGCGCCCCGCGGCGCGCGCTCCAAGCAGGCCGCGCGCGCGCTCGCCACCGAGCTGGCGACCGAGGCGCAGACCCAATTCGCGAAGGCCGTGGAGCGGGGCGATCGAGGCTCGCTGGCCGACGCCGGCCGGATCCCGCGCGGGATCCTCGAGCCCCATATCGAGTTCGCGCTGTTCACGCTGAAGAAGGGCGAGGTGGCTGCCGAGCCGGTCGACACGCCGCGCGGCTTCTGGGTCGTCCGGCGGCTCGAGTAGTCGGAGCGCGCCGGGGCGCCGTCAGCGCACCTGTTGCTTCGCCGCGGGCCGTGCCATCCTCTCGCGCCGCTCCGCATGACGACCCGCCCCCCTGCACCCACGGAGCCGGCGCTCGCCGCAACGGTCGACCGCCTGCGCGCCGAGCACGACGCCGCCGTCGAGGGCGCCGTCCGCGCTGCGCTGCTCCACGAGATCGGGCTGCTGGAGGAGGCGCTCGGCGACGAGGCCGGCGCCGCGCGAGACCACCTCGCGGCCGTCAACGCGGAGCCTGAGTTCCGCGAGCCGCTCGAGCGCCTGATCGCCATCATCGAGCGGCGCCAGTCGTTCAAGAACCTGGGCAAGCTCCTCGAGCGGCTCTCCCGCGTGGCGGACAGCGCCGAGGAGCGGGCGAGGGCGCTGCACGCGCGCGCCGCGTTCGCGCTGGACCACGACGACGACGCCACCGGCGGCCGCGAGTTGGCCGAGGAGTGGGTCGGCGAGGCGCCGGACGACGCCGCGGCGTGGCTGCTGCTCGAGTGCGCGGCAGGGCGGCTCGAGGACGCGCCGCTCCGCCTGCGCGCGATGACGGAGCGAGCCGAGCGCGCGCGCGACCCGGAGTGGGCGGCGCTGCTCTGGGCGGACCTGTCGAGCCTTGAGCTCGACGCTGACGCACCCGACCGCGCGTTCGAGGCGGCCGAGCGCGCCGCCGGCTTCGAGTCGGGCGCGACGTGGGCGGCGCTGCGACGTCTCGAGGAGCTGGCCACGCGCGCCCAGCGCCCCGACCGCCTGGCGCGAGTGCTGGAGACGCAGGCGGCGCTGCTCGAGCGGCGCCGCGAGGCGCCGGCGGAGGGCGACCGGCTCGGTGTCCCCCGGTGGACCACCGGGACCGGTCCCATCGCCGACGCGCTGCTCCGCGCCGCCGCGGCGGCGCGCGCCCACGGCGATGTGGGCCAGGCGACGACGCTGCTCGACCGCGCGCTCGAGGCCGCGCCCGACGAGCCGTCCGTGCTCGCGGCGCGGCTCGCGGCCGCCGAGGCGGTCGGTGATCTGGAAGGCGCGTCGGTGATCGCCCGCAAGGCACTCGAGCGAGGCGCCTCCGGCGGCGTCGCCGCGGCGCTGTGCCTCAAGCTGGCCGAGGCGGCGTCGGCAGCGGGCGACGCCGCCGGCGCGCTCGCCGCCGCACAGGCGGCGCTCGGGCACGACCCGGGCTCCATCCCGGCGCGGACACTCGCGCTGGACCTCCTCGCCGGCGCGAGCGACCCGCCGGCGCTCGCCGGGCTGCTCGAGAGCACAGCCGAGCGGTGCGGGGCCGACCCCGCCAGGGCTCGCGGATTCCTGCTGGCCGCCGACGCGTGGGCCCGGGGGAACGAGCCGCAGGCCGCGCGGGCGGCGCTGTCGCAGGCCGGCATGTACGGCGCGAGCCCCGGCGTGGTGGCGCGAACGGCCCGCATGCTCGCCGGCGCGGCGGCAGACACGGCCTGGTACGACGAGGCGACGCGCCGGCTGATGGCCGCCGGCGCCGACGCCAGCGAGCAGGCGTCGCTCGCCTTCGAGCTCCTCCGCGGTCGCCTGCAGCGCGGCGACGCGACCGGCGCGCAGACGGCTGCGTCCGCCATCGCCGCCGCGCCGGGCGGCGAGTGGCTCGGCCACGCGCTGCGCGCGTGGCTCGTCGTGGATGGCGACGGCGCCTCGGCGGCGAGGGATCTCGCGGGCACCGTGGGCGACGACGACCACGCCGCGGCCCTGCGGGTCGTCGCGGCCGCGAGGGCGCTCGCCGGCGGGCGCGCCGACGAGGCGCACGGCGACCTCGTCGCGCTCGCGGCCGAGCCGGGCCCGGGCCTGATCGCGGCCGTCGCGGCAGCCGCGCTCGATCGCGAGGCCGGCGCCACGACGGCCGCCGCCGAGCTCCTCGCCGGGGCGGGCGATCGCGCCGAGGACGCGCCGCTCGCCGCCGCGCTGCTCCTCGAGGCGGGGCTGCTGCGGTGGCGCGCCGGGGACCGCGCGGGGGCGCTCGAGGCGTTCCGCGGCGCTGCCGACCGCGACCCCACAGGCGCTGGCGCGGTCCTCGGGTGGGCGCTCCGGTCGGCCGATCCAGAGTCCATCGAGGCCCGTCGCGCGGCGCTCGCTTCGGCGCCAGCGGACGACACCCTCGCGACGCTCGAGCGCTACGGACTGGAGCTCGCGACCAGCGACGGGGCGGAGGCCGCGCGCGCCGCGCTCGAACAGCTCGCCGCCGCTCCCTCGCCGCTGCCCGAGGTCGCGACGCTCGCTCGCGCCCTCGAGCCCGGCGTCGAGCACGCAGACGACCGCATCGCGGCCCTCGACGAGCTAGCGCTGCTGCCGGGGACGACCGCGCTCGTCGCCGGCGAGCAGCACCTCGCGGCGCTCGCGGGCGGCGCCGCCGGCACCGCGGAGCTCGCCGCGAGCGCCGCCGCCTGGGCGGGCGCGGACGAGTCGAGCGCCGCGGCGGCGCTCGAGTGGGTCGCGCGCGCGGTCGGGGCGGCCGATCCGGCGGCGGAGCTCGACGCGCGACGCGCGCTCGCCGCGCGGCTCACCGAGCCGGCGTCGCTCGAGATCGAGTGCGGCGTGCGCATGGCCTCCGCGCTCCGCGGTGAGAGCGAGCCGCTGCTCGGGCGACCCCAGGCGTCGGCGCGCGCGGCGGACCTCGAGCTCGCGCCGCCGGGGTCGGACCCGGCGCGGCGCGCGGCCGCGCTTCGGCGCGCGAACGTGCTCTTCGGGGCGGAGACCGGGCCGGTGTTGTCGGCGCTGGCGGGGTGGAACCAGCTCGCCCGCGGGGACCTCGAGGGCGCGCAGAGCTCGTTCCGCGCGGTCGCCGAGGCCCACCCGACGGACGTGTTCGGGTGGGACGGGCTGCGCGCGGCGTCCGAGGCGCTGGGCGACCGCGCGAGCGTGGCAGAGGCGCTCGCGGCGCTGGGCGACGCACTGGCGGACGCCACGACGGGCTCGGAGGCGTGGGAGCGCGCCGCCGCGATCCTGATCGACGAGCTGGGCGACCACGGCCGCGGCGAGCTCGCGCTCTCCCGAGCGGTCGAGCGCGACGTCCGTCGCTTCAGCTCGTTCGATCGTTTGTTCCGCATCGTCCGCAGCCGCAAGGACGGCGCGCGACTGCTCGAGCTCGTCGAGGCGCGCCTCGCAGTCGCCGAGGAGCCCGACGAGATCGCCAAGCTGTTCTGGGAGCGGGCACGCGTGCTGCGCGAGGCGGGGAACCTGGAGGGCGCGCTCGCAGCCCTCGAGAACGTGACCATGCTCGAGCCGGACCACGTGGGCGCGCTCGCGCTGTCCGGCGAGATCTGCATCAAGACCGGCAATTTCGTCGAGGCAGCGCGCAACCTGGGTCGGCTCGCGGCGCTGGACGAGGCTCCGCAGAAGCAGCGCTTGATGAGCGGTGTCGCCGCCGTCGACCTCTACGAGAACAAGGTCGGGGACCCGGCCGCCGCCCTCGAGGTGCTGGTCGAGCTCCACCGCGCCGGGCTGTCTACGCTCGCGGTGCGCGAGCGCCTGGCGCGCGCCGCCACGCGCGTGCAGTCGTGGGAGCACGCGGTCGCCGCCCTCGAGCTGCTCATGGAGGAGCGCGAGACCCGCGAGGGGCGGATGGAAGCCGCGCGCCTGGCGCTCGCCGTGCGGCGCGACGAGCTGCACGCGCCCGAGGGCGCGCGCTCGGCCGCGGCGCGCCTCCTCGCCGAGGCGCCGGAGGACGCCGAGGCGCTCGATTTCGTCCTCAGCGGCGCCCTCCCGGCCGCGAGCGCCGCGCCGCTGCTGCAGGCTGGGCAGCAGGCGCTCGTCGCCGCGCTGGCGCAGGAGCCGCTCGACGCGGAGCGTGTGAACCGGTTGGCGAGGATCGCCCTTCATTTTGGCAACTCGCCGCTCCGGCAGGCGGCGCTCGGCGCCCTCGTCGCGCTGGGGCGCGGCTCGCCGCAGGTGGACGCCGAGCTGCAGCGCCTGGACGAGCGAGTGGCGCGGCTACCGCAGATCGCCGTCGACGCGGCCGCGCTCCCCGAGCTGTGCGATCCTTACGACGGCGGCCCGGTCGGCGAGCTGATGGTGGCGCTCGCGACGACGTTCGCCGAGGCGGTGGGGCCCGGGCTCCAGGCCTTCGGCGTGGGCAAGCGCGAGCGCGTCGACCCGCGCGCCGGGCTCCCGATCCGCAATGAGGTGGCCGCGTGGGCGGGCGCCCTCGGCGTGGGGGACTTCGAGCTCTACGTCGGCGGGACCGACCCGCACGGCATCGCCGCTGTGCCGCTCGAGACGCCGTGCGTCGTCATCGGGGCGTCGGTGACAGCGCCGCTGGCCGCACCGCACCGCGCCGCGCTCGCGCGTGAGCTGTTCGGGCTGCGCCGCGGGACGACCCTCTTGCGCCACCGCGAATCGGCGGACGTCGCTGCGCTCGTCGTCGCCGCGTGTCGCGTGGGCGGGGTCGACGTGCCGAGCCCGCCCTACGCGATGCTGGCGGAGTTCCAGCGCCAGCTCGGCAAAGAGATCTCCCGCAAGGCGCGCAAGGTGCTACCCGACCTCGCTCGCGCCGTCGCGCACTCCGGACAAGACCCGGTGGTCTGGGCGCAGGCGGCGCGCGCCAGCCTCGATCGCCTGGCGGCGATCGCGGCAGGTGACGTGTCCTGGGTGCTGGCGGGCGTCGGCGTCCGCGGGCACTTGGGCGCGTCGGACGAGGCCCGGAGCCGCGCCGCGCGGCTCCTCGGGTTCGTGCTGTCGCCGAGCTACCTCGCGATCCGCGAGCGACTCGGGATGGGAGTGCGATGAGCGACGACGAGCCGCCGAACAAGGGAGGGCCCGAGGCGCGGCGCCCGCTGGGCGCGGGCCGGAGCGGCCCCGCTGCCAGCATCGGCGCCGAGCTCGGCGCGCTGGACTTCGAGCCGGACGCGCTGCTCGACTCCCTGTTGACGGAGGACGACGCGCTCCCCGCCTCGCCGCGAGTGGCCGTCCGAGCTCCGTCGTCGCCGGGCTCGCAGAGCGGGGGTAGTGCTCCTCCCCCTACCCCCGATCTTGCGCCGCGCCCTCCGGCGGCGCCCCGGCCCGCGCCGACGCCGGCCGCGGCGCCGGCAGCGCCGCGGCCGGCCGTCACGGCGGCGGCGCCGCCCGCGCCCCGCCGAGCCTCGCCGACCCCCCCGGCGCCGGCCTCCAGCGCGGGCGGGCTCCCGCGGCCGGCACCCCGCACGCCGCTCGATCGGACGCAGAAGCCACCCGCGGTCAACCCCGCGGGCCCCCCGCCTCGGGAGCCGTTCCTGCCGGCGCACAGCCCGGTGGCCCCCGTGGCAGCAGACGTCGGCGCGGGCGAGCTCGACTTCGAGCTGATGGACGCCGGCTCGTTCGAGCCTCCGCCGGTCGCCGCGGCGGGCGAGGCGCCGGCAGAGCCTCCCGCGGATCCGGTCGAATTCGAGGCGAGCGGCGAGCTGTCGGCGGCCGAGGCCGCAGAGCTCGAGGCGCTGGCCGCCGCGAGCGAAGACGCTGGCGCAGAGGACGTCGAGGTGCCGAGCGAGGACGCCGGGCCGGCCGCGGCGCAGCTCGCGAGCATGGGTACGCTCGACGCGTTCGCGGAGCGCGCACGTTGGACGGAGGAGCGCGCGAGGGAGCTGGTGGACACGCCCGCGCGCGCCCGGGGGCTCCTCATCGCGAGCGAGCTGTGGGCGCTCACGGGCGAGCTCACCCACGCCCGCGAGCTAGCGGGTGAGGCCGCTTCACTCGTCCCTTCGGGCTACGGCGCGAGGCAGCAGCGGGCCCTCGCGGCCGTCGAGGGGGACCTGCCCTCGGTCGTGAAGGCGCTCGACGTCGAGGCGCGCGCGGCGGCGACCCCCGAGCTTCGCACGCACGCGGCGACCCTGGCGGCCGACATCGCGCGCCTCCTGCTAGAGGACGCGGCCGGCGCGGAGCGGCGGCTCGCGGTGGCGGCGAAGCTCTCACCGAGCGACGCGCGCGCCCCGCTCCTCCAGGTCGCGGCCGCCCTGGGGCAGGCCCGCCCTGCCCGCCCGAAGCTCCCTGAGGGCGCGCCGCTCGCCGGGCTCCGTCACGCCGTGGACGCCCTCCTCGTGCTCCGAGGGCTCGCGGCGGGCGACGCACCGCCGTCGCCGCTCTGGGCGTTCGAGCGAGCGCGCCGCGCCCTCGGCGCGCACGATCGGGCGACCGCGGCCGCCGCGTTGCTCGATCTCGGGGGTCTCGCGCCGCTCGGCGTCACGTCGCGCTGGTTGGCGAGCGCCGTCGCCGCGCCGACCGCGGCCTCTCGCGGCCTCTCCACACGCGCGCTCGAGGAGCTCCTCCAGATCGAGCCGAACGAGACCGCGCGGCGAGCGCTCGCCGCGCGTGCCCTCGAGAGCGGCGACGCGACCGCCGTCCTCGCAGCGCTGGAGAGCGACGTCTCGAGCTCGCCGACGTTCGGGCCAGCCGACGCCCTGGCGCTGGCGGTGCTCGCAGGTGCCGACGGCGGCAAGCTCCGAGACCGGGCGGCCGCGGCGCTGGGCGTGGTGGAGCTGGAGCCTCTCGCGGCGGCGGTCGACTCGTGCGCCGCCGGCGCCCTCGACGCCCCGGCGGTGCTCGCGGGCATCGAGTCGAGCCGCGCGCGCGTCGCCCTGGGCCGCGCGCTGGCGGGCGCGACGCGCGAGGGCGGCGCGGCGCGCGTCGCTGCGGCGGTCGACGCCGCGGCGGCGGCGCTCCCGGGCGACCCCGCGGCGACGCTCCTCGCGCTCGAGCTCGCGCGGCGAGCCGGCGACTACGGGGCGCTCGCGACCTCGTTCACCAGCGGCTCGGGCGCCGGCGTGGGCGGCGACGAGCGGAGCCGCCGGCTGGCGGCCGCGCTCGCGAGCGAGCTCGCGCAAGACTCGGAGGGCGCCGTCGAGCAGTACCGCGGAGCGCTCGAGGCCGATCCGCGCTGCGAGGCGGCGACGCGCGTGCTCGCGTCGGTGGCTGGCGGCGAAGGTGCGGCCGATCTGCTCGCCTCGCTCGCCGCCGCCTGGGGTGAGGGTCCCCCGGCCTCGCTGCTGCTCGTCGAGGCGGCGCTCGGCGCAGGCTTCGGCGCGCCCGATCGGATGAGCGAGCTGCTCCTCGAGGCCGGCACGACGCCGGAGGTGCCGTTCGCGGCGCGCTGGGGCGAGCTGCTCGGTCGCATGCGGGGCGACACGGACGCCGTGCTCGGCTGGCAGCGCGCCCGGCGCGCCGCGGCGGACGACCCGGTCGAGCGCGCCCACGATCTCGTCCGCGAGGCGTTGCTGGTGGCCGAAGCAGATCTCGACCAGGCGGCGAGCCTGATCGGCGAGGCGGTCCAGGCGCGCCCCGAGGACGTCGCCCTCCGTGAGCTGCACGAGCGCCTCGCGCCCGGTGACCCGGCCGCGCAGGCCGCCTGGCGTGACGAGGTCGCCCGGTCGGCGTCCGACCCCTTCAGCCGGCGCTGGCTGCTCGAAGCCGCCGCCTTCGCCCACGAGCGCGCCGGGCAGTTCGAGGCCGCGGCGGCGGCGGCGCGCGCGGTCACCCCCGAGCCGGGCACCCTCGCCGACCTGCTCGCCGAGCGGTGCAGCCGCACGGGGCCGCAGGCGGCCCTGCTCGCCGAGCGCCTGCTCGCCTCCGCGCGCGCGACCGAGGACGCCCGTGAGCAGCGAGAGATCTACGAGCGGCTGGCGGCGCTCGACGAGGCTCGCGGCGAGGCCTCGAGCGCGCTCCTCTGGCAGCAAGCGATCCTCGAGGGGACGCCGGGGCACCTCCCCGCCCTCCGCGCGCTCGAGCATGCCCGGATCGGCGCCGGGCGCGACGCCGAGCTGGAGGCGGTCGCCGCGGCGCTCGCCGAGCGCCTGGGCACGGATCCCGAGGCCGAAGCGCACGCGCTCTGGGCGGCCCGCCTGCGCGCCAAGGACTCCGGCTGGGAGAGCGCGGCACCGCTCGCGGAGCTCGCCTGCCGCGGAGCTCGCCCCTCGTTGCTGGCGCTGCGCCTCGCGTCGGCGCTGTCGCGCAGCCGGGGCGAGGACGCGAAGCAGCTGCGCCTCGACGTCGCGCTCGCCGAGCGCTCCGCGCGCGCGCTCGATGCCTCGACGCTCCGCCTTCGCGCCGCGGAGGCCGCGTCGCGGCTGGGCCAGCAGGACACCGCGCGCTCGCTGCTCGCCGCGGCGGTCGACCAGTGCGCCGAGCACTTCGTGGCCCTCACCACCTACGCCGACGTGCTGGAGGCGGAGGGAGAGGCGGCCCGTGCCGCCGAGGCGCAGGAGCGGATCGCGGAGCGGAGCGGCGTCGCGATCCATCAGCTCGCCGCGTGGCACCACGCCGCGCTCCTCTGGCTCGACAAGGTGGGCGACGCCGCGCGAGGCGTGCGAGCGCTGGAGCAGGCGTTCGAGCGAGACACGACCCACGAGGACGTCTTCGCGCGCCTGCAGGCCGCGTACATCGCCGCCGGCGAGCGCGCCAAGCTGGCCGAGCTCCTGGAGCGGCGGCTCGAGCGGGTCGAGGACCCGGCCGAGCGCGTCGCGTTGGAGGTGACCCGGGGGCGCGCGCTCTACGAGATCGGGGACGCCGCGGCCGCCAAGCACGCCCTCGCCGCCGCGCTCGAGCAGGCGCCCGATCACATCGACGCGCTCCGCGCCTACGCGGACCTCTGCGCCGCGGAGGGTGACTGGAGCGGCGCAGAGCAGGCCTGGTCGAGCCTGGCTCGTCAGCTCAAGGAGCCGCTCGCCCAAGCCGAGATCTACCGCCGGTTGGGCGCGCTCTACGAGGCGGACCTCCCCAACCCGGCCCGAGCGGAGCTGGCGTACCGCGAGGTGCTGCGCCGCCTTCCGGGCGACGTGGCCGCGAGCGAGCGCCTGGTCGAGGTCTACGCGCGGCTCGGCGACGCGACGAAGGCGCAGGAGATCGTCGAGGCCTTGCTCGGCGCCGCGTCGACACCGGAGGAGACCCGCGACCGCACCTTGTTGCTCGCGCGGGTCCAGGAGGAGGTCGCGGGAGATCGCAAGGCGGCCGAGGCCACGCTGGAGAAGCTCCGTAAGACGCACCCGCACGACGGACTCGTGCTGCGCGCGCTCGCCGGCTACCACCAGCGCGGCGGCGCGCAGGGGCCGCTCACGGTGCTCCTCGATCGCTCCGCCAACGAGGTGCGCCGCGCGCTCGGCACGGGGCGCTTCGAGGCGTCGTTCTTCGAAGTGCTGGCGACAGTCGCCGAGCTGCGCGGCCACGCGGACGCCGCGAGCGTCGCGCGAGCGACCCTGGCGATGCTGGAGGGCGCGCCGGTCGAGATCGCTGGGGCCGGGTTCGCGGCGGGCGATCCGCGCCTGGACGAGCTCCTCGCGCCCGAGCTCTTCACCCTCCCGTACCGGGCGCTGCTGAAGAAGAGCGGCGACCTGCTCGACGCCGCGTTCCCGGTCGACCTGCGGGGGCTGCGAGCGGCGCCGCTGCCCGCGGAGTACCAGGCCTTCGTCGCCCAGCTCCGCGAGGCGGCGACGGCGTTCGGGCTCGTGAACCTCGACGTCTACGTCTCGCCGTCGCTCGGCCCGGTGTGCATGCCCGCCTGCTCGTCGCCGGCCCAGATCGTGTTCGGGAAGGTGCTGCTCGAGTCCGAGGACGCCCTCGCGCGTACCGTGCTCGTGCTCCGCGCGCTCAAGATCCTCCAGGCGCGGCTGGGCGCGTTCGCGCGCACCGCGCCGGTGGATCTCTGGCCAGTCGCCGCGGCGCACCTCGCGGTCTTCGCGCCCGGCTGGCAGCCGCAGGGGGCCGACGCGAGGAAGTTCGCGGAGGCGCGGGCGAAGATTCAGGCGGCGATGACCCAGCGCCTCGACGACGACGTGCCGGTGCTCGCCCTCGAGGTGATCGGCAGCATCGGCAACCGAGCGAGCCAGCTCTCGACGGCCGCAAACCAGTGGGGCAACCGCGCGGCGCTCCTCGCGGTGGGCGATCCGAACGCCGCGCTGCGCGCGCTCGCGCTCTCCGCAGGGCAGACCGCGGGCCCCCCGGCGGAGCGAGCCGAGCGCCTGAAGTGGGTGACGCGGAACCCGGAGGCGCGGGATCTCGCGGTGTTCAGCGCGAGTGACGCCTACGCGGAGGCCCGGCGCCGGATCGGTCTCGGCTGACACGGGCCCGCCCCGATCGGGCCGGAGGGGAGGTTGCGCAGCCGGCGCGTCGGGCCATGCTGGTGCGTGCCGCGGTGGCCCTGGCTGTGTGCGCTCGCCGCCGGCGGGCTGACGGGCCCGTCACGCGCCGTGCCCACCGCCCGGTTCGACGAGCTGCCGCCCGCGCCGCCAGCCCCGCCGCCCGCGCAGAGCGAGCCCGCGTCGGTCTCGCCCGCGCCCGCTCCGCCCGCGCCGCCGGCCAGGCCGCCTCGCGACACCGCGCCTCCCGTCCCCGCGGCCCGCGCGTCGGGCGAGTGCCTGCCGAGCGCCTTGCGACTGATCGCGCGCGCGCGCCAGCACGAGGCGCGCGCCGACGCCGCGTTCGCGATCCGCGCGTACACTGACGCCGTCCAGGTCGATCCGGGCTGCGGCGAGGCGTGGCTCGGCCTCGCGCGGGCACGCGAGCGGAGCGGGGACCGCGTCGAAGCGGAGGCGCTCTATGGCCGCGCCGCGCGGATCCGCGGCGCAGCGCCGGACGCGCTCGGGGCGCGCGGGCTCCTGCGCTGGGGCGAAGCGCGTCACGAGGAGGCGCTCGCCGATCTCGGCGCAGCGTACGAGCTCTCCGGCGCCGAGCGGTGGCGCCGCGAGCTGGTGAGTCGGTACGTGGAGCGGCGGCTCTGGGTCGCGGCGCTCGCGCTCTGGCGGCGCCGGCTGGCCGCTGTCGAGCCGGGCAGCGCCGAGCACACCGAGGCGAGCATCCAGGTCCAGGCGCTCACGCTGCTCTCGGGCGAGCTGGATCCGGTGCGGGACCCGACCGCTCCTCGCTGGGAGCGTCGCGCGATGGCGCGGATCGCCGCGCGGACGGCGACGCCGCTCACGAACCGGCGCTGAGCGCGGCGGCACGCACAACGCGAGATCGCTCTCGCTCGTGCTCAGGCGAGGTGCGCGAGCGCGACGCTTCGCACGTCCTCCGGGAGCGGCACGCTGCACATTCGCGCGAGATCGGTCGCCACCACCACCTGCTCGAACGCGGCGACCTCCCCTCCCCCGTCCCGGAAGAAGGCGTAGCGGAGCGACAGGCTCCGCTCACCGACGCGCGTCGCCTCGACACGCACGGCGACGGTGTCACCGTAGCGAAGCGGCGCCCTGAAATCGCTCACCAGCCGGACGGCAGGGAGCCCCACGCGTCGCTCGTTGATGAGGCGCGCGTACCCGCCCTCGAGCCCGCCGAAGAACGCATCCATCGCCTCGTGGAGGTAGACGTGAAACCACGGGAAGAAGACGATCCCAGCGGCGTCCACCTCGTGGAACGCGACCTGCCGCCGGTGCTCGAACATCGACCGTGGAGCGGCGGTCGCCTCAGCTCCCGAGGCAGCCGAGCTGAACGTTGATCTTCGCCGCGTTGTCCGCCTGAACGACGCCGCAGGTCGCCGGGCAGAGCAGGATTCGCTGGGGGCTAGCGTTGTTGTCGTAGTACCAGCCGCCTGCGCCGCAGGCGCTCGCGTCGTTCACGCGGGGGATCTGCTGGGGCGGCGGGTTGCCGCCGGAGAGGTACTCGACGGAGATGTTCGCCGGATTGATCACGCCGCCCGACGAGGTGGGCATCTGGTAGTCGCAGCCGATCGCCGACGCCTGGATCGACTGGAGCGCCGAGATGAACGCCGCCGCATCGCCGTTGCCGACGTTGTAGAAGTGGCACGGCGAGTACGAGCCGCCGCAGAAGTTGGTGTGCGGAGCAGCGCCGGCGCCGTCGGCCAGGTTCTCGAGGCTGGAGAACGTCGCGCCCGTCATCCCTACGATGAACGTGGGGATGCCGGTGTTCAGGTAGTGGTTGTCGCCGATGTTATCGAGCGTCCCGATGCTCGTCTCGCAGCCGCTCGGATCACCGTCCGTCACCAGGATGCCGATGATGCGCCGGCCCGGACGCTGGTTGGCGGCGGTGTAGTCGCGGAGGCCCTCCAGCGCGCCTTCCATGTTGGTGCCTCCGTTCGGTCCCGTCGCGTTCATCGCGTTGTCGAGCTGCGTGAGGTGGCCGGGCAAGTCCTGGAGCGGCACGGCCGGCGTGGCGAGCGCGCTGCACCCGGTGCTGGCGAAGAAGTGCAGCGCGACGCCCATCCCGACGGAGGTGGGCGCAGCGAAGAACCCGTGGAGCGCGTTGATCGCCTTGCACCACTTGGAGTTGGTGGTGTCCCCGACGTTGCAGTCGCCGTTCGTCTGGGGATCGTCCATGCTGCCGGACGAGTCGAGGATGATGTACATGTCGAGCAGGACCGGCTGCGCCTCCGCGCTCGCCGTCGCGCACGCCTCCGTGGCGGCCTCGGTGGAGCCGGCGTCGTACGGGAACTGCACGTCCGGCGGGCCCGCGTCGGGGATGCTTCCCCCGGTACCTCCCGTCGCGATGCCACCGCCCGACCCGGCGCTCCCGCCGCCCGCGCCACCTGCCCCGGCCGCGCCTCCACCGGCCCCGCCGGCGCCCGCGCCCGACGCGCCGGACGAACCCGACGAGCCACCCGCCTGACCGCCAGCGCCAGCAGCGGCGGAGGTGCCGCCGTTCCCCACCGCACCGAATGCGCCGGTGCCGACGGCCTCGGTGCCCGGATCGCTGGAGCACGAAGTGGAGAGCGCGATCGCCGACGAGAGACCCGCTAGGAACACGTACCGTCGCATGCCCGAGAGGATGCCACGCAAGCGGCGTCCAGGCGACCGCATTCGGCGTCAAGGACCGGCCACCCCGGCCGCGGTCGCGCGGCCCCCCCCCGACCGAGCGGCAGCCTCAGGGCCCGTGGAACGTCGCGCCCTGATCGTCGGAGAAGAGCACCGGGTAGGCGCCCTCGCGCGCCGCGCCATGGAGCAGGATCCGCGAACCCAAGACCAGCAGCCTGCCCGGCGGGGGGAGGCCAGCGCGCGCGGGCGGCTGCTCGCCAGCGTCGTACGCGACGGCCCACGGCGTCCACGGGGCGCCGTCCCGGGCCGAGGTCACCCGCACGATCCCGCGGTGCGTGGCGGCGAGCACGGTCGTCCCCCGGACGCGCGCCACGTCGAGCGGGAGCCTGGGTGGGAGCCCAGGTCCGTATGCGTCCGGGAGGGGCGCCTCGACGCAGGCGCCGCGGTGGCGACAGAGGTGGAGCGTGACGCTCCGCGATCCCTCGTCGGCCACCAGCGCGGCGAGGGCCGTCTCGTCGCAGCTCGTCGCGGCGATGACGCGGGTCGCGGCGGTCAGGTCGGCCGTCTGCGGCGCGCCGTCCGGGTCCATCGACGTGACGACGACGCGCTTGCCGTCGTCGCTCTCGGCGATGACCCAGGACCGGGTCGAGCCGGTGGCCGCGCAGCGCTCGGCGAACGCCTCGAGCGGGACGCTGCGCGCCGGCGCCGGTCGCCAGCGAACGCCACCGTCCACCGACCGGAAGGTCGCGAGGTTGGCGCCGGAGCCCATCGCGAGCTCCCAGCCGCCGGGGGCTGGGCGGGTCGCCCGGTAGTGGGCCCGCCACGCGGGGAGGCCGGCGCCGACCCCCGGCGCGGGGAGCTCCACCGGATGGACGGCCTCGCGGGTGCCGATGGACGGCTTGACGAGGTGCACGTACCCGCCGCGCACGAACGGCCAGGCCGCCCGCGCCAGCTCGCCCAGGCGCCGCGTGCCCACGCGCAGCGCGTCGAGCTGCGTCGGCTCCACTCCGGCAGCGCTGGGCGCGCCCCACTCCACGAACGACGGGGCGGTCGCGGCGTGAGGTCGCTCGAGCTCGGGCCGGCCAGCGGCCGCCGCCGCCAGGCGAGCGCACGCCTCGAACGGCCGCTCCGTGGGCGCCGCCGCCACCAGCCGGCGCCGCAGCAGGCGGTTGAACTCCTCCGGGTTGTCCCGCGCCAGCGCCGGCCCCGTCGGCCCCACCATGCAGCGCGCGTGGTCGGCGAGCGCAGCGGCGGCGGTGTGCAGCTCCCACGTCGCGCGGACGCGCGGGTAGGCCACCGCGCCGAGCCCGCCCAGCAGCCCGAGCGCCAGCAGCGCTCGGAGGCGGAGGATCGGCTCCGGCGGCGTGGACGCGGCCGTCTCGACCGGCTCGATCGGGTCGGCCGGGAGAGCTGGGGCGGGACGGCGACGGTTCCGGGAGAGCGGCTCGCCGGGAGCAGCAGGCATGCCAGCGAGAACGTACGAAATCCTCGCGATCTCGGCCAAGTGCGCGGCGTGCGGCGCCGCGCGCACTTGCCGCGGGGCGACGGCTAGCGCGGCGCGCGCGCACCGCATCCCGCGCGAGAGACGACCGACAGGCCGCCATCGAGCGCGGCCCACGCGGCCAGGTCCCCGGCGCTCGAGGCGACGACGGTGGTCCCGAGCGCGCGCGCCTCGCGGACGGCGGTCGGGGCCCCTTCCCGCCAGGACGCGGCGAGCAGGACGTCCGCCGCGGCGATCCACTCGAGCGCCTCGTCCCGCGGGACGAGCCCGCGGAGCTCGGCGGCGGGGTGCGCCGCCGCGAGCTGCGCGCGGAGCGGCCCGTCCCCGAGCACCACGACCCGCGTACCCGGCACGAGCGCGGCCGCTCTCAGCGCCACCGCCACCCGCTTCGCCTCGATGAGCCGCGCCACGATCACGACCACCCGCGCGCCCTGCGCGACGCCGAGGCGCGCCCGCGCGCCCTCCCGGCTCAGCCCGGGCGGCACCTCGAACCGCGCCGGCTCGACGCTCACCGCGCCCCGCACGTGGACAGGCGCGATCGCCACGAGCCGCGCCGCCAGGTCGGCGGACACGCAGCGGTAGCGCGCGCCTCGCCCCGCCAGCGAAGCGAACAGCCGATCCCTCGCGAACGCCGGGAGCGCGGCGACCAGCTCGACGTCGGTCCCGTGACACACCACCTCCAGCCGCCCGCGGGCGCGCGCGGCGATGGGCCACGCCGCGGGGAGCAGCCAGTGCGCCACGACCTCGTCGAGCGCGGCGCCCGAGACCGCCCGCCGCGCAGCGGCGACGAAGCGCGCCACGCCCACCGCGCGCCGGGGCGCCTCGCGAAGCCGCGCGAGGGCCCCGGGCCACCCGAACGCGTCGCCGCTCCGCAGCCACACGATCCGGGGGTTCCCGGGCTCGACGGCGCCCCACTCGGCCGGCGCGAAGACGGTGACCTGGTCCCCCGCGCGCGCGCGGGCGCGCGCCTCCGCTGCGACGAAATGCCCCGCTGGATCGCCCGGATGTCGCGGGTACGAGGTCGTCACCAGCGCGACGCGCACCGAGCTCACTCCTTGGGGAGCTCCCCGAGCGCGATCACTCCAGCTTCCCCGTGCTCGGCGAGCAGCGCGGCGAGCCGCCGCAGGTAGACGAACGTGTAGATCCCGGACGCGTGACCGTCCGCCCAGGCGAGGCCGAGCGCGTAGGTGCCCACCGCCTCGACGCCGGAGAGCTCCTCGTCCCCGCCGGGGATGAAGCGGATACCGCCACCGTGGCCCTGGCAGCCGGCGCAGGGGCAGAAGCCGCGGAGGACGCGGTGCGGGAGCTCGGACCTGAGCCCGTCCGCCCACTCGACGACGAAAGTGCGCGCGCCGTGAGGTGCCCGGACGGCGCGCGGCTTCGGGACGGCATGCATAATGGGCTTCTAAGGCACCATCGGCGGTCGCCGCCAGCGACCCGGCGCGGCGCCCGGCCCCGGGGCTGCGGGCCGGCGGGGCGAGGCCTTGCGCACCGGGCGACCGTCTGACAAAGTGCGCGTCCCCGTGGCGAACCCTACCGAATCCATTCAGTGTAAGCCGCTCGAGGTCCAGGTCGGCGACAAGGGCATCGAGCGCGCGATCAAGCACCTCAAGCGGAAGATGGCCGCGGAGGGCATCCTGCGCGAGCTGAAGCGCCGCCGGCACTACATGAAGCCGAGCGTCAAGCGCCGAAAGAAGATGAGCGAGGCCGCGCGCCGTCGGCGCAAGCGCGTCCGTCCCGAGATCCTGTGAGCCGGCCCGGCGGGTCGCCCGGCCTCTCGACGCTCGCGGTCCACGCGGGAGACGAGCGCGACTCGACCCACGCCCTCGAGGCGGGGCTGGTGCTCGCCAGCGCCTTCGACCTGGGGACGGCGGACGAGGCCGCCGCGGCGTTCCGCTTCGAGAACGATCGCCACGTCTACGGCCGTTGGGGCAACCCGACGGTCGCGGCGCTCGAGCGCAAGCTGGCCGCGCTGGAGGGGGCCGAGGCGGCCGTCGCGGCGGCGAGCGGGATGGGCGCGGTCGCCGGAGTGCTGCTCGCGTTCCTCCGCGCGGGCGACCACGTCGTGGCGCCGCTGGCGCTGTACGGCGAGACAGCCCGGCTCCTCCGGGAGCGCCTGCCCGCGTTCGGAGTCGAGACGACGTTCGTCGACGCGACGGCGGACGGCGCCTACCTGGAGGCGCTCCGGCCGACGACGCGCGTCCTCTACGTCGAGACGCCGGCCAACCCGACGCTCGGGCTGACGGACGTGCGCGCGATCGCGGCGCTCGGGAGGGAGCGGGGGATGATCGTGGTCGCGGACAACACGTTCGCGACCCCGCACTGCCAGCGCCCGCTCGAGCTCGGCGCGCACCTGGTGCTGCACTCGCTGACGAAGTCGCTCGGAGGCCACGGCGACGCCCTGGGGGGGGTCGTCGCGGGCGACGCCGGGCGGATCGCGACCGTCCGTGAGCAGGTCGTCAAGTCGTTCGGCGCGGTCCTCGCGCCGTTCAACGCGTTCTTGGTCGCGCGCGGGCTCCGCACGTTCGCGCTGCGCCAACGGCAGGCGTGCGCGTCGGCCCTCGAGATCGCACGCTTCCTCGAGGGGCACGCCGCGGTCGAGCGGGTCCACTACCCGGGGCTCGCCTCCCACCCTCAGCATGGGCTGGCGCAGCAGCAGATGCGCGCGTTCGGATCTCTGGTCGCGTTCGAGCTGCGCGGCGGGCGCGAGGCGGGCCGCCGGCTCGTCGAGTCCGTGCGCTGCATCTCCCACGCCGTGAGCCTCGGCGACGTGCGGTCCCTCATCACCCACCCCGCGAGCACCACGGCCTCCACGCTCCCCGCGGAGATCCGGCGACGCGCCGGCATCGCCGACGGCCTCCTCCGTCTGAGCGTCGGGATCGAGGACACGCCCGACCTCATCGACGATCTCGCGCAGGCGCTGTCGGCCTGAGCGCCGCGTTCTCGCGGCGCTCCCTCCTCGAGGCTCAGAGCGGGTTGTCCTCGGCGAGGCCGTGCTGCCCGGCGCGGGTCGCGCCCGGCGCCCTCCCCGGGGTCGCCGACGCGTTCACCCGAGGGCCCGCGCCCTTCGACGACGCCGCCGGGATCGCGCCGCTCACCGAGGCCGCGCCCGTCACCCCGGCGCCCGCGGAGGCAGCGGCAGATCCGACCGGCGCGACGGCCACCTCGGGGGACGCGACGGCCCCGACCTCGACCAGGACGGCGCTGGACGCCGCCGCGGCGGACGCTGCCGCCGAGCCGGACGGGGCGATCGAGCCGCCGTCCGTTCCCGACCCGCGCGACGCGAGCGCGACCAGCGCCGCCGACAGCGCGATCACCGCCGCGCCGATCGCGAGCGGCACGACGCGGCGCGGCGCCGCGGGCTCGACACCAGCGGCTGCGGTGGGCACCGCGACGCTCGCGGCCGCGTGCGTCGTGGCGGCTAGCTCGCCCCCCCCCGCGCCGCCGAGCGAGGGCGCGGCGGGCGCGGCGCGCACGACCACCGGCGCGGCAGTGGCGGGCGCGGTCCCGGGCGTCCCCTGCGCCACCGTCGCACCGAGCAGGTCGCGGCTCGACCACCCCTCGGCGCCGCGCTCCAGCGCCCGGAGGGCCTCGCCGAGCGCCGTCGCCGTCGGGAAGCGGTCCTCACGCCGGGGCGCCATCGCGCGCGCGATCACGGCGTCGACTCCTGACGGGAGCTCGGGCACGAGCTCCGTCGCTGGAGTGTATCGCCCCTCGTGGATGAGCACGCTCAGGTGAGGCAGCGACTCCGCGACGAAGGGCCGCCGACCGGTGATGCACTCGTAGAGCACGACGCCGAGCGCGTAGACGTCGGCCTGGGGCGCCACGGTCGCGTCGCCGCGGACCTGCTCCGGCGGCATGTAGAAGGGTGTGCCGAGCGTGGAGCCCTCCTGGGTGAGGGCATGATCCCCGGTCAGCGCGGGATCGAACTTCGAGATCCCGAAATCGAGGATCTTGACGAACGGCTCCTCGGTGGCGCCGGTGAGGAACAGGTTGTCCGGCTTCAGATCCCGGTGGACGATCCCGGCGGCGTGGGCCGCCTCGAGCCCTTCGCACGCCTGCTGCAGGAGGCGGGCCGCCTCCGGGAGCGCGAGCCGCCCGCGCTCCCGGAGCAGCTCGGTCAGCGAGCGCCCCCGCAAGAGCTCCATCACGAGGTACGGCTCGCCCGAGTCCAGCCGACCGGCGTCGAAGGACTCGACGATGTGCGGGTTGCCGATGCGCCCCGCGGCGGACGCCTCGCGGAGGAACCGCGCGACGATGGCGGGGATCCGCGCCATGTCCCCATGCAGGAGCTTCAGCGCTCGCCGGTGCTTCGTGTACTCGTGCTCCACCTCGTAGACGGCCCCCATGCCGCCCGCGCCGAGGAGCCGGACGACGCGCAGCTTGCCGGCGAGCACGTCACCTTCCTTCGGCAGGGCGCTCGACATCGCGTGCATGGTAGCGCCCGCCGGTGCGGGCGTCAGCGCGCAGCCGCTCCACCGCGCCCGGCACCGCCCGCGCCGTCGCGCGCCGGTGAGCCGCTGCGGGCAGCGTCGACCTCGGCGTCTGGCGCCACGACGACGCGGTTCCTGCCGGCGGCCTTGGCCTCGTAGAGCGCGCGATCCGCGGCCGCGCAGAGCGCCTCGGCGCGGGGCGCGGACTCTCGCGCGCCGGGTGGCACGCCGGCTACGCCGATCGACACGCTCATCCGATGGTCGCCGCCGAGCGATCCGTCGACGGCGGCCCGGATGCGCTCGGCGAGCGCGGCCGCGCTCGCCGCCGGTGTCCCGGGGACCAGCACCGCGAGCTCGTCCCCGCCGTAGCGCGCCGGGACGTCCGCGACGCGACACGTCGCCCGGAGCGCCGCAGCCACACGATCGAGCGCCGCGTCGCCCAGCGCGTGCCCACCGCGATCGTTGATCAGCTTCAGGTGGTCTACGTCGACCAGGAGGAGCGCGAGCGGCACGCCCTGCCGCCGCGCGCGCGAGAGCTCGTGTTCGAGCCGCTGGGCGAGGTAGCGGCGGTTCCACAGCCCGGTCAGCGCGTCGCGCAGAGCGCCGTCGCGCAGCGAGTCGTCCTTGCGGCCGAGCCGCCACCCGAGCCACACGAGCACAGCGAGCGTCGATGCGGTCACGTACGCGTAGTCGCCCGCGTGCGCGGCCAGTTCGGCGGCGATCCACGCGGGCGCGGGCAGAGCACCGTCGCGGAGCGCGTGGAGCGCGAGCAGCCCGCCCGGCGCGCCGAACGCCAGCACGGCCCCGATGAGCGGGTACGCGCGGCTCCGCGGGAGCGCACGCCAGCGCGACGACCAGACCTCGTTGGCCACTTCCGCTCGAGCCTACCGCGGATGACTCTCGCGGCCGCGCCGTGCCGCGCGGGTCGGACGGCGCTGCGCAAGCGGTGCACCCCGGCGCGCGCCGGGCGAATCGGGTGCGGAGCGCGCACCGCAGGAGGCGCGCAACGGAGCCCGCGGCTCCGGGCACGGCGCGTGCAGTGGGGTCGAGCATGATGCGTCTCTCGGCGTCGCTGATCCTCTTGGCCGCGCTCGGCGGGCCCGGCTGCGCGTCCGGCGTGGCCAGTGGTCCGCCGGCCGCCGCGACGGTGCCCGTCGAGACGCTGGACGGACAGGTCGTGGGCGCGGACGCCGTGGCCCCCGGCGACCGGCTCGCCGCGAGCGCCCGCGTGACGGTCCGCGCCGGGGATCGGTCGGTCCGCGTCGAGCTGGCGCCGGGCTGGGTGCTCGACGAGCGCGGGCTCCGCCTCGGCGAGGGCGATCCGGTCCTCCTCCGCGGGCGGCGGGTGGGGACGACCTTCCAGGCGTGGGAGGTGACGAAGTCCGGACGCACCGTGCGCCTCCGAGACGAGCAGGGAGCTCCGACCTGGCCCGCCACGCCACCGGCGGGTGACGCGGGGCGCTGAGCCGCGCAGCGCCCTCCCGCGCCTCCGCGCGACCACGACACCCGGGGCGTCCTGGGGTAGCGTGCGGCCTCGCTCCGGAGCGCTCCGCTCCCGGGTCAGGAGGCGATCGTGCGACAGGTACTCGGCGGTGAGATGGTGGCGGCGATGTTGGCCGCCGAGGGCGTGGAGAAGGTCTTCGGCATCGTGGATGGCACGTACCTGGGCCTCTACGCGAGCTTCGAGAAGTACGGCATCGAGCTCGTCTCGCCCCGTCACGAGACCTGCGCAGCGCACATGGCAGGGGCGTACGCGCGGCTCACGGGGCGCCTCGGGGTGTGCATCGCGAGCAACGGGCCGGGCGTCGCCAACATCCTCCCGGGCGTCGCCGTCGAGAACGGCGAGGGGCACCGAGTGCTCCTGCTCACGAGCTGCCGACGCCAGGGCATCGCCTACCCGGACCGCGGCGGGACGTTCCAGTACTTCGATCAGGTCGCCGTGACCCGCCCGATGACGAAGTGGAGCGGCGCCGCGCCCAGCTTCGAGCGGATCCCGGAGCTCCTCCGCCGAGCCTTCCGCATCTCGTACCGCGGGCGGCCGGGCGTCGTGCACGTCGACCTGCCGGAGAACGTGCTGAACGGCACCTTCCAGACGAGCGAGCCGCTCGATCGCGCCCCGGCGACGTACCGGCGAACGGAGCCGCTCGGGGCTTCGGCCGCCGAGGTGTCGCGGCTCGCCGACCTGCTCCTCGGCGCCGCGCGTCCGCTGCTCCACGCCGGCACGGGCGTGGTCCACGCGCTCGCGTTCGACGAGCTGGCGCGCGTGGCCGAGCTGCTGGAGGCGCCGGTGAGCACGAGCTGGGGCGGTCGCGGCTCGCTCCCGGAGACCCATCCGCTCGCTCTACCCACGAACGCGCTCGAGGCGGTCCAGCACGCCCGCGCGAACGCCGACTTCGTCCTCGTGCTCGGGTCACGCCTCGGCGAGACGGACTTCTGGGGCAAGGCGCCCTACTGGGGGAAGCGGGACGAGCAGCGCTTCGCCTTCGTCGACTCCGACGAGGAGTCGCTCGGGCTGAACCGCGCGGCCGAGGCGTGCGTGCTCGCCGACTGCCGCGCTCTACTCTCCGCGCTCGCCGACGAGCTCGCGCGCCGCGGCGGGCGCGGACCGTCCGAGGCGCGCCGGGCGTGGCTGGCGAGCGTGACCGAGCTCCGCGCCGGGGCCGGCGCCACCCTCGACGCCGCGCTCGAGTACCGGGGCGCGCCGATGGCGCCGGCTCACGTGCCCAGCACGCTCCGGCGACTCCTGCCCGACGACGCGATCGTCGTCGCGGACGGCGGCAACACCGCGGTGTGGACGCAGTTCTTCCACCAGGTGCGGCGCCCCAACACGTTCCTCGCGACGTTCAAGTTCGGGATGCTGGGCGCGGGGATCGGGCAGGCCCTCGGCGCGAAGCTCGCCCTCCCCGACCGGCGCGTCGTGTGCGTGATCGGGGACGGCGCCATGGGCTTCCACGCTCAGGAGCTGGAGACGGCCGTGCGACATCGCCTCGCGGTCACCTTCGTGGTGCTCTGCGACCGGCAGTGGGGCATGGTGAAGCTCACGCAGCAGATCGGGCTCGGGACGATGCGCGAGGTCATCGGTTCCCCGCGGGAGGGCACGATCAACACCGACTTCGCGGAGATCCGGTTCGACGACCTCGCGCGAAGCATGGGAGCGCACGGGGCGCGGGTCGCCTCCCCGGACGATCTCGAGAAGACCCTGCGCGAGGCGATCGATCACGACGGCCCCTCGGTCGTTCATGTCGACGTGGACCCAGGGATGCACCTCTGGGCGCCCGGGCTGCAGCTCTTCAAGGACATGCACCAGGAGCCGGCGGGCGGATGACCCCTCCAGCGACCCGCACGCCCGACGGTAGGGTCCCGTCGGTCCTCGTCACGGGCGCCACGGGGTACCTCGGCAGCCTGACGCTGGCGGCGCTCGCCGAGCGCCGCGCCGAGCTCGGCGGGCTGGTCGGCGTCGACGTTCGGGCCCCCGCGAGCGTCCCCGCGGGCGTCACCTGGCGCACCGCGAGCGTCACCGACTCCGCGCTGGGCGAGTGGCTCCGCGCCGGCCGGATCGACACCGTCGTACACCTCGCGTCGATCCTGAAGCCCCCGCGCGACGGCGGCGACGCGCTCGCGTACCAGGTAGACGTGGAGGGGACCCGCAACGTCCTCGCCGCGTGCGCGAGCGCGGGCGTACGCAAGCTGATCCTGACGACCAGCGGCGCGGCGTACGGCTACTACCCGGACAACCCGGCGTGGATCACCGAGGACGCCCCGATCCGTGGCAACCCGGAGATCGCCTACGCGTTCCACAAGCGCCTCATCGAGGCCGACCTCGCGCGGCACCGGCGCCGCCATCCGGAGCTCGCGCAGCTCGTGTTCCGCCCCGGCACGGTGATCGGCCCCGGCGTCTCCACCCCGGTCACCGCGCTGTTCGAGGCCCCGGTCGTGCTGGGCGTCCTCGGCTCCGAGTCCCCCTTCGTGATGATCTGGGACGCCGACGTGGTCGCGTGCCTCGTCCGTGGGATCTTCGGCGGCGCGACGGGCACCTACAACCTCGCGGGGGATGGCGCGCTCCCGCCGCGGGAGATCGCGCGACGCCTGCGCAAGCCGTACGTCCCCGTCCCCGCCGCCGCCCTGCGCGCGACCCTCGCGGCGCTTCAGCGCCTGGGTCGCTCCGCGTACGGCCCCGAGCACGTCGACTTCCTCCGCTACCGCCCCGTGCTCTCGAACCGGGCGCTCAAGGAGCGCTTCGGCTACGCGCCGCGCAAGACGTCGCGCGAAGCCTTCGAGCTCTGGGCGTCCGCCCGCGAGGGCCGCCCCACCCCGTGAGCTCCGCCCGCCGCCCCCCGCCCGAGGCGTCGCGGGCCGGCGCGCTCGCGCTGCTGGCGTGTCTGGCGACCGGGTGCTCACGCGGTGGCGGGTCCGGGACCGCCCCGCCAGACCCCGTACCGCCGAACACCGGGTCGAGCGCCAGCGCCGCGCCGAGCGCGCGGCGGCCGTCGACGGCCGCACGTAGCGGCGACGCGCTCGCGATCCCCGAAGGCGCGTTGCTCGTCGGGAGCGCGCCGGGCGACCCAGGACGAGATCCGACGCTCGAGCCACGACTCCAGAGCGTCTCCCTCGGCGCCTTCCGCATCGACCGGCTGCCGTACCCGAACGATCCCGAGAAGCCACCGCGCACCGGGGTGACGCGCGAGGAGGCCGCCGAGCTCTGCGCGGAGCGGGGCGCCCGGCTCTGCACCGAGCTCGAGTGGGAGCGGAGCTGCAAGGGACCCGAGAACCAGGACTACGCCGGGGCCGCAGCGTGGGATCCGCGCTGCGCGGTGACGCCAGGCGAGTGTGCGAGCGGGTTCGACGTCGTCGCGCTGGGCTGCGCGCTCCGCGAGTGGACGGCGAGCAGTCGCGGGCCGGGCGACGCGGCCCGCGCCGTCGCGAGGGGCGCGCCCACGCGAGCCGCGGCCGAGGCGCATCGGTGCGCGGCTCGCTCCCCGCTGGCGCCGGACACGAAGGCCGACGACCTCGGCTTCCGGTGCTGCCACGGCGCGCCGAACGCGGCCGTCGTCGCCGAACCCGCGCTCGGCCGCGTGTTCAGCAAGGTCCGGGTCACCGCCGAGCGGCTGGAGAAGCTCCTCGCCGAGTCCCCGGAGACGGCCGAGCTCGCCAAGGACGTCAAGCTGTTCCGCGATCCTGAGGCCGCGACCACCGTCGTCGCCCGTGGCCCGGGGGATCGGCAGGGGTTCGATTTCACCGTCGCGCCCCTCTCCTGGTCGCCGGTGCCCGGCGCCGAGTACCTGCTCGTGGCGGCGCGCTCCGGGGAGTCGACGTCGTTCGTGGTCGCGTATTGGGCCCTCGGTGACGATCGCTACCGCCTCGCCGCCAGCTTCGTGATGAAGAACGAGCCGGGGCCCGTGGCGCTCGCGTACAGCGAATCGATCCGCCCTCGGCTCCACTTCTCGACGTGCTGGGGCTGCCCCGGCGAGACCGGCAAGATCCTCCACCGCCCCCCCGACCGCGTCGCGATCGTGCAGCCGTGAGCCGACGCCCCGTCGCCCGCCCGCTCACGCCGAGGGAGCTGGTGACGGGATCCCCCGGCCCGCGAGGAACCGCGCGATGCGGTCCCGCACGACCTCACGGTGCTCGAGCGGCGTCACGTGGGTCCCGCCGGGGAGGAGGAGGAGCTCGGCGTCCGGCAGCGCCTCCACCATCGCCTCGGAGAGCGTGGGCGGCGTGAACGAGTCGCGCTCTCCCGCGACGACGAGGACGGGCACGCGGACGGACGCGAGCAGGTCCTGGGCGGAGTGCTCGCCCGCGTGCCGCAGCATCCGGAGGAACATGGGGAAGTCGAGGTTGGCCGCGTGAACGAAATACGGCTCGACGTCGGCCGGGTCGATCCGACTCGCGTCGAGATCGCCGGTGAGCATCGCCGCCCGGAGCGCCACGCGGGGCGGGAAGTTCCCCCACAGCGCGCGCGCCATGCGGGGATGCGCCTCCACCCAGTCGATCAGGGACGGCAGGACGTTCGCGAGCAGATCCGTCCCTCGGAAGGTGTGCGTGACCCGCCCGAACGATCCGCAGATCAGCACCAGCGCGCGGATCCCCTCGGGGCGCGCGCGGTACGCCTCGAGCGCGATCTGCGTACCGAACGAGTGACCGACTAGGACGACGTCCGGATCGCCGAGGGCGTCCCGCACCGCGCCGAGATCGGCGACGTGCGCGGGCACGTCCACGCGATCGGGGTCCACCGGCGCGCCGCTCCGGCCATGCCCCCGGTAGTTCCAGTGCGCGACGCTCGACCGCGCTGGAAGGTCATCCCACAGATACTTCCAGATGAAGCCGTCGCACGCGATCCCATCGCAGAGGACGATCGTGGGCCCGGGCGCTCCGGGGCGCGTCCGCAGGTACAGCCGCGTGCCGTCGGGCGCGGCGACGCTGGTCTCCCTCGTCTCGCCCGCGATCGGCACGGCTCGAGGCCCCGCGGGGCGCCGGGGCGCCCCGCTGATCAGCCCGACGACTCCTCGTCCTCGAGGTCGTTCACGCTCGGGATCCGCTTGATGTCGAGACGCGCCACCTTCCACGCGCGCTGCACCACCCACGAGAGCGATCGATCGAGGCGCGCCGCCTCCTCCTTGATCTCCTCGAGCATCGCCTCCGGGAAATAGAGGCTCTGCTTGCGCTTGTCGCTGCCGCCTGGCTTGTCGTCTTTCTCGGCCACACCGACCTCGTCGCGTTCTCGGGTCCGCCGAGTATGGCGCGAAAGCGGCCCGGGGATCAATGCCCACCCTCGCCGGGCAGCGCGGGCGGCCTCGCGCTGCGCCCGAGGCCGCCCCCCGACGGGGCGGAGGGGCGGGGGCTGCCGTATCCTCTGGCGCATGTCGCTCGCCCGCCACGTTTCGCTCGCCCTGGTCGCGTTCGCCGGGGGCGCCGTGACCGGGCGCCTCGCCGACGCGCGCCCGAAGGATGCCTCGGCGTACGCGCTCCTCGATCAGCTCGCCCGGGTGCTCGTGCTCGTCGAGAACGAGTACGTGGAGCCGGTGGACCGCCGGCGCCTCGTCGAGGGGGCGCTCTCCGGGATGGTGAGCGCGTTGGATCCCCACTCGTCGTACCTCCCGAAGGAAGACTACTCGCTGTTCCAGGCAGACACCGAGGGTCGCTTCGGTGGAGTCGGCATCGAGATCGAGCTCCGCGCGGACCACCTCGTCGTGCTCGGCACGATGGAGGGTTCCCCCGCGGAGCGCGCGGGGCTCCGCCCCGGCGATCGGATCGTCGCGATCGACGCTCAGCCCGTGCGTGATCGCAAGCTGGACGAGCTGCTACGCCGCATGCGCGGCGCACCGGGGACGAAGGTCGACCTCACCGTCGAGCGAGACGGGCGCGAGGGCAGCTTCGGTGTCGCGCTCGTACGGGAGGTGATCCGGGTGGTCTCGGTGGTGGGCAAGCTCCTGAAGGGCGAGGTCGCGTACGTGCGCGTCCGGCAGTTCCAGGAGGGGACGCACGACGAGCTGCTACGCGTCGTGGGGCGCTTGCGCGCCGAGGCGCCCGGCGGGCGCTTCGCCGGAGTCCTGCTCGATCTGCGAAACAATGGCGGCGGGCTCGTGGACGAGTGCGTCGCGGTGGCCGACGAGCTGCTCGGGCCGGGGGTGGTGTACACGGCGCGGCAGCGCGGCAAGGTCGTCGATGAGGCGCGCTCGGCGGCGGGCGGCGCGCTCGGGCGGGAGCCGCTCGTCGCGCTGGTGAACGAGTACAGCGCCAGCGCCGCGGAGATCGTCGCGGGGGCGCTCCAGGACCATCGGCGCGCGACGCTCGTCGGGTCGCGGACGTTCGGCAAGGGGAGCGTCCAGAGCATCATCGACCTCCCCGACGGCTCCGGGCTGAAGCTCACCACGATGCGCTACTACACGCCGAACGGGCGGGCGATTCAGGCGCAGGGTGTCGAGCCCGACGTGCTCGTGCCAGCGAGCGGCTCCGCTCCGCCCGCCGTCACGCGCGAGGCCGATCTCGAGGGCCACCTGCCCGCCGAAGGCGTGACCCCACCGGCGCCCGCAGCGACGCCGGCCGCAGCGGCGTCCGCCACGCCGGGCGAGAGCGGCGACGTGCTCGGCGTACCCCGCGACGTGCCCGAGGACCCGACCCACGGCCGCGACACCGCCCTGAGCGTGGCGTACCGCGTGCTGCTCCGGGTCGTCGGCCAGCGCCGCTGAGGTGCTCCCTCAGCTCGCCAGGAGCTGCCGGAGAACGAACTGCAGGATCCCGCCGTGGCGGTAGTAGTCGAGCTCGACCAGGGTATCGATGCGGCAGCGCACCTGGAACGACTTCTCGCCGCCCGTCGCGCCGCGTGCCGACACGTCGAGCCGCTTGCCCGGGGTGAGCGCGTCCGCGATCCCGCGGAGCTCGTAGAGCTCGTCCCCCGTCAGCGCTAGCGACGCGCGCGTCGCGCCGTCGAGGAACTCGAGCGGCAGGACACCCATGCCGATCAGGTTCGAGCGGTGGATGCGCTCGAAGCTCTCGGCGAGCACCGCGCGGACGCCGAGCATCATCGTGCCCTTGGCCGCCCAGTCGCGGCTGGACCCGGAGCCATACTCCTTGCCCGCGATCACGAGCAGCGGCACGCCCTCGCCCCGATATCGCTCGGCGGCGTCGAAGATGGAGAGCTGCTCACCGCTCGGGAGGTGCCGGGTGAAGCTCCCCTCGACGCCCGGGACGAGCTCGTTGCGGAGCCGCGTGTTGGCGAACGTGCCCCGCATCATCACCTCGTGGTTGCCCCGGCGGGCCCCATAGCTGTTGAAGTCGGCCGGCGCCACACCGCGCTCGACCAGATAGCGCGCCGCAGCGGAGCTCTTCGCGATGTTCCCCGCGGGCGAGATGTGGTCCGTCGTGATCGAGTCCCCCAGCATCGCGAGCACGCGCGCGCCGGAGAGCTCGCGGAGCGGCGCCGGCTCGCGCGGCATCCCCTCGAAGTAGGGCGGGTGCCGCACGTACGTGCTGGCGTCGTCCCACGTGAAGCGGTCCCCCTCGGGGATGGGGAGCGCGCGCCACCGGGCGTCGCCCTCGAACACCGAGGCATACTCCCCGCGGAAGAGCGCGGTGTCGCAGTGCTTCGCGACGGCGTCCGCCACCTCGGCGGGCGTGGGCCACACGTCGCGCAGGAACACTCCGCGGCCCTCCGGATCGACGCCGAGCGGTTCGGCCTCGAAGTCGATGTTCATCCGGCCGGCGAGGGCGTACGCCACGCAGAGCGGGGGGCTCGCCAGGTAGTTGGCGCGCACGTCCGGGTTCACGCGACCCTCGAAGTTGCGGTTGCCGCTCAGCACGCTGACCGCCACGAGGTCCTGCGACTGGATCGCCTGGCTCACCGCATCGGGCAGCGGGCCGCTGTTCCCGATGCACGTGGTGCACCCGTACCCGACGACGTGGAACCCGAGCGACTCGAGCTCGGACAGCAGGCCCGCGCTCTCGAGATACCGAGTGACGACCTTCGAGCCCGGCGCGAGGCTGGTCTTGACCCACGGGCGCGCCCGCAGGCCGCGCGCCACCGCCTTCTGCGCCACGAGCCCGGCCCCCATCAGCACGTAGGGGTTGGAGGTGTTCGTGCAGGAGGTGATCGCGGCGATGACCACCGACCCATGGCCGATCGACTCGCCCAGCCCCTCGACGGGGACGCGCACGTCCGCCGGGGCCTGGCGCTTCGTGGCGGCGATCATCTTGGGGAGCGCCCCCTCCCAGGTGCGTCGCGCGTGCTTCAGCGCGACCCGATCCTGCGGCCGCTTCGGCCCGGCGATCGTCGGCTCGATGCTGGCGAGATCGACCTCGATGCGGCTCGAGAACTCCGGATCCGGGGTCGCGTCGGTGCGGTAGAGCCCTTGCGCGCGCGCGTAGGCCTCCACCAGCGCGGCCCGATCCGCTGAGCGTCCGGTGAGGCGCAGGTACGCCAGCGTCTCGTCGTCGATGGGGAAGATGCCGCACGTCGAACCGAACTCGGGGCTCATGTTCCCGAGCGTCGCGCGATCCGCGAGCGGGAGACCCGTCAGCCCGCTGCCGTAGAATTCGACGAACTTGCCGACGACGCCATGGTCGCGCAGCAGCTGGGTGACGGTGAGCACGAGATCCGTGGCGGTCGCGCCCGGCGGCAGCTTGCCGTGCAGCCGCACGCCGACGACGCGGGGGACGAGCAGGTTGACCGGCTGCCCCAACATCGCGGCCTCCGCCTCGATGCCGCCGACGCCCCAGCCGAGCACCCCGAGGCCGTTCACCATCGTCGTGTGGCTGTCCGTCCCCACGACGGTGTCGGGGTACGCGACGCCGTCCTTCTCGAAGACCACGCGCGCCAGGTACTCGAGGTTCACCTGGTGGACGATGCCCGTCTCGGGAGGGACGACCTCGAAGCCCTGGAACGCCTGCTGTCCCCAGCGCAGGAACGTGTAGCGCTCGCGGTTGCGGAGGTACTCGAGCTCTGTGTTCCGGACCAGCGCGTCCGCGGAGCCGAAGTGATCGACCTGGACGGAGTGGTCGATCACGAGCTCTGCGGGGAAGAGCGGGTTGATCCGGCTCGGATCGCCCCCCATCGCGGCCATCGCGTCACGCATCGCGGCCAGGTCGACCACGCAGGGGACGCCCGTGAAGTCCTGGAGCACGACCCGCGCCGGGTAAAAGGCGATCTCGTCGTTGGGCTCGGCCGCCGGGTTCCAGCGTGCCAGCGCCAGGATCGCCTCGCGGGTCACGGCGTTGCCGTCCTCCATCCGGAGGAGGTTCTCGAGCAGGATGCGCAGCGAGAACGGGAGTCGGTCGAGCTCGACGGCCGCGCGCTCCGCGAACCGGGGCAGGCTGAAGTAGTCGAAGGTGCGCCCGCCCACGGAGAGCGAGGCGCGAGCACCGAACGAGTCGAGAGAACGGGACGACATGCCGCGCGAGGTATCGCGACGGGCGGAGCGGCGCAACGCCTCGCTGCGCTCCGGGCGCGGCGGGCAGCCCGCGCGTGACGGGCCCGCGAACCTGGGCCGGCTTGCGGCGGCCCTGGAAATCGTGCGAGAAGTCCGGAGCATGGCGGCAGCTGGCGCGCCCGACCCGCTGGAGGCCACGCGGGAGCGCGTCCGCGCCGGGGTTCGCTGGGCCGTCACCGCCTGGGTCCCGCTCCAGCTCGGGCTGCTCGCGTCGGAGCTCGCGCCCGGCTCCGTCCCGAGCGTCGGAAGCTGGGCCGTGGCCGCCATCGACGTGAGCTGGGCCGCCGCGCTGTGGGCAGCCCGCCGTCGGCCGCGCGCGGCCGACCATGTCCTCTTGGCGGGGCTGGTCGGCGCTGGGAGCCTCGAGCTCATCGAGCACGGCACGTCGACGACCGCGGGCGCGCTGCTGGTGGCGGGCGCGCTGTTCGCGAACTTCCTCACCGGCCGCCGCGCGCTGCCGATCGCGCTCACGGGCGGGCAGCTCCTCGGCGCGGGCGCCCTCGCGTGGGGCGCCCCCGCGCTGGCGGGCGGCGCGTGGCGGGGCCTCGCGCCCGTCGAGTGGGCTCGGACGAGCGCGGGCACGCTCCTCGTGGCGGCGCTGGTCGTGACGTTGTTCGACGCCATCCTGGCCAGCCTGGCGGAGGCGCTCACCCTCGAGCGGCGCGCGCGCCAGCGGGAGGACGCCGCTCACGAGGAGCGCGTGCAGTCGCTCACCGCGATGGCGGCGAGCCAACGGCTGGAGTCGCTCGGACGGATGGCGGGCGGCGTGGCACACGACTTCAACAACGCGCTCACTGTGCTCGTGTCGGGTCTCGCTTCGCTGCGCGGTGACCCCCAGGGGCGGGCGCGAGGCGAGATCCTGGAGGACATGGACCGCGCGCTCGGCCGGGCGCTCGACACCTCGCGCCAGCTCCTGTCGTTCGCGCGGCAAGGCACGGCGCCGGGAGGCGACGCCGATCCGAGCCAGGTGGTCACCGATCTCGGCCGCCTCCTCGAGCGTTTGTTGCCGGACCAGATCCGGGTGGAGGTGTCGGCCGCGCCGGTGCGGCGCGTCGCGCTGGCGGGCGGGGAGCTGGAGCAGGCCCTGCTCAGCGTGGCGCTGAACGCCCGAGACGCGATGCCGTCGGGCGGGCGGCTCGCGCTGCGGGTGCGGCCGGATCCCGAGGACGATCGGGTGGTCGTGGAGGTCGCCGACCGGACCAGCGTAGCGCCCGCGGCGGGCCGCCCGTCCGGCAAGTTCCTCGTCCGGCAGGCGCGCACCTACGGCACCGGGCGGGGCCTCGATCGGATCCGCGAGGTGGTGGAGGGGGCTGGGGGTAGGATTGAGGTGGACGAGGATGAGGTCGCCGGCACGACGGTGCGCTTCGTCCTGCCGGTGAGCACCCGGCCGCTGCGGACGCTCCCCCCGGTGTCAGCGAGGACGCCGCCCGAGCGGCAGCGCCTCCTCTTCGTCGAGGACGACGCGTACGTCCGCCGCTCGGTCGCCCGGGTGCTCGAGCGTTCGGGCTTCGAGGTCGTGCAGGCCGGCTCGGTCGGTGCGGCGGCCGAGCGGCTGGAGGCCGACACTCGCTTCGACGTGCTGCTCACCGACGACCAACTCCCCGACGGCAACGCGGACGCGGTCATCGACCGCTATCGCGCGGTGGGCGGCGTCGCCGCGCTCGTGTACTCCGGGTACCTCGACAACCCGACGATCCTGGCGGAGGTCGAGCGCGGGAAGCTCTCGTTCTTGCAGAAGCCAGCGCCGCCGGACGTGCTCGTCCGCACTCTGCGCGCGATCGCGCGCGGCGAGGACGGCGAACCGCCGTCGTGACGGCGGCCCGCGGCGCGCCGCACGATCAGAAGGACACGGTCGCCGACGCGAGCAAGGTGCGGCCGGGCTGCACGAGGCGGGTCATCCGAAACTCGGTGCTCGGCGGCGCCGAATAGCGCCAGTCGAAGAGGTTGTAGACGCCGAAGCTCCACCGCAACCGTTCGCCGGACGCCTCGCCGGAGAACACGAGATCGGCGACCACCGCCCCCTCCGTCTTCCCCTGCGGTGGATTCGGCGTGACGCCGTCCGGGGCGAGGTCCGTGTCGTTCCGATCGAAGCGCGAGCTCTCCGCGCTCACCCGAGCGGACAGCACGAACGCGGGCTCGAGCAAGGGCACCGAGCCCCGGACACTGGCCAGGTGCATCGGCCAGTTCGGCACCTCGCGCAGCCCCTCGCCGCCCACGAAGCGAGTCCGCTGCACACCGTAGGATCCGGCGAGCATCCAGCCGTCCCGCCAGTCCCGGCGGAGCTCGAGCTCGCCCCCCATCGAGAGGATGGGCGTGTCGGAGCTCACGTAGCGCCGCGGCGCTTCCCCCTCGAAGACGATGGGGCCGCTCACGTAGTTCGCCCACCCCGCCGTGGTGCCGGTGACCGTGCTCGAGAACCGGTGCGTGTGCTCCAGCTCCCCGCTCGTGACGCGCTCCGGCTCGAGATCCGGGTTGGGATCCTGGTCGCCGGGGAGCGAGTAGTAGATTTGGTACGCGCTCGGCGCTCGGAACGCCTGCCCCACGATGAGCTTCGTCGTGCCGCGCTCGTACGGCCGGATCACGAGCGCGACGCGGGGGCTGAGCGCGCTGTGCTCGGGGGTGATCCCGGCGACGGCCGACGACCAGCGGAACACGTCGAAGCGGGCGCCGGCCGAGAGCTTCAGCCAGTCGGTGGCGACGACGTCGCCGACCCCGTACAGCCCGAGGGCGGTGAAGGCGTGGTCGTCTGCGCCGTCGAGGTACGGCCCCGCGTCGTCGCGCCCCGCCATCCTCGCGCGAAGGTGGCGCTGGCCCTCGCCGCCCAGCGTGAACCGGATGGCGTCCGCCGGCTTCCACACGAAGCGCTGCTCGAGGCCGATCCAGCGCCCGTCGTAGTGCTCGACCGTGGGACCGCCGTCGGCGACGTCGTACGGATTCACTCCCTCGAACGACGCGACGTTGGCGTGCGCCCGCGTCAGCAGGTCGACGTGCTCGCCGACCTCCGGCTCCCACCGGAGCTCGACGAACCCGCGCCGATCCACGAAACGCGCCCGCGGATCGCCGAACAGCGCCTCGTACTCCCCGGTGGGGAGCTGCTTGTCCCGGTGGTGCCAGAACCACTGCAGGCTCACGCTCCGCCACCACCAGCGGCCCTGCACCGTCGCGGCGTCGAAGCCATCCAGCCCGCGCGCCTCGCCGTCGAGCCCGGACGGGTCGCCCCGGTAGTCCTCGAACACGAAGTCGCGCCCGCTGGCCTTGGCCGCGGCGACGGACGTCCAGACGCCGGAGTCGTCTCCGAGCCGCGCGTACCCGAGCGCCCTGCCGCGCCCCACCCCGTACTCGGAGGTGCCGAGCCCCACCTCGCCACGCGTGCGGCCGTCGCGCCCGTGGGTGACCAGGTTGACGACCCCGAGGAACGCGCCCGTGCCGTACAGCGCGGAGCCGGGACCGCGGATCACCTCGACGCGCTGCACGTCCTCCAGATCCACCCGACCATCGAACGCGGGGAAGGACTGACCGAGGATGTTCTCGTTCAGCGGGTGCCCGTCCTGCAGGACGAGCACCTTGTTGCCGTAGTCGCCCGGGTAGGAGTATCCACGGAAGCCGAGCGTGGTGTAGCTGCGATCGTCGCTGATGTGGATGCCCCGAGTGCCGCGGAGCGCCTCCGCCAGCGTCGGGTAGCCGAACGCGCGGAGCTCGCGCGCCGGGAGGATGGTCACCGACGCAGGGGCGTCCTCGGCGGCCTCGTCCGCGCGAGACGCGGCGGTCACCTGCTCGCGTCGGGCGAGCTCGAGCGTCACGCGAGTGCCCTTGCGCGCCGCGACGCGCACGCGCCGGGTGACCGGCTGGTACCCCGGGAGCGAGAGCGTCAGCTCGTGCTCCCCCACCGGAACGGCCAGGACCGCGGGCGTGAACCCGAGCACGCGGCCGTCGACCGAGATCGCGGCGCCACGGAGATCGGACGCGACCACCAGCTCCCCGGTCAGCGTCTGGAAGCGCGGGCGGACGACCGTCTCCCTGCGCGCCACTACGTCCACCTCGAGCTCCACGGGGTGGGCGCCGGGCTTGTGCAGGAACAGCCGCTGGCGTCCCGGCGGCAGCGAGAGCACGAGCGGCGCGACGCCGACCGGCGGCGCCGAGTCGTCGCCGACACGGACCGTCGCGCCGCGCGCGGTCTCCGCGAGCCGGACGCGGCCGACGATCTGTCGCATCGGCAGCTTCACCGGCGTGTTGGAGCCCGCGACGATCTCGAGCGCGCCGGACTCGACGGGCTCGAAGCCGGGGCGCTCGAGCAGCACGCGATACTTACCGGGCGCCAGTCCCAACCGCCGTGGCGTCTCGCCGCGGGGCCCGAGATCGCGACGATCCAGGTACACGGTGGCGCCCGGCGGGTCGCTCTCGATGGAGAGCACCGCGACGTTCGGTCCGATGCGCGCCAGGGCCTCCTCGATGCGCCTGCGTGCGTCCGCGCCCTTCTCGGCGTCGAGCGCCAACGCGTAGTACCTCCACGCGCTCGGGTAGTCGCGGAGCTGCTCGTAGCAACGAGCGATGTTGAACACGACGTTCCGGTTCGGCACCAGCCGGTTCGAGCGCAGGAACTGCTCGAGGGCGCCCCGGAAGTCGCCGGCCTGGTAGCGTTCGGCGCCGACGCGGAACGCGAGGTCCGCCTCGTCCGCGAGATCGTCGGCGCGCGCGGGAGGAGCGGCGAGCGCTGCGACCGCGAGGCCACAGGCGAGCGCGACGCCCCCCACCGACACGACGCGGCGGATCCGGCCCAGGCGACTCATCGTGGGGGCCATCGATCAGCGCTCGCCGCGGATCTCAAGCGGGGACGGCTTCGCCGGGGTGGCCGCCGCAGGCTCGGTGGCGCGGGGCCGCGGCGCCGGCCGCTGCCGCGCCGTCCGCTCGGGCAGCGGCGCGATGGGCGGCGCGGGCGCGGAGGCGGGAGGCGCGACCTCGGTGGACGCCGCGCCGTGGACCGCCGCGGCGGCGGCGCTCGGGATCGCGGGCTGGACGTCGACGGGCGCCGTGCCCGCCGCCACGGGCGCCGACACCGCCGTGGGCGAGCCCACGGGCGGCGCGGGCGCGGCCGGGCCGGCGGCCTGACCCCTCCCGAGCAGGAACACCGCGAGCGCGGCACCGGCGACCGCGACGCCAGCGCCGATCACCAGCGGGGCACGCGTGGATGGACGCTCGCTGCCACCGTCCGTCGAGCCGCCGCTCGACCGCGCCGTGACCATCTGCGTGGGAGACGACGGGCGCGAGGGGAGCGTGAGCTGGATGTCGGGCGAGGACCGCACCGTGGGCGCCTCCACCACCCGCAGCGCGGGGATGCTGCCGAGGTCCGGCGTCTCCACGCCGACCTTCGCGAGCATCGCGCCGATCCGCTCCACGGACGCCTGCGTCCGCGGATCGGCGTAGGCGAACAGCGCGACCGCGAGCTCGGCGACGGACTGGAAGCGGGCCGAGGGATCCTTCTCGAGACAGCGGCTGACGATGCGCGAGAGCGCGTCGCCCACCTCGGGGCGGAGCTCGTGCACCGGCACCGGCCGGTTCTCGAGGACCTGGGCGCACACCTCCATCACGGTCGCCCCCGTGAACGGCGGGCGCCCCGCCAAGAGCTCGTACAGGACGGCGCCGAGGGACCAGATGTCCGTCCGCGCGTCGACGGCTCGGGTCGACCGCACCTGCTCCGGTGACATGTAGATCGGCGTGCCCAGCATCTCGCGCGTCTGGAAGACGTTCGGGTCGTCGAGCGGGCTGACGCCGATCGCGACCTTCGAGATCCCGAAGTCGAGCAGCTTGATCGACCCGGGCCCGTGCCCGGTGTCGACCAGGAAGAGGTTCTCGGGCTTGATGTCACGATGAACGATGCCCCGCGCGTGCGCCTCCGCGAGCGCCTCGCACGCCTGGATCACCCACCCGACGATCTCGCGGATCGGCAGCGGGGCGCCCTGGAGGAGGTTCCCGAGGTCCTGCCCCTCGAGGTATTCCATGACGATGTACGGCACCTGACCGGGCTCCGTGACGCCCACGTCGAGCACCCGCATCACGTGCTCGCCCTTCAGCTTCGCCGCGGCCTTGGCCTCGCGCTTGAAGCGCTGGAGGACCGTCTCGTTCTCGAGCGCCTCTGGCTTGAGGAACTTGAGGGCGACCCGCTCGTCGAGCTCGAGGTGCATCGCCTCGACCACGATGCCCATGCCGCCGTGCGCGATCACGCGGTCGACGCGGAACTTCCCCGCGACGACGTCGCCGAGACGCACCGGCAACCCGCCGCTCGCGGGAGCCGAGGCGCGCCTGTTCGCGCGGGCAGACTCGTGCTCGCTCACGTCGCCTGACACTCCGTGCCCCTACGGTGGCCCCTCGGCCTGGCGTTCGTCAAGCAGATACGGCACGGCGCTCGCCGTTGCCCTCCGTCGCCGACCGGCCGCGACGCGCGGTGCCCACCGGCCCGACAAAAAAACTCTCGGGAGGCTGAGAATCACCCCCGCCCACCCCCACTAAGGCCCCGCCAGGTACGCGCACTGCAAGCCGGCGGCTCATGATCGCGTGAACCCTCAGGCCGCAGCCGCGGACGCCGCGCGCTCGCCGGCGTCGAGGCCGGCGCGGACCGCCTCGAGCACCGTCCTCGGGCGGCCGGCCACCACGTCCCCCGCCGCGAGGAGCGCGTCGACCTCCGGGCCACAGGGCGAGACGATCCCCACCCGCTCGAGCGCGCCGAGCCCGCGCGCCGCGAGATCGATCCCGAACAGCGACGAGGCCGCGTCCCGCTCCCGCCCGTCCAGCTCCATCCTCACGGGCGCCCGGAGGCCGAGCTCGAACCCGACGCCGACGCCCCGCTCCTCGCTCGGCGACGTGAGGACGATCCCTCCCGCTCCGACGCCTCCGACCGCCAGCACGACGCGCGCGCAGACGTGGCTCTCCTCTCGCCGCTCGGCGCGCACGCGGACGGCCCAGCCGGCGCTCGCCCGGGTCACCTCGAGCGCCGCGCCGCGCACGACCTCCACGCCCTCGGCGGCCAGCAGCTCGTCCCGCGCGTGGGCGAAGCGCGCGCCGGCGGGACCGCCCACCGGTGAGACGCTCTCCCCCACCGCCACCTCGAGCCCCTCGCGGAGCCGGGTCGCCACGCCCGACGCGGTACCGAGCCACGGCCCGACGAGCCAAGCGTCCCAGGCGCCGGATGCTCGCGCGAACGCCTCGCGCAAGCGCTCGACGCGGGCCGGCTCGTCGAAGCGGCGGGCCAGCTCCCAGGCGCCGAGATCCGCATCGCCCGCCGCGCCAGCCAGATCGAGCTCGACGATCCCGATCTCGGTCTTCGTCGATCGCACCCACTCCGAGGATCGGGCGACGGCGGCGAGGGCGCGCGCGTCCCAGTCACCCCGGGCCACGTCCGCCACGGCGATCCGCCGCCCGGCGAGCGGCGCCAGATCGAGCAGCGCGTGATCCCGCCCGGCGGCGGGCCTGACGATCCCCGCCCCCGTCACCACCACCGCCTGGCGCGGGCCGACGTGCCACGCGCCGAGCGCCGCCACGAACGCGGCCTCGAGCGGCGCGAGCCCCGCTCCTGGTGACCGGTCGCCCGCGAGCGACGGGCCAGGCGCCTCGTGCCAGGGCTCGCGATCGAGCGCGCCGCACATCAGCTCGCTGGCGCCTGCCCGATCGTGGACCAGCGCGACCGCCGCGCCGCGCCGCCGCGCGGCCCACGCCGCGGCCGTCCCGGCGATCCCGCCGCCGATCACGATCACGCTCACGGAGGCCCCCCCCCGAGCCCCACCGCCTCGAGCACGCTGCGCTCGTCGCCCGGCTCATCGAGCCGCTTGATCCCGAGCTCCGCGCGCACGCTCGCCAGCGCGAGCGCCTCCATCCTCGCTTGCTGCGGCCCGACCACCGCGAGACGCCGGCGCGCCGCTCCCTCGAGCAGCTCCACGGCCATGAGCACGCCCTCCGCCGGCGTCCGGCCCGTCTCCTCGGCGACGATCCGCCCGCACCGCGCGGCGCACCGCATCCCGCCGCACGCCCCCGACCCGAGCCGCGTCCGCCTCGAGACGTCGTCCGCCGTCCGCGCGCCCTCTTCGGCGCACGCCCAGCGGATCTCCGCCTCGATCACCGGCTCGCATTCGCAGACCACCGCCGCCTCGCGGCGATCCTTGCGCACCCGCTCCACGACCTGCGCCGCCCGCGCGCCGTGCCGGTACGCGAGCCGCGCGACCACGATGGGATCGAGCCCGGAGCTGGCGGCGAGCGCCAGCGGATCCGCTCGCGCCTCGCCGCCGGGCAGCGGAGACGTGTGGGTGCGGCACGCCGACGTCACGCCGAGCCGCGCGCCGAGGAGATCCGTCATCTCTTGTGCGAACATCCGGTAGCTCGCGAGCTTGCCGCCCGTCATCGAGAACAGGCCGGGCGCGCCGTCCGCCGCGTGATCGACGATCGCGTGCTCACGAGAGAGCCGATCTTCGTTCACGCCCCATGCGTAGAGCGTCGGCCGCACCCCGCCCCAGGTGCCGATGGGGCGCGCGGCGGTGATCGATGGGAACACCCGCGCCACGGCCTGGACGAGGTAGCGGGCCTCGTCGGTGGTGGCGACCACGTCGTCGAGGTCGCCATAGTAGTCGTCGTCCGTCGTGCCGATGACGGTGGTGTTCTGCCAAGGCATCAAGAAGACTTGGCGCCCGTCGATCGCGCGGGCCGTGATCGCGTAGTTGGAGAGGCGCTGCGGGTAGTAGACGTGGATCCCCTTGCCGGGTCGGATCCGAGCCTGGCGCGCGGCGAGCCCGCCGAGGGTGGCGGTGATCGGCGCCCAGGCGCCCGTCGCGTTGACCACGGCGCGCGCCCGCAGCTCGCCCGTCTGGCCGGTGATGCGGTCCCGGTAGCGCACGCCGGTCGCCTCGCCCCTGGGGCCGCGGAGCACGGCGGTGACGGTCGTGTGGACCCGCACGTCGGCCCCGCGCCCCCGCGCGTCCACGGCGTTCCCGACGCACAACCGGACGCCGTCGATGCCCCACTCGTCGAAGCTCACCCCGCCCACCACATCGCCCGCCAGGCCCGGCTCGAGCCCCCGGAGATCGGCAGGGGTGAGGCGGACGTGGGGCTTGCCCCGTTTCAGCGGCTGGTACCGGTCGTAGAGATCGAAGAAGGCGTCGAAGAGCGCGAGGGAGACGCGCGTCGGGAGCCGGCTGCGGTGGACCGTGTAGAGGAAGGGGATGCGGAAGAGCAGGTGCGGCGCGATGCGCTGGATGTGCCCGGAGTCCTCACAGGAGCTCTGGGTGACGGACGGGTCGTACGTGAGGTAGCGCGGCCCGCCGTGGATCATGCCGCTGGAGTTGCCGCTCGCGCCAAAGCCCAGGTCGTTGCGCTCGAGGAGCGCCACCCGGAGGCCCCGGAGCGCGCAGTCGCGGGCCACGCCGGTGCCGTTCACCCCCCCGCCGATGACGACCACGTCGACGTCGGGCCGCGGCTCGCTCGGGATCGCGCTCATCGGGGGTGGACCAGCTCGGGGAGCCGTGGCTCCCGTAGCACGAGGCGGCGCCCTCCCCCGCGCCGAGGGCGCGGGCGCCGCGGGCGGCCCCGGCCCCGGCCCGGCCCGGTCCGGCCCTGCGCGGCCCGCCGGGGGGCCGGCGCCCCCAGCGCCGAGGGCAGGCCCAGTTGCGCCGCGAGGAATCCGCGCTAGTAGGAGCGCGTCCTACCGCTCGATGGTGTCCCGGTTCGAAGCTCGGCAGTGGGGGGCAGGCCTCGGCGCCCGGCTCTCTTGCGCACGCACGTGTCGCTCGGGGAGGCGTTCGCGCGCTTCCACGCGCGCCCGGGCGTGCGCTCGTGCCTCGCTCGCGCAAGCGGTGCTCGGTGCAGCGTTCGGTGGTGTGGTCGGCTCGCACAAGGCGCGCCGGCAGAGAATCGAACGCCCGCGCCCGGTGTTCGCTCATGGCTGGTTCGGGGGCGCATCGATCGGTGGTGTTTCGTGTCCAAGCGTCTGTTCGTAGGTAATCTGTCCTATTCCACGCGCGACGAGAGTCTGCGCGCAGCGTTCGAGCCGCACGGCTCGGTGGTGTCGGCGACCGTCGTGCTCGACCGCGCGACGGGCCAGTCCCGTGGGTTCGGCTTCGTCGAGTTCGGCAGCGACAGCGAAGCGGAGAAGGCCGTCGAGGCCATGAACGGCGCGATGGTCGACGGACGCCCGCTCGTCGTGAACGCAGCGCGCGAGCGCGAGGGTGGTCGTGGCGGTGGCTTCGGCGGCGGCCGGGGCGGCGGCGGCGGCGGCTTCGGCGGCGGCGGCGGCGGCTTCGGCGGCGGCGGCGGCGGCTACGGCGGCGGCGGCGGCGGCGGCGGCTACGGCGGCGGCCGGGGCGGCGGTGGCGGCGGTCGTGGCGGCGGCGGTCGCAGCGGCGGCAGCGGCGGTCGCGGCGGCGGTCGCGGCGGTCGCGGCGGCGGCGGCGGCGGCGGCCGCAGCTGGGGCGACGACGAGTGATCGCGCGAGCTGGCTGACCCGCCGGCGGGCGCCCCTCGCTCGCCGGCTGCGTCACTCCCCTGCGCTCACCGGACACGCTGCACGAGCAGGTCGACGATGACCTGGTCGTGCAGCGTCGACGGTCTCACTTCGTGCGCGGGGTGCGTGTCGGCCGGCGCGACCAGGCCGACCTCGAAGGTCATCGGATCGAGGAACCGGCCGCCCTCCAGGCGCGCACCGGACACCCGCGGGCGGTCGCGGCCCGCGAGGAGGAAGCTCCACTCCCCGAACGTCGTGACGGGCGCGCGGTAGCGGAGCGACACGAGCCCGGCCTCGCCGAGCGCCCGCTGGACGGACGCCGAGGCCGCCGGTGACGCGAAGGCGGAGAGCGCCTGGATCGCCGCAACGCCGCCGCGCGCGAGCCGCGCCGCGAGGCGCTCATAGAAGCCGACGGTGAAGCTCTTCGCTTCGAGGAAGCCGAAGGGCTCGGGCAGATCGACCACGATCACGTCCCAGAGCTCGGTAGACTCGCCCAGCCATACGATCGGCTCGGCCTCGAGGACCGTGACACGCGGATCGGCGAGGGCGTCCCGCGACAACGCGCGGAGCCAGGGCGCGCGCCGCGCGTACCGCGCGACCGGCGAGTCGCTGACGACGACCACACGCTCGACACCGACCGCCCCGAGCGCCTCACGCTCCAGCATGCCGTCCCCACCGCCGAGCACGAGGACGGCGCGCGGCCGCTCGACCGCCGCCATCGCGGGCCGCACCAGCGCCTCCGCGTAGCGGTGCTGATCGAGGCCCGAGACGCGGAGCCGCCCGTCGACGAACAGCTCCAGGTTGCGTTGGCCCGACGTAACGACGATCTCGTGCGCGCCGTCGCGCGTTCCCCACACGATCTCGTTCGCGTAGGTGAGCTGTGTCGTGGCGGGCAGCGTCAGCTCGCGCGCCCCGAGCGCGCCGAGGAGCCCGACGAACACCGCGCCGCCGAGCCACGCGCGCCAACGTGGCGGAGGGGCGGCGCCGAGCCACGCGGCGAGCTGGCCGGACCACAGCGCGAGCACACACGCCAGAAGACCGAGCGCGAGGGCCGTCCGCTGAGAGCCCAGCGCGCCCGTCCCGACCGACGCTGCTACGAACACGACGAGCCCGCCGAGCACGTGATGCGGCGCGAGCGCGGGCTCGACGATCCCGATCAGGCGGGCGGGGCGCGCGAACACGCGGGTCGCGGCGACCGCTACGGCAGCGAGGAGCAGCCCGCACCCCCCGGCCCCGGAGAGCGCGGCGATCGGCATGCCCCCCGCGGCCAGCGCCACCGAACAGACACCGACCGCCAGCGGGAGCGCTATCGCGAGCCCACACGACGACCCGAACAGCACCAGCTCGGGCCGGCGCGCGCGGCGCGCGACGAGCGCACCGACCGCTCCGCCGACCCCGAGCGCCAGCGCGACCGGCACACGCCACGCCGGCGCCGCCGTCGCCACGTAGAGCGCGGGGAGACGCACGGCGATCTCGTGGGCGGAGAGGAGCAGCACGCCGCCGAGGAGCGCGACGAAGCCGAGCAGCGGCCGCGCCGCGGCGTCTCGATCGGCGGCCTCGTGGGTCGTGGACGGCGCGGCCACGCCGGGCGCGGGCGCGCTACTTTCCGCCACCGTAGCTGCCGGAGCCGCTCCGGTAGTACCCACCGCCGGTCGTCGTCCCGCTCCCGCCAGACGACGAGCCGCTGCTGCCGTCGCCGAGGCACGCCCCGCACGCGCCGAGCATGCAGACCAAGAGGACGATCACGACGATCACCAGCAGCAGGACCGTCGCCCCCCCACCGCTGGACGGCGTGGCGGATCCCGCGCTCGGCGAGAACTGGGCGCCCGGACCATCGACGGGGAGGCCGAACGCCTGGGCGAGCATCGGCCATGGGATGGGCGACGAGTAGCTCCAGTTCACCTCGCCGTCGACGCCCTCGCGCGACAGCACGTCGCTGCCATGGACGAAATCCTGGATCTCGACCTCTTCGCCGACCTGGCACTTCCAGTAGACCTCGCCGAGCACGTAGTCGACACGCGCCTCGTTCGAGTTGCGCGAGGTGAAGGTCCGGCCCCCCCACGTCACCTGCGCGGGCATCGACGTGAGGTCGAGCTCGGCGAGGTTCACCGGGACGACCCACATCCAGCTCGACTCGTCCTTCACGAGCCAGCGGTAGCCGACGCCCTGGCTCCAGAGCAGGAACTCCTCCCAGCCGAAGCGCTCGCCGTCGAAGTCGCTCGAGCGCTTGACCACCGCGATGCAGATGTACTCGACGCCTTCGATGGTGCCGCGCGAGCCGATGGGGATCATCGGCGTCTTCAGCATCGCCTCCTGCTGAGCGACGACCTGCTGGAGCGCGATGTCGCTCACCGCGCCGCAGTACGGGCAACCGACTCGCTCGGCGCGATCTCCCGAGAGCTTGGGGATCTCGCCGCCGCACTGCGGGCACTTGATCTGCGCCGCCTTCACCTTCTGGACGCTGCGCTGCCCGAGCTGGGTGACCTGGAGCTGCGGCTCGCCGAACACGTACCCGATGAAGACGCTGTACGCGCCCGACCCGTCGCCGTAGTCGAGGGTGGCGAAGCCGTTGTTCTGCCCGTAGCAGTCCGCGTAGTACCGGGTGAACCCGGGCGGGAACGCGCCGGGGAGCTCGCCCTCGGCCGACCGGATGGATCCGGAGCGGACCTCCGCGACGCGGAAGTAGCCGTACTGGCCGAGCGGGATGTCCATCTCCGGGCGGAGCGCGCCGTAGGGTGGGATCGCGAGGCCAGGGACCGCGCTCGTGACGTACCAGTGGCCCTGCGCGTACGCGAGCCAGCCCCAGGCCTGCCCGTGGTCGAACGAGACGTAGTACTCGTCCCAGGGGCCGAGCCCGTGATCGAGCTGCACGCGCCCGAGCACCTCGAACGGCCGCCCCGCGAGGCTGCCGGAGTCCCCGACGGCGATCAGGGACGGCGTGTTCGCGATCTCGGCGACCTTGCCCAGGTTCTGCAGCCCGCGATCGCTGCGAACGACCGTGGCGCGGCAGAACTCGCAGACCTTCGCGATCGACGAGCCGACCCCGAACTCGATCGGCGCTCCACAGCTCGGGCAGGTACCTTGGGCGACCGCCATGCGAGGCGGAAGCCTAGCCCACGCCCCCGCCGCGCGCCTAGCGGTTCGCTTCGCGCGCTGAAATCGCGGGCGGCGCGGCGCTCACGACCGCGCGCGGCGGGCCGCGACCCCGCCGGCCGGACCCGCGGCGGCGCCCTCGCGGGCGACGAGCGCTTCCAGCTCCTCGAGCGACGCGCCGCGATCGAGCGCCTCGCGCGCGGACCGCGGCCGGCGCCGCCTCGCGAGGAGCCTCCCGAGCCAGCTCTTCGCCTCTGCCAGCGCGACGCCGGAAGCAGCCAGGGCGGCTGGCTCGAGCTCCAGGCGCACGGCGACGCCCTCGTTCGTCGCGGCCACCGCGCACGCGTCGTCGAACACCTCGCGCTGCGTCGGCGAGAGGTGCGGTCGCGCGGCGCCGAGATCCCACCCGGCGGCCGCGCCCTCGAACGCGAGCGCGCAGGCGAGCTCTGCCGGACCGAGCGCCGTCAGCTTCCCGACGCTCGGCCCGCCGCACCCCTTCCGGTACACGTGGCTGCCCTCGAGCAGCAGCACGCCCAGGCCGAGCAGCACGGCGGCGAGATCCGTGGTCGCCTCGACCGGTTCGTCGATCGTCTCGGCGGGCTCCCGCGACTCCTCGAGGAAGATCCGAGCCAGCGCGCGAGCCAGCGCTACGGTGAGCACGACCGGGTCGGCCAGCTCGGACTCGACGACGTGGACGCGCCAGCCATCGCCCTCCTCGAGCACGCGCGTCACGCCGCCACCGGCGGGCGTCGACCCGCAGGCGCCGGAGCCGCAGCCCCCCGTCCCGCACGCGCCCCCCGAGGGCTCGACCGGATCGCCGTTCGCGTCGACGAGCGACACGGAGATCGGGATGTCCTGGAGCCCCGCGTGGCGCTGGAGGCGGCGCGCGAGACGATCGACGGAGCGCTGGTCCCCCGCGAAGCGATCCGGGAAGAACGCGGCGTCGGGCAGCACGAGCGGGCGCGCCCCGGCGTCCCCGGCGAACCTCACGCGGACCCTCGCGAGCCTGCGCACCACCTCGCCCGCGTGCTGGAGGGACAGCGGTTCCATCACCGCCGAGCCTGACAGATGGAGGCGCCGGTGCCAAGGCGCGTCGGGCTGCTCAGTCCGCGAGATCCGAGGACGGCGCGCGCACCCGGCGGCGCTCGAGCTCGCCCCTCCGCACACGCTCGATCTCGGCCAACCGAGTGATCACGCCGCGCGCCACGATCTCCAGCACGCGGCGGACGGTCTCGTCGCGGCGGCGCGGGTCGCCTCCGAAGCTCAGCCGGCTACTGGCGCTCCTCCCACGGGGGAGACGCCCCGTCGCGGCGCAGGTCACGCGGAGGACGTCGTCCGCCACCGCCACCACCGAGAGCTCGGACACCTCGAAGCGATACTGGATCGTGCTCCCACGCCCGGCCCCCCACACGGCGCGCTTCGCCTCGCGCGCGAGCGACCGCCGGAGGTGCTGCTTGTACGCGGGCCAGCGCGGGTGGTCCGTGGGGAAGTCGAGCCGGTCGAGCTGGATGGTCGGGCGGCCGCGGGGCGCGGCGAGGGCGGGAGACGGCGCGGCGGAGGCGAGCGCCACGAGCGCGATCAGCCAGGCGCGGCGGGTGAGCGGCACGGTCGCCGACGCTACGGCGCGGTGGTGGGGCGGGGCAAAGAAGCGGCGGACGGGCCCCCGGCGGCGAGCCGCGAGGGAGGTGGGCGCGAGGAGCGCTGGAGGGGCGTCAGCGGGGGCGAGCGCGGGCGGGGCGGGAGCCGGTCGCGAGGGAACCGAGCGGGAGGCGGACGCGGGGAACGTAGCCCGCTCCGCGGAGGAGGAAGTCGATCAGGGCCTCCAGCTCGGCGGGGGTCAGCGGATCCTCGCGGACGACGTAGCGCGTGTGCAGCGCGCCGCTCAGCGCGACGACGAAGGGCTCGACGGGCGAGCTCGCGGGCAGCTCACCGCGCTCGATCCCGCGCTGGAGCGCCCGCCGGAGACGGAGCTCCACGAGCTCGCGCGCGGCAGCGCCCACGGCGCGCACCTCGGGATCGAGGCGCTCTGCCAGCATCACCCGAGACACCGCGCGCCCGAATGGCTCCTCGATGTTGCGGATCGCCACCGTGATCACCACCGTCACGTCCGAGCGGACGTCGCCGGTCTCGGGCTGCGGGATCCGGTCGCTCGTCTCGCGCTCGAGCGCCCACCGGACGAGCGCCGCCTTCGTCTTCCAGCGGCGGTAGATGGTCGTCTTCGCGACCCCCGCCAGCTCCGCCACGCGGTCCACCTTGAGCTCGGCGTACCCCACGCTCGCGAGCTGCTCGCAGACGGCCCTCCCCACCCCCTGCGAGATGCGCTCGGACCGCGTCAGCGGCCCAGAGGCCGGCGCGAGCTCGGCGCGAGCGGGTGTGGTGCGAGTCGGCATGCGTGGCGTGGTCCCCCTTCAGGCCGCGGGACCACCGGGGGAGGATTACCACGAGTTGCAGAAACGCAACCACCAGTTGCGTTGAACCCCGTCCGGCGCTACGTGGCGGCCGATGGCTTCGATGCCCCTCCCGCGCCCCGCGCTGCTCGCCGGGCTCGGTCTGCTCGCGTTGGCCGGCGCCCCGAGCGCCTGCCGGCGCGCCACGCCGACGAGCGAGCCCCCCATCGCCGCCAGCGCCGAGGCGCCCCGCCCCGTCCGGTTCGTGAAGGTGACGGCGGCCGCGCTCCCACGGGCGCTCGAGGTCGATGGCACCCTGGAGGCGCGCGAGCGCAGCCTGGTCGCCGCGCAGGCGGGCGGCGCCGTCCGGGAGACGAAGGTCGAGCTCGGCTCCCGCGTGAAGCGAGGCGACCCGCTCGTCGTCCTCGACACGCGCGGCGCCGCGCTCCGGGCGGCGAGCGCGGCCGCGGCGGCGCGGCAGGCGCGCGCCCGGGTGGGGGCAGCGAAGACGATCGAGGACTCCGCGGACGTGAAGGGGGCGCGCGAGGGCTACGAGCTCGCGCGCCGCGAGGCCGAACGCGCGGAGCGGCTGGCGAGCGAAGGCGCCATCTCTGCGAGCGCGCTCGATCAGGCGCGCACGGCACGCGAGCGCGCCGCCGCCGCGCTGGACATCGCCAGGAGCGGCGCCGAGCAGGCGCGCGCCATGGTGGTGGGCGCCAACGCGCAGCTCGCGCTCGCGCACAAGGAGCTGACGGACGGCCGCGTGCGCGCGCCGTTCGACGGCGCCGTCGTCGAGCGCCGGGTCTCGGTGGGAGAGTTCGTCGGGATGGGCCAGGTCGTGGCGATCCTGGTCGACGACACCGTGCTCCGGCTGCGCTTCGATGTCCCCGAGGCCGACTCGGGTCGCATCTCCCTCGGCGCGAAGGTGACGCTGGGCGTGGCCGCGCAGCCAGGGCGGACCTTCGAGGCCAAGGTCACGCGGATCGCGCCGAGCGTCACGGCGACCTCGCGGCGCCTCCCGGTCGAGGCAGAGCTCCCGAACACCGACGCCGCGCTGAAGCCCGGCTACTTCGCCCGAGCCACCGTGGAGCTCGGCGGCAAGCCGGAGGAGTCGCTCCTCGTCCCGCAGGCGGCGATCGGGAAGAGCGGCACGGCGAGCCGCGTGTTCGTGCGGGACGGCGGGCGCGTGGTCGAACGTCTGGTGGTCGTCGGGCGCAAGCAGGGCGACCTGGTCGCGGTCGAGGGCGACCTCCGCGCGGGAGACGAGGTCGCCACGTCCGAGGTCGAGCGGCTCGGCGACGGCGTCGCCGTCGCCGCCCAGGAGTGAGCGATGCAGTGGCTCGCCGCCATCGCCGTTCGGCGCCCCGTCTTCGCGACGGTGATCTGTCTCGTCCTCGCCGTGGTCGGCGCCTTCTCATACGTCGGGCTCGGCGTCGACCGCTTCCCGAAGGTCGACTTCCCGGTGGTCATCGTGACCACCGTCGTCCCCGGCGCCTCGCCTGCGCAGATCGAGGCGGACGTGAGCGATCCCATCGAGGCCGCGGTGAACACGATCGGCGGGATCGACGAGCTCCGGAGCGTGTCCGTCGAGAGCGTCAGCCAGGTCATCGTGAGCTTCACGCTGGACAAGGACATCGACGTCGCCGCGGCCGAGATCCGTGAGAAGGTGAGCGCCATCCAGGCGGCGCTCCCCGCGGGCGCCGAGGCGCCCACCGTCGTCAAGCTCGACCCCGACTCCACGCCGGTCCTGGGCCTCGCCGTGACCGCGCCGGGCGACGTGCGGGACGTGACGGAGCTCGCCGACAAGGTGATCCGCCGTGAGCTCGAGTCGATCGCCGGCGTCGGGCAGGTGACGATCGTGGGCGGGCGAGCGCGCCAGATCAACGTCCGCCTCGACGGCGGCGCGCTGGAGAAGCATCGCATCACGGCCCCCGAGGTCGAGCGCGCCCTCCGCTCGCAGAACCTGGAGCTCCCGAGCGGGCGACTCGAGCAGGGCAACCGGGAGATCACGGTGCGGACGCTCGGGCGCGTGGAGTCGGTGGCGGCGCTCGGCGCCGTGGTCGTCGCGACGCGAGACGGCGCGCCGATCCGGCTGTCCGAGCTCGGCACGATCCAGGACGGCATGGCGGAGGCGGAGTCGATCGGCCTCCGCGGGCGCGACGCGACCGTCCTGCTCAACCTGCGCAAGCAGAGCGGCTCGAACACGGTCGAGGTCGTCGAACGGGTGAAGGAGCGGCTCGCCGAGATCCGCACCCGGCTCCCGGCCGGCGCTCGCGTGGACGTGACCCGCGATCAGTCCGAGTTCATCGGGAACGCGATCGGCGCGGTGAAGGAGCACCTCGTGCTTGGCGCGCTGTTCGCGGCGATCGTGGTGTTCTTCTTCCTCGGCAACGTGCGGTCGACCATCATCGCAGCGGTCGCCATCCCGATCAGCATCGTGAGCACGTTCGGCGTGATGAGCGCCGCCGGCTTCACGCTCAACTCGCTGACGCTCCTCTCGCTGACGCTGGCCGTCGGCATCGTGATCGACGACGCCATCGTCGTCTTGGAGAACGTCTGGCGGTTCATCGACGAGAAGGGCGTGGACCCGTTCACGGCGGCGATCGAGGGAACGAAGGAGATCGGCCTGGCGGTGCTCGCCACCACCCTGTCCCTGGTCGCGGTGTTCCTGCCGGTGGCGTTCATGGGCGGGATCGTCGGCCGGTTCATGAATTCGTTCGGGCTCACGATGAGCTTCTCGATCATGATCAGCCTGCTCGTGAGCTTCGTGCTCACGCCGATGATGTGCTCGCGCTGGCTGCGGAAGCGGGCCGAGGCGCTCGCTCCTGGGGCGCACGGCGCCGCGACCGGGCAGCCCCCCGCCGCCGGGGGCGGCGGACACGGGCACGGCTCCTCGGGCCGGGTGTACGGCGCCATCGAGGGCGCGTACCTGCGCCTGCTGGCGTGGTGCATGCGGCGTCGCTGGGTGGTGGTCCTCGCCTGCGTAGGCGCGCTCGTCGCCATCCCCGTGCTGGGCGGCATCGCTCGCAAGAACTTCATCCCCACGGAGGACGAGTCGCAGTTCATCGTCACGGTGCGCGCGCCTGAGGGCACGAGCCTCGAGGGGACCCGGCTCATCCTCTCGCGCGTGGCGGCCGACGTGGAGAAGCTGGAGGGCGTCGCCTACGTGGTGACGACCGTCGGCGACGACCCGCAGAAGACGCCGAACCTCGGCACGGTGTACGCGAAGCTCCACCCGACCTCGGAGCGCAAGCGCTCCCAGGACGACATCGTCGGGACGGCTCGCGAGGTGGTGACCCAGGGCCACGGCAAGGGCCTCCGCGTCTCGGTAGGGCCGCTGCCGATGTTCTCCGGCGGCGGGCAAAACTACCCGATCATGTTCCAGGTGCAGGGCAACGACCTCGGCAAGCTCGAGCGGTACTCGGCGCACCTGCTGGAGATCCTGCGCAAGACGCCGGGGGTCACCGATCCGGACACCTCGCTGGTCGTGGGCAAGCCCGAGCTCCGCGTCGCGATCGATCGACAGAAAGCCGCCGACCTCGGCGTGGCGGTGAGCGACATCGCCGGCACGCTCCGCCTCCTCGTCGGCGGCTACGCGGTCACGACGTTCGACGACGCGGGTGAGCAGTACGAGGTCCACGTCCGCGCCGAGCAGTCCGCCCGAGTGTCTCCGGAGTCTCTGGCGAGACTGAGCGTCCCCTCGATCAAGCTCGGGCTGGTCCCGGTGTCCGACCTCGTGACCTTCGAGGAGGGCACCGGACCGTCGCGCATCGACCGCTACAACCGGAAGAAGACGGTGACGCTCCAGGCGAACATGGCGCCGGGCGCGTCCCAGGGCGCGATCCTGCAGGCGCTCGAGGGCGGAGTGAAGGAGCTGAAGCTCGAGCCCGGCTACTCGGCGGCGCCCGTGGGGCAGTCCCGCGAGCTCGGTCGCGCGGCGCGGAATTTCGCGCTCGCGTTCTTGCTCTCGTTCATCTTCATGTACCTCGTGCTGGCGGCCCAGTTCGAGTCGTGGCTCCACCCGATCACGATCTTGCTGAGCCTCCCCCTCACCGTGCCGTTCGCGATCTTGAGCGTCATCCTCACCAACCAGTCGCTCAACATCTTCAGCATGTTGGGCGTGCTGGTGCTCTTCGGCATCGTGAAGAAGAACTCGATCCTCCAGATCGATCACACGATCAAGCTCCGGCAATCGGGCAAGACCCGGCTCGAGGCGATCCTCGAGGCGAACCGCGACCGCCTGCGCCCGATCCTGATGACGACGCTCGCGTTCGTCGCCGGCATGGTGCCGCTGGTCGTCTCGAGCGGTGCGGGCGCCGGCACCAACCGCGCGACCGGCTTCACCATCATCGGCGGGCAGTCGCTCGCGCTCCTGCTCACGCTGCTGGCGACGCCGGTCGCCTACTCGCTGTTCGACGACCTCGGCGCGTGGGCGGGCCGGCAGGTGGCGCGCCTGCGCGGGCGCGCCGCGCTGGCCGCGCACCCTGCCGAGTGAGCCTCCGTCAGCGACCGTGGGCGAGCGCCACTGCGGCGAGCGCGCGCGCCGCGTAGATCGCGTTCACGGTGACGTACGGCACGAAGTAGAGCTCGACCCTGCCCGTGAGCGCGACGCCGAGGAAGTACGACGGGTAGTGGATCACCAGTCGAGCCGCGCCCTCCACCAGGCCGACGGCGCGGCGCAGGGGCGAAGGCGCGCCGCCGCTCGGAGCGGGGGTGGTCCGCCCAGCTCCCGCGACCTCGGGTCGTCGCTGGAAGGTCGTGATGGCGATCCCGGACGCGAGGCAGACGAGGCCGGCGAGCCCCGCGAGCAGCCAGCGCTCGTCTCCGCGCTCGAGCCAGAGTCGCACCGCGACGGCGGCGAGGAGGACGAACGCCTTGATCTCGTCCATCAGGAAGTCGAGCAGATGCCCTACGGTGGACGCCACCCCGCGGAGACGCGCGAGCATGCCGTCCGCGCAGTCGAGCACGTAGGAGAAGGTGAACACGACGCCGCCCGCCACGAGCCCGGCGTGCCCCGGGACCGCCACGAGCACCGCGGCGGCGCTGACCGCGACGACGAGCGCCGTGAGCGTCACCTGGTTCGGGGTGACGCGCGTCGGCTCGAGCCAGGCGACGATCGGCGCGGCGAGCGGGCGCGCGACCCACGTGTTGAAGGGCAGGTCCGCCGGCTTGCGGGTGCGGCGGTAGACGTCGGTCGCGCTCGTCACGCGGGCGCGAGCCTCGCGCCGGACCGGCTCCGTGTCGAGAGGCGCGGCCCGCGACCGCGCGGCGCGACGGCGCGCGACCGGGCGGCGCGCCGCTCGCCGTGAGCGGTGTTATGTGCCCCGCGTGCGCGCCGCTCACTGGTCGCTCGTCGCCTCGTGGGCGCTCGGCTGCACGCCTGGCGGGCCGCCGGGCGCGCGGCCATCGGCGGAGCCGCGCTCGGAGGCGGCGCCGCCCCGCCCTGCGACGCCCGAGCCGCGCGCGCTGCCGGCTGCTGAGGCGCCCCCATCCGCGCGGGACAGCGCCTCGGCGACAGCGCCGCCGGTCGCCGTCCCCGCCGGTGCGCCGGCTCCACCCGCAGCGTCACACGGCGCGAGCGTCTACCGGGTCGCCGCGGTGGGCGACTCGCTCACGGATCCGAAGTCGCACGGCGGCGCGTACCTGGCGTATGTGGCCGCGCGGTGCCCCGAGAGCTCGTTCGAGAACTTCGCGAAGGGCGGCACCCTGGTGAACCAGATGCGCAAGCGCCTCGAGCTCGAGGTGCTCCCAGAGCCGCCCGAGGCGCGCGCGCGGTACACGCACCTCGTCGTGTTCGGCGGGGTGAACGACGTGCTGAGCGACGAGACGGCGAAGCGGACGCCCCGGCTCGTCCAGCGCGATCTGCGCGCGATGTACGACCGCGCGCACTCCCGCGGCATCCGCGTCGTCGCCGTCACGATGTCGCCGTGGGGCGGCTTCGCCCGGCAGTGGAACCCGAACCGCCACGCAGCCACGCTCGCGATCAACGGGTGGATCCGCGAGCGAGCGCGCGACGGCACGGTCGACCACGTGGTCGACGCCTGGACGCTGCTCTCGTGTGGGGTCGAGACCCACCTCTGCGCCGAGTACGTCCCCCCGATGCGGGACGGCCTGCACTTCGGGCCCCCGGGGCACGAGCAGCTCGGGCGAGCGCTGCATCAGGCGGCCTTCGCGGACTGCCGTTGAGCTCGGCGGCGGCCGCCGGCTACGCTCGCGGCGCGATGCAGCCGTTCCTCCATCAGGTCGCCGTCGCGCTCGACGGCCCGCTCGAGCGCGCGGTGGCGCTGGTAGAGTCCCAGGCGCGCGCGGAGCTGGACCCGGAGCGCGCCGCGCTCCTCCGGCGCCTGGCCGGCGAGCTGCCGAACCTGCACGGTGCGGGGCGCGCGCTCCGCCCGCCTCCGACGGAGGAGGAGCGCGAGCTCGCGGTCACCGTCACCTGGCGGCTCGTCCAGTCGGGCCGCGAGGCGGAGGCGAGCGCCCCGTGAGCTCCGCGGGGCCGTGCTTCGCCGAGCGGGAGCTCTCCGCGCTGGGGGCCGACCGCGCGCGGCGCTTCACTCCAGCGCCCGTCGCGCCGGGCGGCCCCAGCGTCCTCGATCTCGCCGAGCGCGCGCTCGAGGAGCCCGTCGCGCTGGAGCCCATCGACGTGCTCGCGCGCGGCGCCGCGCGCGTGGCGGTCGTCGTGAGCGACGCCTCACGCGACGAGCCGCGCGAGGAGCTGCTCCGAGCGCTGCTGCCGCGGCTGCCAGCGGCCCGTACGACGCTCGTCGTCGCGGCCGGGACGCACACGGCCGACGACTCGGTCATCCCGGGCTTCGCCCGTGCGTGGCCGATCGTCGTGCACGACGCGAGGGACGAGCGGCGCATGGTCGACCTCGGGCGCACCTCGGCGGGGACCCGCGTGCGCGTGCTGCGCGAGGTCGCGTCGGCAGATCTCGTGGTGATCACGGGACGGCTCCGGCCCCACTATTTCGCGGGGTGGTCCGGGGGCATCAAGGGCGTGTTCCCGGGGTGCGCCCTGGCCGAGGACGCGCTCACCAACCACCTGCTCAAGGCCGATCCCACGGCGCGCCTCGGTCGCGCGGACGGCAACCGCTGCCGGCGCGACATGGAGGAGGCGGCGGCGCGCGTGCCGGGGACGCTCGCGATCCTGAACGTCCTCTGCGACGTGGACGGAACGCCGGTGCGGGCCGCGAGCGGGCACCCCGTGCAGGCGCACCGCGCGCTCGCGGCTGACGCTGCCGGGCTCTTCACGGTGCGGGCGCCGCGCGCATCGGTCGTGATCGTCGCCGATCGCCCGCCGGTCTCAAGCTCGCTCTATCAGGCCTCGAAGTGCCTGCCGCCCGCCGGCGCGCTGCTCGAGGAGGGCGGCACGGTGATCGTGGTCGCCGAGTGCGAGCAGGGCCTCGGTCCGACGGAGCGGGTGAACGAGGGCATCTACCGGCTCGGGATGGTGCCGCAGCTCCCGGCCGAGCACCGGGTGGTGCTCGTGAGCCAGCAGCCGCCCGATCGCGTCGCGACGACCTACGCCGAGCACGCCCCGGAGCTGCGCGGCGCCGTCGACGCCGCGCTCGCCCGGCACGGGGCCGAGCGCGCCGTGGCGCTCTGGAGAGCCGGCGAGTGCATCGCTATCGCGGAGTGACGCGGCACCTCCCGAGCCGGACTACGGGAAGAGCTCCTCACAACGCGCGACCTTCGCGGCGTCGACGGGCGGCTCAGCGAACGGCGGAGGCGTCGTGAACGGCGGGCTGTCGAAGTCGAAGAAGTCCATCATCGCGTCGGAGTTCGCGTCGCGCCCCGTGAGCGCGGGGAGCTCGAACTTCGCCTGGATGAAGCGGAGGATGCTCGTGTGGCTGTGCACCTCGTGCGAGACGAAGTGCTGCTTCGCGAACGGCGAGATCACGAACACCGGAACCCGGAACCCGAGGCGGTCGAAGTCACCGTGCGAGGTGTCGTCCGGGCTCCCGTTCCCGGGGTGGCACGCGGGCGGGGGCGGCACGTGGTCCGCGAAGCCGCCGTGCTCGTCGTACGTGAGGAAGAGCGCCGACTTCGACCACACCGGGCTCTTGCCGAGCGCGTCGACGACGCTCCAGGCGAGGTGCTGCCCGTGGTGCGGGTTGCCCGGCGGGTGCTCGCTCGTCTCCGTGATGCCCGAGTTGTACTCGGGCTCGATGAACACGAGCGGCGGGAGGTTGCCGGAGGCGAGGTCGGCGTAGAGGGTCGAGATGTCGGCGACCCGGCACGGGCCGAGCTCCGGATCCTGGCAGCCGGCGATGCTGTCGATCCAGGTGTTGATGAACATCGCGGCGGGGGCGAGGTTCGAGCGGTAGACCCTCCACTCGAGCCCCTTCTCGATCATCGCCGAGTAGACGCTCGGGCTGTCGCCGGCGACGGGCAGCGAGTTCTTCGTCAGGCCGTAGCTCGACCCGGCGTAGAGGTACATGCGGTTCGGCCACGTGGGCCCAAGCAGCGAGCAGAAATAGCTGTCCGAGATCGCGTAGGTGTTGGCGAGCTCGTAGTAGAAGGGCAGGTCGGTCTGGTCGAGGTAGCCGAGCGCGCGGGCGCCGTCCGGATCGTTGGTGACGACGAAGCCGTCGTTCTTCCCATCGCCGAACTGCACGTGGCTGCCCTCCCAGCCGTGGTCCGGATCCTCGACGCAGTACTCGCTCGTGTGAAACCAGGAGACGGGGCTGCCCGCGGTGTCCGGGTTCGTATACGTCGCGGGCGCGACCTTCACGTCGGGCTGGCCGTACTCCGGGAGCTTCATGAAGTAGTGATCGAAGGAGCGGTTCTCCATCATCATCACGAAGACGTGCTCGACGGGGATGTCCTTGCCGAGGCGATCCGAGCGCCCGAGCGTCTCGACCGGCATCGCGCCCGACTTGAACTCGCAGGCCTCGCGCGCTGTGGCCGCGGCCGAGTCCGTCAGCCGGGGCGCGCCCGTAGAGCCGCCAGCGCCCCCCGAGTCGTCGCCGGAGCAGGCCAGGTGGAGCGTCGCGAGCGCGGCGAGCGGCACCGCGTGCCGCGCGGAAGGGAGAAGTCGCACGACCATGGTGCCCGCGAGGATAGCGCGGGTCGCGGCGCGGCGTCGAGGACGTGCCGTCGCGCGGCGCGCTACGCTCCCGTCATGATCGTCGACGCCTGGATCCAGCACCCGACCCCCGCGTTCCTCCGGCACCCGAGCTTCGAGCCGCTGCGCCGTTGGATGCGAATGGAGGAGGTCCCCGAGTCGATCTCGCTCGATTTCACGCTGCAGGCGCTCGAGCAGGCGGGGGTCGATCTGGCGCTCGCCTCCGCGTGGCACGGCCCCTCCGGCGCGCTCATCTCGAACGACGACGTCGCGGGCTGGGTCGCCGCGAGCGGCGGCCGGCTCCGTGGCGTAGGCTCGGTGGATCTCCGGCGCCCCATGGCCGCGGTGCGCGAGGTCGCGCGGTGCAAGCGGCTCGGGTTCGTCGGGATCCGAGTGCTCCCGTGGCTGTGGGACCTGCCCCCGGACGACCGCCGCTACTACCCCGTGTACGCCGCTTGCGTGGAGCACGCCCTGCCCTTCTGCCTGCAGGTCGGCCACACGGGCCCGCTCATGCCGAGCGAGCCCGGCCGGCCCATCCCGTACCTGGACCGCGTCGCCCTCGAGTTCCCCGAGCTCGTGATCGTCGGCGGGCACGTCGGGCACCCGTGGGAGGCGGAGATGGTGAGCCTGGCGACGAAATATCCGAACGTCTACATCGACACCTCGGCGTACAAGCCGTCACGCTACCCGCCCGCGCTCGTCGACTTCCTGCGGGGTCGGGGCCGATCGAAGGTGCTCTTCGGCTCGAACTTCCCGATGCTGACGCCGGGCGTGTGTCTGGACGGTGTCGGCGCGCTCCAGCTCGACGACGAGGCGCGGCGGCTCTTCCTCGGCGAGAACGCGGCGCGGGTGTTCGGGCTCGAGGCCAGGCCCGGCTGAGCCCCACACGACGCCGTCGCGCCCCACCCCACGGCGCGCTCCGGTGGTATGGGGAGCATCGGTGAAGACCCCGCCCCTCCCCGCCGCGATCGTCACGCTCGTCCTCGCGGGAGTGGCCGCCCTGGCCTGGTCGACGGGCGCGCCCCGGTCCCGCCCCGGCGTCGCTGCGGGCAGCGCGTCCGCCGGCGTCTCCCGGCTCGCCGCGCCGCCAGGGGACACCCGCGCGCGCGAGCGCTCGCTGGCGGCCGTCGGCGACGCGGGCGACGCCCTCTCGCGCATCGATCGTGCGGCCGCCGCGCGCGACCGCACCGGCGCGTGGGCCGCGTACCTCGACCTCCGCCGAGCCGTGCGTCGCCTCGGGCCGTACGCCGTGCTCGCGCCCGTCGCGGTGTCGCAGCTCGATCCGCCACGCGCGGAGCCCAGGAAGCTGCTCGACGACGTGGGGCTGCGCGCGATCGGGGACGCCCTGCTCGCGGACCCGCCGCGCTGGACCACCCTCGTCGAGGTGTTGGACCGCACGCGCGGGCCGGCGCGCCTCGCGAGCGGCGAGGTGCGCGCGGCGAGCTTCCAGGATCGACAGGTCGGCGTCTCGGTGTCGCGCGCCCTCTTCGACTGGGGCGCCCTGCTCGACGGCTCCAAGGCGGAGTCGCCACAGGAGGCCCAGCTCGACGCCCTCGAGCTGGGGCGAGCGCTCGTCACCGCGGCGCGGGACGAGCGCCCGGCGCTGGCGAGGCTCACCTCGGCGGACGCGCGGGCCGCCGAGCGGCGCCTCGAGCGCGCGCTCGCGCGCTTCGAAGCGTGGCTCGACCGGTTCGCCGAGTCCGGCGCCGGCAAGCTCGAAGGGCTCCGCGCGAGCGCCGAGCTGGGCGGCGCCTACCGCGAGGCGTTCGCGCTCACGCGCTCGGAGACCCTCCCGCCGCCGTACGCCATCACGCGCGGCGACGCCGTCGAGCACGGCGCGGCGGTCAGCGTCGCGAGCCTGCCCGCGCGGCCCCGCAAGCTCCCCGATCCGGCGCGCACCGCGCTCGGCGTCGAGCTGCTCTTCGACCGCCGCCTGAGCACCGACCAGTCGATGTCGTGCGCGACGTGCCACGTCCCGGAGCGCGCGCTCGGGTCCGGCCCCACGAGGCCGAACGACGTGCGGGGCAAGCGGCTCGCGCGCGAGGTGCCCACGATGTGGAACGCCGCGTACGAGCCCATGCTCTTCTGGGACGGCCGCGCGAGCTCCCTCGAGCAGCAGGCCGAGCTGGCGACGATCGCCGACATGGGCGGCCACTGGCCGACCATCGTCGAGCGGCTGCGCGCGGACGCCCCGCTCGTCGCGCGCTTCGCTGCGGCGTTCCCCGAGGGGCTCACGCAGGCGACGGTGCTGCGGGCGATCGCGGACGCCGAGCGGACGCTCACGCTCGACGATACCCCCTTCGACCGCTACGTCCGCGGCGAAGACGCCGCGCTCGACGCCGACGCGCTGGCCGGGTTCGATCTCTTCTACGGCGCCGCCCGGTGCAGCCGCTGCCACCGCCTGCCGGTCACCTCGGGCGCGCAGCCGCCACGGTTCACGGAGTCAGAGGCGTCCGTCGTCGGGGTGCCCACGGCCCCCCGCGTTCGCGAGCTCGACCCGGACCGCGGGCGCGGCGCGCTCCACGGCTGGGAGCACCTCGGGCGAGCGTTTCGTGTCCCCGGCCTGCGCAACCTGGGCGAGACGGCGCCGTACTTCCACAACGGGGGCTTCGCCACGCTCGAAGAGGTGGTCGATTTCTACGCCGACGGCGGCGGTCGCGGCCTCGGGCTCGAGGCGGAGGGCTTCGATCCGGACGCCGCGCGGTTCGACGCCACCCCCGAGCAGCGGCGGCAGCTCGTGGGCTTCCTCCGGGAGGCGCTGGCGAGCCCGCGCGCGCGCGCGACCCGCGCCGGCCTGCTCGCGCTCGCGACGGGCCGGCCGCCTCCCTCCGGAGAACCGTGACCCCACGCGCGCCGCTCGGCGTGTACGTCCACTTCCCGTGGTGCCTCGCCAAGTGCCCGTACTGCGACTTCTACAGCGTCCCGGCGGCTCGCGACGCCGTCCCCCACCGCTCGTACGCGGACGCCGTGCTGGCGGAGCTCGGCCGCCGGCGCGACTGGCTGGGTGACCGCGAGCTCCGCTCGGTGTTCTTCGGCGGCGGCACGCCCTCGCTGTGGGACCCACGAGAGCTCGGGCGCGTGCTCACCGGCATCCTGAGTGCATTCGATGGCAGCTCCGCCGAGGAGATCACGGTCGAGTGCAACCCGAGCAGCCTGGACCCGGCGTGCGCCCGCGCGCTGCTCGACGTCGGCGTGAGCCGCCTCTCCATCGGGGTCCAGTCCCTCGACGCGCGGCAGCTCCAGTGGCTCGGTCGCCTGCACGACCCGCGGGGAGCGCTCGCGGCGCTCGAGGCCGCGGCGGCTGCGGGCACGCCGCGCGTGGCCGCTGACCTGCTCTTCGGGCTCCCGGGCGCGGCGCCCGCGCAGGCCGCGGCCGAGGCGGCGGCGCTCGTCGACCACGGCGCGAGCCACGTGTCGACCTACGCGCTCACGATCGAGGCGGGGACCCGCTTCGGGACGCTGGCGCGCGCGGGGCGGCTCCCCCTCGCTCCGGACGACGCCGTCGCGGACGCGTACTTCGCCGTGGCGGGCGCGCTCTCGGCGCGGGGGCTCGTCCACTACGAGACGAGCAACCACGCCCGCCCCGGCGAGGAGGCGCGCCACAACCTCGGATACTGGTGGGGGCACGAGTACCTGGGGCTCGGCGCGGGCGCGTGGGGCACCGTCTGCCCGAGCGTCGGAGCGCCCGGCGTCCGGCTGCGGTACCGCAACGCCCCGAGCGCGGGAGACTACCTCGCGCGCGCAGGGGACTGGCCCGCGCTGCCGCTCGAACGCGCGGCCCCGCCGCTCGTGGACGAGGTCGAGCCCATCCCGCCCGAGACGGCGCTCTCCGAGCGCATCCTCCTCGGTCTCCGCCTCGCAACGGGCGTCGACGTCGCGCGCGAGGCCAGCCGGCTCGGCGTCGACCCGTGGCCGCCTCGGCGCGAGCGCGCCGTCGAGGCGCTGGTCGCGAGCGGGCGGCTCGAGCGCGAGGGCGGCGTGCTCCGCGTCCCCCGCCAGCACTGGTTCGTGGCAGACAACGTCATCTCGCGGGTGATGTGACGGGGGCGCGTCGGGCGGACGCGTCGGCGCATCGCGGTCCGTCGCCGGTGCGCCACGTCAGCTACCCGCGGGCCTGCGTCGCGCGATCGGCCGCCGGCGCGGCGCCTGGTCATTCGCCGAGCGCCCGATCACGCGCAACGACGAGCGGCCCCGGTACCCGCAGGATCGGGGGGGGCGTCTCGTCGGTCGATCCAGCGCGCCAGCGCTCAGCTCACGAGCCCGTCAGCACGGCAGGTCGCCGACGCAGGCGCCCCAGAGCCCGCTCCCCCGCCTCCGCGCGAGCTCCTCGGCCGCCTCGAAGTCCTCGACGCTATGGTCTCCGTTCGGCGGGAGGTACAGCACGCAAGCGTGCCCGTGCTCGACGAGGGCGAGGTTGATCTCGTACCCCTCGAGCGCAACGTAGGCGAGGAGGCGGCCGTAGCGGTCGGTGCACACGGCGTCGTAGGTGAGCGTGATCTCCTGACCGAGGACGAGGGCTTCGTTCACCGCCTTCGCCTCCTCGCCCCAGCACTCGTCCTGGTTCGTGCTCTCGGGGGTGTCGATCATGAGGTAGCGGACCCGCTCACCGGACTCGAGCTCGATCGTGTCGCCGTCGATCGCGCGCGCGACCACGGCTCGCGTCGGCCCACAGGCGTCCGCCTCCTCCGCGGGCGACGAGCAGCCCGCGATGGCCAGGGTGACCAGGGTGAGCGCGCTCACCGACCGCGTGAGGAGGGGCATGATGGCTTCGCGGCGCCGAGGGCGCGGGGGGGCGCGGCGCGTGCCCGCGCTGCACGCGGCGACACGACCGAGGGACACCGGGGCCGACGCGACCCACGGGACGGACCCGACGCGGCGCCGTCGGGGCTCCGGTCCAGGCGTCCGCCTGTCATCGTTCGGCGCGACGGGGCAGTTGCGGACCATCTGGGCGAGGTGAGCCCGGTCGGGGGGCGCGGCGGGCGCCGCCCCCCGGGCGACGACTCGCCGGGACGGCGCGTGCGGCGCGTGCGACCCGTGTCCGAGCCTCGCTGTTCCGCGACAACTATTCCTGCCGGCGCGCGACAACTATTCTTGCCGGTTGGCGCCGTCCTGACGGCGGCCTGTACCGTCGCGATTCCAGGAGCTTCGGGCTGGTTCCCGGGGCCCTGGAGGC
>JADLEQ010000097.1 GCA_020846005.1 Polyangiaceae bacterium
CGGAGGAGCGGGCTGCGAGGAACTGGCGGTACTCACGCCAGGTGACCTCGCGCTCGTCCATGCAGAACACCTCACCCGCGGAGTCAGCGAGGCGGACGAGCCGCGCGCCGGGCCGGGCCTCGGGGCAGCCGAGCGCCTGGGGCTTGCCGCCGGCCCCGGCGTCGACCTCGGCGGTGATCTCGGGATCGCGCTCGCAAGCGGCGAGGCCGAGCGCGCCGGCGGCGAGCAGCAGCGCCGCGGCGACGCCGCGGCGAGACGACGGGAGGCGACGGTGGGAGCGTGCGGTCATCGGGCTTCCTTTCGGGCGGTGCCCCCACGGGGGCTCGGTGCGGGGGGGAGTCATCACAGGAACAGCGCCAGCGGATCGTTCACGGCCCAGGTGCCGCCCGTGGTGGCGTACGCGGACTCGGAGGTGCGCCACTCGATCGTCATGGTGTCCGGATGGAGGAGGACGATCTCCTCGCGGCCATCGCCGGTCATGTCCGCCACGGGCGTCACGCGAGTACGGATGTCGCACGACGAGCACAGCCGTGTCTGCAGGGCCCCGCCGGCGCAGTTACCCTGGACGCTGTTGCGCGTGGTGATCGCCCCCGTGCCGCCCGCGGCGGTGTCGCGGAAGCGACCGAGGTCCGCGTTGAAGTCGCCGTCGCGGTCGAACCCGGTGAACGGCTGGTCCACGCGGCCGTCCCCGAAGACGCACGACTCCACCGCGCCGGCCCCGAACGGATCCCACAGGGTGTTCCAGCTCGCGTCGTGTGGCCAGAACAGCGAGAAAGTGCGCCGCTTGTCGGGGATCCAGACGCCCGGCGCGATGTTGACGTACATCATCCGGAAGAAGGGCACGGGCACCGCGCCGGCGCGCTCGGCCGAGGTCCCGGTCGGCTGCGGCGCGAACTGCGCGCCCATCGCCCGCGAGCCGACCGGCGACCAGCTCTGGTCGGAGCGCGCGTAGTAGTAGGTGGCGTTGCTCCGATAGTAGACGACCAAGTCTGTCTTCTTGTCGGCGTCGTAGAGGCCGGGAAGCAGCTCGCCGGTGCCCAAGGCAGGATCGCCGACGAGCCTGCCCTGCACGCCGCCGTCCAGCCAGAACCAGCCCGCCCAGTCCGGCACGAAGACCCCGAGTTCGTCCGGCGCGGCGCCGCTCATCTCGAGCCCGGGGAGGGGCACGTGGTCCCTCCCGCCGAACGCCGAGCAGTTGGTGGAGCAGCTCGTCTGCGGGAGGCTGCCACAGCTCGTGGAGGCGGGAGCCGCGCACTGGGTGGAGCACCACCTCCAGTAGGCCTGCGTGTCGTTCGGCGCGTCGCGCGCGACCCCGCCGCCGGGTTGGTAGACGCCGAAGTCCGAGCATGCGTCCGAGTCGAACTGGCCCACCAGCGGCACGTCCCCCACCCGGCCGAAGGGCGTGTCGATCAGCTGCGTGAACCCCGGGCTGAGCAGCACGCGGAGGCGACCCGCGGCCCCCTCGGCCGTGGGGGGTGTCCACACGGCGAGGTCGCGCCGGCCGTCCCCGTTGAAGTCGACCCGCGCCAGCGGGTTCCCGCTCGCCCAGCTCCCGAGCCGCGCCCGCCCGCCCGTTGGGCCGAGCCCATGGGCGGGGCTCCGGTCCTTGCTGTAGGCGGACTTCACGCCGCTCGTGTCCCAGCGCAGGTATTTCCGGAGCAGCAGCACCTGCGAGCCGCTCAGGAAGTGCTCGCTCGCGGCCTCCAGGAAGTAGCTCATGATGTTGGTCGCGTAGCGACCGTTGGCCACGAAGGCGAGCCCGCGGAGCTCCGGATCCGCGCTGTCGTGCGTCTGCTTGGAGCCAGGGTCCGGCCCGACCTGGCACGACATCGAGCTCGGCGGCGAGCCCTGCTGCGAGCACGAGGCCGAGCCACCCTCGTCCGGCAGGATCTCGAGCAGGCTCGCCGTGTGGGGCGCGGCCTCCGTCCGACTGCTGAAGAACTGGTGCGGGGCGCCCTGCGTCGCGGCCGCCTTGTAGACGAGGTCCCACCAGTCCGCCAGCGTCTGCTGCGCGCCCGTCTCCGGATCGAGGTAGCCCGTCCCGAGCGTGGGCTGCTCGAGGTGCCACGGGTGGGCCAGGCCGAAGTAGTGGCCGAGCTCGTGCGCGAGCTTGAAGGGGTCGTTCGAGTTCCGAATCGGCTGCTCGTACATGAGCACGCCCTTGCCGGACTCTGGGCGGTCGGTCACGCTCGAGTTCCCGTTCTGCTTGATCCAGACGAGGATCGTGTCGGGGTCGGCGTGGTAGGTCGCCGTGGCCATCAGCCAGTCGACCTCGGACTTCACGACGCTCGACGGAGTCCACGCGTCGGCCGGCATCGAGGGCAGCGGCCTCCCCGCCCCGCCGAGCTCCGCGTACGCGGTGCTCCACGCTACCTCGATCGAGGCGGACGCCTCAGCGAACGTTGGCGAGGTGAAGCACTCCACGCCGCGGAGCCAGAGCTGGACGCCGCCCGACCTGAAGACCCGGTTGAAGTTCGTGATCTGACGCAAGATCCCCGCGTACAGCGCGGTGCTCGGGCACGGGTTCGGCAGCGTGCCCGGCAGCAGGTGGACGAACCGGACGGGGACGCGCTTCTCGCTCCCGAGCGCGCTCAGCGCCTCGGCCAAGCTCTCCCGGGGCTCGTCGATGCCCACCCCCCCCCCCCCCAATGCCCCACGGCATCTGCCGGTTCCGTTCGCCACACCTCGCAGGCGCACGCGAGCGCCCCTGCCACGGCGCCGGCCCGGAGCACGCGCCACGCGCCGACCGCCACCCGCCCCGAGAGCTCGCCCCGATCGCGCCCTACTTCATCCACCATCCCCGCACGGCTAGCACCTGGATACCAGGCCGTCAAACGTAGGGACAGGGGCAGGGGCTGCGGCCGCGTCCGGCCGGCCGGGGCGGCGGTCGGCACGCCCGCTGCGCCGCAGGCGGCGCAGCGCGCCGGCCGCCGCGGCTGGTAGATTGGCGTTGGTGGCCCGCCTCACCCCGCTCTCTCTCGCCGACGCCCGCGGGCTCGCGCGTGGCTACGACCTCGAGTTCGTGAGCGTCGAGCCGCTGGACGCGGGCAGCGTGAACTCGAACTTTCGCCTCCGCTCGGCGGACGGCGCGACGTGGTTCGGGCGGCTGTACGAGGAGCAGGGGGAGGCCGGCGCGCGGTTCGAGGCGACGCTCGCGCGCGCGCTCTCCCTGCGCGGCGTGCCGGTCGCCGTGCCGCTGCAGGCGCGCGACGGCGGTGTCCCTTCGCATGCGGGCCGGCCCTTCTCGCTCGCGCCGTGGATCGAGGGGGAGTCGCTCTGCCAGGCGCGGGTGACGCCAGCGCACGCGCGCGCCGTCGGCGAGGCGCTCGCGCGCGTCCACGCGACCGCCGAGGTCGCGCCGCCGCGCGGCAGGTTCGAGCTCTCGGATCTCGAGCGGCGCCTCGAGCGGGTGGAGCGAGAGGGCTCGAGCGAGCTGGTCCGGGCGGCCGGCGAGGCCCGCGGCGTCCTCGCGCGCGCCGCCGCGGGGCGGAGCGCTGGGCTGCCGGAGGGCCTCGTCCACGGCGACCTGTTTCGCGACAACGTGCTCTGGCGGGAGGGGGAGCTCGTGGCGCTCCTCGACTTCGAGAGCGCGTCGGCTGGCGTGCTCGCGTACGATCTCGCGGTGACGCTCCTCGCGTGGTGCTTCGGCGACGAGCTCGATCGCGCGCTCGTCGGCGCGATGGTCGGCGGGTACGAGTCCGTCCGGCCGCTGAGCGCGTGCGAGCGGGAGGGCCTCGCCGCGGAGGCGCGGATGGCCTGCGCGCGCTTCACCGTGACGCGGCTCACGGACTACTCGCTCCGCGCGCCGCCGGGCCAGCCCCCGCGCCGCGACTTTCGCCGCTTCTTGGCGCGGCTCGCCGCCATCGACGCCGGCGCCCTCGATCTGCGCTGACGCGCGAGCCCGCGCGGGGGCGCCTGGCGATGGCGCCCCGGGCGCGTTACGGTTCGAGCGCTGGCCAGCGCCAGCGACCGGCGACGTGGCGACCGTCTCGAACCTCGACTTTCGGGCCTTCGTGAGCGATCGCGAGCGCTCGCGCCCCGGCGCGGTGGGCGGCGAGCCCCACGGGTACGCGTTCGCCTGGGACCGCTCGACCCGCGCCGCCTTCGCCCGCGCGGCGCCGCTCGAGCTGGCGGTCTCGGCCGGCGTCCGCGTATTCGAGCACCTGGAGCGGGCGCGGCTGCTGGGGCAGGCGGTGAAGGTGGGGCCGCGCCAGTTCCCGCGGGTGCTGCGCCTCGCCGAGTCCTGCGCCGAGACGCTCGGGATCCCGGTGCCGGCGATCTACGTCGTCAGCAGCCCGGTGCTCAACGCGGCGACCTTCGGCACGCGAGACGCCTGCTTCGTCCTCGTGCACTCCGCGCTCGTCGACCACCTGACGGACGAGGAGCTGCAGGCGGTGCTCGGTCACGAGTGTGGGCACGTGCACAACGACCACGTCGTCTACCTGACGGCGCTCCACGCGCTCGGTCGCGTCGCGGGCTCGCTCGCGGGCTGGGTGGCGCTCCCGGCGGTGTTCGCGCTCCGCGCCTGGTCGCGGCGGGCCGAGGTGACGAGCGATCGCGCCGCGGCGCTCTGCGCCCGTGATCTCGCGGTCGCCGAGCGCGCGCTCACCAAGCTCGCCCTCGGCTCGCAGAAGCTCTACGAGCAGCTCGACGTGGAGGCCTTCCTGTCGCAGCACGAGGAGGCGCAGGACTCCGTCGGGCGGTTCGGGGAGCTGCTGTCGTCCCACCCGTGGCTCCCGAAGCGCGTGCTCGCGCTCCGGGAGTTCGGGCGGAGCGCGCTCTACCGGCGGCACGCCGGGCTCGGTGACGACGGCGCGTCCCTCGCCGAGGTCGACGAGCGGGTGCGCGGGCTGATACGAGTGGTGGGCGGATGAGCGACCTACGACTCGAGGAGAACGCGCCGGCGCCGCTCGCGGATTTTGCCCAGCGCAAGCGCGAGGTGGTCGAGTCGCTCGACGCCGTGGTGCGCCTGGCCCGGGAGATCGGCGCCCGGGCGCTGGCGAGCCGGGTCGAGGCCGACGTCGCGCGCAAGCTCGAGTCCGAGCGGTTCCACCTGGTCGTGGTCGGCGAGTTCAACCACGGGAAGTCCACGCTGGTGAACGCGCTCCTCGGTCGGCCCGCGCTGCCGGTGGGGGTGACGCCGACGACCGCCGCCATCCACCACGTCGAGTGGGCGGCCGAGCCGCGCGCGCGGGTCGTGCTCGCGAGCGGCGAGGTCCGCGAGGTGCCGTTCAGCGAGCTGGGGCGCTGGAGCGCGAGCGGCGGCGCCGAGGCGGAGGCGGTGCGGCACGTGGAGGTCGGCGTCCCGTCGGAGCTGCTGCGCGATCGCATCGTGCTGGTCGACACGCCGGGCGTGAACGATCTCTCCTCGATCCGCGCCGAGATCACCTACGAGTACGTCCCCCGGTCGGACGCCGTCTTGTTCGTGCTGGACGCCGGCCAGCCCGTGAAGGAGAGCGAGCGCCGCTTCCTCGAGGAGCGCCTGGTCGCCCGCGCGCGCGACAAGGTCGTGTTCGTGGTGGCGAAGGCGGACATCTGGTCGCCTGCCGAGCGCGAGGAGGCGCTCGCGTGGGTTCGGGCGCGCCTCGCCGAGCTGGTGGCCGAGCCGCAGATCCACGCGGTGAGCGCCGAGCGGGCCCTGGGCGGTCACGAGGGGTCGAGCGGGGTCCCCGAACTCCGGGCTGCGCTCGAGGCCTTCCTCGCCCGCGAGCGCGGCGCGATCCTGCTGAAGAACGCCCTCGGCGAGGGGCTCGGCGCGCTCGAGCTGCTCGACCGCGGCGTCGACGCCCGCCGCCGCGCGGCGACGCTGGCGGACGAGCAGCTCGCCGAGCGCATCGCGCTGCTGGAGCGCGAGCTCGCAGGTCAGGCGCGCTCGCTCGAGGAGCGTCGGCTCGACATCCGTGAGGAGGCGGGGGTCATCAAGGGCTGGGCCCGGCGGGATCTCGAGCGCTTCCAGAGCGACGTGATCGCGCGACTGCCGGCGGTCGTGGAGAGCGCGACCGCGGCCGAGCTCCAGCTCCATCTGGGCGCGTTCCTCGAGCAGTCCTTCCGCGCCTGGGCCGAGGCGGAGACGCGAGAGATCGCCGCCGCGCTCGAGCGGCTGACGGAGAAGACGCTCGCTTTCCTCCGCGCCGACGCCTCGACCGCGGCCGAGCGCCTCCGCTCGGCGATGGCCGGGCCGGTACCGGCGCCCTCGCTGGCCGTCGATCGGTTCGCGTACGACGTAGGCGTGTTCGCGATGTTCACGCTCGGGCTCGGCGTCGTCTTGACGAACCTGCTCCTCGGCAGCGTGCTGCTCGTGGGCGCGCCGGTGCTCGCGCTGTGGAACCGCGAGCGAAAGGAGGCGCTGGTGAAGCGCCGCGCCCTCGAGCTGGCGCCCGGGATCCTTCGCGAGGCGGCGGCCGCCGTCGGGCCTCGCATCGACGAGCTGGTCGACGACTACACGAAGAAGCTCGAGGAGTGGCTGGTCGCCGCCGGCGAGGAGCTCCACCGCGAGGTCCTCGACGTGCTGCAGCAGTCGCGCGAAGCTCGCGCCTCGGCGGGCGCGGATCGTGCGGTCGAGGCCGCTCGGTGCGACGAGCTCGCGGACGCGGTCGCCGCGCTCCGCGCCCGGCTGCAAAGTTTGCGCTAGTTCCGGCTGCGCCGCCGCGCGGCCGCGCTGGCAGCCGCGCGAGGGGAGGACTATCGACACCCTCATGTTCGAGACGGCCGAGGTGGGGCACGCGCTGCCCGCGGAGGAGTACGACGCGCTGGTCCCCGAGCTCCGGACGGGCCTGCTCCGCGCGCAGAACGAGCTGGCCCGCGACGCCAAGTTCTCGGTCGTCGTCGTCATCGCCGGCGTGGACGGCGCCGGCAAGGGGGAGACGGTCAACGCGCTGCACGACTGGATGGATCCGCGCTTCCTGCTCGCGCACGCCTTCGGCCCGCCGAGCGACGAAGAGGCCGAGCGCCCGCCGATGTGGCGGTTCTGGCGCGATCTGCCGCCGAAGGGGCGCATCGGCATGTTCTTCGGCTCGTGGTACACGGCGCCGATCCTGCAGAGGGTCTACGGGGAGGCGCGGGACGCCGATCTCGACACCGCGCTCGAGCGGATCAACGGCTTCGAGAAGGCGCTGGTCGACGACGGCACGCTCGTCCTCAAGTACTGGTTCCACATCTCGAAGAAGGCGCAGCGACGCCGCCTGAAGGAGCTCAGCCGCGACCCCAAGCAGGCGTGGCGCGTCACGCCGGTCGACTGGAAGCACTACGAGCTCTTCGACGCGTTCCTCCCCGTCTGCGAGCGCGCGCTGCGCGAGACGAGCACCGGTGAGGCGCCGTGGACGATCGTGGAGGGCGTGGATCGTCGCTACCGCGAGGTCACGGTCGGCCAGCACCTGCTGGCGAGCGTCCAGCGCCACCTCGAGAGATCGCGTGTGGCGGCGGTCGCCCCGCCCGTGCCCGTGGTCGCGCCGCCCGTGGCCCGGCGGACGGTGCTCGACACGGTGGACCTCTCCGCCGCGCTGTCACGCGAGGAGTATCGCGAGCGCATGGACGAGGGCCAGGCGCGCCTCGCCGCGCTGAGCCGCGCTGCCGAGGAGCAGGGCGCGACCCTGCTCGCCGTCTTCGAGGGGCCGGACGCCGCCGGCAAGGGCGGCGCGATCCGGCGCGTCACCCGGGCGATCGACGCGCGCCACTACCGGGTGATCCCGATCGCTGCGCCGACGGACGAGGAGCGCGCCCGGCACTACCTGTGGCGGTTCTGGCGGCACCTGCCGCGCGCCGGCAACCTCGTGATCTTCGATCGGAGCTGGTACGGCCGGGTGCTCGTGGAGCGTGTCGAGGGCTTCGCGGCGCCGCACGAGTGGATGCGCGCTTACAAGGAGATCAACGAGCTCGAGGAGCGGCTCTACGAGTTCGGCATCGGTGTCTGCAAGTTCTGGCTCCACATCGACAAAGAGGAGCAGCTCCGGCGCTTCCAGGAGCGGGAGCGCACGTCCTACAAGGAGTTCAAGATCACCGAGGAGGACTACCGCAACCGCGCGAAGTGGGAGCTCTACGAGGACGCCGTCCACGACATGGTCGAGCGGACGAGCACCGCCCACGCGCCCTGGACGCTCGTCGCAGCGAACGACAAGCTCCACGCGAGGGTCGAGGTCGTCGAGACGCTGTGCGACACGCTCGAGGCGGAGCTCCGCTGGCGGCGCAAGCGCAAGAAGCGCAGCGTCTGAGCCCGGTGCCCGTCCAGGCGGCGGGCAGCCCCGGCGCGCACGTGGGCACGCGCGGCGCGCGCTCGGAATCGCGCGAACGCTGCGCGCCCTCGAGCGCGAGATCTGCGCACCTCCGGGCGCACACCGTCATGACGTGCGAGTGACCTTCGTGGTACGAGGCGGTGACGAAACGCCGCCTCGAGCGTCCCATGAGCGTCCCATGAGCGTCCCATGAGCCCCGCCTCGCCGAGCCCCGCCTCGCCGAGCCCCGCCTCGCCGAGCCCCGCCTCGCCGAGCCCCGCCTCGACCGACTCACGCGCCGGGGACCTGTGGGGCGGCCTCGCGGCGATGCTGGTCGCGCTGCCCTCGGCGATCGCGTTCGGCGTCGCGATCCACGCGCCGTTCGGCGCGGGCGCGGCGTCCCTCGGTGCGGTCGCCGGGATGGTGGGCGCGGTCGTGCTGGGCGTGGTCAACCCGCTGCTCGGCGGCACCCAAGGGCTGATCTCCGCGCCGTGCGCGCCGGCCGCCGCGGTGATGGGCGCGCTGGCCGGTGAGCTCGCGCGCGGCCACGACGCGCCGACGGCGCTCCTGATGCTCGGGCTGGTCGGGGGTGCCGCGGGGCTGCTGCAGATCGGGTTCGGGGCGCTCGGCGGCGGCAAGGTCATCAAGTACATCCCGTATCCGGTGGTCGCGGGCTACCTGAGCGGCGTCGCGATCCTCATCTTCGTGAAGCAGCTCCCCCCGTTCCTGGGAGCGTCGTCGCGTGAGGGACTGCTCGCGCTCCTCACGAGCCCGTCGAGGTGGAGCGTGCCCTCCGTCGTCGTCGGGAGCGTGACGGTGGCGGTGACGTTCCTCGCGCCCCGGGTCATCCGGGCGGTCCCCGGCGCGATCGTGGGGCTGGTCGCGGGGATCGGCACGTACTTCGCGTTGTCGATCGGGGACGCCTCGCTCCGCACGCTCGAGGGCAACCGCCTGGTCATCGGCCGCATGGGGGCCTCGGCGGGGGCGGTGGCGCAGGGGGTGCTCGAGCGGACGGCGGGGATCTCGCACCTCACGTTCGGTAGCGTCGCGGCGCTGGCGGGCCCCGCGATCACGCTCGCCGCGCTCCTCTCGATCGACACGCTGAAGACCTGCGTCGTGGTCGACGCGCTGACGGGCTCGCGCCACGAGTCGAACCGCGAGCTGCGCGCGCAGGGCATCGGCAACCTCCTCGGGGGCCTGCTGGGCGGCGTGCCCGGCGCGGGGACGAGCGGCGCGACGCTGGTCAACGTGGCGAGCGGGGGTCGGAGCCGCGTCTCCGGCGTCGTCGAGGGAGGGCTCTGCCTGGTCGCGTTCCTCCTGCTCGGCGACGTGATCGCCTGGATCCCGCTCGCGTCGCTGTCGGGGATCCTGTTCGTGGTCGCGGTGCGGATGATCGACAAGGAGTCGTTCGCGCTCCTCCGGCACCGGTCGACGCTCCTCGACTTCGGCGTGATCCTCGCGGTGGTGGCCGTCGCGCTGGCGGTCGGGCTCATCGAGGCGTCGGTCGCCGGCGTGGGTCTCGCCATCCTGCTCTTCTTCCGCGAGCACATGAGCACCGCGGTGGTTCGCCACCGGACGACCGGCGATCGGGTGTTCTCGCGCAAGCGACGCCTGCCGGAGCAGGCCGCGGCTCTGGAGCGCGAGGGGCACCGCACCACCTACGTCGAGCTGCAGGGCAACCTCTTCTTTGGCACCACGGACAAACTCTTCAGCGAGCTGGCGCAAGATCTCGCGGTGCGAGACTTCGTGGTCCTCGACCTGCGCCGGGTCCACGGCATCGACTACACCGCGGCGCGCCTCCTCGATCAGATGGACCGGCGGCTCGACTCGCACGGGGGCCGCCTGGTGCTGGGGGGGGCGCCGTCCAACGTCCCCTCCGGGCGCAACCTGCGCCACTACCTGGCGCTGCTCCAGCTCGGGCAGCACAGCGGCGGCATCGAGGTGTTCGACGACGCAGACGACGCGCTCGCCTGGGTGGAGGATCAGGTGCTCGAGCAGGCCCGCGTGACGCTCCACGACGGCGGCGCGCTCCAGCTCGGCGAGCTGGCCCTCTTCGAGGGCTTCCGTGAGGGGGGGCTGCTCGAGCCGCTCGCGGCGTGTGTCGAGGAGCGCTCGTTCGGGACGGGCGAGGCCATCTTCCGCGCAGGAGAGGTGAGCGACGAGCTCATGGTGGTGCGGCGCGGCGCGGTCAGCCTGCAGCTCACGGCGCCCGACGGGGGCATGTTCCGGATCGCGTCGGTCGGGCGAGGGGATTTCTTCGGTGAGATCGCGTTCCTCGAGCGTGGGAGCCGCACCGCGGACGCCGTCGCCGACGAGCCGACGGAGCTCTTCGTGCTGTCGCGCGGGCGGCTGGACGATCTCTCCCGCGAGCGCCCGGTGGCGGGGGTGCTCATCTACGCGCGGCTCGCGCGCATGCTCGCCTTCCGGCTCCGGGCGGCGGACGCCGAGATCGGCGCTCTCCGGGCAGACTGAGCGCCGAGGGGCCGCGGGGCTCGGGATCCCCGCGCGCCGCCAGTGGCGCGGGCGGGCCCCGGCGCGATAGCTTCTCCCGCGCGATGACCCTCACCCGCGGCGGACGCCTCGAAGCCATGGACGCCGTCATGGCGGCGCTCAACCAGAGCGTGGACGTCGACCGCGAGCTCTGGCGCGAGGACATCGCAGGCTCGATCGCGCACGCTCGAGGTCTGGTTGCGGCCGGCGTGCTCACCGGGGCCGAGGCGGCGGAGCTCGAGGCGGGCCTGCGCCGGGTGGCGGGCGAGATCGAGCGGGGGGAGCTCGCGTGGGATCCCGCGCTCGAGGACGTCCACATGAACGTGGAGGCGCGCCTGGTCGAGCTGGTGGGGGACGCAGGCAGGAAGCTGCACACCGCCCGCTCGCGCAACGATCAGGTGGCGACGGATCTCCGCCTGTGGTGTCGCGCGCGTGGACGCGAGACGCTCGCCGCCGTCCGGGAGCTCGCCGTCGTCATCCTCGACGTGGCCGAGCGCGAGATCGACGTGCTGATGCCCGCGTACACGCACCTGCAGCGCGGGCAGCCGAGCCGGCTCTCACACCACCTGCTCGCGTGGCAGGAGGGCCTCGGGCGCGATCATGGCCGCCTGTGCGACGCCCTGGCTCGGCTCGACGAGTGTCCGCTCGGCTCCGGCGCCGCCGCGGGTACCGGGTTCGCGCTGGATCGTGAGGCGACCGCTCGCGCGCTCGGGTTCGGGCGCGCCACGCGAAACTCGCTGGACGCCACGGCGAGCCGGGACTTCCTGATGGAGCTCGCGAGCGCGCTCGCGATCCTGGGCGTCCACCTCTCGCGCATCGGAGAGGAGCTGGTGCTGTGGTCGTCCTCGGAGTGGGGCTTCGTGGCGCTGAGCGACGCGTTCACCACCAGCTCCTCGATGATGCCGCAGAAGAAGAACCCCGACGTGGCCGAGCTCGTGCGCGGGAAGGCCGCGGTGCTCGTCGGCTGCGCGACGACGCTGCTCGTGCTGGAGAAGGGCCTGGCCTTCGGGTACGGGCGGGACCTGCAAGAGGACAAGCGCCCCATCTTCGACGCCTTCCATCACGCGCTGCTCTCGGTGCGGGCGCTGTCGGGGGCCATCGCCACCGCACGGTTCGAGCGCGCGCGGCTCGAGGGCGCGCTCCGGGGCGGGCACCTCGTCGCCACCGACGTGGCCGACTGGCTCGCGGCGCGCGGCATGCCCTTCCGCTCGGCGCACCATGTCGTGGGCGCCCTCGTGCGCCGGGCCGAGGAGCAGGGGGTCGACGTGAGTGAGCTCTCGGCGGCGGCGCGCGCCGAGGTGCACCCGGAGCTGGGGGCGCCCGAGATCGCCGCGGTGCTCGACGCGCGCGCGGCCGTCGAGCGCCGCGCGGTGGTCGGGGGCCCGGCGCGCGCGCGGGTGGTGGAGGCGCTCGCCGAGGCGCGGGAGCGTTGGGGCGCGCCGAGCCCGTGAGCGCCGCCCCTCAGCGCGGGGCCTCGTAGACGAACCGCGGGGGCCCGGCGGGGTCGCGGTCGAACGCGCCGACCCGCCACGCGACGAAGCAGCCAGCGGCCACCGCGGTCGCGCCAGCGACGGCCCACGCGAGCGCGTGGCCGTCGTCCGGCGGCGGCGACGGCTGCGGGCGCCCTCCTTCGGTGCTCCCCCAGCTCGCGCGCCAGGGGAGGAGCGGCCCGCAGCTCGCGCCGAAGCAGCGCGCGATCGCGATCGCTCCGCCGCGGCGGGGGCGCGCGACGGCCCAGTCGCCGCAGCGCACGGTCTCCGCCCCCACGACCCCCCGGCGGACGGCGCGCACCCGGGCCAGCTCGTCGGCCGAGCACGCCGCGATCGGCGGGCGGGCGAGCCGGAGCTCGGCCTGGTCCGTCGCGACCTCCACCCACGCGGCCCACCGCGGCGTCGCCTCGCGCAGGACCACGACGTGGTGCCTCCCGGGCGGAACGACGACGGCGCGCGGATCGGCGGGCTCGCCGTTCCAGACGAGCGTCTCGCCCGGCTCGAGGCCGCGCACGATCCGCGCGCTCGCGACCGCGCTCGCCGCGGGTGCGCGCTCACGCGCGCCGGCGTCCCCGTACGTGGGGGCGACGCTCCCCTCCAAGGCCTCGGCGCGCGCGAGGGCGGCGAGCGCGGCGCCCTCGCCGCCGGGGCCGCGCCGCTCGACGCTCGCGCGCAGGCGCTCGTGCGCGGCGAGCAACCACGCGGCCTGCGGCAGCTCGGCGTGGTCGGCGAGCAGGCGCGCCGCTCGCCCGAGCGCCGCGCGCGCCGCGTCGTCGTCGAGCGCGGCGTCGGCGATGCGAGCCAGCTCGAGATCCCGCTCGATCGAGACCACGAGCTCGGGATCGTACGCCAGGCCCGTGCTGGGCGCGCCCGGGGCCCGAGCCTCCGCCGGCTCGGCGACGAGGACTCCCCGCGCGCGCGCCCACGACTCGATCGCGGCGTGGCTCGCCTCGAGCTGCGCCTCCGTCCCGAGCCAGACGAGCACGATCTCCGGCGTCATCCGAGCGCCTCGACGCGCGGCCATTGACCCGGGATCGGCCGCTGGGTAGGCTGAAAAGAACGTGGCGCGAGCGCCAGCTCGCCCGCGGGTCGCGCGCCGGCCGGCGCGCGCCACGGAGCCCAGAGAGTGCAGCTCGATTTCTCCGCCCGAGAGCTCACGATCAAGCTCGTCTACTACGGGCCGGCGCTCAGCGGGAAGACCACGAACCTCCAGGCGCTCCACAAGGCGGCGGATCCGGCGTCGAGCGGCCGGCTGATGACCCTCGAGACCCGCGACGACCGGACGCTCTTCTTCGACCTCCTCCCGCTGACCTTCAAGAGCTCGAACGGCCTAGCCGTGCGGCTCAAGGTCTTCACCGTTCCCGGGCAGGTGATCCACGCCTCGACCCGGCGCCTGGTGGTCCAGGGCGCGGACGGCATCGTCTTCGTGGCGGACTCGCGCACGAGCGAGACGCAGAACAACGCCGACGCCTTCATGGACCTGCGGGCGAACATCAAGGAGAGCGGGCTCACCCTCCGGCAGATGCCGCTCGCGATCCAGTTCAACAAGCGCGACCTGCCCGGTGTGCGGAGCGACGAGGAGATCGCGCAGCAGGCTGCCCAGGGGCGCGAGCCCGTCTACCTGGCGGTCGCCACCCGGGGCGAGGGCGTGGTGGAGACGTTCCTCGGCCTGCTGAACCTCACCTGGAGCACGCTCGATTCCCAGCACGATCTCGGCAAGAAGTTCGGCTTCGATCAGACGGCGCTCCTCACCGAGGTGGCGGCAAAGCTCGGGGACACGCGGTCCCTCGAGGCGATCCTGGCGACTTGCGTGGGCGGCGCGTTGGAGGTCCTGCGCCCGGAGGGCTCGTCCACGTGACGCAGCCGGCTCCCGCTCGTGGTCTCGACGAGCTCACCCTGGGCAGCGCGATGCGGCTGGAGGAGCTCGTCGACCGCAATGGGCTCGCGGAGCTCGCGCGCAGCTTCTTCGAGCTCTTCCGCGTGCCGCTCCGGGTCTTCTCGGAGGACGGCAAGATCCTCGCCGACGCCTACGAGACGCCGTCGCTCTACGTCTACCTGAACGGCGTCCCGGGCGCGCGGCTCGCGCTCCAGGAGGTGATCGACTCGGTGAAGGCGGTGGTACCCGAGATCGGGCAGGACGCCACGCGCGCGTGCGTCACGGGCGCGGCGTACCGTGTCTCGGCCATCAGCTACGATGGTCGCCGGATCGGGCGCATGGTGCTCGGCCCGTTCCTCCCGCCCACGGTCCGTGAGGTCCCTACGTCGCTCCTCGCGCTCGACGGCGGGCTCGATCCTGGCCGCCTGAAGGCGCTCCTCTCCGAGATGCCCCGGGCGCGGGAGGAGACGGTCGGGCAGCTCGCCGCGCACCTCGTCCGCACCCTCGACCTCATCCTCTTCAGCGGGCACAAGGCGCTGTTGACGAGCAACATGCACCTCGCGAGCGTCCGCGCGAGCTTCCATGATCTACAAGCGAAGAACGCCAAGCTCGAGGAGGCGTTCGAGCGACTCAAGGAGCTCGACCGACTGAAGAGCAACTTCCTCGCGACCGTCTCGCACGAGCTCCGCACCCCGCTCACGTCCATCATCGGCTACGGGGAGATGCTGGCCGAGGGCATCGCGGGCGAGCTCAACCCCGAGCAGCAGGAGTTCGTCCAAACGATCCGCGAGAAGGGGGAGCAGCTCCTCGAGCTCATCAAGGGCCTGCTCGACCTCTCCAAGCTCGAGAGCGGCACGATGAGCATGCGCAAGGCGAACCTGCGCATCGAGGAGATCCTGGAGGACGTCTCGACGACGCTCGCCCCCACGGCACGGAAGAAGGGCGTCACGCTCGCGACGCGCGTCCAGGGGAGCCTCCACGCCCTCTGGGCGGACGCGGAGCGCCTGCGGCAGGTGTTCCTGAACTTGACGGAGAACGCCATCAAGTTCACGCCCGAGGGCGGGGCCGTCGAGCTGGTGGCGTCCCCCGCGATGCTGGATCTGTCGAGCGATCCGGAGGCCGGCGGGTTCGTGCTCATGGCCACGCAGCGCCCCGGCGTAGAGGTCCGCGTCGCGGATACGGGTGTGGGCATCCCCGAGGAGGAGCGGAAGAAGGTGTTCGACGCCTTCTACCAGGTGGACTCCAGCTCCACGCGCGAGGCGGGGGGGACGGGCCTCGGGCTCTCGATCGTGAAGCGCCTCGTCGAGGGGCACGACGGCACCGTGCACATCGAGAGCAACCGCCCCCGCGGGGCGGTGTTCGTCGTGCGCATCCCCGCCAAGCGCTCGACCATCGCGTGATGCCGGACGGCGAGCGCGCGCTGGTGGCGCAGCTGTCCCGGGTGTTCGCCGGCGGATCGCCGCGCGTCCGGGTCGGCCTCGGCGACGACGCCGCGGTGGTGCAGGCGCGCGGCCGTCGCCTCGTGGTGACGGTGGACGCCGCCGTCGAGGGGACGCACTTCGAGCGGGGGTGGCTGTCGCTCGGCGACGTGGGCAGGCGCTCGTTCCACGCGGCGGCGAGCGATCTCGCGGCGATGGGCGCTCGCCCGCTGGTGGCGGTGTCGGCGCTGGTGCTGGCCGGGCCCTCGCCCGCGGCGGCGGCCCGTCGGATCGCCCAGGGGCAGGCCGCGGCGGCGCGCGAGCTCGGGTGCCCCGTGGTCGGAGGCAACGTCGCGCGCGGGCGCGAGCTGTCGGTCACCACGACGGTGCTCGGCGAGGTCGAGCGGCCGCTGCTGCGTGCCGGCGCGCGCGCGGGCGATCAGCTCTGGCTCGTCGGTAGGGTGGGGGTCGCGGCCGCCGGGCTCGCCCTGCTCAGGCGCGGGCCCGTCCCCGCCGAGCGCGCGGCGCGGGCGTGCGTGGCGGCGTGGCGGCGGCCGCGCGCCGCGATCGAGCGCGGGCGCGCGCTCGTGGGCCGCGCGCGCGCGTGCATCGACGTCTCGGACGGCCTCGCGCTGGACGCCTCTCGGTTGGCGGCCGCCAGCGGCGTGCGGCTGATCTTCGACGAGCCGTCGCTGGTCGAGGCGCTCGCGCCGGAGGCGGTCGCGGTCGCGGCGCGGCTCGGCGAGTCGGCGCTGGCCTGGGCGCTCGGCGGCGGCGAGGACTACGCGCTCCTCGCGGCGGGGCCCCGGCGGCGGCGGCCACCGTGGGCTGTGCTCGTCGGCGAGGTGACGACCGGCCGCGGCCTGGCGCTACGTCAGCGCTCCGGGCGCGTGAGGCGGCTCGACCCGGCCGGCTACGATCACCTCTCGCGGTAAGCTCGCCAGGGGGGGACGCTACGGGTCAGCGGCTCAGCGACACGCCGCCGGCATGCCGGCGCCACGCAGCATCCCTTGCACGGCGGCGCGGATCGCGGCCGCGTCGCGCCCGGACGCGGCCATGCCGTGGCAGGTGCCCGCCGCGAGCCGCATGTACCCAGCCGTCGGCTCCGGGGCGCTCTTCGCGTTCTGGTCGAGCGCGGCGCAGCACGCCTTGAAGCTCGTGGCCGGGCCGCCCCCGCCCACCTTCTTCTTGCCGGCGTCCACCCCGGCGTCGACGCCAGCGTCCTCCGGGGTCAGCTCGAGGGGTGCGGCGACCTCCGTGCTGGCCGTCGCGGACGGGAGGGGCGGCGGTGGCGGATCCTCCTTCTTGCAGCCCGGCGCGACGAGCCCCGCCGAGACGAGGAGGCCGAGCGCAGCGGGGGTGAGTACGGTCCGGAGGAGGGTTCGGCGGTCGTCGGTCATCGTGATCTCCGCGGGGGGCTCGGGTCAGACTAACAGACGTTCCACCGGAGCGCAGGATCCCCGCGGTTCGGCGGGCCCGCGCGGGGCAGCGGGTGGGCGGGCGCCGGTGGCGGCGGTGGAGTAGGCTCGTCGCCGTGGCACGACTCCCCATGGCCGTCGGCCTGGCCTGGATGGCGCTCCTCTCGTCCGCCTGCGGCGCCGAGGCGGACGCCGGGCCAGCCGCCGACGCGGAGCCGCGCGCGGGCGACCCCGAGCAGGTGGGCCCCTTCGCGGTGGGCGTGACGACGCTCGAGGCGCCGGACCCGGCGGGCGATCGGCCGCTGCCGCTCACCGTCTGGTACCCGGCGCGCGCGCCGGCCGGCGCCGCGCCGGCCGAGTACCAGCTCGAGATCGGCGTCCTCGTGCTCGCCACGCTCGAGTCCCCGCTCGGTGCGGTGCGCGAGGCCCCGCTCGACGAGCGCGGCGCGCCGTATCCGGTCGTGGTGTTCTCCCACGGCAATGGGGGCCTCGCGATCCAGAGCCTCTACCTCACCGAGCACCTCGCGTCGCACGGCTTCGTCGTCGTGTCGCCGGATCACGTGGGCAACACCTTCGAGACCCAGGTGAACCAGTCGCTCGCGCTGCCGGCGGCGGAGGTGGCCAAGCTCCGCCCGCTGGACGTGACGCGGTCGCTCGACGCCTTGTTCGAGGCGTCCGCAGGCGCCGGCACCGTCCTCTCCGGCTCGGCGGACGTGGAGCGGGTGGGCGCGGCCGGCCACAGCTTCGGCGGGTACACCACGCTGCGCGTCGCTGGCGGGCTCGCCGATCCGCAGGGGTTCACCGACCTCTGCGCTGGCGGCGACGGCGGGCTGCTCTGCGACGGTTGGGAGCCCGGCTTCCAGCTGCCGGCGCTCGCCCGCGATCCGCGCGTGCGCGCCGCGCTCCCGCAGGCCCCGGGCGGCGCGGCGGCCTTCGCGCCTGGCGGCTTCGCCGCGATCACCATCCCGACGATGATCCAGGCCGGGAGCACGGACGAGGTGACCCCGGCGGCGGCGGAGGCCGAGGCGCCCTACGCGGAGCTCGGTGGCCCCGCGTGGCTCGTCGTCGTGGAGGACGCCGGCCACTTCACCTTCTCCAACATGTGCCTGCTCGTCGACATGCTCGGGCTCACGATCGAGGACTTCGACGACGGCTGCGGAGACGCGAACGTCGACGCCGCGATCGCGCATCGGCTCATCAACCGCTACGCCACGGCCTTCTTCCAGCACACGATCGCGGGCCGCGGCGACTTCGCCGCGCTGCTCACCCCGGGCGCGGCTCCGCCCGCGGGGCTCACGCGCTTCGACGCTCGGTAGGGCGCGCCCGGTGGCTCACATCCCCGGGGGGCAGGGGACGGGCTCGGGGACCGAGGGATCGCAGGTGCCGCCGGGCGGACACTCGGGGTGCACGTAGCGCACGCAGCTCCCGTCGGGCTTCTTCTTGATCTCGACGCGACCGCCCGACGTCGGGGGAGGCGTCGGCCCCGGGCCGGGGCCAGGCTCGGTGCCCGGGCCAGTGGGACCGGCCTGCGTTCCGCTGGGGGTGGGGCCGACCGGAGTCTCTGGGTTGGGCTCCGAACCACCGCAGGCGATGGCTCCGAGGGCGGCAAGACACAGGAACGAGGAGAGGGCGCGTCGCATGCGCCCATCATACGCCCGAGGGCGTCCAGAAATCCCCTCTCACCGCCGCGCGCCTCGGCGGGCGCGCGGCGGGGGGGAGCTCGGCAGCGGCGGTCCGGGTTTTGGCCGCCCGCCGGCCGGCGCGATACGCTGTCGCGTGCCCCGACCGATCGTGTCCCCGGCGCGCGCGTCCCGGACGACCGGCGCACCTCGCGCCGCCCTCGCGGCGGTCTCGGTCGCGGCGGCGCTCCTCGGCGAGGCCACGCCCGCGCCGGCGCTGGCCCGGGAGACGGTCTGTGAGCGCGGACCGGCCGCGCCGCGCCGCCGGTACTCGGTCGCCGCGATCGGCGACTCGCTCACCGACCCGCGCTCGGGCGGCGGCGGGTACCTGGAGGTGCTGCGGGCTCGATGCCCGGCGAGCCGCTTCGACGCGTATGGGGTCGGGGGGCAGCGCACCGGGCACCTGCGCTGGCGCTTCGCGCGCGAGGTGCTCGGCGTCGGCGCCGGGCCGAACGCCCCGCGGTACGACCACGTGGTCGTGCTCGCGGGCGTGAACGATCTGGGCGTCCAGTCCGTGCGTGCGGCGTCTTCCCGCGCGGCCCGGGAGAACCTCGCGTGGATGTACGCCGCGGCGCGCCGCCACGGAGTGGCGACCATCGCGCTCACGCTGCCGCCGTGGACGGGCGTCACGTCGCGGGACGCTCGCGCCGCCGAGACGCTGGCGCTGAACGACTGGATCCGCGGGCGCGCGGCCGCCGGCGACGTGGATCGCGTGGTCGACGTCTTCCCGCTCCTCTCGTGCGGGGACTCCGATCGCCTGTGCCCGTCGCTCCGCCGATTCTCGGACGACCTCGTGCACTGGAACCGCGCGGGCCACGAGCTCGTGGGCGGCGCGCTGGCACGCGAGATCTTCTCTGACTGCGAGTGAAGCGCGGCTCGCCCCGCGCGGGGGCCTGGGGCGCGCGCTCGGCGGGCGCGTCAGTCGGCGGGCGTCGCGCCCGCGATCGTGAGGAGCGCTCGTTGGAGCCCCGCCACCGTGCGGGCGAGGCGCTCGTAGTCGAGGCGCTCCGCGGTGTCGCCCGGGCCGCCGTGGTGAGGATCGCGCAGTGCGCCGCCGTCCGAGATCGCGACCGCGGGCACGCCGACCTGCCGGAAGGCCCAGGCGTCCGTGCGCTCGAGCCAGCGAGCGGCGGCGTCGCTCGTCGCGCGCTCGATCGGGAGCGTCGCCTGGCCGAGCAGCGCGCCGGCGACGGTGCTGACGAGCTCGGCGCTGGCGGTGTCGCCGGCGACGACGACGAAGTCGCCGCTCGGCGGCAGCGCGAGGGGCGAGCCGGGGAGCGGGCGCTGCGCGCTCGCGCTCGGATCGAAGTACCCGAGGCTCTCGAGCGCGACCATGCCCACCAGCCGCTCGCCACGGCCCTGCAGCTCCCGCGCGTGGACGAGGCTGCCCATCGCCGGCGTCCCGGCGAGCGGGCCCCGCGACCCGGCGAACAGCGCCAGGCGGAGGCCGATCGTCGGGGACGCTCCCCGGAGCCGGCGCGCGAGCGCGAGCAGCGCGGCGGCGCCGGTGGCCCCGTCGTTGGCGCCCGGGCTGCCCTCGGCCGAGTCGTAGTGCGCGCCCACCACGAGCCACCGCGCGCCGGGCGCGCTGGGCGGCACGAGGACGGTTAGGTTCAGCAGCACCACGTCGTCGTGCTCGACCCCCTGGCGCTCGACGGCGTACCCGCTCGCCTCGAGGGCGAGCGCGAGCCGATCCGCTGCCTCTGCGAGCTCCCACCTCTTGCGCACGCTCCGCTCCCCGATCGCGGCGAGCGCGTGCACCTCCGCGCGCAGCTCCGCCGCGAGCGCGCGCTCGTCCGCGCGGAGCGGCGCGAGCCGGGGTGAAGCAGGGGCCGGGCGCGCCGAGCTGGTCGGGGCGGCCGGCGACGCGGCGACGGGGCGGGGCGCCTCGGCCGCGCCGCACCCGAGCGTGACCAACGCGAGCAGGCAGGTGCGCGCGATCCGGCCGTGCCGGTCGACCGTGGCGCGCCCGCCTCGTCCCGGTGCGTCGCTCACCGCGCAGTCGCGACGGACCACGCGCCTCCGTCGGCCCGCGCGACGATCCGCTGGCCACCGTAGTGCGCCTCGCGGCGCGCCTCGGTCGCGCCCGTCCACGTGACGGTGAGGTCCGCGTGCGCGGCGGGCAGGTAGAGGATGGCCTCCTGGCCGGAGCGGGCGGTCGCGCCGCTGGCGGTGAGGCTCCCGGTCGCGGGGTCCCACGCGATCGCGTCGATGCGCCCGGGCGCCGCGTGCACGGCGGGCCGCGCGAGGACGGCGATCATCGCGGCGTACGGCTCACCCGCGGTCGTCGGCGTCGCGCAGGACACGCGCCGGTACGCCCAGCTCGACACCTGATCCAGCGTGCCGTCGAAGAAGTTGCCGTAGTTGTGCGGATCTCCGCACGCCGCCTGGTAGACCCAGTGCGCCATCGACCAGTGGTTGGCGTCCTGCGCGGCGACCATCAGGGCGAAGGGGTCGTTCGCGGTGCCGGCGCTCTCGGGCCCCGCGCCCCACTCGCTCACGAGCACGGGCACCCCGCCGAACCCGACGACCTCCTCGCGCAGCCGCTCGAGCTGGCGCTCGTCGAGCGGCATGAGCCCGATCGTGCCCTGATACACGTGGGGGGCGTAGGCGACCTGGGGATCCTCCGTGAACCGCTCGACCGTCGAGCCGTAGAGCACGTTCGCCCAGTTGCCGGACGGCTCGAACAGGAAGACGCGGGGCTCCGTGCCGGCGCTCGCCTCACCGGCGCGGATCGCGGCGAGCGCCTTCCCGTAGATCTCGGCGAGCGGCGGGAACTGCTCCAGCGCGAAGGCGTTCGGCTCGTTCAGGACATCGTAGCCCATGGTCCCCGGGCGCCCCCCGAGCACCCGCGCGACCTCGCCCCACATCGCCGCGAAGCGCTCGTGGAGCCCGACCCCACCGGGCCCCGCGGCGTTCGCGAAGAACGACGCCCACGCCTCGACGACGGCCGGCGAGAGCTCGCGCACGTGCCGGCCGGCGACGAGCGGCGTGCAGCGAGGCGTCGCCTCGGCGACGAGCGTCGCCCACGCCGGGGCGCCGTCCCACCCGGGCGCCGGCCGCTGGCTCCCCGTGCATGCCTCGCCCGGCCGTGCCGCGAGCGAAGGCCCCCACGCGTCCTGGTGCATGTCGACCAGCGTGTAGATCCCGCGCGCCCACAGCCCATCGATCACCTCCGCGACCGTCGCGAGGTAGGCGGCGTCGTACTCGCCCGGCGACGGCTCGACGCGCGACCACGTGATGAGCAGGCGGACCACGTCGTAGCCGAGCCCCGCGAGGTAATCCATGTCCGCCTCGGTGAACGCCAGCGTGGCCGGGAGCGCCGGATCGAACTGCCAGTACTCGGCGTAGGTGTTCACGTTCACGCCGCGCAGCAGCACCTCGCGCCCCTCGGCGTCCTCGAAGTGTCCGATCCCCCCTGGCACCGCCACCGCGCGGAGCGGCGGATCGGCGGCCGCGCCCCCCCGCGCCACCGAGGGCGTCTCCTCCCCGCACCCCACCGCGACCATCGCCATCACCCCCACCAGTCCGCCCCACGACCGCCGAACACCGCGCAGACCGAACCGACGCTCGCTCATGGCCGCGAACCCTACCACCCGCCCCCGATCTGGCCCACGCGCGCGCACCCGCCCGCCCCCCGCGCCCCCGGCGCGCCCCCGTTCGCCCTCACCCTCGCGCTCGCTCGCGCCCGCTCGCCCTCGCCCTCGCTCGCCCTCGCGCTCCCGCCCTCGCTCCCGCTCCCGCCCTCGCTCCCGCTCCCGCTCCCGCTCCCGCTCCCGCTCCCGCTCCCGCTCCCGCTCCCGCTCCCGCTCCCGCTCCCGCTCCCGCTCTCGCTCCCGCTCCCGCCCTCGCTCCCGCTCCCGCTCCCGCCCCCGCTCCCGCTCCCGCTCCCGCTCCCGCTCCCGCTCGCGCTCCCGCTCCCGCTCGCGCTCCCGCCCTCGCTCCCGCTCCCGCTCCCGCTCCCGCCGTCGACATCCGAGCCGCCGCACGAGCTGGACGAGGCGTGAGCGGTGAGGGGATAGGGGGAGCTGGGAGTGGGGGATCGGGCTGGGGCTGGGGCTGGCGCTCGGGCTGGGGCTGGGGCTGGCGCTCGGGGGCTTGCCCTTGGGAGGGGATGGAGAGAGGATGGGCGCGGGAGAAGTCGATGAAGAACGTGGCGGGTCGAACGGAGCTCCGGGGTGCGGTTGGCACGGCGCTTGCAGCGCGCGCGCGCGCGCGCCTTCTTGTTGTTGATAGCGCTGGGGAGTACCTGGGGGTGCGGTAGGGAGAACCGGGCGGAGGAGGGGCGAGAGGCGCCGCACGCGGCGCTCGCCCAGGCGGTGGGCGGGGC
>JADLEQ010000098.1 GCA_020846005.1 Polyangiaceae bacterium
GCGCGATCTGCCAGGATCCTCGGCGCGATCCGTCGTCGCTCTGCGTCGTCGGGCGGGTGCAGGACCTCCTCGCGCTCGAGCGCGCCGGCGCGTTCCGCGGCCGCTACCTCGTGCTCGGGCGGTTGCTCTCGCCCCTCGACGGCGTCGGCCCGGCCGAGCTGCCGCTCGAGAGGTTGCTGGCGCGCGTGGCCGAGGAGGGGGTGCGCGAGGTCATCCTGGCGACCCCCGCGTCCGTCGACGGCGAGGCCACCGCGCTCTACCTGGGGAGGGAGCTGCGCGCGGCAGGCGTCGCGGTGACGCGGATCGCGAGCGGCATCCCGCACGGCGGTGAGCTCGAGTACGCGGATCCGATCACGCTGGGTCGGGCGTTCGAGGGCCGGCGGCAGGCGGGCTGAGCGCCGCGTGGGAGGCCCCTTGCAGGAGGAGGAGGGCGCCGCCAAGATGCGCGCTCCCCGAGGAGACAGATGTCCAGAGTCATCGTACAGACCCAGGCGGCGCCGGCGGCCATCGGCCCCTACTCGCAGGCCGTCCGCTCCGGTGAGCTGCTGTTCACGAGCGGCCAGATCCCGCTCGACCCGTCGACCGGGCAGCTCGTCGGCGGCGACGCCAGCGAGCAAACGGAGCGTGTCATGCAGAACCTCGAGGCCGTGCTGGCCGCGGCGGGCGCTGGGTTCGCGGACGTGCTCCGCTCGACCATCTACCTGGTGGACCTCGCGGACTTCGGCACGGTGAACGAGGTGTACGGTCGGCGCTTCCCGGGGGAGCCCCCGGCGCGCTCCACCGTCCAGGTCGCGGCGCTGCCGCGCGGTGCGCGGGTGGAGATCGATCTGGTGGCCCGCATCCCGGGGGGCGCGTCGTGAGCGGCGAGCTGAGGCCGGGGTGGGTGACTTCAGGCGCCGAGGAGGCGCTCCCGTCACTCGAGGCGGCTGGCGCCCAGGCGGAGGCCCTGGTCGCCGCGTGGGTCGCGGCGAAGAACGTCGTGGCGGTCGCGGCCGCCGCCGATCGCGCCACCGGAGGTCTGCGCAAGGCGGCCCGGCGCGCGCTGAAGGTCCTCGCGTCGCGGGGCGTCCGCCCGCCGCCGCGCACGCACGTCGCGCGCCTCGGCGCGCCCGTCGACGAGACAACGGAGGCCTGGCTGCTGTCCCCGGACACCACCGGCACCGCCGTGCTGGTCGTCGTGGTGCGGGATCCCTCGGGGCGGCACCGGGGGCTCGGCGTGTTCGAGACGGGCGAGGGCCTCCTCGCCAACGTGTTCCCCGTCGAGGGGAGCCGCTCCGCCGTACGGTCTACGCTCGATACCCTCGCCAGTAGAGTCGGGTACCGGCCCGTCCAGGTACCGGTGGAGTGGGTCCGCTCGCGCGTCGCCGAGGCGCGCCAGCGGCACGCCCAGGCCGGCGTCCCGGAGCCGCTGGGCCTCGCGTCCGCGCGCCCGCTGCTCGAGCCCGTGCCGGGCGAGCCGCTGGCGCACCCGTTCGACGAAGAGGGCCTCGTGCTCGCCGAGGAGGACGCCGCCGCGCGCCGCGGGCTGAGCGCGCGGCTCCACCAGCTCCCCGAGCTGCGGAGCTGGATGGCTCCGGAGGCCGTCGTCCGCGAGCTGGTGGGGCGTGTCGGCGCGACGCTCGCGCCCGAGCCGCCCCAGGAGGCGGTCGACGCGGCGCTCCGTCGCGAGATCCTCGACGCGACCGATCGGTGGTTCACGCCCGAGCGGCGGGCGTCGCTGGTGCGCGGCATGAAGGACGCCGGGCTCGGGATCCTCGCTCGCCAGGGCGAGGACGCCGCGCTCGAGCTCTCGGCCGTGATCCAGCTCGTCGAGTCCGCCGGGCTCATCACGGACGCGCCGCGCGAGCTCCCGTTCCTCGTCGCGTTGGTGGAGAAGGCCGTGATGTACCAGGCCGCGCAGAACGACGGCAAGCTGTCGTTCCGCATCCCCGGCCGGCCGGAGGCCGGCGGGGACGGTCCCGCCGCGGACGCCGGCTCGCCCGAGCCGGCCGCGGGCGACGCGGAGCCACCCCTGAACGGATGAGTGGTACGCTCCCCGCGTGCCGCTCCGCCGCCTCGCCGTCGCGAACCCGCCGAGCCGGTGGGCGGAGCTCCACGTGGAGTGGGACGAGGCGCCGTCGCAGCCGCTCGAGGTCCACGAGGACCACAGCCGCAGCATCCTCAGCCACAACGACAGCCCCGACCTCGGGTTCGACCACTCGCTGAACCCTTACCGCGGCTGCGCGCACGGCTGCGCGTACTGCTACGCGCGCCCGACGCACGAGTGGCTCGGGTGGGGCGCGGGTACGGACTTCGATCGGCGGATCCTGGTCAAGCCCCGCGCCGCCGAGCTGCTCCGCGAGGCGTTCGAGCAGCCGTCCTGGCGCGGGGAGCTCGTCCTCCTGAGCGGCGTGACGGACTGCTACCAGCCCCTCGAGGCGTCGCTCGGGCTGACGCGCGGGTGTCTCGAGGTCCTCCTCGAGTACAAGAACCCCGCCGCGATCATCACCAAGAGCGCGCTGATCGAGCGCGACGTCGAGCTGCTCGCCGCGCTGTCGCGCGAGGCCGGCCTCACGGTCTCCGTCAGTCTCCCGCTCCTCGACGCTCGCGTCGCCCGCGCGCTCGAGCCCTACGCGCCGCCGCCCGAGCGGCGCCTGCGGACGATCGAGCGGCTGGCGCGCGCGGGGATCCCGGTGGGCGTGAACGTCGCGCCCGTCGTCCCCGGCCTGTCGGAGCGTGGCTTCGGGCCGCTCCTCGAGCGGGCCGCGGCGGCGGGGGCGCGCTCGGCGTGCATGATCCTGCTCCGGCTCCCCGGCGCGGTCGCCGCCGTCTTCGAGGAGCGACTCCGCGCCGCGCTGCCGGAAGCGGCCGACCGTGTGCTCGCGCGCGTGCGCGAGATCCGCGGCGGGAGGGCGAACGACCCGACCTTTCATCGCAGGATGGAAGGCAGCGGCGTCTACGCCGAGGCGCTCCGGGCCCTCTTCGGGTCCACCGCGCGGCGCCATGGGCTCGTCGTCGAGCACCCCGGTCGCCTCGCCGGTCCAAGCCGGTTCCAGCGCCCCGCGCGGTCGGGTCGCCAGCTCGCGCTCTTCTGATCGGCTGCCTCGCGCAGCGCCGCCGTGGCGGGCGGTCCGCTCGGCGGGGGCGCGGCCGGGCCGCGGCGGTTGGCAGGCCTGGGGCCTCGTGCTAGCCGGACGCCGCCGCGCGGTCGGCCCAGGCGAGTTGCGCCGGGCTCGTGTCGCGCAAGTGAGCGAAATCCATGGCGGAAGTGAGTCAGGTGAGCGGCAAGATCACGCAGGTCATCGGTCCGGTGGTGGACGTCGAGTTCCCCCCGGGCAAGCTCCCGCGGATCCTGAACGCCCTGCTGGTCACCAACCCGAACGTCAGCACCGAGAAGGACAACCTGGTCCTCGAGGTCGCCCAGCACCTCGGTGAGAGCATGGTGCGCGCCATCGCGATGGACGCGACCGAGGGGCTCGTCCGGGGCGCTGACGTGCGCGACACCGGCAAGCCGATCCTCATGCCGGTCGGGCCGTCGACCCTCGGCCGCATCCTCAACGTCGTCGGGGCGCCGATCGACGACCGCGGCCCGGTCGTGACCGACCACTACCTGCCGATCCATCGCCCCGCCCCGGCGTTCGTCGACCAGAGCACGAACGTCGAGGTCTTCGAGACGGGCATCAAGGTGATCGACCTGCTCGCGCCGTACCGCAAGGGCGGCAAGATCGGCCTGTTCGGCGGCGCCGGCGTCGGCAAGACGGTGCTCATCCAGGAGCTCATCAACAACGTCGCCAAGGCGCACGGCGGGGTGTCCTGCTTCGCCGGCGTCGGAGAGCGCACGCGCGAGGGCAACGACCTCTACCTCGAGATGTCCGAGAGCAAGCTGGAGACCGGCGAGCCCGTGATCAGCAAGACGGCGCTCGTCTTCGGGCAGATGAACGAGCCGCCGGGGGCCCGCGCGCGCGTCGCGCTGAGCGCGCTCACCTGCGCGGAGTACTTCCGCGACGTCGAGAAGCAGGACGTGCTCCTCTTCGTCGACAACATCTTCCGCTTCACGCAGGCGGGCAGCGAGGTGAGCGCCCTCCTCGGCCGTATCCCGAGCGCGGTCGGCTACCAGCCCACCCTCGCGACAGAGATGGGCGCGCTTCAGGAGCGGATCACCTCCACCAAGCAGGGCAGCATCACCAGCGTGCAGGCGATCTACGTGCCGGCGGACGACCTCACGGACCCGGCCCCGGCGACGGCCTTCGCACACCTCGACGCGACGACCGTGCTCTCGCGCGCGATCAGCGAGCTCGGCATCTACCCGGCCGTGGACCCTCTGGACTCCACGAGCACGATGCTCGACCCGAAGATCATCGGGAATGAGCACTACGACGTGGCGCGCGGTGTCCAGCAGACGCTGCAGCGGTACAAGGATCTCCAGGACATCATCGCCATCCTCGGCATGGACGAGCTCAGCGAGGACGACAAGCTCACGGTCGCGCGCGCCCGCAAGATCCAGCGCTTCCTCTCCCAGCCGTTCTTCGTGGCCAGCCAGTTCACCGGGCGCGCCGGCAAGTACGTCCCGCTCAAGGAGACGATCGCCGGGTTCAAGGAGATCCTGGACGGCAAGCTCGACGACGCGCCCGAGCAGGCGTTCTACATGTGCGGCGGCATCGACGAGGTGAAGCAGAACGCCGCGAAGATGAAGGAGAAGGCGTCCTGAGCGGGGCGCCGACCCGAGCATGGCCGATCAGCTCCACCTCGAGATCGTGACGCCGGAGGGCCTGCGCCTCTCCGAGCAGGTGAACGAGCTCACGGCGCCCAGCGTCGCCGGCGAGTTCGGCGTGTTGCCGGGGCACCTCCCGGTGTTCTGCGCGCTCGCGACCGGGATCGTGAGCTACGTCGTCCGTGGCGAGCGGCACCGCGTCGCCGTGGGGCCGGGGTTCGTCGAGGTCGCGGACGACCACGCCGTGCTCCTCACCGACCGCTTCATGACGAAGGACGCCCTCGACCCGGTCCGCGTTCGCCTCGACCTCAAGCACGCAGACGAGAAGCTCGACCGCTTCGACGGCGACCCGAGCGGTCAGGAGTACCTCGAGCTGGTCGAGGCCGAGCAGTGGGCCGCCATCCAGCTCGAGCTGCACGGTGACCCGCCCCCGCCGCTCGCGCGGACGATCAGCCGCCTCCACATCGCGCCGCACGATCTCGGCCTCGCCGAGGGCATCACCGCCGACGAGATCGCCGAAGAGCCGAAGAGCTGACGCCGTCGCGGGGTCGCGCTCACGCCGGCTCGAGCGCGCTCCGGAGCGCACCGACCAGCTCCGCGACCGCGGCGAGGCGCGCCGCCGGGCTCGTCTCCGCGGCGATCCGCCGCACGAGCGCGGTGCCGACGACGATCCCCGCGGCGCCGGCCGCCGCAGCCAGCCGGGCCTTCGCCGGGGTGTCGATGCCGAAGCCCACCACGACGGGCACGCCCGAGCGCTGCTGGAGCGCCGCGGCCTCGCGCCCGGCCTCCGCGAGCGGCGCGTCGCCGCTGCCGGTGACCCCGGTGACCGACACGTAGTACGCGAAGCCGCGGGCGCCGGCGAGGAGGTGGTCCATGCGCTCGCGGCTCGTCGTGGGTGCCACGAGTGGGATGAGCGCGAGCTCGGCCTCGCGCGCCGCCCCGCGCAGCGCCTGGCCCTCCTCGGGGGGCAGGTCGACGACCAGCGCCGCGTCGGCGCCGGCGCGCACGGCGGCGCTGGGGAGCTCCCGCTCGCCGAACGCGAGGATCGGGTTCATGTACGTGAAGAGGACGAGCGGCGCGTCCGACTCGCGGCGGAGCGCCTCGGCGACCCGGAGGGCCGCGCGGAGCGACCCGCCCGCCTGGATGGCGCGGTGTGCCGCCGCCGCGATCACTGGCCCGTCCGCGGTGGGGTCGCTGAACGGCACGCCCAGCTCGAGCACGTCCGCCCCGGCCTCCAGCGCGGCGCGCGCGCACGCGAGCGAGTCCTCGACGCTCGGATCCCCGATCGTGAGGTAGGCGATGAGCGCCGGGCGTCGCGCCGTGCGGAGCTCGGCGAGCCGTCGCTCGAGGCGCGCGGCCGTCACGACGCCACCTCGTCGCCGAGGCCCCGCGCGAGCAGTGTCGCGAGGTCCTTGTCGCCCCGCCCCGAGAGGCAGACGGCCACGTGGACCGCGGCTCCACTCCGCGCGCGCTCGCGCCGCGCGATGTCGCCGATCCGCGCGAACGCGTGGGCCGTCTCCAGCGCGATCAAGATGCCCTCGGCCCGCGCGACGTCGCGCACCGCGGCGAGCGCCTCGTCGTCGGTGGCCGAGAGGTACGTGGCGCGCCCCGTCCGAGCGAGCGCTGCGTGCTCCGGCCCGACCCCCGGGTAGTCGAGCCCGGCGCTCACGGAGTGCGGCTCGACGATCTGGCCGTCGTCGTCGGCGAGGACGAGCGTCCGCGCGCCGTGCAGCACGCCCACCCTGCCGGCGCCGATCGTGGCGGCGTGTCGCCCCGTCTCGATGCCCTCCCCAGCCGCCTCCACGCCGTAGAGCGCCACGTCGTCCGCCTCGAAGGCGCGGAACATCCCGATCGCGTTGGAGCCGCCGCCGACACAGGCCACCACCGCGCGCGGGAGGCGCCCCGCCTCGGCGAGGAGCTGGGCGCGCGCCTCGTCCCCGATCGGGCGCTGGAGCTCGGCGACGAGTGTCGGGTATGGGTGAGGCCCCGCCGCGCTGCCGACGCAGTAGTGCGTGGTCCGCACGTGCGTGACCCAGTCGCGCAGGGCCTCGTTCATCGCGTCCTTCAGCGTGCGCGACCCGCTCGCCACCGGCCGCACGCGGGCTCCGAGCATGCGCATGCGCGAGACATTGGGCGCCTGGCGCTCGACATCGAGCTCGCCCATGTAGATCTCGCACGGCAGCCCGAAGAGCGCGCACGCGGTCGCGGTCGCGACGCCGTGCTGCCCCGCGCCCGTCTCGGCGATGATCCGCTGCTTGCCGAGGCGCAGCGCGAGGAGCACCTGGCCGAGCGCGTTGTTGATCTTGTGCGCCCCCGTGTGGCAGAGGTCCTCGCGCTTCAGCCAGAGCGCAGCGAGCGCCTCGCCGCTCGGGTCGAGCCGCGACGCGAGGCGCGTGGCCCGGGTGAGCGGGGTTGGGCGACCGACGTACGTGCGCAACAGCTCACGCCACTCCCGCTGGAAGTCCTCGCTCGGGACGATCGAGGTGACGGCGGTCTCGAGCTCTGCGAGCGCGGGGACGAGCGTCTCCGCGACGAAACGGCCGCCGAATTCGGCGAACCAGCCGGGGCGTGGGGCAGGCGCGGTCATGGCTGCGGGAGCGTAGGCCCGCGCGGCGGTACGCGCGACTCCACGCGCGCCCTCACGGCGAGGCGGCGCGGGCCGCGCGCACGAACGCCGCGATCCGGGCTGCGTCCTTGCGGCGCGGCTCGCCCGCGCGCTCGACACCGCTCGCCACGTCGACCCCCCACGGCGCCACCTCGAGGACGGCTCCCGTCACGTTCTCCGGCGTGAGGCCTCCGGCGAGGACGACGCGGCGGCGGCGCGCCAGCGCTCGGACCAGCTCCGGGGCGACGCGCTGCCCGGTACCGCCGAGCGCGCCCGGCACCATCGCGTCGACGATCAGCAGCTCACCCGGCCAGGCGAGCGCGCGCTCGGCGTCCTCCGGCGCGCCGATGCGGAGGGCCTGCAGCGCCGCCGGACCGAGCGCGGCACACACCCACGGTGGCTCGTGCCCATGGAGCTGGACCCGCGAGGCCCCCGTCGCCTCGAGCACCGCCCGCGCGGCTTCGACGCTCACGTCGGCGACGACCGCGATCGTCTCCGCGCGGGGCCCCACGGCCGCCGCGATCTCCCGCGCGCGCTCCAGCGTGATCCGGCGAGGCGAACCCTCGACCAGGTTCACCCCGACGGCGTCCGCGCCCGCCGCCACGGCGCGCTCGGCGTCCTCCCGCGTGGTCACGCCGCAGATCTTCACCCACACGCGCGGTCGCGCTGCTCCCCCCGGCGCGCTCACTCGATCTTCAGCAGCTCCTTCACGGTCGCGATCACCTGGGGGGCCTGGATCGGCTTGGTGATGTAGGCGTTGGCGCCGAGCTGCAGCGCGCGCTGGCGATCCTCGCTGGAGCCCTCCGTCGTGATGATGACGATCGGGGTGTCCTTGTGCTGGGGATCGCTCCGCACGCGCTTCACCAGCTTCAGCCCGTCCATGATCGGCATGTTGATGTCGGTGACGATGATGTCGTAGCGGGCGGAGGCCAGCTTCCGTAGGCCGTCGACGCCGTCGTCCGCCTCCGTGACGCGGAGGTTCTTCACGCGGGCGAGCGCGAAGACCAAGAGCTGCCGCATCATGGGCGAGTCTTCGACGATGAGGCAGGAGTATTCGGCCATGGGTCGTCTCACACACTGAGGTCGATGAAGGCTTCCAGCCCCGGCAGCCGACGGCCGGCCGCCACGAAGAGGCTCGCGCTCACCAGCGCCCCGGCGGCGTGCTGCCCGAGGAGCCGGAAGAGCTGGAAGTCGTTGGTGTCGAAGCGCTTCTTCTGCGCGAGGGTCGCGATGATCACGATCACGCCGACCACGCGCTCGTCGACGGTCAGGGGTAGGATCGCCGCCGGCGTCTCCGGGGTGCCCCGGCTGGGATCGCCGTCCTCGTCGACCACCGCGGAGCCGCTGCGGAGCACCTCTCCCGCGCGGGTCGTCGCGACGTCGAGCGGGATCACCCGATCGCCCGCGAGCCCCTCCGACGCGATCGGGACGAGCTGGGCGCCGTCCCCCGTCGCGAGGTACATCGCGTACCGCTCCGCGCCGACGAGCTGCGCCAGCACCTCCTTGATGCGCCGGGTGACCGACCGCGGGGAGAGGCTGGCGTGGAGCTGGTTGCTCGCGACGTAGAGGTTCGCCAGGTGGGCGAACTCGCTCTCCACCTCGCTGAACCGCGTGACGACCTGAGTGGACGCGGCCTCCGCGCGCGCCGTGCGCGAGAGCAGCTCGGCCTTCTCGGCCTCGAGGCGCGCGATCGTCTCGACCAGGTCGCGGACCGCGTTGTCCGCCTGGACCTGCGCCCGGAGCCGCGCGTTCTCCTCCTCCAGCGCCCGCACCCGCTCCTGCACTCGCTCGTGCTCGGCCAGGAACTCCTCGGCCAGGCGGGAGCCCTTGGTGAACGTCTGGAGGAACTCGTCCCGCTCTCGCCGCAGATCTTGCGGCGGGGCGTCGCTCCGCGCTGGCTTTCGCTGCTCCGTCATCGGGACCGGCCGCCAACAGTACCACGAACGGCTGGGGAGCGGGGGGCCGCCGCCAGCGGCCGGCGGGCCTCCCCCTGCCCCTCGCCGCCGCGCGGGAGGGTCTGCTAGGGTGGGCGGGCGATGACCCCAGCCGAGGTGGAAGCCGCGCTGGCCGAGATCGACCGCCTGATCGACGCCGAAGACTACGACGCCGCGCGCGACCGGCTCGCCGGCTTGCCGCCCGGGGGCGACGCGCTCGCCGTCCGCAAGCTGTCGCTCAGCCTCCACGAGGGCGGGCTCGACGCCGACGTCGTGATGGTGCGCCTCACGCAGATCATGAGGAAGAACCCGTCGCTCGAGTGCGCGCGGGCGCTCTACCAGCGCGCCTCGAACTGGTCCTACTCGAGCGGCCGGTCGTCCCCGTCCCACTCGCACCCTCCGCCACCGCCGCGGCGCGACGAGTGAGCGCGGAGCCCGCCGCCGTAGCTGGCGCGGCAGAGGACGTGGAAGGTGCCCGCCCCGCACCTGCCGCGATCCGAGCCCGGCCGTTCCTCCTGGCGCTCGCGCTCACGACCGGCGCCACCCTGGCGCTGGAGGTGCTCGACACGCGCCTGTTGTCCGTCCTCACCTGGTACTCGCTCGCCTTCCTCGTGATCGCGATGGGGCTCTCCGGGCTCACCGCGGGGGCGATCGCCGTCTACCTGAACCCGGCGCGGTGGGCGCCAGAGCGGCTCGCGGGCTCGCTGTCTCGCGAGGCGCGCCGGTTCGCCTGGGCGGTGCCGGTGTCGTACGTGTTCTTGCTGATCGTGCCGCTCCGCGCCGATCCGGTGCTGACGACGATCGCGCTCTTCCTGGTGTTCGCGGCCGCGATCGCGCTGCCGTTCTTCCCCGCGGGCGCCGTCGTCGCGGCCGCGCTGTCGCGGTCGCCCTTCCCCGTCGGGCGGACGTACGCCGTCGATCTGATCGGCGCTGCGCTCGGCGCGCCCCTCGTGCCGCTCGGGCTCCAGGCGCTGGGCGGGGGGCCGGCGATCCTCGCCGTGGGGGTGGTGGCCGCGCTCGCCGCGTGGGGGTTCGCGGTGTCTGGCGGCGAGCGAGTGGAGGCGCGCCGCAGTCGCCGCGCGGCGCTCCTGCTGGCGGGCCTCGTCCTCGTCGACCTCATGCTGCCGGGCGGCCTGGTCCCGCTGTGGGTGAAGGGGCGCCCCGAGCTCCGGGCGGCCATCGCGCTCGAGCGCTGGAACAGCCACTCGCGCGTCATCCTCCTGCACGAGTCGCGCGCGGGCGCCGTCTTCTGGGGGAAGGGCAGCAAGTGCCAGGCGCCGGTGGTCCGCCAGCGCGGCGCCGAGATCGACGGCCACGCGGCCACGCCGCTCTACTACGCCGATGGTGGGCTCGAGTCGCTCCGGTTCCTCGACTGCGACGTGACGAACGCCGTCCACCGCATCCGCCCCGCCGGCGCCGCCGCGGTGATCGGGGTCGGGGGATCGCGGGACGTCCAGGCCGCGCTCCTCGCCGGGCATCGGCCGGTGGTCGGGCTCGAGATCAACGGCCGCATGCTCGAGCTGGTGCAGGGGCCGTTCGGGGTCGGCACCGGCATCGAGGGCTCGCCCCACGTCGCCCTCGTCCACGACGAGGCGCGGAGCTGGCTCACGAGGACACGCCACCGCTTCCAGGTGATCCAGATGTCGCTCATCGACACCTGGGCCGCGACCGGGGCCGGCGCCCACGCGCTCAGCGAGAACGGCCTCTACACCGTCGAGGCGTGGCGGGTGTTCCTCGATCGGCTGGAGCCTGGCGGCGTCTTCACCGTGTCGCGCTGGGCCACCGTGGAGACCTCGCGGCTGGTGGCGCTCGCCGTGGCGGCGCTCCTCGATCGCGGCGCGGCGGCGCCGGCCGACCACCTCGCGCTGCTCGCCGCGGGCCAGGTGACGACCATCCTCGTCGGTCGCGATCCGCTGTCCGCGGCGGACCGCGCCGCGCTCGACGCGCTCGCGACCGAGAAGGGCTTCAGCGTGCTCTTCGCGCCCGGCGTCGCCTCGACCGCGGAGCGGATGCGGCAGATCGTCGCCGCCCAGAGCCGCGCGGAGCTCGACGCGATCACGCTCCTGCCCGAGCTCGACTTCCGCCCGCCGACCGACGACCGGCCGTTCTTCTTCAACGTGATCCGCCCGGCCGCGACCTGGAGCCCGCTGCCCGACGTGACGCGCGGCACCATCGAGGGCAACCTGCTCGCGACGAAGACGCTCGGCCTCGCGGCGCTCGCCTCGGCGACGCTCACCGCCCTCGCCGTGTTCTGGCCGCTCGCGCGCCGCGGGCGCGCCCGCGCGGGTGGCCGCCGCCCGCTCGCCGCTGCCCTCGCGTACTTCGGGCTCATCGGCGTCGGCTTCATGCTGCTCGAGATCGCGCTGCTGCAGCGGCTCGGGCTGGTGCTCGGGCACCCGAGCTACAGCCTGATCGTGGTGCTGGCGACGCTCGTCGCGGCCACGGGCCTGGGCTCGCTCGTGAGCGATCGGCTGGCGCTCGAGCGCGGGAGGGCCGGGCTGGTGTTCCCGCTCGTGATCGCCGGGGCCATCGTCGGGCTCGCCGTCGCGTGGCCGGCGCTCGCCGCGTCGGTGAGCGCGGCGGGCCTCGGCGGGCGCATCGGCTTCGCGGTCGCGATCACCGCTCCGGTCGGCGCCCTGCTCGGGCTCGCGTTCCCGGCGGGCATGCGGCTCGCGCGCGCCGCCGGCCTGTCCGAGGAGACGCCGTGGCTCTGGGGCCTGAACGGCGTCGGCAGCGTCGTCGCTAGCAGCGCCGCGATCGGCCTGGCGCTCGCCTACGGGTTCACCACCGTCCTCGCGGGGGCCGCGCTCTGCTACGTGGCGCTCGTGCCCGCGATCGTCGTCTTGCGCTCCCATGTCGAAGCGGGCCGTTAGCGTCGCGCTGGTCGCCGGGATCGCGCTCGGGCTGCTCATCCACGCGCCCGGCATCGGCGCCGGGTACGTGGGCGACGACCACCTGCAGAACGCGATGCTGGACGGCACGTACCCCGTGCGGCGCGCGATCTGGGATCTCTACGCGTTCGTCGACGCTCCGCGCGGGGACGTCCCGGCGCTGCGCGAGGCGGGCACCATGCCGTGGTGGACCCACCCGGATCTCGAGCTCACGGCGTTCCGCCCGCTCTCGAGCCTCCTGCTCGCGTTCGATCACCACGTCCTCGGCCTCGGCGCGCTGGGCAAGCACCTCCACTCGGTGGCGTGGTGGGCCGCGCTCGTCGTCGCGCAGGCCGCGCTCGTGCGTCGTCGCATGCCGACGCCCGTCGCGGTCGTGGCCGTCCTCCTCTTCGCGCTCGATCCAGCGCACGCGAGCCCCATGGCCTGGATCGCGAACCGGACCGCGCTCGTCAGCGCGCTCTTCGGGACGCTCGCGCTGCTGGCGCAGGCGCGCTGGCGGGAGGGCGGAGGTCGGCGCTGGGGCTGGGGCGCGGTCGCGCTCTGGGCGCTCGCGCTCGCCGGCGGTGAGTACGGGTTCTGCATGGTGGCGTACGGGCTCGCCTATGAGCTGATCGCCGCGCCGCGCGGGTGGGCACGGCGCGCGCTCGGCGTGGCGGCGTTCGCCGGCCCGACGCTGGTGTACGCCGCCGTGCGCGGCGCGATCGGCTACGGCGCGCACGGGTCCAGCGTGTACGTCGACACCTCGCTCGGCGGCGGCTTCTACAAGCTCGCGCTCATCCGCTGGCTCGCGCTGCTCGGGGACGAATCCTGGCTCATGGCGAGCGAGGCGTCGAGCTGGGCGGCGATGGTCCACCTCCCGTCGCTCGTCTTCCTGCTGGTCGCGCTGGTCGGGTTCGGGGCGCTGTTCCGCAACGCCGTCCGCGAGTGGCCCGACGACTCGCGTCGGCTGGCGACGGCGCTCCTCGCGGGAGCGGCGCTCGCGGCGATGCCCACGGTCTCGGCGTTTCCGTCCACGCGCCTCCTCGTCCCGGCGAGCGTGGGGGGCTCGGTGGCCATCTCGATCGTGCTGGTGCACGCCGCCCGCGCGGCCCGGGACCGGGCACGCCGGTGGCCCGCGCGCCTGGCGCAAGGCGCGGCGCTGCTGACGGTCGCCGGGCTCCACGTCGCCATCGGTCCCCTCGCCACCTACCTCCGCGGGCGGCTCTGGGCGGACGTTCACGCGCTCGGGGACACCCTCTACCTGGCCGCACCGGTCGCCGACGCAGGCGCCGGGCGCGCGCCCAACCTGGTGCTCCTGAGCGCGCCCGATCCGATGACCGTGCTCTACCCGCCGTACGTGAACCGCCAGGCCGGTCGCGCCGTCTCGGGCCGGTGGCGCGTGCTCTGCGCCTGCACCCCCGGGCAGACCTTCGTGCGCACGGGGCCCGACACGCTCGAGGTGCTCGGCGACTCCGGGTTCATCGTGGGCACACACGCCTGGCTGCTGCGCGCGGCGGACGCCGGCTTCCGCACCGGGGAGCGCATCACGACGAGCACGATGGAGGTCGAGATCGTCGAGCAGCAGGGCGGCCGCGCGCGCCGGGTCCGGTATCGCTTCGATCGGTCGCTCGACGATCCCTCGCTGGTGCTCATGGTGTTCACGGACGCGGGGATCGAGCGGCTCGCAGCGCCGCCGATCGGCGGGCACGTGCCGGTGCCCGACGTGTTCTCGAAGCTCCACGCTGCGACGGCGCCATGGGCGCAGGAGGGCGCGAGCTTCCGTCCCGGCGCAGTGCCGCAGGGGCAGTGAGCGCGCCGGGCGAGGGTGACCTCGGGCCCGGGCGCGCTCAGGGGCGGGTGAGCACGCGCCGGGAGAGCGTGAGCCCACCGAGGTAGCCGACGGCGCCCGCGACGAGCGTCGCGCCGATGCCGGCGTGCAGCGAGATCAGCGTGGCGAGGACGGAGCCGAGCACGCCTGTCCCCGCGTTCACCGCCCACAGCCACGGCAGCCGCTCCGGCGCGCGCCGCGCGACGGCGGCGAGCACCGCCGGGAATGGCGCGCCGAGCACCAGGCCCAGCGGCGCCACGAGGATCCCCGAGATGGCGGCGCGCCCCGCGAAGGGGAGGGCGCCGCCGCTCGCGAGGAGCGGACCCGCGAACACCGCGAGCAGCAGCGCCTGAGCGCCCGCCAGCCCGAGCGCGAGCTGCACCGCGCGCACGCCGCGCGGCGCGATCCATCGGGCGCCTGCCGCGCCCCCCAGCAACAGCACGAGGAGCACGACGCTGAGCGTCGACGTGGGGTGGCCGAGGAACACGCTCAGCCGCTGGATCAGCGCGATCTCGACCAGCATGAACGACACGCCGAGCAACGAGACCAGCGTGAGATCGGACGGGAGCCCCCCTCGCGCTCGGTGCGCGCGACCTCCCGCGAGCACCAGCGGCAGCCCGAGCAGAAGGAGCACCGCGAGGAGCGCGAGGACGGCGACCTTGGAGAGGACGACCAGCCCGTTGCCGAACATGTGCGCCGCGCCGCCGAGCGCGAGGGCGATCGGCAGGTGCGCGATGCGGTTCTGATAGAAGAAGAATGGGCGATCGTCCGTGGTGGGGGAGACATCGAGCGGGAGCGTGGCCAGCCACGCCGCGAGCCCTGCGCCGTCGCGGTCGGTGGCGATGCGCGAGATGACGCCGTTCTCCAGCCACCGAGGCGGGATGGCGCGCCCGGGGAGGTACGCCGCGTGGAAGTCGAGCTCGGCCGCGATCCGCTCGAGCGACGCGACCTCCGCCTCGGTGAAGCCGTCCGGCTTCACGAGCACGTTGGACAGCACCGAGCCCGGGAGGCCCACCCAGGGTGTCTGAACGACCGCGATCGCCCGCGCCGGATCCCCGCCGCGCGCCACCACGGCCGCGCGGGCGAGCGACGTCAAGCGGGCGCCGACGGCCAGATCCGCCAGGCTCGCGCTGGACACGCTCAGGACGCCGCCCGGCGCGAGGCGCGAGAGGAAATCCACGAACGCCTCGCGGGTATAGAGGCTGTTCTCGGTGAGGGCGTAGGCGCCCGCCGCGGTCGACGCGGAGGTGTCGACCATGCTGAGCAGCAGCACGTCGAATCGATCCGTGGTGCGTCGGGCGAAGGCGCGGCCGTCCTCCACGACGATCGTGACGTCGTCGCGCGCGTAGAGCCCGCCGGTGAAGTCGCGGTACTGGCCGCGCATCACCTCCTCGACGATGAGCGGGTTCACCTCCGCGCCGGTCACGTGACGCGCGCCGCTCGCGAGCGCGGCCAGGACATCCTTGCCGCCGCCGGCGCCGATGACGCACGCGCGCTCGACCCCGGGCCGCAGGCGGTACGCGAGCGCCGAGAGGTCGTGGCTGGCGAAGCGCGCGTCCTCGAGCGAGCGCAGGCGCGTGAGGGTCGTCATCGCGTTCATGTCGATGACGAGCGTCTTCTGCTCGGGGAACGGCCCGTGGTAGCGGGGGCTCAGCCCCCAGCCCTTGAACCCCATGCCCGGTAGGACGGTCACGAGGGAGAACGAGTTCCAGCGCATCAGCTCGGGCGGGACCAACTTCAGGTCGATCCCCTTCGCGTGCTGCACGCGCAGCAGGCCCGCCGGCGGCCCGAGCGCCGCGAGCGCCGCCAGCGCGACCCCGGTGACCGCGGCGACCGGGGTGAGGACGCGGCGGCTCGGGCTCGCCCGCGCGAGGAGCAAGGCCGCGGCCGCGGCGACCACCGCGACCCCGACGAGGGCCACGGGCGCCCCCGCCACGGCCAGCGCCGGGACGACGAGCGCGCACGCCGCCGCCGCGCCGGCGAGGTCCCACGAGTAGAGGAGCGGAGCGTCGCCGGAGTAGCGGGCGAACGCGACGGCGAGGGCGAAGCCGCCCGCGGCGAAGGGCGCCGTCGCGGCCGCGAACACGAGCGCGAGCCGCGCCGTGGGGCGAGTGAACGGATCGAAGCCGACCCCGAACCAGTCCGGCGACGTCCCGAGCAGCACGAGCGCCACCGCCGCGATCGCGACCGCGAGCACCAGCGCCCCGACGGCGAGCAGCGTCGCGGAAGCCGCGCGCTCGAGCCGCCGCTGGGCGACGTGCACGCCGAACCCCGCCGCGCCCGTCCCGAGCAGCGCGAGCGAGATCGCGAAGAACGCGAAGTGGTACCAGACGGCGACGCTGAACAGCCGCGTGAGCAGGATCTCCGTCGCGACCACACACCCAGCGACCAGCCCGACCCCGACGCGGAGCGCGAGGGGGAGCGCCGCGCCGGCCGGGGCGCCGCCCGACGCGGTCGCCTCGGCCGGCGGAGCCAGGCTCGGGGCTGGGGGGGGGGCCGGTTCGTCGGTCAAGGGGTGGCGCCTGTCGCGCTCGAGGCCGCGGAGCGCCGCGAGGACGGGGCCTGGATAGCGCGGGCGGCGGCGGCGCGGCAACGTGGGCCCGCGGAGGTCGCCCGGGGAGGCGAGGCGCGCGCCCAGTGGCGCGCGGGGCGGAAACGGATCACGCCCCGCCCTCGGGGTGCGCATTTCGGCCGCGGCGGGGGATGCGGGTATGTTCCACCTCGTGGTCGCTGCCCTGCGCATCCTGGTCGACGTGGCGGTGTACCGCCTCGCGCGGCTCGAGATGGCGAACTGGGTCGCGGCCGTGTCGCTGCTCGTCGCGCTGCGCGTCCCGCCTGGCGAGGCGGCGGCGCGGGCGGCGTGGGCGCTCGGCCTGAACCTGCTCGCCTACCTCGCCAACGACTTCTTCGACGTCGAGCAGGACCTCGCCACGGGGCGCGCCCCGGAGAAGACCCGGTTCCTCGCCGACCACCGCCGCGCCGCGATCGGCGCGCAGGTCGCGCTCGCCGTCGCGCTGGTCGCGAGCGCGGTCGCGTTCGAACCGGAGCTCCTCGTCGCGTTCGTCCTCGGGGGCGGGCTCTGCGTCGTCTACTCCCGCTGGGGCAAGCGCCTACCGGTGGTCGACGTGCTCAGCATGGCGGTGTGGGGGGGCGCGATGGCCGCGGCGGGCGCGCCGCTCACGCACGCGGCCGCGCTCCCGTTGCTCGGGGCGCTGGCCCTCTTCAGCGCGACGTTCGAGCTCATCCAGGTGCTGCGGGATCGCGCCGAGGACGTGGAGGCGAACGTCCGGACGACCGCGGTGGTGCTCGGCGAGGGCCCGACCCGAGCGCTCGCGCGCCTCACCGTCGTGGGAGCGGCCGTCTACGTCGCGCTCTCGCTCTCGCCCTGGGCAGCGCTGCCCGTGGCGGCGGCGGTCGCGCTGCTGGGGGGGCCGCCGGATCGCGCGTGGAATCGCGTCCGTTTCGCGCTCGGTGTCGGGTGGCTCGTCGCGCTCGGCCTCACCTGGTCGCGCGCGGGCGGTGCGTAGCCCCACGGCGGCGTGGGGCGCGCCGGGCGCTACTCGAAGGGGTGGAAGCACGCGACCCGGTGCCGCGAGCCGGGCGCGAGCTCCTCGAGCGGGGGCGTGTCACGGTCGCAGCGCCCCGGCTCGGAGCGCGGGCAGCGGGGGTGGAAAGCGCACCCGTTCGGCGGCTCGAGGGGGCTCGGCGGGTCGCCCTCGAGCAGGATGCGCAGGCGCTTGCGGGCCGGATCGGGCACGGGCACGGCGGAGAGCAGCGCGCGCGTGTACGGGTGGTGGCGGCGCTCCCACAGCTCGCGCGCCGCGGCGGTCTCGACGATGCGCCCGAGGTACATGACGGCGATCCTGCGGCTCATGTACTCGACGACCTCGAGGTCGTGCGAGATAAACAAGAAGGCGATGCGATCCTGCTCTTGGAGCTCGAGCAACAGGTTCACGATCTGCGCCTGGATCGAGACATCGAGCGCGCTGAGCGGCTCGTCGCAGACGATCAGTTCGGGACTCACCGCCAGCGCCCGCGCGATGCCGATGCGCTGCCGTTGACCCCCGCTGAACTCGTGAGGGTAGCGCTGGAGCGCGTCCCGGCGCAGGCCCACGCGCTCGAGGAGCGACTCGACGCGGGCGTCGAGCTCCGCGCGGTCCTTCGCCAGCCCGTGGACTCGGATGCCCTCGGCCACGATGTCGCGGACGGTCATCCGCGGATTGAGCGACGAATACGGGTCCTGGAACACGATCTGCATCCGGCGCCGGAGCGGCCGGAGCGCGCGCTCCGTGGCGTCCGTGATGTCGTGGCCGTCGAACACGATCCGCCCGTGCGTCGGGTCGAGTAGGCGGAGCACCGTGCGGCCGAGCGTCGTCTTCCCGCAGCCGCTCTCGCCCACGAGGCCGAGCGTCTCGCCGGGGTAGACGTGCAGCGAGACGTCGTCCACCGCGCGGAGGAGCCGCGCCTTGCGGAACAGCCCGCGCTCGACGGCGAAGTGCTTCGTGAGCCGCTCGACCTGGAGCAGCGGCTGCGCGCGGCCGTCGGCCGGCCCGGCGGGAGAGGCGCCCGGCGCCGTCACGCGGCGGCCCCCGCCAGGTGACAGCGGACGGAGCGCCCCGGCCCCATCGAGCGAAGCTCCGGCTCCTCGCTCCGGCAGCGCTCGTGCCCCGGCGGCGCCTTCGCCAGGAGCGCGCAGCGATCCGCGAACCGGCAGCCGCGGGGGAGCGCCGCGAGATCCGGCACCACGCCCTCGATCGTCGGCAGGCGCCGCGGGCGAGCGCCCGCGCCGGGGGAGGGGGGGATGCTCCCGAGGAGGCCGGTCGTATAGGGGTGGAGGGGGCCGGCGAACACGTCGGAGACGCTGCCGGTCTCCACCACGCGGCCCGCGTACATGACGACCACGTCCCGCGCGAGCTCGGCGACCACGCCGAGCGCGTGGGTGATGAACAGCATGCTCATGCCGCGCTCGGCCTGGAGCTTGCGCAAGAGGTCGAGGATCTGCGCCTGGATCGTCACGTCCAGCGCCGTCGTGGGCTCGTCGGCGACGAGCAGCGACGGATCGCAGGCGAGGGCCATCGCGATCATCGCCCGCTGGCGCATGCCGCCCGAGAGCTGGTGCGGGTACGCGTCGACCCGCTCTGAGGGCGAGGGGATGCCGACCAGGCCGAGCAGCTCGATCGCCCGCGCGCGCCCGGCGGCGCGGCCGCCGCCGCGGTGGACGCGGAACGCCTCGGCGATCTGCCACCCCACCGTGTAGACGGGGTTGAGCGACGTCATCGGCTCCTGGAAGATCATCGCGAGGTCGCGGCCGCGCACCCGCCGCATCTCCCGCTCGGGCAGCCCCAGGAGCTCCCGCCCGGCGAGCTCGACCCGGCCGCTCTCGATCCGGCCGGGCGGGTCCTCGATCAGCCGCAAGATGGACAGCGCGGTCACGCTCTTGCCGCACCCGCTCTCCCCGACGAGGGCGAGCGTCTCGCCCCGCGGCACCTCGAAGGACACGTCGTCGGCGGCCCGGATGCGTCCGCGCGGCGTCTGGAACGCCGTGACGAGCCCTCGCACTGCGAGCAGCGGCGCGGCGGATGGGGCGGCCCCGGCGGGCGGGGTGGACGCCTGCGGGTCGGCAGCCATCGCCACGCATCGAAGCACGTCGCCCGCTCCGGCGTCCACCCTGGCCGCCGGGTGGACGCTCGCGGCCGTGGGCCCTAGCTCTCCCCCCATGAAGGCGCTCCATCGCTCCGATCTCTGGGCCTGGTCCCGGTTCGACGAGGCGCGAAACCTGGACTTCCACGCCTGGTACTGGGCCGGCCCGGGCGGCGGCACGCTCGTCGATCCGCTCCCGCTCGGCGCGCACGACCGGGCCCACCTGGCGGCGCTCGGCGGCGCCAAGCGCGTCGTGGTCACGAACTCCGATCACCTCCGCGCCGCGGTGGCGCTGGCGAGCGAGCTGGGAGCCGAGTTGCTCGCGCCGGCCGGTGAGCGCGGCACGCTGGACGCGCCGGTGACCCGCTGGATCGCGGATGGCGACGAGCTCGAGCCCGGGCTCACGGCGATCGCCCTCGAGGGCTCGAAGACCCCGGGCGAGCTGGCGCTGGTGCTCGAGCGGACGACGCTCCTTACCGGCGACCTCGTGCGCGCCCACGTCGGCGGACGCCTCACGCTCCTCCCCGACGCCAAGCTCCGGGACCGGGCGGCGGCGATCGCGTCGCTCCGGCGGCTGGTGACGGAGCGGCCCGACGTGGACGCCGTGCTCGTCGGCGACGGGTGGCCCGTCTTTCGCGACGGTCACGCGCGCCTCGTCGAGCTCCTCGACTCGCTCACGGCCCGCTGACGCTCGCGCCGCGCCGGTCGCCGCGTCAGCGCAGGTAGAGCTCGAGGTACGGCGCGCGCCCGCGCCCGCTGCCGAGGGCGTAGGTGGCGCCGTCCGGGGACTCGGCGTCGGCGCGAACGACCACGCCGGCGGCGCCGTGCGGATCGGCGCGCCAGCGGCGGACGATCGCCGTCACGTCGACGCGGAGCGGCAGCGCGGGGCGCGTGCGCGCGACGCCCCGCGCGGACGGCTCGCCCGCGGCGGGCGCGCGCCTCCCGCCCACCTCGCCGGGTCGCCACCGCTCGAGCACGCGGCTCACGCGGACCGGCACGTCCTCGGCGGAGGGCTCCCCCTCGACGGGCTCGAGCACCAGGAACGCGGCCTCGAGCTCCCCGTCGCGCCGGAGCTCGCCGCCGAAGCCGAGCAAGAGCGCCTCGCGGGGGGCGCCCGCGCGCCCGAAGGTGACCGCGAGCGGGAGGCCGCGGAGCGCGCGCCCCTCGCGGATCACCGCCAGCTCCACCGGCGCGAGGACCACACGGCGCGCCCCCGGAGCCACGGGCTCACCGCCCGACGCCACGCAGCGGTTCGCGAGACACTCCTCGCCCGTGGGACACGTCCCCGGCGTCACGCACGGCTGCGGGCCCGGCGCGCACGCGAGCGCGAGGAGCGCCCCGATCCCGAGCGCACCCGGCGCGCGCGGGCCGCACCACCACGATCGTCGCGGAGCCGGCGTGGCGCGTCGGATCACGGCTTCCTCGCGCGGCGGCGAGCGAGCAGCACCTCGGCGGCGGTGAGGGGGCGCCCGCCCGGCGCCATCGGCGCGGGCGACGCTGGCGCCGGCGCGCCCGCCGGGGGCCGCGAGGGGGGCGGGCTGCTCGGCCTCGCGAACGGTCCGGGGGGAGCGGTAGGTGCGGTCCGGGGGAGGGGAGCCGGCGCCGCGGGCGGGGGGCGCAACTTGCGCGACGCGTGCCGGGCGTCGAGCAGCGCGTCGGTGGTGCGCTTGGCCTCGGCGAGCTGCTCCTCGGTCGCCGCTGCGGCGCGCCGGCGCTCGTCTGTCCGGCGCTCGCGCCGCCGCTGGAGCCGCGCGCGCGCCCGCGCGGGCAGCGCGGAGAGCGCCTCCGGCACCGCCAGCCGGCGCGCGGCCACCGAGAGCAGGAGGAGCATCGCCGCGACCGCCGTGAGCCAGGAGGCGACGGACCGATACGCGAAGCGGCTGCCGTCGCGCTCGCGGAAGACACCGGCCAACGTGTCGCGGACCTTGCCGCCGGTGACGTGAGCGACGCGCGCGAGCAGCGCTCGGTCCGTGCCGGTCGGCCGCAGCTCCTCGCCGGCGCTCAGCACCGCGCCCGTCGTGGCGACGAGCTCGCCGCTCTGGTCGTCCACCGCCGTCGCGACGTAGGCGCCCGGCCGGGAGAGCGGCAGCGTCGCGGCGTACGACCCCGCGCCGACGGCCTCGAGCGTCACGTCGTGTTGAACGCCCCCCGGGCCCCCGATGCGCACCCTCAGGCGGCGGAAGCTCTCGGCGCGGCCGTCGTCATCGACGACGGTGGCGCGCACGGCGAGCTCACCGCCGGTGGCCTCCGCCTCGAGGCGCACGCGCGGGTCGTCGCCCTGCCGCGCGAGCTCGCGGGCGAGCTGACCGAACATCCGCGCGCCGTCGGCCCACGAGGTCCAGGCGACGCCCCAGCGATCCTTGAAGTCGCTGGTGAACGCGGCGCACTGACCGAGCCCCACCGACCAGCTCGCCAGGATCGGGTCGCCCTCGGGGCCGGTGAGCGCGACGTTGGCGCGGCCCTTGGAGATCGTCACCACGTAGCCCGTCAGCGGCGGAGCGCGAGCGAAGTCGATCCCACGCGTGGCGGCGAGGGCGGACGCCGGCGACGGCACGAACGTCGTCTCGTGGATCGCGCTCCGCGCCGCCAGGATCGTCTCCTGTGCGAAGACCGCGGGGAGGCGGGACGCGTCCTCCACCAGGTAGAAGCGCCCGCCGCCGAGCCGGCTCATCTTCTCGAGGTCCGGCACGTCCGAGCCCTTGCCGAGGGCGACCACGCTGGTGGTGATCCCACGCGCCTTCGCCGACGACACCAGCGTGAAGGCGTCGGTGCGCTCCTCCGCGTCACTCCCGTCCGCGAAGAGGAGCATGTGCTTGAGGTTCACCGTCTCCTTCGCCAGCGCGGCGTACGCCTCGCGGAGTGTGACGTCGACGTAGATGCCCCCGCCGCCCGGGCCGGCCCTGCGGATCGCGCGCTCGATCGCCGCCTTGTCCGTGAGGGGGCCGAGCGGCACCGTCCACGAGACGGCGGTGTCCACGTGCAGGACGCCCAGCCGATCCCCGGCGCCGAGGAGCGCGGCCGAGCGCGCCGCGGCCTCGTTCGCCAGCTCGAGCTTGGTGTGCTTGCCTGCGCGCGCCGCCATGGAGCCGGAGATGTCGATGCCGATCACCTCGGCCAGGCTCGCGCGCCGGCGGTCCTGCTTGAGATCGAAGGAGACGGGGCTGATCTCCTCGATCGGGGTCTTGCCGTAGCCGCCGGGGCCCAAGGAGCGGTCGCCGCCGAGCAGCAGCAGCCCGCCGCCGAGATCCCGGACGTAGCTCGCGAGCGCCTCGAGCTGCGAAGGTGCCAGGGCGGCTGCCTCGATGTCGCTCAGGGTGACCACGTCGAACCGCGCGAGCTCCGCCAGGTCGGCGGGGACCCCCGCGGCGCCCCGCACCTCGACGCGGAAGGCCGCGCCCTCCAGCGCGCGGCCGAGCGCGGCCCCCATCTGCGGCGCCCCCTCCAGCACCAGCGCGACGGCCTGCCCCCGCACCCGCACGAACGTGCTCCCCGAGTTGTTCTCCGCGGCGTGGTCGCGCGCCGGATCGAGCGCGCTCACCTGCACCTCGTAGCGGTGCAGCCCCGCGTCCGGCGCCAGCTCACGCAGGCGCAGCACGTCCTCGCCGGCCGCGATCCGCGCCTGCCCCCGCCGCAACAGCTCGCCGTCCCGCAGGAGCCGCACCTCGACCTCCGCCTCCTCCGACGCCGCGGTGACCACCCGCAGATCGAGCGGCTCGCCGGCGGTGGCGCGCGACGGTCCCCTGACCGCGACGACGCGTACGTCCGGCCGCCGCCGCTGGTCGAGCGGGATCACGTCGACCTTCACCCCCGCCGACACCGCCGCGGCCGCGGCGCCCGTGGTGTCTCCGCGCGTCGCGACGCCGTCGCTCAGCACCACGATGCGCGCCGTCGCGTCCGACGGGACCTCGGCGAGCGCGCGGCGTAGCCCCGCCGCGAGATCGGTCGCGTCGCGGCCGATCTCCACGCGCTGCGGCGCGAGGCGGGTCGGCCCGCGGAGCGGATCCTCGACGGCCGCGCCCGCGGCGAATCGCAGCACGGCGATGCGATCGTCCTCGCGCATGCCGAGCTCGGCCACGTCCAGCTCCGCCCGGATCCTCGCCTCGGCGTCGGGGACGAGGTCGACGCTGCGGCTCGCGTCGACGACCACGATCACCGCCATGCGATCGAGGGGCCGGCCGAGCTCCACCCCCACGGTCACGAGCGCCGCGGCGAGCGCGGCGAGCAGCGTCATCGTCTCGTGGAGGAGGCGCCGGAGGCCCGCCGGACGGCCCGGGATGCGCCGCAGCCGGTGCGCGACGACCACGACGGCCAGCGCACACGGCAGCGCCAGCGCCGGCCGCTCGAACCGCACCCAGCGCGCGGCGACGAGCCCCGCCCACTCGAGGGCCACGAGCGCCGGCAGCGCGAGCGCCAGCAGCGCGCCTGCGAGGAGCACCGGCCGCGCGCGGAGCGCCGCCTTGCGCGCGGCCCACCTGAGCCACGCCGCGACCGCGATCGCGCCCGCCCCGAGGGCGAGGTACGGCAACGCCTCGCCGAGCGTCGGGGCCGTCATCGCGTCGCCTCCCGAGCGAGGCGCTCCGGCGCGCGGGGCGCGGGCGGGGCGAGCTGGCGCGGCGCTCGCCCGAGCCAGGCCACGTCCGCCAGCAGGAGCAGGAGGGCGAGCGCGCCGAGGAGGTAGCTCCAGTCCGTGACGGCCTCGACGACCTCCCCGCTCGACACCTGGGCGCTGGCCGTGCCGCTCACCGCGATCTCACGCCACCGCGTGTCGCTCTCGCGCTCGCTGGCGAGGTTCGCGGTGGCGAGGACGCTCCCCGGGCGCGCGCCGCGCCACGCGAGATGGTAGAAGCCCGCGCGATCCACGTCGGGCACCACCGCCAGCCCCTCACGCGCCGAGAGCGGCGCCGTGACCTCCGTGGGGCCGGTGACCTCCACCTCGGTCACGTCGTAGGGGACGCGCACCTGCAGCGGCTCGCCCGTGCGGGCGGGACCGGTCAGGCCGCGGGCGCGATGTGCGCGTGCGAGCTCGACCACGTTGCGCACGAACAGCACGAACGACGCCTTCAGCGGCCAGCTCGTCTGGCCCGGTTCGAAGCCGAGCAGCGTGCCCGTCCGGCCCGGGACGGACACGTCGGTGATGAGCGCGCCCTCTCGCGCGCGGACGAGCACCTCGTTCGGGCCGTCGGTGCGGAGCTCCCGAGCCTCGCTGAAGGCCACACCGTCGAGCGTGAGGAAGCGCAGGCGTGGGTCCGCCTCCTTCCAGGAGGTGACCGCGGGCCGGTCGAGGGGCGCGCCGACCTCCACCGTGAGACACCTGCCCGGGGGAGGGTTCACGACGACGAAGTCCGCGCCCGGGAGCACGGCCGGGCACGCCCCCGCGACGACGACGAGGGCGTCGGGAGGCACGGGCGCGCGCGCGAGCTCCTCCAGCCGCGCGCCCCCGAGCTCTACCGACGGATCGGCGGCCAGGGCGCGCCGGAGCCACGGGCTGCCGTCGGGCGGGGCGAGCACGACGGGCAGCCGCTCTCCGTGGGGTACGCGGGCGTACGCGCGGTCGTCCGCGGGCAGGGCGTCGCCCGGCGCGAGCTCGACGACGAGGCCCGTCCCGGCGTCGGTCGGGGCGGGCTCGAAGGTGAGGAGCACCGGCGCCTGCTCGCCCGGCTCGAGCGCGAGCTGTCGCGAGGCGAGGGGCGAGCCGACGTTGCGCTGCCGGAGCGTGACGTACGTCTCGCGGCGCGTGGCCGCGTGGCTCGTCACCACGGCGAACACCTGCACCTGCTCCCGCCGCGTCGCCGGGTCCGTGCCGCGCCGGACGTCCAGGCGGGTGAGCGCGAGGTTCTCGAACGGCTCGCCCACGCGGAGGACATCGAGCGGCAGCGTCACGCCCGTGAGCGCGTCCGGCTGCGCGAGCGCTCCGTCCGTGATCACGACCAGGCGCGAGTCGCCCGGCAGCGAGCGCAGCCGCTCGCTGGCGAGCGCGACCGCGCGCCCGAGGTCGCCCTCCGCCTCGGAGGCCGCCACGCCGTCGATCGCGTCACGCAGCCGCTTGCGATCTCGCTCGAGCGGCGAGACGAGCCGGGCCTCGCGCCCCGCGGCGACCACCAGGGAGTCCGCGCCCGGGCCGAGCGACGCTACGATCCGGTGCGCCGCTCGCCGCGCCAGCTCGATGCGCGCGGCGCCGTCCGCGCCGCGCGCGTTCATGCTGGCGCTGGTGTCGAGGACGATGGCGACGTGATCCCCGGCGATCGAGGCGCCCCGCGTCGTCGGGCGGGCGAGGGCGAGCGCCAGCGCGACCAGCGCCGTGAGCTCGAGCAGGAGCGGAACCTGCGCGATGAGCCGGCGGAACGGGCTGCGCGCCATGAGGTCGCGCTGGGCGGCGGACCAGAGCCAGGTCGACGAGACGGTGACCCGCGTCCGGCGGACCTTCAGGATGTAGAGGACGACCAGCGGGGGCACGAGCGCGAGCAGCCAGAGGCCGGCGGGGCTCGCGAGCTCGAAGGGCATCGGCCTGGAGCGTAGCGCGCCCGGCGCGGGGGCGGGCCGGCCGGCGGCGGGGCCCCGCCCGTTCGCGGGCGGTGGTGTCGGGGCGCCCTCGCGTGGTACGCGATCGGGCTCGCGACCGGACCGTCTGATGCGCGAGACCGAATCACGCCCCGACCTCCTCGCTGCCGGTGGGCAGCAGCTCACTCCGATCGAGCGCTGGCAGATCGCCACCATCCGCCGCACCTTCGAGCCGGGCATCACGCACGAGGCGATCCGTTGGTTCCAGCGGACGGTGGGCGCGACGTGGATCGACGTCGCGACGTCGCGCCTGCGGACCGTCCACGGCGCCGAGCGCCTCCCCGCGCTCGAGGGAGGGCGGAGCTACGTCTGCGTCGCGAACCACCGGAGCTTCTTCGACCTGTACGTGGTGACGAGCTGGCTCGTCTCGACAGGCCGGCTGCGGCAGCGGATCTTGTTCCCGGTGCGCGCCAACTTCTTCTACGACACGGTGCCGGGCTTCTTCGTGAATGGGGTGATGAGCTTCTTCGCGATGTACCCGCCCATCTTCCGCGAGCGGCCGCGCGCTCCGCTCAATCTGACGAGCCTCGACGAGCTCACGTGGCTGCTCGACCGCGGCGGCACGTTCACCGGCATCCACCCCGAGGGCACGCGGGGGACGGGGCAGGACCCGTACGAGCTGCTGCCCGCGCAGAGCGGGGTCGGCCGCATCCTCCACGGCACCGGCGCGGTCGTGCTCCCGGTCTTCGTCAACGGGCTCTGCAACGACATCGTCCGGCAGGTGCGCAGCAATTTCGATGGTACCGGGGACCCGATCCACATCGTCTTCGGCGAGCCGCTCGACCTCACCGAGCTGCGCGCGCGGCCGGGGTCTCCGCGCACGTACAAGCTCATCGCCGAGCGCTGCCTGGACGCCATCCGAGCCCTGGGCGCCGAGGAGCGGACGCACCGGGGAGGCCGAGGGGCGCGCTGAGGGCGGCCGCAGAGAACCGCCGCCGAGGCCGCCTCGGCCCCCGAGGAGGGCGCGTAGCGCGCCGTCTGGCGTCCCGCCGATGGCGCCCGAACCCCAGGCGACGCTGAGCGCCGGCGGCCGGCCGCACCAGGGACGTTGGCCGACGGCGGACGAGGAGGGGTGGCTGGTGCAGGAGCCGCGCGTGCAGCAGGGGCAGACGCTCCCCGCCGTCGTGGCAGCGCTCTACACGCTGGCGCACCCGGCGCGGCTGCAGCTGGAGCCGCCGCGGCGCGCGACGCGTGACGCGAGCGTGGCCCCGAGCGCGGACGTCGTCCCCCGTGGGCTGAAGCCTCCGGCGCCGGGGGCGGCCGCCGGTGGGCGAGCGCGATCGCGGCGGGGCGCGTGCCCGCGCGCGAGCTGGGCGCGGGGGCGCCCGTGAGCGCGCGGCCGCGAGCTGGGACGTCGGCTGGGCGCCCTCCCAACGGCCGTCCCCCGCGCGATGCGGCCGGGCCGCGCGCGCGGGCCTGCGCGAAGTGCGCCGTCCCCCTTGCATCGCGTCGCGGCCTTCGATAGCCTGCCCCAGGTGATGCGGGACTCCATGGTGGCACGGGGTTTGCAGCGCGCGCGCGCGCGCGCGCGTGTTTTTCTGCGCTGCGCCGCCATTTTCGCAACGTAGTCGCGGGCTTGCGGGTCGGCTTGACGCCGCGGCGGGCGCTGCGGTTGGATCGTCCCCGGCCCGGCGCGCGGCGGGGGTGCGAGGCGCGCCCCGGCGCGCGGGCGGCACGGAGGCGACGATGAGCGCGAACGAGCGACGAGGCAGGTGGGTGCTCCTGGGCGCGGCGCTGGCCGCGGTGGCGGCGTGCGGGAGCGAGGAGGGTGGCGGCGGGGGGAGCGGCGGCGGGGGGAGCGGCGGCGCGGGGAGCGGCGGCGCGCAGGGCGACGCGTCGGGCGTCGTGTGTGTGCGTGGGACGACGCTCGCGTGCCTCGGCCCGGGGCAGTGCGCAGGGGCGCAGGTGTGTCGGGAGGATGGCAGCGGGTACGGGGCGTGCGACTGCGGGGGAGGGGGAGCGGGCGCGAGCGGGGGCGCGAGCGGCAGCGGGGGCGCGGGCGGCAGCGGAGGAGCGAGCGGCAGCGGAGGAGCGAGCGGCAGCGGGGGAGCGAGCGGCAGCGGGGGAGGGGGGGCGAGCGGCGGCCCGGGCGCGGGGGCGAGCGGCGGCGGGCGCGGGGGGGCGAGCGGCGGCCCGAGCGGGGGGGCGCGCGGCGGCCCGCCCGGGGGGGGGCGGCGGCCGCCGCCGACGGTGAGCATGAAGTGTGGATGCGGCGCGCGCTGGCCTTGGCGAAACGCGCCGCGGGGAAGACCGCGCC
>JADLEQ010000099.1 GCA_020846005.1 Polyangiaceae bacterium
CGGCTCTTCTGCACGAAGCGGGATCGGCCTCCGTTCACCGGCCGCTCCTCGCCTTCGCGGGGCGCTTCCGCGTCGCCGGGGCGCCCGAGGCGCTCGTCGGCGCGCCGCGGGTCTTGGGCTTCGCCTTCGCTCGCCGCTTCCGCGGCACCGTGCCGACCCCCTTCGGCGGGAGCGGTACGCCCGCCGCTCGGTACCTCGCAGCGCCGCCGTCGCGGTACATCGCGGTGGCCACGACGAAGCGCAGCTTCCGGAAGAGGAAGCCGTAGTCTCGGTGCCCGCGCCCGAGGCGGACGAGCAGCTCCAGGTTGTTGTTCAGCGCCTCGATGCGCCCGACAGCCGGGCGCTCGCGCGCGAGCGCGCGGATCCCGGCGGCGTGCTGCTCGAGGCACCTCCGCAGCGACACCAGCGCGGGAGCCTCGAGCCGGCGGAGCTCCGTGAGCGCTCGCTCGAACCCTCGCAGGAGGGTACGCCCGTCGCGGTGGGTCAGCGCGGCCCGCAGGCGCTGGGCGATCGTGTACGCCTGCCCGAGCTCCGGCACGTGACGGAGCACTCGCGCCAGCCTCCCCCGCGCCGCGGCGCTCAGCCGCTCCGGAGCCGTCCGCAGCGCGAGGCTGGTCCCCTGGGTCGAGCCGAGCCCCTTCGCGCACCCCCGCGCGAGGGCGGCGCGCCACAGCTCCACGAGCGCGGCGTTCGCCCGCTGGAGGACATGGAAAGGATCATGCACGATCACGGCGCGCGCGAGGCGGGGGTGCCGGCGGATCGCCGCCGCGAACGGCGCGTGCAGATCGGTCGCCACGACCTCGACGCGGGCCAGCGCCTCCGCCGGCAGGCGCGCGAGGAGGCGCTCCAGCGCAGCCGCGTCTCGCCCGAGCTCGAACCCGAGCGGCGCGCCCGAGCCGAGGTCGCTGACCACGGTCACGAAGCGCTGCCCCCCCTTCCCTCTGCGCCCGAGGTACTTCTCGTCCACACCGAGCGCGCGCGGCCCCGGGCGGCCCTCGAGCGTGCGCTCCCACCGCTCGAGCAGCTCGAGCTCGGCTCGCCGCACCGCGCGCCACGAGACACCGGCGCGCAGCGCGACGTGGCTCGCGGGCATGGACGCGGCGTCGAGCGCGAGCTGGCGCCGGAGCCGCTCCGTCTCACGCTGCCGGGGCCCTGCCCAGGGGAGGCGCTCCACCCGCCGGCGCCCGCACCGCCGGCACGCCACACGCGCGGGCGAGTGCTCCAGCACGGCGGCCTGCCCGAGCACGGGCAGGTCGCGCCAGCGGCGCGGCCCGAGCCGCTCGTGCACCGCCCGCGCGAACGCCCCGCACGGGCAGCGCCGCGCGCCCTCGCGCCTCGGGTGGCAGACCAGGAACATGAGGGGCGTCTCTCCCGCGGAACGGGTCTACTGGTCAGCCTCGCGTCGTGAAGCGCCCCCGGCGCCTTCCGAGGGCCCGCGGCGACGCGGCGCCCTCCGCGGTCGCCCCTCCTGCAGCGGGTTGGGGTTCGTGCGGCCGAGGGCGATCGACCCCAGGCCACCTACGCTAGTTGACGATTGCGCGCCGTGCTAACCAGCGGGCGGAGACCCTTCGATGAGGACAACCGTCGGCCAATTCAGAGCCGCTGCCGAGGCCCACCTGCACGTGGCTGGCGCCTCCGCCCTCTCCGCGCCCGGCGTTCCGAAGGCGACCCCGGCGACGGCGGCCTACCTCTCGCACATGGCGGTGGAATGCAGCCTGAAGAGCCTCATCCTGAAGGCGTCCAAGGCGCCGACTACCGCTGATCTCGAGCAGCACCACCCGAGGATCTACCAGGCGTTGTTCACCGGGAGAGGAGGCCACCGCTTGAGCGCCCTCGCTGACCACGCGAGGGTGGAGAGTCACCTCCAGTCGAACGCACCGGGCGCGGGCGACGCAGCGTGGCGACGGATGCGCGGCGACGCCCGGCCCTACTCGCTGCGCTACGCGACCGAGGCGGTGACGGCGGGCGAAGCGCAGGCGGAGCTGGACTTGGCGAGGAGGCTCCATTCGGAGATCAAGCCCCTCCTCGGGCGGGTTGGCTGATGGGGACGCGACGGCGCACCGGCGCGCCTCGGTGCGCCGCCCCAACGGACACTGCGCGGCCGGCGGCGCGAGCGGCGGTCAGCACGATGTTCTCGTCCGCGAGCTTCGGCGCGGTGGTGAGCACCCGTACCGCCGAGCCCTCCGGACGCTCCGGAGCGGAGGCGGTCGGCGCGTCGAAGGTGGTTGCCTTCTACGGCTTTCGGGGGGGATCCGGCCGAACAACGGCCCTCACCCACGTGGCCGCGGCCCTCGCCGCCAGGGGTAGGACGGTGGTGGCCGTGGACCTCGATCTCGAGGCGCCCGGACTGGGAACGGTGTTGCGGTGCGGCGACTCCGTCGAGGGGAAGGGTTCGCTCGCGCTGCTCCGAGCCGCGGAGCTGGCGGATTCCCCGGATGACGAGCGCCTCAGGATCGCGCCCCACCTCGTCGCGGTCGGTGCGGATCTCCCACCCATCCGCGTGATCCCCGCGGGCAGGCTCGGCCCCCAGTACTACGCACAGCTGGATCTGCTGAACCCCGCGCTGTGGCACGTGATGGACGGCCCGAGTCCGCTGCGCTTGCTCTTCGAGCGCATCCGCGCGGAGCTGGAGCCGGACTTCATCCTCGCGGACTGCCGCACCGGGTTGGCCCCGCTGACGGCCACGGCGGTCTTCCATGAGGCGGACGTGGTGGTGGCCTGCTTCTCTGCGAGCCGGCAGTCTCACGACGGAGCACGGGCGTTCACGCGAGCGCTGGAGGCGGCGCAGAGGCAGCGCGGGGGCCGTCCCTCCGCGCTCCTCGTACCGACGATGTTCGTCGAGACGGACGGCGGGCTGACGCGACGGGATGAGCTCGTCTCGGCGCTGGAGGCAGCGACGGCGCCCGCGACCGAGGCAGGGGTCGAGGATCCGCTGTTGTCCGACGAACCAGCGATGATCGTGGCCGAGGGTATCCCGTTTCGGACGTCGCTCTCGGTGAGCTATGTGCTCGCCGCGGGCTATGTTCAAGTGGCGGGCCGGGCGTATGAGCCGCTGGTGGCTGCGCTCGATCTCGCCACCCGTGAGGACGCGGCGGTCACGGCCCCCGATCTGTCACGAATCGACACTCAGGCGGTCCTCCGGGAGCTAGATGAAGGAATTCGGGGGCTACCGTTCGCGGAGGAGGTTCGCCCGCATCAGGTCGTCGAGTGGTTCCTGCCGCCAGCGTCTCTGCATGCCATCCTGGCGCCGTCGACCTACTACGTCGTAGGGGGAAAGGGTTCTGGCAAGAGCTGGCTGTACCGGAGGATGCTCGCGGGCAGCCCGCCGCTGGACCCAGAACAGACCTTCATCCGGGGGCACGGCCCGGAGGGCGGCGGATCGCGGGACGAGGACTTTCCTCCCGACGAGCTCCGCGAACTGGACCGGGCTCTGCGCGGGGGCCGCGACGAATGGGCGCCGGCGTTCTGGCGGATCCGCGCGGCAGCGACGCTCCTGCGCTGGGCGCCAGCCGAGCTGTCGAAGCGGGCCCTCACGACGGTCCCCCCGAGGGAGCGGAGCCAGTGGGAGCCCCTGAGGCAGCCCCAGCGCGCGCTACGCGTGGCTGTGGTCAACGCCCTGCGGGCGCAGAGTTCCATCCCCCGATCGGAGCAGCTCCTCCTGGCCATCGACGAATTGCTGCGCGCCTCGCCCAGGAGCCGCGCGGTGCTTGCCTACGACGCGCTCGACACCGGGTTCGGCTCGTCCGAGACGGACCTACATCGCCGGGAGCGGTTCGTGGGCGGGCTCGTGTCTGCCCTGGAGGGGCTCCGAGGGAGGCTCCACGCGATCGGGTTCAAGGTGATGCTCCGCGAGGATGTCTTCTCTCAGTTCGCGATGCAGAACAAGAGCCACCTCCGACCCGCCACGATCGAGCTGCTGTGGCGTGCGGTCGACGTATGGAAGCTCGCGCTGAGCGTCGCCACCCGCAGCGGTGAGTACCGGAGGCTCGTGCGTTCGATCGACCCGAGCGCGGCGGAGCTCGCCTGGCCGGACGACGAAGCGCGGTTGACCCGCCTGCTCGAACCGCTGTGGGGCGCGCGGATGGAACGGGGGAGAAAGATCTCACCCACGACCTTCGTGCAGCGCCGGACGGCAGACGGCCAGGACCGCCTGTTCCCGAGGACACTGGTGGAGATGCTGCGCCACGCGGTCGCGCACGAGCGGACCCGAGATCAGGCGCTTGCCGATAGGGTCCTCTCTTCGGCGGCGCTCCAAGACGGCTACCGGGCGGCGAGCCACCTGCGCCTGGACGACCTGCGGGCAGAGTACACGCAAGTGAGTCCCTACCTGGAGGCACTTCGGGGCCTCAACCCCACCTCGACGCGCAACCAGCTGCGGGCGGCGATGCAGAACCAGCTGCGCGCGGGCAGCGGACCCCACCGCAAGGCCAAGGGCGCACCCGCGGGGGCTCTCCACGCCGGCCCGGGCGGGTGGAACAAGGTAGTCGACCGCCTGGTGGAGATCGGCGTGCTGAGGGAGTACAAGCGCGCCACCGGCGAAGCGGGCGAGCCGAAATACGAGGTCGCCCTGCTCTACCGGCCCGCGCTGGGCGTGCGCCTGGTCGGAGTCTGAGCGCCTCCCCCGCCCCGCCGTGCTACATGGCGGCGCCCATGCGGTCCTCGCGAGCTCTCGTCCCGACGTTGAAGGAGGTCCCCGCCGACGCGGCCGGGCCGAGCACGGTGTTCTTGCTGCGCGGCGGCTTCGTCCGCCGGGTGGGCGCCGGGATCTACAGCTTCTTGCCGCTCGGCGTCCGGGTGCTCCGCAAGGTGGAGCGCATCGTGCGGGAGGAGCTGGATCGCGCCGGCGCGCTCGAGGTGCTCCTCCCCGCGCTCCTGCCCGCCGAGTACTTCCGCGAGACGGGCCGGTGGGACGTGTTCGGGGACACGCTCTTCCGCCTGCACGATCGCAAGGGCGGGGACTACCACCTCGGCCCCACGCACGAGGAGATCATCACCGATCTGGTGCGCCGCGAGGTCCGCTCCTACCGCGACCTCCCCAAGAACCTCTACCAGATCCAAACGAAATTCCGCGACGAGCCGCGCCCGCGCGGCGGGCTCCTGCGCTGCCGCGAGTTCAGCATGAAGGACGCCTACTCCTTCGACGCCGACGAGGCCGGCGCCCGCCAGAGCTACGAGGCGATGCGCGCCGCCTACGTCCGTGTCTTCGATCGGCTGGCGCTCGACTACCGCATGGTGGCGGCCGACTCGGGCGCCATGGGCGGCTCCGGCAGCGCGGAGTTCCAGGTGCTGGTGCAGACGGGCGAGGACGTGATCGCCGCCTGCTCCGCCTGCTCGTACGCCGCCAACCTCGAGGTGGCGTCGACGCCGCCCGCCCCGCCGCCCGCCGCGGCCGGCGAGGTCCCCCCCCCCGAGCGCGTGCTCACCCCCGGCAAGGGCTCCATCGAGGAGGTGAGCGCCCTGCTCGGCGCGAGCCCCGCGACCTTCTTGAAGAGCCTGGTCTACGTCGCGGGGGAGGGCCTCGTGCTCGCCGTCGTGCGCGGCGACCACGAGGTGAACGAGATCAAGCTGGCGCGCGCGCTCGACGTGCGCGAGGTGCACCTCGCGAGCGCGGCGGAGGTGGAGCGCGCGACGGGCGCGCCCGTCGGCTTCGCGGGGCCGGTCGGCTTCCGCGGCCGGGTGGTGATCGATCGCGACGCGGCCGCGGTCCCGAGCGGCATCACCGGCGCCAACGAGGTGGACGTGCACCTGCGCAACGTCGTCCCGGGCCGCGACTTCGAGGCGCCGGTCGCCGAGCTCCGCAGCGTGCGCGAGGGCGACCCCTGCCCCTCCTGCGGCGCCCCCCTCCGCCTGTATCGCGGCATCGAGGCCGGGCACATCTTCCTCCTCGGCACGCACTACAGCGCCAAGATGGGCGCCACCTACCTGGACGAGCGCGGCGAGCAGCACCCGCTCGTGATGGGCTGCTACGGCATCGGCGTCTCGCGCCTGGTGGCGACGGCGGTCGAGCAGGCGCACGACGAGGACGGCATCCGGTGGCCGATGTCGATCGCCCCGTACGAGGTCCACCTCGTGCAGGTCGGGCAGGAGCCGGAGGTCGTCGCGGCGGTGGCTGAGCTCGAGGCCGCGCTCGAGGCCGCCGGCGTCGAGCTGCTGGTCGACGATCGGGACGAGCGCCCCGGCGTGAAGTTCAAGGACGCCGATCTCATCGGGATCCCGCTCCGCGTCACCGTGGGGAGGAAGGCGCTCGAGGCGGGCGGCGTCGAGCTCAAGCCGCGCGCCGAGCGCGACCCGAAGCGCGCGGAGCGCCTGCCCCTCGCGGGCGCGGCCGCCGCGATCGCGGCGCGCGTGGCGGCGCTGCGCGCGGGGGGCTGAGGGGGCCGCCATGGCAGCGCCGCGCCAGCCGCATCGCCGGGCCGACTCCACGGCGGCGGTGCACGCCGGGGCGCCCGCGGAGCGCCCGCACCACGCCCTCGCCCCGGGCGTCGCGCAGACCGCCACCTTCACCTTCCGGGACACCGCCGACCTCGAGCGCTACATGCGAGGCGAGGACGCGGACGCCGATCGCGAGGAGTACGGCCGCTACGGCAACCCGACGGTGCGGGAGCTCGAGCACCGGGTGGCCGCGCTGGAGGGCGCGGAGGACGCCGCGGCCTTCGCCAGCGGGATGGCCGCCGTCACGACGACCGCGCTCGCGCTGGTGAAGGCGGGCGACCACGTCGTGTTGTTCGAGGACTGCTACCGGCGCACCCGGCAGTTCGTGCGGCAGCACCTGGCGCGGTTCGGGGTGGAGCACACGCTCGTCCCGCCGGGGGACACCACCGCCCTGGCCGCGGCCCTCCGCCCGTCGACCCGGCTCGTCCTCGCCGAGACACCGACCAACCCGTACCTCTACTGCACCGATCTCGAGGAGCTCTCGCGCGTGGTGCGCGCGCACGGGCGCGCGCGCACGCTCGTCGACTCGACGTTCGCCACGCCGATCAACCTGCGGCCCCTCGAGCTCGGCGTCGATCTCGTGGTGCACAGCGCCACCAAGTATTTGTCGGGCCACAACGACGTGCTCGCCGGCGTGGTGGCGGGCGCGCAGCACCTGATCTCGCTGGTGCGCGACCTGCGCGGCGTGCTCGGCGGCGTGCTCGACCCGCACGCGGCGTTCCTCGTCTCCCGCGGCCTGAAGACGCTCGGCGTCCGCGTCGCGCGGCAGAACGAGGCGGCCCTCGCCGTGGCCCGCGCGCTCGAGGGGCACCCGGCGATCGAGCGGGTGTTCTATCCGCTGCTCGAGAGCCACCCGTCCCACGCGGTGGCGAGCCGCACGCTCCGCGGCGGCGGCGGCGTGGTGTCGTTCATCGTGCGCGGCGGGCGCGCGGCGGCGTCTCGCTTCGTGGACGCGTGCCGCCTCGCCACCATCGCGCCCTCGCTCGGGGGCGTCGAGACGCTGGTCGAGCAGCCGAGCTTGATGAGCTTCTTCGAGCTGAGCGAGGAGGAGCTCAGCGCGATCGGCATCGACCCGGCGCTGATCCGCCTCGCCGTCGGCGTCGAGGAGACGAGCGACATCCTCGCGGATGTCCTCCGCGCGTTGGAGTGAGGCGGCGCCCCCGCCTCACCTGC
>JADLEQ010000100.1 GCA_020846005.1 Polyangiaceae bacterium
GGGAGGTGCTCGCGGTGCTCGAGGTTGCGGAGGCGCTCGGGTCTGTGGCGGCGGTGGACGGGGAGATCGCGGGGAGGCTGCAGCGGGTGATCGGGACGCTGGTGCGGGTGGTGCGGGCGGGGTAGGAGATAAGGGGAGGGGGGAGGGCGAGGGCGAGGGCGAGGGCGAGGGCGAGGGCGAGGGCGAGGGCGAGGGCGAGGGCGAGGGCGAGGGCGAGGGCGATGGGGGGGAGGGCGAGGGCGAGGGGGGGGGATGGCGGGGGCGAGGGGGGGACGGCGAGGGCGGGGGGGGACGGCGAGGGCGGGGGGACGGCGAGGGCGGGGGGGGGACGGCGAGGGCGGGGGGACGGCGAGGGCGGGGTGTGAGAGAGTGCGGGCGCGTGGCCGCGGGCGAGGGCGGATGCGTGGGTGTTCCGGGGGAGCGGGGGGGTGGCGGCTGAGCGGCCTGCGCGCGCTTCCCGTGGCGCGGCGTGTCGCTTCGGCGTAGGGTCTCGCGCGCGATGAACGTCGTCAGAGCTCGGGTTCAAGGCGGGCGGCTCGTTCTCGATGAGCCGACTCGGCTGCCGGAGGGGGCGGAGGTGCAGGTCGCGTTGCTCGACGCCGACTCGCTCGAGGGCGCTGATCGGGCGGCCCTCCACGCCGCCATCGAGGCCTCGGAGGCCGAGCTCGACTCCGGGCGGGTCGTGGCCGAGGCCGAGCTGTGGGCGCGGCTCCGGGCGCTCCGATGAAGCTCGAGCTGTCGCTGCGCGCGGTGCGTGAGATCGAGGCGTGCGCCCGCGCTTGGCGGGAGGCGCACCCGGCCGCGGCGGAACGCTTCGGGGAGGAGCTCCGCGCCGCGTTCGAGCAGCTCCGGGCCGCTCCGCGCGCGGGGGTCCTTTATCCGGCGATGCGGGGGCGTGAGCATCGCCGCGTGCTCCTGCGCGAGTGCGGCCAGCACGTCTACTACCGCGTCGTCGGGGCGGATCGCGTGCGGGTCGTCGCGGTGTGGGGCGCCGCGCCGCGGCGCGCGCCGGCGCGGTAGTCGGGGCGCGCGCTCAGTCGCGGACGAGCGCGACGAGAGCGTCGTGGAGGCGGCCGTTCGTCGCGACGAGGTACCCGCGCTCCAGGTCGAGCTCGCCGCCGTCGAGCGCGGTCACGCGGCCTCCGGCGGCCCGCACCAGGGCGGCGCCCGCCGTCACGTCCCACGCGTGCAGGCGGCGCTCCCAGTAGCCGTCGTACGTGCCGTCGGCGACGAAGCAGAGATCGAGCGCGGCCGAGCCGCAGCGGCGGACGCCCTGGGCCGCGCGCTTCACCCGCGCCCACGCCGCGAAGTTGTTGTCCGGTGCTGTCTCCCGATCCTGGGGGAAGCCCGTCGCGAGCAGGGCGTCGACGAGCGCGGAGACGTCGCTCGTCCGGATCGGCACGCCGTCCCGCTGCGCGGCGCCGCCGCCGGCCGCTGTCCACCCCGACCACTCCACGCCCAGCGAAGGCGCCACGACCGCGCCTACCAGCGGCACCCCGCGCTCGGCGAGTCCCACGCTCACGCACCAGCACGGGTGGCCGTGCGCGAAGTTGGTCGTGCCGTCGAGCGGGTCCACGTACCAGACCCTGTCGGGGCCCGCGGTGCCTCCCGCCTCCTCGCCCACGACGGGGATGTCCGGTGTCGCCTCCGCCAGCCGCTCGCGTAGCACCGCCTCGCTCGCGAGGTCGTACTCCGTCACCACGTCGGTGCGGCCCTTGTGCGTCAGCGCCGGGCGGGTGCGATGGCCTCGCCGCGCCACCTCGGCGGCCGCACGCGCGGCGGCGAGCGCGATCGCGGTGAGCGCGGCGGGCGTGGCGGGAGCCGTCACGACGCCGAGGCGCCGCAGCACCTCTTGTGCTTCTTCCCGCTGCCGCACGGGCACGGGTCGTTGCGCCCCACCTTCGGGCCCTCCTTCTTCACGGGCGGCCCCGCGATCTCTTGGCCGTCCACGAAGTACCAACGCCCGTCGAGCTTGCGGAAGAGCGCGCGCTCGCGGTGCGTGATCGCGATCCGCTTCAGCCGATACTTCGCAACGAACTCGACCGTGCCCTCCGCGTCATCCGCGCCGCCGGCCTCGGTCGACACCACCTCGAGGCCGAGCCACTCCGCCTCCTTCGACCAGCGCTCCGTGCTCGGCCGATCCACCTGGTCGCGCCGCTCCGGGTCGTGGCTCTCCAGGATGTAGTCGACGTTGCCGAGCGCATAGGCCGCGTAGCGGGAGCGCATCAGCGCCTCCGCCGTCGGCGGGCGCTCCGCGCCGCTCAGGTAACGCCCGCAACAGGCCTCGATCGTCTCTCCCAGTCCACACACGCAGGTCACGGCTTGGTCTCCAGGGCTGGCGCCGGGCGACTCGCCGGGCCGGCCGTGCCGCGTGCCATCGAACGCGCCGGGTGGCAACGCCCCGGAGGCGCGCGCGCCGATGCAGCGTGCGCCGGGCTCCAGCGGCTGCGGAGCCCGCTGCCCGCGGCGGGTGGTCCGTGGCGCGGCCGAGCGCGAGGCCCATCACTCGATCCAGCCCCGGGTGGGCGTGCGGGTGGGCGTGCGGGTGGGCCTGCGGGTGGGCCTGCGGGTGGGCCTCGGGGGCGCGTTGACGAGGGAGGCGCGGGCCCGTAGCCTCTTGGTTTCACTACCCCGGGAGGTTTCACGTGCGCACGATCCGCTGCTCGTCGCTGGCCCTGCTCGCTGCGCTCGGCGCGGCCTCGCCGCTCGCCTGCTCGTCCGATGCGCCGCCGCCCCGCGAGGCGACGGGGGAGGCGCGGCACGCGCTGTCGGCCACCATCGTGATCAGCCAGGTCTACGGGGGCGGCGGGGAGGTCGGGTCCACGTACGGGCGCGACTACGTCGAGCTGTTCAACCGCGGCGACATCGCGATGGATCTTGGCTGGCTCACGCTCCAGTACGCGGGGGCCAAGGACTCGTTCGCGTCGGGCACCCACGTCCTCGGGTTGCCCGACGTCGTGCTCGCTCCGGGCCAGTACTATCTCATCGCGCTCGGCGCGACTGGCGTCGGGGGCGCACCGCTGCCGGCGCCGGACGCGCAGGGGAACTTCGTCATCGACGCCGTCGCCGGCAAGCTGGCGCTCCTCAAGGAGCCGCTCGACGGCTGCGGGGGCGACGGAGCGCCCGCGTGCGAGCCGGACGCGTACCTGGATTTCGTCGGCTACGGGCCGAGCGCGACGATGTACGAGGGCACCGGCCCGGCGCCGGCCGGCGCGGGCGCGCTGGCGGTGCACCGGCAAGGCGAGGGGTGCGTCGAGACGGACGACAACGCGTCGGACTTCCGCGCGCGCGCGGCGGCGCCACGCAACATGAGCGCGGCGAAGAACCGCTGCGTCGCCGACGCGGGCGTCGACGGCGCGGCGGACGCTGAGAGCGACGCGAGCGGGGACGCAGGCGGGGACGCCGCGGGAGGGAGTGCGGGGGCGAGCGGGAGTGCGGGGGCGGGAGCGGGAGGGAATGCGGGCGCGGGGGCGAGTGGGGGGAGTGCGGGTGCGGGAGCGAGTGGGGGGAGTGCGGGTGCGGGGGCGGGAGGGAGGGGGGGCGCGGGAGCGAGTGGGGGGAGTGCGGGTGCGGGGGCGAGTGGCGGGAGCGCGGGCGCGGGGGCTAGTGGTGGCGTCGGCGGGGGTGCGGGAGGGAGTGCGGGGGCGGGTGCGAGTGCGGGGGCGGGAGGGAGCGCGGGTGCGGGAGGGAGTGCGGGA
>JADLEQ010000101.1 GCA_020846005.1 Polyangiaceae bacterium
GGCATCCGCTGCTGCGCGGACGGCGCGCCCGCCCGAGCCGCCGCGCCGTAGGCGCGCGCGGCCTTCGACGGCGACCTCCCGACGCGCCACCTCCCGCGCCCCGCCCGCTCCCACCGCACGGCCACGACCGCGCGCCGCGCCGGCCGCCTCCCCGCACGCCCGCCGATCGCGGCGGCGCACTCGGGGTCGCCGGGCGGGCGCACGAGCCGCCGCGGCTGCTAGCCTCCGTCGATGCCTCTCGCCGCTGGCAGCGCGATCCTCTTGGTCGCGCACGGGACACCCTCCGATCCGTCGGAGCTGCCGGAGTTCCTGCGCAGGATCCGCCGAGGGCGCGACGCGCCGGCCGCGCTCGTCGAGGAGCTCCGCCACAGATACGAGACGATCGGGGGCTCGCCGCTGCTGGCCGACACGCACGCGCAGGCCGCCCGCCTCCAGGCGCTCGCAGGACAGCCCGTGTTCGTCGGGATGCGGTTCGCGGCTCCGTGGATCGCGGACGCACTGCGCGCTGCCGCGTCGCGCGGCGCCCGGCGACTCGCGGTCGTCCCGCTCGCGCCGTACAGCGTGACCATCTACACGGCGGCCGTCCGCGCAGCGCTCCGCGACGTCGAGCCGTCGCTCGAGTCGCCGATCGCGCTGGCTGGGGCGGCGCCCTGGGGCGCTCACCCGCGCCTGATCGAGGCGCATGCCGCGGCGATCGCGCACGCGGATCCGGCGCCGGGGCCCGAGACACGGCTCGTCCTCACCGCGCACAGCCTGCCCACCGCAGCAATCCGGGCCGGAGACGCCTACGAGCGCGAGGTGCGCGCCTCGGCGGACGCGGTCGCCGTCGCGCTGGGGCGGGGGGCGACGCTCGCGTTCCAGAGCCAGGGCGCGGACGGCGGAGACTGGCTCGGGCCGAGCGTGGACGAGGCGCTCGCTCGGCTCCATGCCGAGGGCGCGCGACGCGTGGTCGTGGCACCCATCGGCTTCCTCGCCGAGCACGTCGAGACGCTCTTCGATCTCGACCACGACGCGCGGCGGACAGCCGAGCGGCTCGGGCTCGCGTTCGTGCGCGTGCCGGCGCTGCGCGACGACCCCGCCCTGGGCGAGGCGCTCCTCGACGTGGCGACGCTCGCGCTGGCCACGCTTCCCTCCGGCGCGGGTGCGTGAGAAGCTCCGCCGCCATGACGAAGATCGAGCTGACGGACAAAGTGGCGATCGTGAGCGGCGCCAGCCGCGGGATCGGCGAGGCGACGGCGCTCGCGTTCGCCCAGGCGGGTGCCCGGGTCGTGGTGTCGTCCCGCAAGGTCGAGAGCGTCGAGCGAGTGGCGAGCGCGCTCCGCGCCGCGGGCCACGAGGCGCTCGCGCTGGGGGCGCACATCGGGCACGTCGACCAATGCCGCGCGCTGGTGGCGCAGTCGGTCGAGCGCTTCGGGCGGGTCGACGTCCTGGTGAACTGCGCGGGGACCAACCCATTCTTCGGCCCCATGATCTCGATCGACGAGGGCGCGTACCTGAAGACGTTCGAGGTGAACCTTCGCGGCGCCTTCGAGGCCTCTCGGGCCTTCGCCGAGCACGTCATCGATCGCAAGGGCACCGGCGCGATCGTCAACGTGTCGAGCGTCGCCGGGCTCCGAGCGGCGCCGTTCCAAGGCGTGTACGCCATGACGAAGGCCGCCATGATCAGCATGACGCAGACAGCCGCCTTCGAGCTTGGGTCGAGCGGGATCCGCGTCAACGCCATCGCCCCGGGGCTCATCGAGACGAAGCTCGCCGCCGCGATCCTCTCGAGCGAGAGCCTGGTGCAGCGGGTCGTGGAGCGGACGGCGCTCGGTCGGGTGGGCGCGCCCGAGGAGGTCGCGGCCGCGGTCCTCTTCCTCGCGAGCGACGCCGCGAGCTACGTGACGGGCCAGGTGCTCTCGGTGGACGGCGGGTTCACCGCGTACTGAGCGGGCTCGAGGCGAGGTCTCGCCATGCGGCGCTCGCGCTCGCTCCTGGCCCTCGCGGCCGCCGTCGCCTGCGGCGCGCCGCCCGCGGCGCCCCCCGCGACTGGCGCGCCTGCGGGTCCGCCTCCCCCGGCGTCGACCGCGACGCCAGGCGCGCCGGCGCCCGTCGCCGGCGCGGCACCGGCCCCCCCCGGTCCCGCCCCCCCGCCCGATCCGTGGGCGGGCACCTCGTTCCCGCCGCCGGACTCCCCACCGCTCCACCCCGCGTCCGCTGTCGCAGGGGACGGCCACTGGGTGCGCCTCGGCGACGCGTCGCGCGGCGACCGGGCCGCGCAGGATCCCCCTCCCCTCTTCCAGGCCACCGTCCACCCCCATCCCCTGAGCCGGTACAAGAAGGTGGTCGCCGTGGCGATGGACCTGAAGCTGCTCGGGCTCCACCTGGTCGCGGGGACCGAGGATCCAGAGTCAGCCGAGGTGCCCGTGTCTGCGCGGCCCGGGACGGTCGCCGCCGTGCACCGCGACTCGGTCGTCGCGGTCTTCAACGGCGGGTGGCAGGCCAAGCATGGGCGCTGGGGGATGAAGATCGGGGAGCATCGCCTCCTCCCCCCGCGCGCTGACGCCTGCACGATCGCGATCTACCGTGACGGGCGCGTGCGCATCGCCGCCTGGCAGGCGCTCGCGCCGACCGAGCCAGAGATGGCGGCCTACCGGCAGACGCCGCCGTGCCTGCTCGAGGGCGGCGAGCTCCACCCGCGGCTCGAGGCGCACGACGAGCGCCCCTGGGGTGGGCTCGATCCGAAGATCGTGACGCGCCGCCGCTCGGCCCTCGCCGTCGACGCGAGCGGCCGGGTGCTGCTCTACGGCTACGGCGACGAGGCGGGCACCCGAGATCTGGCGCTCGGCCTGCGCGCCCTCGGGGCCGTCGCCGCTGCCAAGCTCGACCTCAACTTCCACTGGGTGCGCTTCCTGCTCGTCGGCGGTCCCCCGGGCGAACCCGCGCGGATCACCTCGACGCTCGTGCCGCAGATGCCCCACCGCGCGCGCGGCTACGTGGAGCGGCCCGAGCCCCGCGACTTCTTCTATGTCGCGCTGCGGGAGTGACGCGCCCCTCGCCGCGCGCACCGCGCGGTGGCGAGCCCCACGGCCGGCTGCCGCCGGCGCGGCTCACTTCACGACGCTCGTGAGATCCGTCTCAAGCGACTCGGCGGCGGAGCGGGTCACCTTGCCGAACCAGCGGGTGTGCTCCGTCTGCACGAGGTACTCGGCGCCCTGGGCGCCGGCCACCTTGTGGAGCTCGATCCAGCCCTTCACCTTGTCGCGCTCGAGGTACTCGACTCGCACGATCTTCGTGGCCTCGCCCTCGGGCTTCTCCACGTACGTCGCGGCGCGCAGCCGACCGAGCTTGGTCATCCAGTTGCCGCTCGTCTCGTCGAGCGCCCCGGGGCTCGCGGCGTCCGCCCAGCCGTCCTTCTTGTCGGGCACTCGGACCAGCTCGCGGCGCTGCCCCCCGCGGTCGATCCGCACGCGATCGATGTCCTCGACCTTGAAGGCGTGCACCTCCCGCTCGATCAGGCGGGAGTCCGCGAACTGGAGCGATCGGATCGTCTCGCCGTTCACAGCGTACACCTCCCCGCTCGCGGGGCTCTTCACGTAGCGGTCGCTCCCGCCCGGCGTGGGCCCGCCTACGACGAGCGAGTGCTCGGTGCCGCTCACGGTGACGAACAGCGTGCCCTCTGGGTCGTCGAAGCCGAACTCCCCAGCGCGCGCCTCCTCGAGCCGCCCGAGGGCGCGATACGCGAGCATCGGGGCGAGGCCCTCGACCAGCTTGTCGCCCTGGCCCACCGAGACGAAGCGGCTCGTCTCCTTGCGCGGCTCGGGCGCGGGCGGCGGCGCGGCGGCGGGCCCGCCGTCTCCGGCGGGGGGCGCGGCGGCGGCGGGCGTCGTCTTGACGACCTCGGCCACGTACCAGCGACCGGCATCGTCGCGGCGCGAGTCGAGCCGGAGCGTGAGCTTCTTGCTCTCGAAGCGCACCGTGGAGACGGCCTCCGGCCGCCCTTGCCAGACGACCACGTCCTGCTCACGGCCCGCGGTCGGCGCCTTCTTCTGCTCGCGGGTCGCCACCGTGATCGCGAGCGCAGCGGCGATCCCGAACACCGCGAGGTGCGGCGCCACGTCACGGGCCAGGCTCACTTCGCCTTCTCCTTCGCCGCGCCGCGGCGAGTCGAGCGCCGCGCGAACCACAGCCCGAGGCCGAGCACCAGCGCAGGGGCGCCGAGGATCGTCGAGTAGAACCACACGAGGTCCTTGCCTTTGGTGTGCTCGATGCGGACATCCTCCTCGACGTTCACCTCGCCCGAGAAGCTCTCCTCGCCCCCGAGCCAGCGCACGGCGTCCACGAACAGGAGCTGATTTGCGACTGCGTTGGCGAGCGCGAAGTCGGTGAAGGCGTCGGCGTCCGCCACGACGAAGGCGCGGAGCTCGAGCGGGCCGGCAGGCTTCTTCTGCTTCTCACCCGGCTGGGCGGGCAGATCGGGGTCCGGCAGGGGGGGCGCCCCCGGAGCGGGTAGGGTCACCGCGGCGGCGAGGTTGAAGGTCGTCTTCTTCTCGCCCGCGCCCTCCTCGTGCCGGTAGGTCTTGTTCACGTCATTGAAGGTGTTCGCCATGCTGCGCACGGCGAAGTCGACCTTGTGCGCCGCGCCGGCCTTGCGCTCGAGGCCCGCGGCGCCACCGTAGACGGTGACGGCGCGCTGGGAGTTGCGGCTGAGCGTCGTCACGCTCGCGTGCGACGAGTAGCGATTCGTGATGACCAGCGTGCGATCGCTGTCGTTGAACCGCCGCCGCACGTGCTGCTGCTCATTGGCGAGCACGCCCGGGAGCACCGTGAGCCCGACCACGCCGGCGAGCGCCTGCAGCGCCGGCGCCGCGGGCGGCGCCGCTGCTGCCGGGATCCCGGGCATCGGCCCCGGCGGGTGGGGCGGAGCGGTCGCGGCGCTCGCGGGCGGAGACGCGGAGGCCGGCGGTCGCGGGGCGCTCGCGCTCGGCGCGGCGGAGCCGACCGGCCGCGCCGCGCTCACGGACGCGGCGGGGCGGCTCGAAGCGGCGCCGCTCGCGCTCGGAGCCGCCGCGCTCGCGCCGGGCGTAGCGGGGGCGTCCCTCGGCTCGGGCGGGGAGTCCTCGCCGAGCGGCGGCTGCTCCTCGGGGGTGAGATCGTTGAAGGCTACGTCCGGGTCGACGGCGAGGAAGAGCTTGCCCCCCCGGGTAGCGTAGCGCTCGAGGGCGGCGATCTCCTCCGGCAAGAACGGCTCGCTCGGCCCGACGACGAGCACGAGATCGGCGTCCGCCGGGATCTCGTTGCCGAGCCCCTGCGCGAGCCCGAGATCCTTCAAGAGGTAGTTCTGCTTCTGGAGCAGCGTCCGGATCCCGCGCGCCGTGCGGGCCGAGTCGCCCCCCGCGCGGGCGGTGTCGGTGATCTCGCCGTGGCCGGTGGTGAGGTAGGCGATCCGGCGCGACCGGACGAGCTTGAGCAGCACCTCTTGGAAGTCGCGATCCAGCGTCTTCAGCTTGGCGCGCGCGGACTTCAGCTCGCTGCCGATCACGAGCGACTCCGTGACGCCGCCCTTCGAGAGGACGATGACGCCGTCCTGCGTCGCCTTCAGCTCCTTGGCCAGCTTGGGCACGAGCAGGCGATCCTGGACCTCGACCTCGAGGCGGGGCGAGGCTGCCGACAGCTCGCGGAGGTAACGCTCGACCTCCCCGCGCACCTCGTTCACCTGGGGGAAGAACGCGACGGCCTTCACCGGCTCGCCGATGCTCTCGACGACGGCCCGCGTGCTCTCGCTCGGCCGGGAGGTCTTGAAGTAGGAGTAGTCGGCCCGCAGCTCCGCCGCGGACGACGCGTAGACGAACAGCGCGCCATACGACGCCGCGAGCCCGAGCGAGAGCCCGGCCGCGGCCGCGGCGCGGACGCGGCGGCTCTCCACCGTCTGCGCGAGCCGCATGGGCAGCATCGCGAGCTCGGCGAGGACCATGGGCACCAGCGCCACGACGAGGGCGGCGATCCATGCGACGCGGATCACGCTCACCCACCGCTCGCGCGTCGCTGTCTCGGCGACGTCGAGGCCGACGACGCCGAGCCCCCAATCGGTCGTCACCGCGTACCCCGCGAGCGCAACGAGCGTCAGCGCCGCGAGGAGCCCCTGGAGTTGCTCGCTCTCCCGGCGCTCGCCCCCTACCCGGAAGCCGGGCGCGAACCGCACCGCGGTCGCGCCGGCCGTCGCCGCGACGCCCAGCGCCGTGACGAGCCCCGCCCCGGCCTCCAGCGCGGCGAAGACGCGCTGCCCGAGGAAGACGAGCCCGAGCCCGGCGAGGTGGAGCGGCACCACCCAGGCCGGCGCGATGCGCGCCGAGGGCGGAGAGGTCACCGCCATCGACGGGCCTCCATGGCCTTCACGGACGCGAGCAAGAAGAAGAACGTGACCGCCACGTAGTAAGCGACGCGATCGAGCTCGAGGATGCCTTGCATGAAGGGGCGGAAGTTCTCGTGGTGGAGCGCGAGGCCGGAGAGGAAGCCGTTCAGCGGCGGGTCCACAGCGCGCGCCACGAGCCAGAGCAGCACGAGCGGCACCAGCAGGAGGGCGCCGAGCACCAGCGCGACCACCTGCGACCGCGCCAGCACCGAGCCGAGCAGGCCGATGCTGGTGGCCGCCGCGCCCAGTAGGAGGACGCCGAGGTACCCGACCAGGATGTGCCCGGCGCTCACCTTGCCGTTCACCAGGATGAGCAGCGGCATGTACGCGCTCACCGCCGTGGCGAGCGCGAGCATGAGGAACGCCGACAGGAACTTCCCGAGGACGATCTCCACGTCACGGATCGGGGCCGTCGAGAGGAGGGTGATCGTGCCCGTCTGCCGCTCCTCGGCCACCAGCCGCATCGCGAGGAACAACGACGCGACCATCGTCGTCCCGCTCGCGGCGTAGAAGAACTCTTGGAGCACCTCGGCGGAGAGGCGCTTCTCGCTCATCCCCTGCCAGTAGAACCAGATGCCGTCGATGAGCAGCATGGCGGCGATCACCAGCGCGCCGAGCGGGGAGCGCAGGTAGGCCCCGAGCTCCCGCCGGGCCACGAGCCACGTCTTCGTCACCTCGGGGCCTCCTCGTCGATGACGGGGGCCGCGTCCGCCGCCGCGGTGTCCCCGGCGGACTCGGCCGCGGGCCTGGGGCGACGCTTGCGCGAGGCGCGGCGCGCGGGCGGCGCCTCCGCGCCCGCGGCCACCAGCCTGGTGAACACCGTCTCGAGCTCGCTCTCGGCGCGGCCGAGGCCGAGCACCGGTACTCCGGCCGCGACGAGCGCGCGCACCAGGGCGTCCCGCGGGTCGGCGTCCGCCGTGACCCGGAACCGGCGCGCGCCCGGCTCTGCCACGTCGATCGGCTCGATCTCCCGCACCGCCGCGACGGCGCGGAGCACCGCTTCGGCGTCCGCGGAGCCGCCGACCGTCACCTCGACGCGCACGCCCGCGCCGAGCCGCGCCGCGAGCTCCTGCTCCGTGCCGCTCTCCACGATCTTGCCGTCATCGATGACGAGGATGCGATCACACGTCTCGCTGATCTCGTGCAGGATGTGGCTCGAGACGAGCACGGTGTGCTCGCCGCCGAGCGAGCGCACGAGCTCGCGCATCTCCACGATCTGCACCGGGTCGAGGCCGCTGATGGGCTCGTCGAGCACCACGAGCCGCGGGCGGTGTACGATCGCCTGCGCGATCCCGACCCGCTGGCGAAACCCGTGCGAGAGCGAGGAGATCGCCTGGTCGGCCACCTCGACGGTGCGGGTGAGCTCGAGCGCTTCGCCGACCCTCCGACCGAGCTCCCCCGAGGGGACGTCCCGCAGCCGCGCGGCGAACCCGAGCAGCTCGCGCACCGTCATCTCCGCGTAGAGCGGCGGGGTGTCCGGGAGGTAGCCGATGAGCGCGCGGACTCGGTGGGGCTCCTCCACCACGTCGAGCCCGCCCACCTTGACCGTCCCGGCCGAGGGGAGGAGGTCGCACGCCAGGATGCGCAGCGTCGTCGTCTTGCCAGCGCCGTTCAGGCCGAGCAGGCCGACGATCTCGCCCTGCTCGATGGTAGCGCTGAGCGGGCCGACGGCCCGCCGGGTACCGTAGAGCTTGTAGAGGTCCTGGATCTCGATCACGACTGGGTCAGGGGCAGACGAAGGAAGCCGACGCTCGCTCGGGCGGGCCGCGGCGGCGCGACGGACCCGCGGGGCGGCGGCTTTATTCCCTGCCCTCACGGGTCGCGCAAGCCCTGGCGCCGCCGGCCCGCGCTCCCGGCTCCGGGGCGGGCCGCGGCGGGGGGGGGCCGAGCGCGCGCGAAGCCGGCCGGCGTGCCACGCTCCCGGCCGTGAGCGACGAGCCCCCTCGGCCGGCCCGCCCCGCCCGCGCGCCGGCCCACGCCGTCGTCGCGGAGCTCGAGCGCCTCGCCGCCTCGCTCGGCCTCGTGCGCCTCGGGGTGACCACCGCCGACCCTCTGCCGGACGCGCAGGCCCGGCTGGCCCGGATGATCGCGGACGGACGGCACGGCTCGCTCGACTGGCTCGCGAGCGACGCGAGGACGGACCCACGGCTCCTCCTCGAGGGCGCCCGCAGCGTGCTCGTGGCGGCGCTGCCGTGCGGCCCCGGCGCCTCTCCGGGGGCCGGGGATCAGCTCGCCGGAGAGGTGGCGTCCTACGCCCAGGGCGCCGACTATCGGCCGGCGCTGAAGGCCAAGCTCGAGGCGTTGGTCGCGCGGCTGGGCGAGGTCGTGGGTCGGCCGGTGCGGGCTCGGCTCTGCGTCGACACCGCGCCGCTGATGGAGCGGGCGCTCGCGGTGCGGTCCGGGATCGCGTTCGCCGGCAAGTCCACCTTCGCGATCGTCCCGGGGGTGGGTACCTGGGTCCTGCTCGGTGCCGCGGTCGTGGACGTGGCCCTGCCGGCCGGGATCCCCCTCGAGGACGGCTGCGGCGGGTGCCGGGCGTGTCTCGACGCCTGCCCGACCTCGGCGTTCGTGGACGCGCACGTCCTCGACGCGCGGCGGTGTATCTCCTACCTCACCATCGAGACCGACGTGCCCGTGCCGGAGCCGCTGCGGGAGGGCATCGGGCTCCGCGCCTTCGGCTGCGACGAGTGCCAGCGCGTGTGCCCCTACAACCACGGCGCGGCGCCCCGCTCCCGCGCCCCCGAGCTGGCGCCGCGCCCGGCCCTCGCCCCGCTCGATCTGCTCGCCACCGTCGAGCTCGGCGCCGCGGGCTACCGCAAGCTCGTGAAGCGCACCTCCCTCCGCCGCGCCAGCCGCGCGGCGCTCGCGCGCAACGCCGCCATCGCGCTCGGCAACACCGGAGATCGGCGCGGCGTCCCCGCGCTCGCCCGCGCCCTCGCGCTCGACCCGAAGCCCCTCGTCCGCCGTCACGCCGCCTGGGCCCTCGGCCGCCTCGGCGGTCCGGACGCCGTACTGGCGCTCGAGGCCGCGCTCCGCGACGACGCCGACCCAGCCGTCCGCCACGAGGCGAAGCGCGCGCTGGCCGCGGCGAGCAGCGCGGCGGTGGGGTGACCGGCGCGCCACCCTGCCTCCTCGACCCGGGCACGCCGCGCCCGGCCCCTGCCCGAACGGCTTCCACGAAGGGTCGGGTGAGTGGAGCTCGTGCCGTCGCGGCCGGCGGGTCGAGGTCACCGGAGGTCCGGGATCCTGCTCGAGGAGGCGCGCCCGCCGCCCCGGGCGAGCGCGCCGTCCGGGAAGGGGTCCGTAGATCCCCGCTCCGGTCCCCGCCTCGTTCGCGTCGCAGTCGTTGCGGTGCCTCGCCCGGTTTCAGCCGCACGCGCCAGGGCACATCGTCGCGCACTCCGTCGGGAGCGGGCTGCCCGTCCCGGTCGTCAGACAGCCTGGGACGTGATCGGAGGAGCGCACGTACCCACGCGGGCACCCTACAGGACCCCACGGGTCGACGAGGCACAGCGATCCTCCCCACGCCGGCCCGCCGCCGCCCAGATCGCCGGTAGGCCCCCCACCGTCCGTCGCTCCCCCCCGCCGCCCCCGCCTGTCCGCCCGCGCCCGAGGCGCCCCCGCCCGCCCGCTCCCGTCCCCCTGGACCCAGAGCCCACCCGGCCCACTCCTGCCCCCGCTCCCGTGCCCCCGGCCGCAGATCCCCCACCGCCGCCGACCGCAGCCCCGCCCTCGCCGCCCCGCCCCCGCCGCCGACACCAGACCGGGCAGCGGGCTCGCGAGGCCGCCCGGCGGGCGGCGCGCCTCCGGGGTCGAGTTGACGTGCCCGCTCGGCGGGGCGAAGCTCCTCGAATGCGACCCCTCGCCGCGGCTCCCCTCGCGCTCGCGCTCCTGTCGCTCGCGGGCGTCGCGCGCGCGGAGGCCGCGCCGGCCGCGAGCACGGTGGCGGTCGAGGGCGCCGCGGCGAGCGCTGCCGCAGGCAAGCGCGACCACGCGACGAAGCTCGGGATCTTCGGGGCGGTGGCGTTCTTCGCGCTGTGCGCGGCGGCCGTGACGACGGACGATCGACCATCGGGGTCGAAGTCGGCGCCCAAGCGCTGACGGCGCGCTGGCGCGCGGCGCGACTCACCCGCCCGCCGGGCCCGCCGCGTCGAGCCCGAGCCCGGTCCGCCTCGGGCAGGTCGCGCACGGCCGCTCGATGAGCGTGTAGGCGTGGCGGATGGCGAGCAGCGTGCTCGTGAGGCGCACTGGCTGCTCGATGAAGAGCTGGCCCGCTCCGAGCCGCGCGTCGAGGCCCGTCTTGCGGAGGCGCTCGAGCAGCTCGGCGCGCACGCCGCACATGAGCACGTGCAGCTCGCGGCGGCGCAGCTCGTCCACCAACGCCTCGACCATGCCGAGCCCCACCGCGTCCGGGTTGCGCGCCCGCTTCATGCGCAGGACGACGACGCGGGTCTCCGGACCGATCCGGTCCTCGATCGTCTGCAGGTGGCGCTCGAGGCTCGCCGCCGCCCCGAAGAACAGCTCGCCCTCCAGGCCGAACACGAGGATCTGCGGGCACGGGTGATCTTCCGGCAGCCGCTCGTGGACGCCGCCGTCCCGCGTCACCACGAACTCCGTGAGCAAGATCTGCCCGACCCTCGGCACGGCGAGCAGGAACGAGAGCAGCACGCCGATGAGGATGCAGAACTCGACCGAGATCGCGATCGCCGACACGCCCGTGGCGAGGACGATCGCGGCGTCGAACCGCGTCGCGCGGAGGTGGTAGGCGAGCCCCCGCCAGTCCACCATCTTGAACGCCGTCACCATCAGGATGCCGGCGAGCGCCGCCTTGGGGATGAAGCGCGCGTACGGCGCGAACGCCACCATCACCCCCGCCACCGCGGCAGCGGAGACCACCCCCGACCACTGGGTCGCGGCGCCCGCCTGCTGGTTGATGGCCGACCGCGTGAGCGAGCCAGAGCCGGGGAAGCACTGGAAGAGGCTGCCCGAGAGGTTCGCGATCCCCTCACTCAGGCACTGCTGGTTCATGTCCAGGCGCTGGCGCGTGACGACCGCGATGGCCTTCGCCATGGAGATCGCCTCGAGCAGCCCCAGCAGCGCGACGGCCAGGGCGCCCGGCGCGAGCTGGCGCACCAGCGCAGCGTCGAAGGTCGGCAGCTCGAAGACCGGGAGGCGCGCGGGGATCTCCCCGATCACCTTCACGCCGTGCCCCTCGAGATCGTAGCGCCCGACGACGACCGCCGCCCCGGCCACCACGACGAGCAGCTCCGGGAAGAACACCACGCCGAGCCGCTGCTTGCCCCACCGAAGGAGCAGCACCGCGACGATCGAGCCCACCCCGACCGCGAGCGTCGGCCCGTGCACGCCGGAGCTCTCGACGATCGTCCGGTAGAACCGCTCGAGGAAGGAGTCGCGGACGTCCCCTGCGGCGGGAAGGCCGAGCAGGTTCTTGAGCTGATCGAGGACCAGCAGCCCGCTCGCGCCCGCGGTGAAGCCGAGGATGACGGAGTGGGAGATGTAGCGGCTGAGATCCCCGAGCCGGAGCGCCGTGATGCCGAGCTGGACCAACCCGACCAGGAAGGCGAGCAGCACGGCGAGCGGCATCCGCGCCTCGGGCGGAGCGAGCGGCGCGAGGACGCTCAGGGTCGCGATGGAGATGGCGTTGGTCGGGCCGTTGATGAGCTGTCTCGACGAGTCGAACAACGCGCCGACGACCGTCACGACGATGGCGGTGAAGAGGCCGTGCTCGACCGGGAGCCCCGCGATCATCGCGTACGCCATCGCCTGCGGCACCGCGACGGCAGCGACCGTGAGCCCGGCCACGAGATCCGCCCGCGCGTCGCCGAGCGTGTAGCGCCGCGCCGAGTCGAGCGCAGGGACGAGGCGGAAGATCCGCTCGAGCCCGCTCGGGGGCGGTGAGGTGACGGGGGGCGTGGAGGGCAAGCGGCGCGGGCCTCGGGGGCGCAGCTTCCCCCAGGCAGGGCGGCGAGCAAAGCGCGGGGGCGGAGGGCGCGCGCACGGCCTGGCCGGCGCGCCGCCTCGCCGCCAGCCGATCCGCTCCCCCGGGCGCCCGGTCGCGGCGCGATTCGGGCCCCGCGGGATGCGCGTCCCCCGTTCCTTGACGCCCTGGGGCCCCGGGGGCACCGTTGCGTGGCGATGCAAGCGCCGGTCGCCGAGGGTCAGGTCCTCGCGGGCAAGTACCGCGTGGAGCGGGTGCTCGGCGTGGGCGGGATGGGGGTCGTCGTCGCGGCGCGGCACCTCCACCTCGGCGAGCGCGTCGCCATCAAGTTCCTGCTGGAGGACGCCCTGCGCGTGCCCCAGGCGGTCGAGCGGTTCCTCCGCGAGGCGCGGGCCGCCGTCCGCATCAAGAGCGAGCACGTCGTCAAGGTCACGGACGTGGGGCAGCTCGATACGGGGGCCCCGTACATGGTGATGGAGTTCCTCGAGGGGCGGGACCTCTCGGACGTGCTCCAGCAGCAGGGCCCGCTCCCGTTCGAGGATGCCGTCGACTACCTGCTCCAGGCCTGCGTCGCCATCGCCGACGCCCACGCGATGGGGATCGTCCACCGCGATCTCAAGCCCGCCAACCTCATGCTCGTTCGGCGAAGCGACGGCTCTCCTTGCGTGAAGGTGCTCGACTTCGGCATCTCCAAGACGACCGACCCGGCGAGCGAGGCGCACGGGATGACCCGGACGAGCGCGGTGATGGGCTCGCCGAGCTACATGTCTCCCGAGCAGATGGTGTCTGCGCGCGACGTGGACGCTCGCACGGACGTGTGGGCGCTGGGCGCGATCCTCCAGGAGCTCGTGACGGGGCGCCCCCCGTTCGAGGCGGAGACGCTCACGGCGCTGGTGCTCGCGATCGACAGCAAGGAGCCGACGCCGATCCGCTCGCTCCGGCCCGACGCGCCGGCCGCCATCGAGGTCGCGATCGCCGGCTGCCTCCGAAAGAAGCGGGACGAGCGCTTCGCGACGGTCGCCAACCTCGCGGCGTCGCTGGCGCCGGTGGCGCCCGCGCGGTCGCGCGGCCTCATCGAGCGAGCCGCGCGCATCCTGGAGGGCGCCGGGATGCTGACGACCGGGTCGGTCACGGTCCCAGCGTCCGTGGCGCCGCTCGCGGGGAGCACGCACGCGAGCTGGGGCCAGACGGCGGACGATCCCGGGCCGCCCCGGCCTAGGAGCCGCGCCGGCCTGGTCGTGGGGCTCGGGCTGGGAGCGGTCGTGGTGGTCGGCGGCGCCATCGCCGCGGTGGGCGCGCTCCGCGGCAGCTCGGCGACGGCGAGCGCCGAGCCGGCCAGCGAGTCCTCCGCCAGCCGCGCGGCGGCCGCTGCGGGCCCGGCGGAGGGCTCATCGGCCGCCGAGCCTCCGGCGCCCGTCGTCTCGGCAGCCTCGGCGATCCCCGTGGACGCGCTACCCGCCGAGGGCTCGCCGGCCATCGCGGGCGGGTCGCCCCCCCCCGCTGGCGCCTCCCGGGGCACCCCACAGCGCCGGCCCGGCGGCGGCGCCGCGGAGAAGGCCCCCCCCGGCGCGCCGCCCCCAGCTTCGCCGCCCCCAGCAGCCGCGCCCCCGCCCGCGTCGCCTCCACCGGCCACGCCCACCCCAAAGAAGCCCTCCGGCTACGACGACCTCTGAGCTCCGCGGCGAAGGGCGCGTCTCGACGCCCGCGACGACCTCGGGCATGCTCACAGCATGCGAACGCCGAAGTGGGTGGGCCCGCTCCTCCTGGCTGCGACCGTGTGCGCCAGCGCACCACCAGCTCGAGCGCAAGAGGACCAGGCCGCCGCGCGCTCCCTCTTCGACGAGGGGCGGCAGCTCATGGCCGCAGGCAAGCACGCGGAGGCGTGCCCGAAGTTCGAGGCGGCACAGAAGCTCTTCAACAGCACCGGCATCCTGCTGAACCTAGCGGACTGCTACGAGAAGACGGGCCGCCTCGCGAGCGCGTGGACCCGGTTCGGCGAGGCGGCGTCCGTCGCCGCGCGCGCCGGGAGGAACGAGGACGCCGAAGAGGCCCGCGCGCGCCAGGCCGCGCTCGCGCCGAAGCTCTCCCGTCTCAAGCTCGAGGTGAAGGCCCCGAAGCGAGGGATGAAGATCACCCGCGACGGCGTGCCGCTGGCCGAGGCCGCGTGGAGCTCCGCCATCCCGGTCGATCCAGGCGAGCACGACCTCCAGGTCGAGGCGCCGGGCTACGAGGCGTGGAGGGGTAAGGTGGACGTCGCCACGCCCGGCGACACGACGACGTTCGAGATCCCCGAGCTGAAGGCCGCCCCGGAGGGCGCGGAGGGAGGCGAACGCGGGGGCACGGAGGGGGCCGGCGGCGCGGTGGAGCCCGACTCGGCGGGCGGGTCCCAGGGGACGATCGGCCTCGTCCTCGGCGGGGTCGGGGTCGTCGGCATGGGGGTAGGAGGTTTCCTCGGCCTCGGCGCCAAGTCGACCTACGACGAGGCCGAAGCCGCGGCGGGCGACGATCGGCAGACGAAATCTCAGGACGCCGTGAGCCAGGCCAACGTCGCGACCATCGTGTTCGGCGTCGGCGCCGCGCTCGCAGCGACGGGGATCGTGCTCTGGGTCACCGCGCCGAGCGGTACGCCGGATCCCAGCGCCGACTCCGGCCCCGAGACGAGCGGCCGGCCACGCACACGTCCCGTGGCCCGGAGGAGCCCGCGCGGAGTGCGCGTCGGTGTAGCGCCGGCGTGGGGTGGGCTCGGCGTCATCGGCCAGTTCGACTGACGCCGTGCCCCTCGCGGGCCACGGCCGCGGTGGGCGTCACGGCGCGGCCGCATCGCACGGCGGGCCGGCCGCGACCGCGGGGGGCGCCACCGCGCCGAGCCGAGCCGCCCTCGCCTCGAAGCCGAGCCCGACGCTGACGGCGTCGCAGTCCTTCGTGGGATCGCCGTTCGTGCCGTCCGCTCGGAGGTCGCTCGCGCCGCGCAGCTGCTCCTCGATCCAGGACCACTCGGCCTCGTCGCACGCCTCCGGCAGCACGGCGGCGAACGCCGCGCGCGCCGCCTGCACGAGCTGCTCCGTCTCGACGACGCCGCCGAGGTTGCCTGCGCTCACCACCGCGTCGGCGCCCGTCCCGGCGACCTCGAGCGCGAGGACGGCGTGCTTCAACGGCAGCACCAGGCGAGCGCCGCCCAGGTCGAGCACGAGCTCCACGGCGGAGCCGCGCGCCGCCAAGGCGCCGCCGACCAGCAAGCCGCCCGGGAAGGGCGCGAGCGGGCGCCCGACATCGCCCCCCTGCACCGACTCCCACGCGACCGGCCACACGTCGGCGCCCGTCCACGCCGGCGGCGCGCCGCGATCGGCGGCGCGGTACACGAGGGTGGTCACGCCGGACTGGTCGACGGTGGGGTCGCCCAGGTTGGCGAAGCGCAGGAGCATGGTGGACCGACCCTCGTCGATCGCGCGGTCGACGGCGCCCTGCGGGTCCGGGAACACGCTCAGCAGGAGCGGGACCAGGTTGGCGCCGAAGCCGTTGTCGATCCCACCCGGCGCGTCACGCTGGACGGCAGCAGGGAGCGCGTTCTCGCGGAGCCGGCAGTGGTTCGTGTCCGTGCTGGCGGAGATGAGCCCGTCGAGGTCGAAGCCGTACTCCCCCCAGGCGGTGGTCGGACCGTACTCGCCGCTCCGATGGGCGAGCCCCAGGTGCAGCTTGCTGAAGGCGACGACCGTCTCCGTCTCGCCGAACGCAGGCGGCGGCGGCTCGGGTGGGCACCCGAGCAAGGTCTCCTCGCACCCCCCCCCCGAACCCGAACCCGAACCCGAACCTGCCGCTCCCCCCTCCCCCCAACCTGCATCCGACGCGCCCCCGGCGCCCGCGCTCGGCGCGCTCCCCACCGGCTCGCTGCCGCACGCCGTCACCCAGCCCATCGCGCCTACCACGGCGACGACCGCCGCCTCCGCGGCCCCGCGACGCCGGCCGACCACGCCACCTCCCAACGCCCTGCCCTCCGCCCACCGGGAACGCATCACCCGCCTCCACCCAGGCACGGGTCGCTGCGCGGCTCCGGTGGCGCGACCTCGCCGAGCCGGACGACGCCCGCCTCGAAGCCCAGGCCGACGCTGATGGCGTCGCACGTCTTGGTGGGGTCGCCGTTGGTGCCGTCCGCCATGATGTCGCTGGCCGATCGGAGTAGCTCGACGAGCGATGCCATCGTCTCGGGCTCGCACAGCGCCGGATCGAACTCCTCGAGCGGACGCCGCATGGCCTCGACCAGGCGCTCCGTCTCCACGAAGCCACCGATCACGCCGCGGGCCGCCCTCAGCTCGGTGCCGGTCCCCTCGAGCTCCATCGTGATGGCGACCTGGGCCAGCGGGAGCGTCCACGGCATGCGGCGGTCTTCGAGCGCTCCGCCATCCGGATCCATGGCCCCGCCGTCGATCCGCAGCTCCAGCGGGACGCCGACGACGACCCACGTGCTGCCCGTCACATAGCTCTCCGGGAACGCCGCCAGCGGCCGCCCGAGATCGCCCCCCGCCACCGAGTCCGCCGTGACGGGCCATGGGTCCGTGCCATCCCACGCGGGGGCCCGCCCGAGGTCGGCGCCGCGATAGACGAGCGCGTTCACGCCCGTCTGCGCCCAGGCCGGGTCCTCGAGGTTCGTGAGGCGAAAGAGCAGCGTGTAGCGGCCTGCCTCGAGCTCGCGGTTCACCCGATCTTGCAGCCGTGGCTCGAGGCTCGCCCCGAGCGGCAGCAGGTTCGCGCCGAAGCTGTTGTCGATCCCCCCTTCGCCGTCCGTCTTCACCGTCGCTGGGTACGTGCCCGCCACGGGCTGACAGTGGTTCGAGTCCGTCTTCTTCGAGCTCAGCCAATCCAGGTTGAAGCCGTACTGCTTCCAGGCGGAGGTCGAGGGCACGCCGGCTCGATCCGTGCCACCCAGGAACAGCTTGCGCACCGCGAAGACCGTCTCGCGGGTCCCCCGAGCGGCCGGCGCGGCGGGCGGCGGTGGCGGCTGCGCACAAGCCCCTGGGTTGATGTCGCACCTCCGGGGTGGGCTGGGCTGGCCGCCCGTCCCCCCGGCGCCCCACCCTCCCGTCCCGGCCCCCGACGCACCTCCGGGAGCGCTCCCATCGCGCGGCTGGAGGTCCACGCGGTCCTCGGCCACGCACGCCGCCACGGAGCAGCCCGCGCAGAGCGCCGCCAGCCACCGCCCGCCGTGCACCCGCAGCCGCATCACCCAGCGCTCCCGCCGGCCACCGCGGCCGACGCCTCAGTGTGACGCGTGGCGAGCGGGAGGGCAAACCCTGGACCCGGCCGCCTCCGCCCCGCTACGCTCGCCGCGCTCGCCGCGCTCACCGCGCTAACTACGCTCACCGCGCTCGCCGCAGTCGCCGCACCCGCCGCACCCGCCACACCGTCGCCATGCTCGACTACCGCCAGCTCCGCGAGGCTCTCTCGGGCGAGCGCCTCCCGGCCGCGTTCGTGGATCTCGACGCCTTCGATCGCAACCTCACCCGGGTGCTGGCCGCCCTGCGCGGCCGCGACACCCCGCTCCGCCCGGCGACGAAGTCGCTCCGCGTCGCCCACCTCTTGAGGCGGCTGGTCGACCGCGGCGAAGGGCTGGTGCGCGGGATGCTCTGCTACTCTTGCGAGGAGGCCGAGCATCTGGCCTCGCGCGGCTTCGACGATCTGCTCGTCGCGTACCCGCCGTTTCAGCGCGCGGATCTCGCCCGCGTCGCGCGCCTGACGGCCGAGGGGCTCGAGGTGAGCGTGACCGCCGACTCCCGTGAGGGCGCCGAGCGCATCTCCGAGGTCGGCGTGGCGCACGGCGTCCGCGTGCGGGTCGTGCTCTGCGTCGACATGAGCCTGCGGCTGCTCTCGGGGCGGGTCCACCTCGGCGTGAGGCGCTCGCCGCTCCACTCGCCGGAGCAGGTCGTCCGCCTCGCGCGCCACGTCGAGGCCCTCCCCGGCTGCACGTTCCACGGCCTCATGGGGTACGAGGCCCAGGTCGCGGGCCTGGGGGACGACAACCCCTTCGACCCGCGCCTCAACGCCGTCAAGGCGATGGTCAAGCGCGCGAGCGCCCTCGAGCTCGCCCGGCGCCGGCGCGCGATGGTGGAGGCGCTGCACGCCGAGGGGCTCCCGCCCACCGTCGTCAACGGCGGCGGGAGCGGCTCGCTCGACACCACGACTCGCGCCTCGGGGGTGACGGAGGTGACGGCCGGGAGCGCCTTCTTCAAACCCCACCTGTTCGACTACTACCGCGCGCCGCACATGCGCGCGCTCGAGCCCTCCGCCTTCTTCGCGCTCGAGGTCACCCGCCGGCCCGCGACCGAGCTGGTCACCTGCCTCGGCGGAGGGTACGTCGCCTCGGGCCCCCCGGGCGCGGACAAGGTGCCGCGACCGTGGCTGCCGGCCGGGGTGTCCCTGCTGCCGGCCGAGATGTGCGGCGAGGTGCAGACGCCCCTCTCCGTCCCCCGCGGAGTGCGGCTGGAGCTCGGGGATCCGGTGATCTTCCGCCACGCCAAGGCCGGCGAGCTCGCCGAGCGCTTCCGCGAGGTGTTGCTGCTCGCCGATGGGCAGGTGGTCGATAGGGTGCCCACCTACCGCGGCGAGGGGCAGTGCTTCCTCTGAAGCGCGCCGCCTCGGGGGCGGCGCTGTGCGCGAGCGCCGCCCTCGCGGTGGGGTGCGGCGAGCCCGAGCCTCCGCGCTGGGAGCACACGGACGCCGCGCGCGGCGCCACCCAGCTCCTGTCCTTCGAGGCCGCCGCGCCCTTCTGGGCTGCGCCGTTCCCCATCGAGCATCGCGCGCGCCCGGACGGCAGCCTCGTGGTGGCGGACTTCCCCAACCCGTTCGGCAACGCCACGCTCGCCCAGCTCGTCGCGCTGCTCGAGGGAGGTCGGGCCGGGTTCAGCCTGAACGGCGCCATCTTCCTGCCGTTCGACGCCCCGCTCGACTCCGCGCGGCTGCCCGCGACGCCGGCGGCGTCGATCGAGCTCGCGAGCCCGGTGCTGCTCGTCGCGCTGGACGGCCCCGACCGCGGCCGCCGGGTACCGTTCGAGGCGACGGTGCTCCCCGCGCAGACGTTCTCCCCGGAGAATCTGCTCGTCGTGCTCCCGGTCCAGGGCGTGCCGCTGCGCCCGCTCACGCGATACGCGGTGCTGGTGCGCGCGTCTCTCGGAGACGCCGCGGGCCACCCGCTCGGCGCGCCGCCCGCCCTCGAGGCGCTCCGCGCTGGCGTGCCGCCGGAGGGCGCGCACGGGGCGAGCGCGATCGACGCCTACGGAGCGCTCTTCGCCTGGGCGCGCACGGCGGGCATCGCGGAGCGAGAGATCGCGGCGGCGACCGTGTTCACCACCGGAGATCCGCGCGCGGAGCTGCTCGGGTGGCGCGACGCGATCGCGTCGCGCCCCGCCGCGTTCTCGTCGGCCCGGGCCGAGGAGGACCACGACCTCTACTGCGTCGTGCGTGCCACGATCGAGCTCCCGGTGTTCCAGCGTGGGCCGAAGCCCTACGCTGCGCCCGGGACCGGCCAGCTCGTGACCGACCCGGCGGGGGCGCTCGTCGAGCAGGAGCGGGACCGCGTGGACGTGCTGCTCACGGTGCCCAAGCGCCCGATGCCCCCCACCGGATATCCTCTCCTGGTGTACGCCGCGGGCGCCGAGGGCACCGCGCGCCAGGTGCTCGACCGGACGGCGAGCGCGGCCGATCCCGACGCCGGGCTCGGCCCCCGAGGCCACGGGCCCGCCCGGCAGCTCGCGCGACGCGGCGTGGGAGCGCTCGGCTTCCCGACGGTGCACGCCTGGGAGCGCAACGCCACCGGCCTCGACGGCGGCCTCCTCGACTTCTGGAACACGTCGAACCTCGGCGCGTTCCGCGACAACCTCCGGCAGGCCGCGCTCGACGTGACGACGCTGCTCGTCGCCGCGAGCGCGCTCGAGCTCGACGCGAGCCTCTGCCCGGGAGCGGGCGCGGCGAGCGGCAAGCTCCGCTACGACCCGGGGAGCCTCTTCTTCTACGGCCACTCCACCGGCAGCACGATCGGCGGGATGGTCGTGCCCCTCGAGCCCGCGGTCCGCGCGGCGATGCTGAGCGGCGCCGGCGGGACGTGGCTCCAGAGCCTGACGATGGCGAGGTCGCCGTTCGAATTCGCGAACGTCGTCCGGTTCCTCCTCTCGCTCGATCCGGACGACATCGCCGATCGCTTCGATCCGCCGCTCACGCTGTTCCAGACGGTGATGGAGCCGGTCGACATGACGAGCTGGGCGCGCCACGTCGCGACCGAGCCCCTCGGCGGCCGGGCGTCGCGGGATCTGCTGCTCGTCGAGGGCGTCGTCGACACGTACCACTTCCCGCGCATGGCGAGCGCGTACGGCATGGCGCTCGGGGCCGACGTGATCGAGCCGGCGGCGGAGGAGACGTGGCGTGCCGAGTACGCGCTCGTCGGGCGCGGCGGCGTCCAGGCACCGGCCCGCGGTAACGTGGTCGGGAGCGACGGCGCGCCGCGCACGGTCGTCACGCTGCAGCGCGAAGCGCCGCCCGGGATCGACGGTCACTACGTCCCGTTCGAGTGGCCCGACGTGCAGTATCGGTACGGCTGCTTCTTCGCCACCGCGGCCACGGGGCCGAGAGTCGTGCCCGCACCGAGCACCGACGCCCTCGCCGAGTGTCCGAGCCTTTGACGGTGCGCGCGCCGTGCGGTACGGCGCGTGCCATGCGCACCATGCTCGTCGTCCTCGCGTCGGCCTCGCTGGCCGTGGCCTGCCAAGGGGGCTCCCCCGCCACGCCCTCGGCGAGCGCCGAGCCTCGCCCCGTGGCGGCGCCGCCCGCGACGTCCGCAGGCGCGCCGAGCGGCAAGCTCTACGGCGCGCCGCTCGCGACCTCTCCGGTGACCGCGCTCTCCGAGATCCTGAAGTCCCCGGCCTCGTACGAGGGCAAGACGATCACCTGCGAGGGCGCGGTACGGCAGGCGTGCACCCGCAAAGGTTGCTGGATGGAGATCGCGGAGTCGATGGACAAGTCCGCAGGCGGGGCCCGCGTCACCTTCAAGGACTACGGCTTCTTCGTCCCGACCGACTCCGCGGGCTCCCGCGCGCGTCTGCAAGGGACGGTCCAGGTCCGCGAGGTCACGAAGGAGCACGTCGCGCACCTGGAGGAGGAGGGCGCCTCTTTCCCGAGCAAGCGCGCGGACGGCACCGCCGTGGAGGTCCAGCTCGTCGCGACGGGCGTCGAGCTCCGCCGCTGAGCCAGCCGCCTCCCTCGCGCTCGCGGTCCCGCGCGCGACGCAGTGTTTTCGCCAGCCAGCCCGGGGCGTGGTAACCGCCGAGGGATGCGCCGTGCCGTCGCCGTCGCGCTCGCCTGCCTCGCGCTCGGGCCCCTCGCCCCGGGAGCGGCCGGGGCCGCCGGGCGGAGCCACCGCGTCGCGGCCGGGCAGACGCTCGGACGCATCGCCCGCCGGTACGGCGTGACGGTCGACGCGCTCCGCCGCGCGAACGACCTCCCCCCGCGCGCCCGGCTCCGCGTCGGCCAGCGCCTGGCGATCCCGGAGCCCGGCGAGCAGCCTCCGCACGATGAGGCGCCCCCCAGCGCCGCGCCCGCGCCCGCGCCGGAGTCCCTCCCCGCCCCCGAGTCCCTCCCGGTACCGGGTACGGAGCCCGCCTACTACTATGCGCCGACGGGCCCCGGCCGGCTCGGGTTGCGGCCGGTGATCATGTACCTGCATGGGCGAGGCGGTCGGCCGGCAGCCGACTGCCGGCGCTGGGCCGGCGTGGCGCGCAACCTCGGCTGGGTCGTGTGCCCGAGCGGCCAGGAGGACCGCGGCGACGGCGCCCGCGGTTGGGACAACGACTGGCCCAACGCTCAGCGTGTCGTCCTGGCGACGCTCGCCGCGCTCCGGGAGAGGCACGGCCGGCGCGTCCAGCTCCGCGGCAACACGCTGATCGGCTTCAGCGAGGGCGCGTACGTCGCGATGAACGTGGGCGTGAGGAACCCGCGGACCTTCAACCGGTGGCTCATCCTGGCCGCCGACTCGAAGTACTGGGGCGGTCCGGGGGTCGAGGCGCTCGGCCAGGCCCGCGGGCAGGTGAAGCGCGTCTACCTCATCACCGGAGCGCAGGACGGCGTGTACGAGGGCACGCTGCAGGTGCGCCGCTGGCTGCAGCAGGCGAAGGTGCCGACGCGCGCCTCGCTCCCCGAGGATCTCGGCCACGAGGTGCCGCTCGAGCGCCGCGCGGGCATGTACCGCGCCGCGCTCTGGTGGCTCGACCGCGCCGGCTGACGCCGCCCACGTCGCGCGCCGGGCTGCACCGATGCCCCGGCGGACCGGCGCCGTTACCCGAACGTGCGCGTGACGACCCAATACGCGGCCAGGGCGAGCGCGCCGGTGGAGGACGCCACCGCCACGGCCTCCGGCGACCAGCGCCGCCGCGCCAGGGTGAGCAGCGGCCAGCTCACCAGGACCACCGCGAGCTGACCGAGCTCGACCCCGACGTTGAAGCCGAACAGCGCGCCCACCAGCCGCTCCGAGGGGAGCTCGAGCCCGGCGAGGACGCGCGCGAAGCCGAAGCCGTGCACGAGCCCGAACAGCGCCGCGACCCCGCCGCGCAGCCGCTCCGGGCTCGCCGAACGCGCGAGCAGCGGGAACCAGCACGCGGAGAAGAGCGCCGCCCCCGCCAGCGCGAGCGCCGCCTCGCGCCCGCGCCACGCGGCCCCGAGCGCGAGCGCCGCCAGCGCCGCGACCGCGCCCGCGGGCACCGCGACCCGCCGCACCGCGCCGACGTGCCACGCGTTCTCCACGGCGACCAGCCCGAGGCTCGCGGCGATGAGCGCCTCCACGGGCGCCTCGTGCGGCACGACCACGCCGAGCGCCGCGAGCGACAGCGTGAGCGCGTGCCCGGCGGTGAACCCCGACACGGCCCACGCCGCCGCTCGGATCGATGTCGCGCCGACGAGCAGGAGCGCGACGAACGCCAGGTGATCCCAGCCGGAGAGGATGTGCTCCACGCCGAGCCCGGCGAACCGCCGTACCCCCGATCCCTCGGCGCGGGCGGCGCCGAGCTCCACCGTCCGCGACGCCGTGTCGAGCGCGCGAGCGACGGGCGCCTCGCCGCCCCGGCGCACGGTGACCAGGTGCAGATGCGCAGGGTTCTCGGCGAACAACAGCCGCACCTCGAGCTCTGCCGGCGCGCCCCCCGCGCAGCCGAGCTCCCACTCGAGCTCTACCCACTCCGGGCCGGCCTCTCGCTCGCGCTCCGGGCTCGGCCGGCACGCCCCGCTCGCGGCGCGCAGGGTGAACGCATCTCGGATCCGCCGCGTGAGCGCTCCGCTCGGGCGATCGGCCCCTGCCCGCTCGAGCGCGCTCGCGTCGAGGCGGCTCACCCGCGCGACCGCCACGACGCGCCCCTCGAGCGCCGTCCACGTCGAGTACGACACGCTCCGCACGTGCGCGCGCGCCCCGCCCGTCGCGACCACGACCGCGCACGCCACGATCCCGGCGAGCCACGCGCGCGTCACGACGGCTAGCGCCCCAGCTCCTGCGCCAGGCGGATGGGCGTCCGCTCGCGCCGGGCGGCGAGGAACGCGCGCAGCCGCGCCTCGCCCTCGCGCCGGCGCCACTCCAGCGCGACCTCACCCCGTGCGACCTCGAACGGGGACGCCGCGCCGTCGTGGCGCCGGCCGAGGCGCACGACGCGCCACCCGTCCGTGGCACGGAGCGGCTCCCCAGGGATCCCCAGCGGCTGATCGACGACGGAGCGGACCGCCGCGGGGCCGAGGTACTGCTCGAGCTTCGTCAGCGGCAGGGGCCCGGCCGGGACGGGCAGCGGCGGCGCATCGCCGGGGGCGGGCTCACCGCGGCGCCATGCGTCCCGCGCGGCCACCGCACGCTCGCGCGCCGCCGCCGCACCCCCGGCCGCCGCGTCCGAGAAGTACCGCTCCTCGACCTCGAGGCGCGGCTCGGTCGCGAAGTACCCGCGATGCGCCTCGAAGAAGGCCCGGAGCTCCCCCTCCGTGGGCTCCGGGCCCGGGGCGTCCCGCAGGAACGCGAGCGCCGCCCCGGAGAGCTCGGCGCGGGCCCGCCGATCCTGCCGCGCGAGCCCGAGCTCCAGCGCGGCCTGCACGAGGAGCTCCTCGTCGATCAGCCGCTCGAGCACGTGGCGGCGCAGCGCCGGCTCGAGCGGCGTGCCCTTGCCCTCGGTCTCCACGCCGGCGAGCGCCGCCTCCAGCTCCGCGCGGCGGATCGGGGTATCACCGACCATCGCGACGGCGTCCGCCGGCATCGCCGCCCGGGGCGCCCGCACGATCCCCGCGGTGGCGACGGCCGCGCCCGCGAGCGCCCCAATCAGGAGCGCCACGTCGGCTCGGCGCCTCACGGCGGCGCGCCGCCCCACCGCACGTAGATGGGCGACGACCACGCTCGCTCCTCGTTCGGGGCGAGGCAGTCGTCATCGTAGGGGGTACGGTAGTCACCGTAGCAGGGCCTCGGACGCACGCAGGCGCCGCTCGCGTCGCGCTCGCAGCGCAGCCCCCCCGCGTTGACGGCTGGCGTCGGCTCCTGGATCGCCCGGACGTAGTACACGGCGTCCCGCGCGCCGCCCACGAACTCCGGATCGTCGAGCTCGACCTCACACACTTCCCGATCCGCGGGGCACTCGAGCCGGCGCCAAGGATCCTGCACGAGGGACGCCACCGGCTCCCCGGGCGCCCGCTGACGCTGGACGCGCACGACCTCGATCCGCGTGATGCGCCGGCGCCGATCGCCGGGGTGGTGGCACTCGTCGAGGCAGAGCCGGCGCTGGTCCGCCGCCCCGATCCGCTCACCCACCCAGGCGGGGCACCCCGGCTTCTGCTCGAACGCGCCGGCCGCCCGCGCGCGGAACCGTGGCGCCGCGCCGAGCCGCACCTCCGCCCCCATGGGCGCGCGCCCGCCCGGACCGTTCAGCAGATCGAACCACAGCAGGATGCGCTCGCCCGAGGTCGCGTACACCTCGCGCCGCTGGAGCGCGTCCCAGATCGCCCCGCGCGACCGCCCCTGGGAGTGCACGGCGACCAGCCCACCGGTGAGGAAGAAGCTCGCCTGTCGCTCGAGGTGCACGATCTGGAAGGGGTTGCGCCCGAGCACCTCGTCGACGCCGAGCGCCCGGCTCTCCGGCGCGGGCGCCTCGTCTCGCGGGAAGAAGCGCGCGCGCCACTCCGCCGTCTCGGGCCCCGCGGCGTCGCCCATCTTGCGGCGGCCGACCTCTTTGTACCCGGTGCCCGGGCGCGCGCTGTGGTTGTCGCTCGACGCGATGAACCCGAGCGTCGCGTGCCGCGGGTGAGCCGGATCGGAGAAGTCCCCGCGCGCCAGCACGTACTGGGCGGCGCCACCGGGGCGGTAGTTGAACGAAGGGTTGAAGCAGTCGCGGCACTGCCCGCACTCCTTCCAGTCCTCGACGGACGCGCCCGGCACGGTGAGGTGACCGGCCGTCCCGGCCGCGACGTAGTCCCGCCTCGCCTTCTCGACGCGTCGCTCGCACTCCGCCTCCGCGACCCCACCGCAGCGCGCTCGCACGATCTCGCCGGCGCGCCAGCAGCAGGGCTCATGACCCGGGATCGGCTCCGGACAGCGCGCCCCCGGCTGCTGGTAGCTGCCCTCCACCGCCCTCCAGCTCCGGTACTCCTCGGAGTTCCCGTGACCGGAGAAGATCTCGATCAGCCGCTGCCGGTCCGGATCGTCCTCGGCCGCGGTGAGCTGCTTGTCCCAGGTGTAGCCCGGGGGCGTATAGAAGCCCCAGGTCGTGCCGTGCGGGACGACCAGCGAGGCGAAGCCCCAGTCCCGCAGCTTGGCGAACAGCTCGCCCGGGGTCGCGGCGAGCTCCCGGCAGTCGGCGGGGAGCTCCCGCGTGCCCACGCCCGGCGCGCAGTCGCGCAGCTGGCGAGTCTCGAGCTGGCGCGCGACCAGATCCAGGTACCGCTGCCGGCGGTCGAAATCCTGTACGGGGACCAGCACTCGATCCAGCGCCGAGCCGCCTCCGATGCTCGCCGCGTTGCGCAGCGAGGTCGCGAGGGTGCCTCCCGCCCCGACCGGGCGTGCCGGGAGCTCTGCCTCGCCGGTGTCCCGAAAGATGACGTTCTTGTGCCCGTAGTGGTCCTCGGCGGTCAGCCCGACCTGCGACCACTCCCAGCCGGTGAACGCGACCACGTCCGGGTTCGCGGGATCCCCGGCGACGGCGTTGCACTGCCGCACCGACGCCTTCGTCTCGCTCCACTGGCGCGGCGTGAGACCCTCGGCGTGGTCGGTGATCGCGAAGAAGTCGACCTGCGAACAGAAGCGCGCGAAGTCGCAGGCGTCCGCCGGCGGGTGGGCCCCCTCCCCGCCGACCAGCGGGAGGCTCCGCATGAAGGCGTCCGCCGAGAACGTCGTGTGCACGTGCAGGTCGCCGAACAGGATCTGAGCGGTGGCCGCCCCGGGCTGGGTCGCGAGATCCGCCGCGGCGCGGGCCACGATGGTCTCAGCCGGCGGCCTCGCGCTCCGCGCCGTCCCCGCCGACTCGACCCGCCCGCCGCCGTAGGTGACGTAGGCGGCCGTCCCGAGCCCGCCCAACCCGAGGGCGGCCACCATCGCGCCGAGCCGCCTTCGTTGCTTCACGCACGGCGACTAGCGCGCCAGCACCGGGGCGTCACCACCACCGGCGCGGCCCCACGACTCGTGGCCGCCCCGGCCCGGCGTGAGCCGCCCTCGGCGCGCAGGCGGCCGCCGCGACCTCCGCCCCGGCGGGCCGCTGCCTCCCCCAACCCCCGACTCGACCGGTCACGACTCGACAAGTCATGCCTCGACCCGTCGCGACTCCCGGCACCGCGCGCACGCGCGCTCGCGTCGCGGAGTCGGCGCGGGCGGGAGCGGGCTGGCGCGCAGGGCACGGGACGCGCGGCGCGGCGCTCCGCGCGCTCGCGGTGGGCCACGGCCCGCGGCTCGGTGCCTCGGACGGGGCCTGCGGCGTGCGCTGCGCAGACCGCGCGCCGGCGCGTCTCGCACCGAGCTACGCCGGCGCCTCGACGACCTCGCGCCCGCTCGGGCAGTGGACCTCGCCGTGGCGGCCGGGCTGCGCGAGTCAGCCGTAGCTCGATGAGAGCCCGCCGCGCAGACCCGGGGGCGCGCGCGTTCCGGCGAGCCGCCTGCGGGCGCGGCGCGCAGCGTGGGCGGGCGGAGTGACGACGAGCATCGCGGGGCGCTCCTCCGCGCAGGATAGACGCGCCACCATTGCGGCGTTCTCAGGGAAGCTTCCGAACTGCGTCAGGTGACTCTCGACGATTGCGAGGCCCCTCTCCGATACCTGGATGGATCGGCCGGTGAGCCTTCCAAGCCCGGCGCCGCCCTGAGCTCCCTCCAGGAAAGCCCCCGTCCCACCCCTTGCAGCAAGGGTTGACCTTGATGCGAGGTCGTAGCCGACGGCCGATCTTCCCAGGTGATGTTCTTCACCGACGAGGCCCTGGACCTCGGTGAAGAAGCCGAAGACGACTTCAGATCCCCCGATGCGAGTTTCTGGCTGAGCACCCCCGGAAGCCCCGATGCGATCCTGGTCACCAGCCCCGGAAGCCCAGGTGATGGTCGGGTTCGAGATCATCCCGAGGACGATCAAGATCGAGATCAAGAAGAGCCGGAACGAGGTCACAGCTTCAGACCTGTCCCTCGAAAGGCACTCCACACGGCCACGACGTAGATTCGGTCCGCCTCTTCCACGAAGTACAGGTGGTAGTGAGTTCAACGAAGCAGCAACCTGCGTACCGGATCGTCTCCAGCCTTGTAGACCGTGCCGAGAGAAGGCGTGAAGCCAAGGTCGGTCAGGGCTTGGTTCAACTCATGCGTGAAGAGCTCCGGTGCGGCAAGACGATTCGCTCGCCACCAGAGATCGACCTGATCAACCTGGGCTTCGGCTTCATCCGAAAGCTCGACTGTCTTCACCGACCAGCCGCTCGGGCTCGCAGCTTCTCGATCACCTGGTCAGCGCTGACCGTTCGACCGGCCTTCACGTCTTCCAGGCCCCGTTGGATGGATCTGTGAAGCCGTTCCCGTTCTTCATCGTCGAGGTAGTCCCCACCGCTGGCCAAGACCTCATCGACGGGGATCAGCTCGACGACTTCCCCTTCCGGCAGATCCGTCGGTTCATCGAGAACGAGCCGGCCGTTCTTCACCTGGGCCTTGAGCGCTTGCATCACAGGGAAGTCTACTCCTCCGGGTCGAGGTCGTCGAAGCCGAAAATCATCCCGGACCCGTCCTCCCGATCTTCTTCCTCGGCCTCGGCTTCGAGGTCTGCAACAAGATCCCCGACCTCGGGGTGATCTTGTTCGGGATCATCTTCGAGACGATCATCGGGAACTCGACCGAGACGAGCACCGGGATGAGTTCGTTCGTGGATCTCCTTCAACTTCCGGATCGAGACCTGCGTGTGGATTCGGTGGAGATCTCATCCTGACGAGACGATTTTCGGGAATCCATGGGGATCTCGCGGGTTGAGGGGGGCATGAGAAGCGCGTCCGTCGTCCGCCCCGAGTTCGTTGCACGCCCCGCCCTGGTGCGGA
>JADLEQ010000102.1 GCA_020846005.1 Polyangiaceae bacterium
CCGCGCCCGCCCCCGCGCCCGCCCCCGCGCTCGCCCCCGCGCTCACCCCCCCTCAGCCCCCCCATCCCTACCGACGCATCCCCACCGCCACTCCTCGCCCGCGCAATCCGCCCACGTCCACGCCCCGCCGTCGCACGCGCCCTCCCACCGCGCCCCCTGCAGCGGACACTGCTGCCCCTCGACGCACCCCGCCGCGCTCCCGCCGAGGAGCAGCCGCTCACCGTCCCGCTCGGCCTCCTGCAGCTCCCGGCACCCAACGATCACCCGGGCGTCCGCCTCCTCGCGCAGAGCCGGCGGCCGCGGCTCGTCGGACGAGCAGCCGAGGGCGAGCCCGCCCGCGACGACGGACGCGAACGGGAGCGCGGGGCGTGCCGTCACGGCTAGTAGCTCGGCCAGAACAGGAACGAGACCTTGGTGAGGAAGAAGTCGGCGATCAGGATCGAGATCGAGATCACGACGACCGTCCGCGTCGTGGAGTTGCCGACGCCGGCGGTGCCGCCCCGCGTCGTGATGCCGAAATAGCACCCCACGAGCGCGATGATGGCCCCGAAGAACGGCGTCTTGAAGAGCCCGCCTATGAAATCCGCCATCGTCAACGTGCCGAGCGCGCTCCGCACGAAGAAGCCCGCCGGGATGCCGAACTCCATGTCCGTGACGATCGTGGCGCCGCCGAAGCCGAGCACCAGCGCGAAGCACGAGAGCAGCGGCATCACGACGATGCTCGCGATGAGCCGCGGGAGCACGAGCTTCTTCAGCGGATCGGCGCCGAGGGCGCGGATCGCGTCGATCTGCTCCGTGACGGCCATCGCGCCCACCTCGGCCGCCATCCCCGCGCCGATGCGGCTGCCCACGATGACGGCGGTGAACGTCGGCGCGAGCTCCCGCGCGAAGCTCAGGGCGACCACGCGGCCCGTGTACTCCATGCCGCCGAACTTCCGCAGCCCGAACGCGAACTGCACGGCCATCACCATCCCGATGAAGACGCTGGTGACGACGGCGATGCCGAGGGAGGCGACGCCCAAGGAGTCGAGCTGCCCGAGGATCGCGCGGCCTTCGAATGGACGGCGGAAGAGCGCCCGCGCCGTCCCGGCGAAGAGCTCCGCGATGCTCCCCAGGTGCCCGAGGAGCGCCGCCAACTTCGCTCCTTGCCGCTCCACCCAGGTCGGCTCGGGCGGCGGCAGCAGCGAGCGGCGATCGGGCCCGCCGGCGCCCCCGGGCTGCGAGGGCGGCGGCCCGCTCGGCCGCGAGGGCGGCGGCCCGCTCGGCCGGGAGCCGAGCTCCACGCCGCCGCTCACGGATCCTCCGTCGCGCCGTGCCCGGCGAACCCGCGCACGAAGCGATCGAACTCTCCCACGCGCGCCGGGTCGGCGGTGTCGGCGACCCGCACGAAGTCGTAGACGCAGCCGTCCTTCTTGATGACGTAGACGACGAAGTGCTTCTTCACGCCGTCGAGCCGCGCCCACAGCTCGGAGCGGAGCGCCTCGCGGCCGTCCAGCGGGAAGCGCCGCTGCGCGAGCGGCACCCGATCCGTGAACTGCAGGAAGAGGTGGTGCGTCAGCGACTCGAGGGGCACGTCGTCGGCGTCCTTGCCGCAGCGGCCCCCGACGACGACGGTCGCGCGGGCGGCGTCGTCGCGGAACGCCAGGCGCGCCTCCTCCTGATCCACCCGGCGCCACGACTCGGGGACGGGCCCGACCCGAAACGCGATCTCGGCGTCCCGGTACTCGCCCCCGTGGAACTGAACACCCGAGCCGCACGCCGCGGCCAGCCCGAGGGCCGCGAAGAGGCCGGCCCCGGCGCGACCGCCCCGCCCCCGGGGCGAGGGCCCCGCCGCCGGGCGACCCGCGCGCTCCCCCCTCGCGCGCGCGGAGGGCACCCGGCCACCGCCGGGGGCTGCGAGCCAGCGAGCCACGGGGCGAGGCAACGCCATCGGCGCGCCCTCCTAGCACGCGACGCGCATCTCTGCCTCGGTGGGGTGCGCGCGGCGAAAGGGGCGTTACGTTCTGCCCGTGCTCCCCATCCGCGACTTCGTGCCGTCCCGGACGGTCCCGTTCATCACCTGGGCGCTGGTCGGGGTGAACGTCCTCTTCTGGTTGGGTCAGGTGGCGCTCGGGCAGCTCGGTGTCCAGCACGTGGTGCTCTCGTGGGGGCTCGTCCCCGGCCGGCTGCTCGCCGACCCGCCCGGCGAGGCGGTGACGGTGCTGACGAGCATGTTCCTGCACGGTGACTGGGCGCACATCATCGGCAACATGGTGTTCCTCGTGATCTTCGGGGACAACGTGGAGGACGCGCTCGGCCACGCGCGGTTCCTCGTGTTCTACGTGCTGGCCGGGGTGGCGGCCGCGGCGGCTCAGGTGGGCATCGACCCCTCGAGCGCGATCCCGATGGTGGGCGCGTCCGGCGCGATCGCCGGGGTGCTCGGCGCGTACCTGGTGCTCCACCCCCGCGCGAACATCGCTGTCCTCAACCCGATCCTGCCGCTCTGGCTGTGGCTCGGGCCCATCTTCACGCTGCCGTCGTGGGCAGTCATCGGGTACTGGTTCTTCTTCGACAACGTGCTGAACGCGCTCGGCCGGATCGGCATGGCGGCGGAGGGCGGCGTCGCGTTCTTCGCGCACATCGGCGGCTTCGTCGCGGGGGTGCTGGCCGTACGACCGTTCCTGTTCGGGCGACGCCGCCCGGTTCGTCGAGATGCGTGGGTCGGCTGGCGCGGGCCGGCGGAGCGCCCCCGTGCGCTCGGCGAGTGGCGCTGAGCCCCGCGAGCGCTGGCGGCGGCAGCGCGGCGGCCGGGCGAGCTCGACACCGAGCGCCGCCGCGCGTCGCGCCGGTGCTACCTTCCTTCGCATGTCGCGAGCTCGGTCCCTCGGCGTCTGCCTCCTCCCCGTCCTGGCTTGCGCTGCCGTGGCGTGCGGCGAGCCCTCCGTCGCGGCGCCCGCCGATCCCGCGCCCCGGGTCGGACTCCCGCCGCAGGCGACGGAGTACCCGAGCCTGCTCGCGACGCCCGCCGACAAGGCGCGAGTGCTCGCGCGTCTCGGCGACGAGCCGTTCGCGACGCTGATCGCCGCGCTCCGCGAGCAGGCCGCCCGCCCCCAGCGTGAGCGCGAGGATCCGCTCGTCTTCGAGGCCAGTCCCCACGGCGACAACGGCGCCACGGCGCAGGCCGCCGCGTTCCTCGCCTGGCTGGAGGACGACGCCGCCATGGCGGACAAGGCTATCTCGCTGCTCGAGGCGCTGCCGACGGACTACGAGACCAACCAGGATTTCGACATCAACATCCGCATGGCACGCATCCTGATGTGCCACACGGCCGCGATCGATCTGCTCCGCGGGACGCCCTTCCTCGACGAGGCGCGAGCGCAGCAGTTCGACGCCAAGGTGCTGGAGATCAACGGCAAGTTCTTCGATCAGTTCCTGGACGGCGGGTTCCGCCAGCACACCTCCGTCGAGGTCACCCAGAACAACCACCCGCTCCGCACCTCCGCGGCCATCGGCTACGTCGCGCTCGCGTACCCCGAGCACGAGCGCGCGCTCGAGTGGGCGCGTTGGGCGATCGGCGAGCAGGACTTCCTCTGGAGCGAACGCGGCCACTACGTGCAGGCGGACGGCGGCGTCTCCGAGGGGCCCTTCTACTACTCGTTCGGGCTCTCCGCGAGCGTGGATCTCCTGCTCGCCTGGGAGCACCGCTCCGGCGGTCGTGACCACGTGCTCGAGCGCGACTGCCGCTCGCGGATCGACGAGCCGCCGTGGACGGACCACGGCTGCGTCGACGGCGAGGAGTACGTTTTCGAGAACCCGCTGCATCGGCCGCTCTTCGCGCGCGGCATCGAGTGGGCGGTGGCCCTCCGGAAGCCGGATGGAGATCTGCCGCCCATGGAGGACGCCAACGTGCTGCAGCTCCACGGCGGGGCCGTGGCGTCCCGCTTCACGGGCGTGGAGACGGCGGTCTGGGACTTCATGCACCCCGTCGAACAGGGGTATCCGCTCACCTGGGGGCAGGAGCTGATCGCGCAGCACCTGGTCCACCTCCAGGACGACCCCGGCGGCGTCCCCGAGCCGAGCTTCGAGAGCGTCGTCCTCCCGGTGGCCGGCCAGGCCGTGTTCCGTACGGGGTGGGGCACCGAGGATCTGTGGGCGCTCGTCACCGCCGAGCAGGGGCCGGCGCGCATGACGATCCACGACCACGTGGACGCGACCTCGTTCAGCCTCCAGGCCTACGGCGAGTACCTGCTGATCGACACCGGGTACTACAAGCCGAACCCGCTCAACAACGCGCGCACCTCGAGCGCGAGCGCGCACAGCCGGCTCCTGATCGACGGCGAGGCGCCTCCGCCGAAGGGCGCGCTCACCAACTTCGGCGACACCGACGCCTTCCTCGAGAACGATCAGCTCCTCGAGGGTCTGGCCTACGTCGAGTCGCGGCAGCCCCTGGAGGCCACGACGGTGCACCGCGCCGTCGCGCTCGTGCGCGACCGCTACCTCGTCGTCGCCGACTGGGTGGAGACGAGCGAGCTGGCCGCTCGGCGGCACACCTGGCGCCTCCACGGCAACGCCGGGCGCGAGGCGGGCGGAACGTTCACGCTCGGCGCGGAGCGGGTCACGTGGGAGCGGGCCAAGGCCGGCGTGGACGTGCTCCTCGGCAGCACGGCGCCGGGGCTCACGCTCGGCGAGCCGCCGTTCGTGGAGTCCGAGGCGCCGCACGTGCACCAGTTCGATCGACAGCGCCAGGTGGGGCACCACTCCGTGCTCGACGGCGTGGTCGACGCCGTCGCGCCCGGGTTCCTCGCGATCGTCGCGCCGTACCGTGTGGGGGCGGCCCCGGGCGCGCCGGAGGCGCCGCTGGTCGTCGCGCGCGCGATGCCGGCGGAGGCCGGCGTGGTCGCGTGGACGGTGACGCACACGGGCGGCACCGAGCTGGTCGTCCTGCGCGAGGCGGGAGCCGCCGAGCGCTTCGAGGTCGGCGGCGCCGTCGTGGAGACGGACGGCCAGCTCACGATCGTCACGGTGGCGGGTGGCGAGGGCGTCGCGCTGCTCGCGCGCGGCACCCGCCTCACCGTGGACGGCGCCGACCGCCTGGCCGGCGACGCGGCGTCGGTCGTGGCGAAGGGGCTCTGAGCGCGAGCGCCGGCCCGCCCCGGCCGGGCTCGCCGTCCCCTGCCCCGCTGGGCTTCCGGCCGCCAGCGTAGGGGCCCGGGGCCCTTCCGGCCGGCACGGCCTGCCGATCCGAGCGAGACGAACGAAGTGCTTGACAGCGCTGGGCAGAGGGCTCGATACTCCCTGAGGCCCGTAAGGGGAACACGATCGAAAGGGGATCAGGATGAGCCACTCGCCACTCGCCACTCGCGGCGAGTAGGCTGACTCGGAGGCTGCGGGCCTTCGCCACGCCCGGATTCTGCGCGCTGGCGGCGATGGGGTGCCAGCAGGAGGTCGAGATCTACGCTGACTCGGAGCAGGTGTGGGGATCCAACCTGGGAGCAGATCGGCTCGATCTGACGCCGGAGCTCTCGGCGTACGTGCACCCTTCCCGCGCGCTGAGCGCCAGGATCGACTCGCCGGAGCGGGACATCGAGGTGGTGTTCCTGCCTTTCGATCCGGCGCCGTCCTACGGGCGCTTCCAGGAGAACCTCTGGCAGCTCTCGCCGGGCCCGAGCGGCGCCGGCGTGGGGTACTTCCATCCGCTCGGGAGCGGGGACGTGTCCACGTACTACTTCGGTGAAGACCTGCTCACCTGGAACGAGGGCCAGCCGCAGGCGCTGCTCGCGCTCTACCAGCGGAAGCACGGCAGCTGCGAGCTCGAGATCCCGTGGGAACTCGTGCTCGGCGCCGTGCTCGACAGGGTGCAGAACAAGCAAATCTCCAGTTGCCCATCCTTCGTGCCGAAGGCGCTCTGCGACCTCTACGACTGGACGGAAGCGAAGACGAACCTCGAGTACAGCGAGCGCACCGCCGGGTCCCACCTGCGGCAACAGGGGGTGCAAGGTCGAGGTGGGTTCGGCCTGCACGTCGAGGGCAAGGTGCGATTCACCGACATCATCGGCAAGACCTTCCCGTACTTCAACTGGTCGTACTTGTTCCCGGACGTGACCTTCGCGGGGACGGGCGCGTACGATCTCCAGCTCGGCGAGGACGGCGTGCCGATGGTCGCGGTGTCCGGCGCGCCGTCCGCGAGGACGGAGTGCCCGCCGGCGCTCTATTGCACCCGGGACGAGGTGCGCACCGGCATCGTGGAGGAGCTGACGAAGACCGTCGTCAAGGAGCTCAACCCGGTCCTGCAGGAGTGCCTCGCCGTGCCGGTGCCCACCGCCACGCCCTGCGGCCAGCCGTCGGATTGTGCGGCGAGCAACGAGGCGCGGATTCTGGCGCTCGGCGCAGCGTTGGAGGTCGAAGATCGGGGTGGTGACGACGACGCGGCGAGCGCGTTCCAGAGCGTCCTCACGGACTCGAACAACTGGCGCTGCGCGCCCATCACCGACACGTGCGCCTCGGCGTTCGGCGGGACGGCGACCGAGGCGCCGGTGTGCCAGCTGCAGCTCCAGGCCGTGGACCTCGTGCCCATGCCCGGC
>JADLEQ010000103.1 GCA_020846005.1 Polyangiaceae bacterium
GCGTCGAGCCGGCGCCGAGGCCGCGCTCGCCCCGATGGCCATCACGCCGCGCGCAGGGTGCTCGCCGGCGAGACGCCCATCACCGAGTCGGCGTGCATCGCCATCAACCAGCCGGCGCGCGCACACTCGCGCGGCGCGAAGTCCGGGTCGTCCGGGTCGAAGCAACGAGCGAGCCGCGGGTCGCCGGTCGAGTTGCGACGGGCCGGGTCGAGGACCCACGCGATCTCGTCCAGCGCGCCGTCGTCGTCGCGCTCGTCGCCGCTGCGGCCGTCCTCTGTCAAGGCGACCGCGTGCCGCAGGTTGCCGAAGAAGATCGAGCTCCGGACGTCGACCTGGGTGGGCGCGTCGCGCACGTCGAGCCCGGCGTCGAAGCCCACCACGACCGCGTTGGCGATGCGCGCCCGCGTCCCGCGGCGGAGCAGCATTCCGTATTGCTCTTTCGGGACGTCGCGGTTCTTGCCGCAGAGCGTCGCGTTGTAGATGGTCGGGGCGCTCACCGGCTCGTTCGTGGAGGCCGACGGATCGTTGTCCCCCTCGAACCCGTGGGTATCGTCGTGGACACTGGGATCTTGTTGCACGACGACGAACTGCAGCCGCCCCGTCCAGCCGTAGTCCCAGTCGATCCCGTCGTCGCCGTTGTACTGGCAGGCGAGGTGCTTGGCGTCGACCGTCCCGCCGAAGAACTCGAAGCAATCGTCGGAGGCGTGCCGAACTTGAATGTGGCTAAGGCGCGTCCTCCGGCCCACGCCCGCCAAGGTGAGCCCGTTCACCTCGTTGCCGGGGCCGAGCTCCGTCCCGGCGTACTCGATCCGGACGTACGCGAGCTGCCCGCTGTCGTCGTCCGGGTCGCTCCCGCCGAACCACCCTCCGGTCGGGATCCCCTCGACCCTTCCGCGGGTCGACCTCCCCTCCGCGTCGCGCAGGTTGATCGGCGCGCGGCCCAGCAGCACGACGCCGCCCCAGTCCCCCGCGCGCCTCGACCCGGGTGGGCGCGAGCTGGTGAACACGACGGGCTCGTCCCGCGTCCCGACGGCCCGCAGCTTGCCCCCTGGCTGCACCACGAGCACGCCCTTCGTCTCGACGTCGCCCTCGAGCACGGTGCCCTTCTCGATCGTCAGCGTCACCCCGCTGGGCACGACCAACCGGAACTTGATCAGGTACTTCTTGTCGCACGAGAGCGTCGCGTCCGACTCCACGTCCCCGGAGAGCTCGACGAGCGGGCGGTTGGGGTCCGCGCACGCGCCGAGCCCCGCGCTCTGGACGCGCCGCTCCGCGCCCATCCCGCCGGCGCCGGCACCGGGCGCAGCGATCCGCTGCCACGCTACCGCCGCGCCGGCCACAGCGGCGACCCCGCCGACCGCGGCCACGGCGGCGCGCACGCGGGCGCGCGCCCGGCGTACCCTCGGTGGCGGCACCGTCGGCGTCTCGTCGCGAGCGGCCTCCGTCTCGATCGCAGCGACGGACCGCACCGCCGAGCCGGTGCCGGACGGGCCGGTGTCGACCGGCGCGTGCGGCGCGGTGCGATCCAGCAGCGGGGGGAGCTCGGCGGCCCGGAGGGCGCTGCTCGACCCCGCCTCGCGGAGGCGACGAATCTGAGCTTCGATCACCTCTCGCAGCCGCTCGCGCTCCTCGGCGAACACCTGCCCCACCAGCTCGCCTAGCTGGCGCGCGGTCGGCGTCGGACCCGCCTGCCGCGCGAGCTGCTCGACCGCGAGGCGCAGCTCCTCGGCGCTCGCGTAGCGATCGGCCGGGTCGGGGGCGAGCGCCTTGCCGAGGACCGCGAGCACGACCTCGGGCAGATCGGGTCGTGCTTCGGCGGCCGATGGGATCTGCCCACGCAGGAGGCGGCCGACGATCGCCACGTCGTTCAGTCCGCGCCACATCCGCTGGCCGACCAGCGCCTCCCACAGCATGACCCCCGCGCTGAAGACGTCCGCCCGGCGATCGACGCGGTCGGCCATCGCTTGCTCGGGGGCCATGTAGCCCGCCTTGCCTTTCAGCACCCCCGTGCGCGTCTCGGTGGAGGAGTCCGTCGCCTTCGCGATGCCGAAGTCCACCAGCTTCACCTCGCCGCCGTACGTCACGAAGACGTTGTGCGGCGTCACGTCGCGGTGCACGACGGCGAGCGGCGTGCCGTCGAAGTCGCGTAGCTCGTGCGCGTAGTGGAGGCCGGTCAGCGTCTCCGCGATCACCCGGAGGTGCAGCGGCAGCGGGAGCTGGCCGCGCATCCTGGACAGGACGCGGCTGAGCGGCTGGCCGTCCAGGTACTCCATCGCGATGTAGAGCCGACCGGCCTCCTCCCCGACCTCGTTCGTCTGCACGACGTTCGGGTGCCGCAGCCGCGCAGCGAGCCGAGCCTCGTCCATGAACATCGAGAGGAAGTCCGGGTCCGTCGCGAGCTCGGCGCGGAGCTCCTTCAGGACCACCAGCTTGCTGAACCCGGCGGGCCCCTGCGAGATGGCGAGGAACACCTCCGCCATCCCGCCGCGGCCGAGCGTCGCCAGCAGGCGATACTTGCCGATCACGTTGGGGTCGTCCTGCGCGCTCACGTCGGCTGCCTGTCGATGCCGGTCGCACCCTACGTGTCGGGGACCGCCTCACAACGGGCGCGCGCGAGGATTCACCGAACTGTTGCCCCCAGCGTCGAACGCGGTGTTGCGATCACGTGACGGGACCGTGCGCGCCGCGCCCCAAGGGGTCGACGCCGCGGCCGCGCCGCGCCGGCCTGGCGTCGCTCGCCGGCCCAGGCACCCGGACGCGATCCGCCGGCGTCGTCGTAGAGTGCCGAAGTTGCTCGGGAAGTCCAGCAATTCGGCGCACCGGCCGGCGCGGGATAGAGTCGGGGCGCTTTGGAGCGCGTCGCGGTCATCCTGAATCCCAACGCCCGGCGGAACCGCCGCCGGGGTACGCGCGGCGACGAGCTGCGCGAGATCGTGCGCGGCTGGGGTCAGGTGCGCGAGACGCAGACCCTCGAGGAGCTCGGACCCGCCCTCCGCGAGCTGCTCGACGGTGGGGCGGAGTACGTCGTCGCAGACGGCGGCGACGGGTGCCTGCACTGGGTGGTCAACGAGACCCGCGCCGTGGTCGGTGCCGGCGCCCTGCCGACGTTCGTCCCCACCAACGGCGGGACGATCGACTTCGTGGCCCGCAAGTCCCGCGTCTCCGGCACCGTCGAGACGATCCTCACGCGGCTGGTGCGTCACCTGCAGGAGCGGCGCCCGCCGCCCGCGTTCCCGCTCGACACGCTGGAGGTCACCGGGGTGGCGCGCGCTGCGGACGGCGCGCTCCAGCCGTTCCGGCGGCTCGGCTTCGCGCTCGCGGCGGGCGGCGTCGGCCAGCGCTTCTTCGAGAAGTACTACTCCGAGCCCATCCTAGGCGCGCCCGCGATCGTTCGGATCGTCGCGCGCGCGACGGCGTCGCACCTCGCGACGCGCCTCCCCGTGCGGCCGCCCGCCGAGTGGACGCGCTTCGGCGAGGAGATCTTCAAGCCGACGCGCGCCCGCGTCGTGATCGACGGCAGGGCCGTGGACTGCGAGGCGCACGGCGCCATCCATGCTGGCGCGTTCGACGTGCAGCTCGGGGGGCTCTTCCATGTGTTCCCGCTCGCGCGCGAAGAGGGACGGCTGCACTTCCAGGCGGGGGCGCTCGAGCCGCTCGAGGTGATCCGGGCGCTGCCGGCGCTCGTCCGCGGTGGCGCGATCCCGGGGGAGCGCTTCCTCGAGGTGAGCGGCGCGGAGATGATCGTCGAGGCCGTCGACGAGCCGCTGGCGCCCGTCATGGATGGGGAGACGCTGCGCGCCGTGGTGAGGCTCGAGGTCCGCCGCGGCCCTCGCATCCGGATCCCGCGCATCGAGGCGTGAGCGACTGCGCTGGCGGGGCCCGGCGCCGCGCCTGCGTCAGACCTCGCTCGCCGCGCGGGGGCGGGTCTCCGCACCGAGGAGCGCGTTCGCCACGTCCGCGGGCAGGCGCGTCGGGACGTGCCGATCGTTGACGCAGGCGAGGAGCGTCGCGCCCTCCGTCAGCAGCTCGTCTCCCGCGGGCGATGGCCGGAGCACGCGGTACTCGAAGCCCACGCTGGCGCGCCCGAGCTCCGCGAGGCGTGTCTCTACGGTGAGGCGCTCGTCGAACCGAGCGCTCCGACGGTAGCGGAGGGAGGCCTCGATGACGGGCAGGTGCACACCCCGCGCCGCCCAGTCGAGGGCGTCGATGCCGCGCCGGCGGAGGTACTCGACTCGACCGACCTCGAACCACGACAGGTACGCGGCGTGGTGGACGATCCCCATGAGATCCGTCTCGCCGAAGCGGACGCGCACGAGCACGACCGAGGCGCACTCGGGGCCCGGCGTCCGCTTCACGCGAGCCTCCCGAGGTGGAGACCGAGGGCCGCCGCCGCGAGACCCACGGCGACGCTCCCGACGACGTTGGCGAGCGCCGCCATGGGGCGCTCGCCCAGCAGAGACCAGGAGTCGAACGCGAACGTCGAGAAGGTCGTGAACGCGCCGAGGAACCCCGCCTGCACGATCCCCCTCACCTCCGGCGACAGGGCGATCCGAGACTCCGAGAGGCCCGCCGCCAGCCCGAACAGCAGGCAGCCGAGCGCGTTCGTGAGCAGGATCCCCCACGGAAACCCTGGCCCGGCGAGGCGCGTCACCGCCCCCGAGAGCCCGACCCGGGCGAGCGTCCCTGCGGCGCCGGCGGCGGCGATCCAGAGCAGCCTCGTCATGCGCCAGGCATCGCGGCGGGGGGGACCGGAGTCAATGGCGGGGCCCCGGGGTCGGGCCGGTGGGCCGCGGGCCCCCGCGGTGGGCGGCCGCGGGCCGGGCGTCGTCACGCTGAAAGCCGCGCGCCCGTCCTCCGTTGCAGAGGGAGGTCCGGGTGGACGACCCTGAGCTCCGGACCGGGACCCGGTTCGGTCACGAAACGGGCCGTCATGACCACGAGAGAGGTGCCACCGTGGAAGGAGCAGCCATGACAGCCGAAGAGCCCCACCCGGAGCGGGGCGTGGTGTCCTCGGCGGTAGACACCGAGCGCGAGGTGCTCGCCCGGATCGCCAGCGGGGATCGGACGGGCGCGCTGCTCGCCTGCAGCCGGGAGCATGGCCGGGCGCTCGGGCGCCTCTGCATGGCGCTCACCGGCTCCCAGGCGGAGGCGGAGGATCTCGTCCAGGAGACGCTGCTCGCCGCGCACGACGCGCTGCCCACCTTCCGCGGCGAGGGGGCGCTCCGCGCGTGGCTCGCGGCGATCGCGAGGCGCAAGTGCGCTCGGCACCTGGAGCGCCGCGCCCGGCGCGAGGCGCGGCTGCGCCTGGTCCACGACTCCGAGCGGCAGCCCCCGACGGACGAGCTGCTCGCGGCGCGGCGGCGCGCCGAGCGGGCGCGGCGCGCTCTCGAGGAGGTGCGGCCGAGCGAGCGCGAGGCGCTCCTGCTGCGCTACGAGCACGACCTCAGCTTCCGCGACGTAGGGGTCGCGATCGGGATCGACGAGGCCGCTGCGCGCAAGCGGGTGTCGAGGGCGCTCGGGCGCCTCCGCGAGCTGCTGGGAGAGGAGTGAGCGATGACGACCGAGAGTCCCTGCGAGCAGGTCCTGGACCACCTGAGCGAGCTGCTGGAGGGCACGGCCCCCGAGGAGCTCGTCGATCACGTCGCCGAGTGCGATGGTTGTCGCGATCTGCGCCACGACGCGGAGCGCGCGATCGAGCGACTCCGGGAGGCCGGCGCGGACTACGTGCCGCCCGCCGATCTCGACGCGCGGCTCGTGGCGGCGCTCGCTGCGCGTGAGCCGTCGCCCGCCGCCGCGCCGTCCGACGACGCTCGCGACGCCCCGCCTCGCGCCACGGAGTCGGAGGCGGCCGGCGACGGAGCGCCCGTCGCGACGCAGCGCCTCCCCGTCACCGACGCGAAGGTGTCCGGCGACGGAGCGCCGAGCGCGACCCCTCGCCCCGCGGACGCGCCGCCGGCCCCCCAGCCGGCCGAGACGACGGAGGCGACCGCGACCCACGTGGGCCCGCCGGGGCAGGGCGCGGTGGGCGCACCGCCGCCGGCGGCGAACGACGCCGCGCCGTCCCCCGTCGCTCCCGCCGCGCCGCCGCGCCGGCTCGGCTCTTCGCAGCGGCGCGTGCTGTTCGCCGCCACGGCGGCGGCCGCGGTCGCCGCGGGGCTCGCGCTCGTGCTGCGTGGTGGCGTCGGCGGCAGCCGCGGTCCGATCGCGGCGGGGCCCGGCTGGTCGGGCAACGTCGCGGGAGTGAGCGGCGAGAGCGGCGGGCTGCAGGCGTGCGCGCCGAGCGGGGACGACTGCGTCGCGCTCGTGGCCGGCGGCGCGGTAGCGCCCGGAACGATGCTCCGCACGGACGCCCGCACGCGGGCTCGCGTCGAGCTCGCCGACGGCACCTCGCTGGCGCTCGAGCGCTCGACGAAGCTCGGCGTCGTCCCCGGGGCGGGGCGGGCGCTCCGCCTGGAGGCGGGCGCGATCGTCGCCGAGGTGGCCCGGGTCTCCGGGAGCGAGGCGCGCATCGAGCTGCCCCACGGGCGCGTCACGGTCCTCGGGACCAAGCTCGCCGTTCGGACGGAGGACGGCGCGAGCCAGGTCGAGGTGAGCCGGGGTGTCGTCGAGCTGGCGGATCCGGAGGGACGGAGCGTCCGAGTGCGCGCGGGCGAGGAGGGGCGCCTCAGGCGTGGGATCCCCCCCTATGTGAGCCCGTCGGCGTCGCTCGGCGACGCGCTCGCCTGGGCGGAGACAGCGAACGGCCGTGGAGACGACGACGTGCCGGCGCGTGGCCTCGGCGAGCTCCGAGCGAAGAAGCCGGGCGAGGATCAAGAGCGCAAGGGCGCGGTGACGCTCACCACCCACGCGGTCAAGGTCCGGATCGCGGGCGCTGTGGCGCGGACGGAGATCGATGAGACGTTCACCAACGGCACGGACGAGGTGCTCGAGGGTATCTATCGGTTCCCGCTGCCGCCGGACGCCAAGATCGAGCGGCTGGCCCTCGAGGTGGACGGGAAGCTCGAGGAGGGGGCGTTCGTGGACCGCGAGCGCGCAGCGGCGATCTGGCGCGGGGCGATCGTGACCGCCGCGCCGCAGCTCCGGCCCCGAGTCCAGGAGGAGATCGTGTGGGTCCCGGGGCCGTGGAAGGACCCGGCCCTCCTCGAGTGGCAGCGCGGCGGGCGCTTCGAGCTGCGCATCTACCCGATCCCGAAGCGCGGCTCCCGGCGGGTCGTGCTGGCGTACACCCAGGTCGTGCATCCGACGGCCGGAGTCCGTCGGTACACCTACCCGATGGCGCACGATCCGAGCGGATCGACCCGCGTCGGGACATTCGAGGTGGACGTGCAGGTGCGCGGACACGACGAGAGCTACGGGGTGACCTCGCTCGGCTACGAGCTCTCGAAGGGCGACGCCACGGACGCCGCGGCGTTGAGGCTCGTCGCGCGTGACTTCGCCCCGACCGGCGACCTCGCGCTCGAGTATGCGCTGCCCGGCCGCGAGCGCGAGCTCACCGCGTGGGCGTACCAGGGAGAGCCACCGCGCGCGGCGATTGGAGCCGCCGGCGCCGCCGGCGCCGCCTCGGGGTTGCCGGCGGACGCGCCGTACGTCGCCCTCGCGGTCCGCCCCAAGCTCCCGCGCGCCACGGACGGCGAGGAGCGCCGCGACGTGGCGATCGTCGTGGACACCAGCCGATCGATGTACGGCGAGAGTCACCGCCGCGCGGTCGCGCTCGCGGCCCGGTTCGCGGCGGAGCTCGACCACGCTGACCGGGTGCTCGCGCTCGCCTGCGACACGGCCTGCCGGGCGTTGCCAGGCGGTCCGATCCCCGCGGGCGCCCAGGCGGCCCACGACGTGCGGGCCTTCCTCGAGGGGGTCGCGCCCGACGGCGCCACGGATCCGGTCGAGGCGGTGCGGAGCGCGCTCCAGGCGCTCGGTCGCGAGGGCGGCCGGGCGCGTCGGGTCGTCTACGTGGGTGACGGTGCGCCCACCGCGGGGGCGCTCCGCCCCGCGTGGATCGCGCGGGCGGTCGAGCGCGCGATCGCCGGCGCCGACGTCTCCGTGACGGCGGTCGCCGTCGGGGCCGACTCCGACGCGACCACGCTCGCGGCGCTCGCGCGAGGTGGCGGCGGCGTGGCGCTCCCGTTCGTCCCGGGGCAGACCGTCGCCGAGGCGGCGTTCGCGCTGCTCGGCGCGGTGTACGGCGCGGCGCTCTCCGACCCGGTCGTCGAACTGCCGGCGGGGCTGGAGGAGATCGCCCCCACGCGGCTCGACGCCATCCCGGCCGGCGGCGAGTCGATCGTCGTCGCCCGCATGCGCGGCGCGGAGGCGCGAGGGACGGTCGTGCTGCGCGGGCGCGTCGCGGGTCGCGCCTTCGAGCAGCGGTACCCGGTGGAGATCGTCGCCACGCGCTCGCCCGGCAACGCCTTCGTGCCGCGGCTCCACGCGGCGTACCGGATCGCGGATCTCGAGCAGGATCCCGCGCCGGAGGCGAAGCGGGAGGCGATCCGGCTCTCCGGAGCGTACGACGTCGCCAGCCGGTACACCTCGCTCCTGGTGCTGGAGAGCCCGGCGATGTTCCGCGCCTTCGGGCTCGACAACACGCGCGACGCGCCGGACTGGACGGGTGAGGCGGCCGCCGAATCGACGACGGCGGCGCGCGAGGACGGCGAAGACCCCGCCGCCTCGGGCGCTGGAGACTCGGCGGGTGGCTTCGCAGGCGCCGACAAGAAGAAGGACGCCGAGTGGGAGGACTCCGCCGGTGTGGGGCGCCTCGGGGCAGGCAGCGGCATCGCGATGCCGGGCGGCGCAGCCCCACCGGCGAAAGCGGGTGCCGCCACCCCATCCAACCCGTACTCCGTTCCCCCTGCGGCCACGGCCGCTCCGCCCCCGCGGCCCGCCGAGTCGAAGCCCAGCATGCTGGCGGACGACTGGCCCGCGCAGGAGCGTGCTCGCCGGGTCCGCCCGCGCCCTCGCCCGATGATCCCGATGCGCCGCGTGTGGGAGCGCAAGGGTGAGATCTCCACCGAGCGCCTGACGCCCGCGTCGGCCGGATCGTCGGCGCTCGCGACCGCCGAGGGCGCGGTCCGCGCCAACGAGTCGTCCCGCACCGCCGTGCAGCGGCTGTTCACCTTGTCGCTGCTCGCGGGCGACCTCGAGCGCGCGACCCCGCTCGCGCGGCGCTGGAGTGAGAAGGAGCCGCTGGATCCCGAGGCGCTCACCGCTCGCGCGGACGTGGCGGCGAGCGGCGGCGACCGGGCGCTCGCGATCCGGATCCTCGGCAGCGTCGTCGACGTGCGGCCGGGCAACGTGAAGGCGCAGCAGCGGCTCGCCAGGCTGTGGCGCTGGGCCGGGCGTCCCGAGCTCGGTTGCCGGCACGCCCTCGCGCTGGCTCAGCTCGTGACGAAGGACGGTAAGATCCTCGCCGACGCCGTCCGGTGCGGTCGCGAGACGGGCGAGTCGGAGCTCGCGTCCGATCTGCTCGCCGCCGCCGAGCCCGAGGTCCGCCGCGCCGCCGAGGCCGAGCTCGCGCGCACCCCGCAGAGCGACGAGCTGAGCGGGGATCTGCGCGTCGAGGCGACGTGGAGCGAGGAGGCGGATCTCGACCTCGCGATCCTCACGCCGGAGGGCCACCGCGTGTCGTTCCTCGGCGCGCCGACCCGGCAGGTGATCACGGCGCGCGACGCGACGAGCACGCGAGGCGAGGGGTTGGCGCTCCGCGCCGCGCCTGCCGGCGAGTACGTGATCGAGATCGTGCGCGCCCGCGGCGAGGGGCCGGTGTCCGGGACGGTGACGCTCACCGCCGCCGGCGCGCGGCGCACGCTGCCGTTCCGCCTCACCGGCTCACGGCTCACCCTGGGGATCGCGAAGATCCGGCTCGAGTCGCGCCTCGTCCCCCTGGGTGGTCCGCAGTGGTGACGTGCGCGCCCCGGTGGGCGCGCGCTCACTCCAGCGCCGGGATCCCCCGCACCAGCCGCAGCCGCGTCGCGTCGCCGACCACGAAGTCGTCCACCCCGTCGCCGTCGAAATCTCCGCTGGCGAGCAGGGCGGCGCCGATCGCCGCCCCGCCGCTCAGCGGCTCGAGGCGCAGCTCGCGCCCTCGGCCGGTGACCTGCGAGAGTGACCCGCCCGTCAACACCGCCAGCGCGCGCCCGCCGCGCGAGCCCTCGCCGAACGCGGCCAGGCCGTCGGCGGGCGCCGCGAGCGTCGCGCTCGTCACCCGCCCGAAGCCGCCGTCGTTCCACGCGACGGCGACCACCGGAGTGCCGTCCGGCAGGGCCGCCGAGAAAGCGAGATCGTCGCGGCCGTCGCCGTCGAGATCGACCGCGAGCGCGCGGCCACCTTGCGGCGCGCCCGGAGCGACGATGGGCGCCTGCCGGTGGTCGACGATCAGGTCGATCGCGACGGGCGGCTCGAGCGCGAATTCGAGCGCCTCGGAGTCGCCGCGCGCCGACCTCGCGACCTGGAGCTGCGACCGCGCCTCGCCGTCGACGGGCGCCAGGATCGCGAGCTCGTCCCGCGCGTCGGGCTCGAGATCGATCGCGGTGAAGAACCCGGAGGTCCAGCGAGGTCCCTGCGGGAGGTACGCGGTCGACGTCACGCGCTGCATGTCGAACCGACCCCGTCCCGTCAGCGGCAGCGCGAACAAGCGGAGGAGCCCCGGCGTCGCGAACTCCTCGCCCAGCACGGCGACGCTCTGGCTCGATCCCGAGCGCACGATCGCGAAGCGGGCCGCGAGGTACGCCTCGAGCTCGAACTCCAGCGGGTCCTCCGAGGCGGAGCCCAGGAGGGGCACGGGCGCCCGGACGACCCGGTCGGCGCTCGACACGAACGCCGTGAGCTGCAGCGCTCCGCCCGGTGCGCGGGAGATCACCGAGAGCCCACGGGCGGGCACGGGGACGGTCGACTCCCGACCGTAGAGCTGCGACACCTCGTCGAGCACGCCGAGGTGGCTGGCGGCGCTCGGGAACGCGCGCGCCTCACCGAACGCGACGGACAGCACGCTCTCGCCGGCGCGCTCGCCGTCCGTGAGGACCGCGATGTCCGTCACGAAGTCGCCGTCCAGGTCGGCGAGCTCGAGGGCCGACGGCCGGGTCGGGACGTCGACCGCGCCGTTGGAGAACGAGCCGAGGCCCGTGCCGAGCAACACGTCCAGGACGGAGCCCGCCGTGCTGGCGCCGATCGCGTCGACGAGCCCGTCGCCGTTCACGTCGCCGAAGCGCGCGAGCTCCCACGCGACGGAGGTCGAGGTCGGCGCGCGGACCGGCTCAGGCGTACGCGCCAGAACCACGCCGCGCGCGTCCGCGTAGTCGATGCCGCCGTCGCCGTCCACGTCGCCGAGACAGAGCGGCGTCAGCCCGGGAGCGAGGCGCTGCGCGACCGCGGTGACGCCCGTCTTCGGCCCGCCCGGCTCCCCCGAGAAGGCGCCCATCCCGTCCCCATAGGCGACGTGGATCTCCCGCGCGCCTGCGGCCTCGGCCACGAGCGCCACGTCGCGGTGGCCGTCGCCGTCGAGGTCGCCGAGCCACAGGGGCCCGGTGAGCGAAGCGCCGGAGCCAATCGAGACGAGCGGCGCCGCGACCGCCGCGGCGGCCATAGGGCGCCCGTCCGAGTCCAGGGCGCAGGGGGAGAGCGCGTCCAGGGCGCTCGCGCCCCGGTAGGCGAGCACGAGCTCCTCGCACGGGCGGGACGGATCCTCGATGAGCTCGGCGGCCGGCAGATCGACGAGCTCCTCCGGTGAGCGCGGGAGCGCCCCGACGAGCGCGTACGAGTAGTCGGTGCGGACGATCACCATGCCCATCAGGGTGCCGAGATCTGCGGCCGCCACGGTCGTCTGCTCTGGGCCCTCCGTGGTGAAGAACTGCACCGTGCCGAGCCGCATCGCGACCACGGTCTCCAGCGTCAGCGCGTGCCCCGTCATCGGGAGCGCGCGATCGGCGCCGCCGAGCGCGAACAGCGCGCTCCCCGCGAACGGCACCAGGAGCGACTCGGGCTCGGTCGGCCCGAAGCGGATCCCGCGGGGGAAGGCGCCGACCGTGCGGCGTGAGGGGACGCTTCTCCGCTCGTCGATCCCGCCCGCCGCACCGAGGAAGTACACCTCCGCCGTCCGCTCCTCGAAGCTCACGATGTCGTCCCGCCGGTCGCCGTCGAGGTCCACGCCCACCAGCTCGATCGGGGAGGCGGCGACCAGATCCCGTGCGGGCGCGAACCTCCCGGACGGCTCGCGACACACCCCGTCGACGCCGCAGCGCTGGCCCGGTCCACAGGGCGGCGCGTCGCCGCTGGCGGCGGCGGCACAGTCGTGCCGGCACTCGAAGGCCTCGCCCGGCCGGCGACACACCCCGCCGGCGTGGCGCGCGACCAGGTCGCACTCCTCGCCGGCGCCCGGCTCGACGATGCCGTTCCCGCACACCCCGCGCGGTACGATGGGGAGATCGGCGCATGCCGCGGCGAGCACGGCGAGCCCTGCGCTCACGGCGACCGCGAGGACGGAGGCGGGCACGCCGCCGTGCGCCGCGGCGGGGATCGCGGCCGGGATCGCGGCGGGGATCGCGGCGGGGATCGCGGCGGGGGCTGAGGTGGAGCGCCGGGGCGGCACCCGTGGAGCCTACAGCGCGCTCGGCCCACGCCGCTAGCGCCGCGTGGCGCGCTGGCGCTATTCTCGGCCGCTGCATGGCGGTCTGCCTTCGTTGCGGTGCCCGGTACGACGACGACGCGCAGACGTGCGCCGTCGACGGGTCGACGCTCGTCGCAGACGCGGTGGTGGCGGCCGCCGATCGCGACCTGGAGCGCGGAGAGGTCGTCGGCGAGTACCGGATCGAGGACAAGCTGGGCTCGGGCGGGTTCGGCTCGGTCTATCGGGCGGTCCACCCTCTGATCGGCAAGCGGGTGGCGGTGAAGGTCCTCTCTCGCCGGTTCTCTTCCGATCCGGTCATGGTCACTCGCTTCGTGGACGAGGCGCGGGCCGTGAACCAGGTCCACCACAAGAACATCGTGGACATCTTCGCGTTCGGCGCGCTGGTGGACGGCCGCCAGTACTACGTGATGGAGCTGCTCCAGGGCTGCACGTTCGCGGCGCTGCTGGAGGATCGGGCGCCGCTCCCGCCGGCCGAGGCGCTCCCCATCCTGGTCGGCATCGCGCGCGCCCTCGACGCCGCTCACGAGGCGGGCATCCTTCACCGCGATCTCAAGCCGGAGAACGTGTTCCTCGTCGAGGACGAAGACGGCGTGCGACCGAAGCTCCTCGACTTCGGCATCGCCAAGCTCGTCGGCGGCGACGCCGCGGCGCCTCGTACCCACACCGGGGTGCCCATCGGGACGCCGCACTACATGTCGCCCGAGCAGTGTCGGGGTGCGCCAGACATCGACCGCCGCGCGGACGTGTACGCGCTCGGCGTCGTCGCCCACGTCGCGCTGACCGGGCGCCTGCCCTTCGGCGCGTCCAACCCGCTCGACATCCTCTTCCAGCAGGTCTCCGAGCCGCCGCCCCGGCTCTCGGAGCACCTGCCCGCGCTCGGGACGGCACTGGACGACGCGGTGCTCACGATGCTCGCCAAGGAGCCCGATCGCCGGCCGCCCACCGCGGGCGCGGCGGCGCGCGCGCTCTGCGAGGCGGCGGTCGCCGCCGGGTACGCGGTGCAGGTCCCCGTGGTTCGGTCGCCTTCGCTCGGCTCGCCCACCACCGCGCGCGACCGGCAGGTGATCGAGGCGGCCGAGACGCTCGCGCAGGCCGCGACGGGGGGCCCGGCGACGCTCGGCGGCGGCCTCGAGTCGCGGCCGGGGCGCTCGCCGCGGTGGCCGGTGGTCGCCGCCTTGGCCGCGATCGCGACCGTCGGCACGGGCGTCGCCTGGGTGGTCGGGGGGGGGCGGCCCGGGCGCGCGCCCGCGGAGGCGTCCACGGTGGCGGAGCTCCCGTCTGCCGCGGCGTCGCCCCCGGCCCCTGCGCCCGCCGCGTCGAGCGCCGCGACGCTCGTCCCCGCTCCCCCGGCCTCCGTCGCGCTGACGATCCGCGCGACCCCTCCGGACGCGGAGGTCTGGCTCGACGGTCGCCGGCTCGGGGACGCCCGCGGTCCGGTCGCGCTGCCCCGCTCGCCCGAGAGCGTGGAGCTAGAGCTGCGCGCGAAGGGCCACGTGGCGCGCAAGGTCGCCGTCGTCCCGTCGTCCGACTCCACGCTGAGCGTGAAGCTCGACCCGGTGGCGCGCGAGCGCACGCCGAAGGAGCTGGAGTTTTGAGCCGCGCTCGGCTCCGACTGGGCGCGGCTGCGCTCCTGCTGGCGCTCGCCGCGCCGGGGCGGGCGGAGCCGTCGCCCGCCGCGCTCGCGCAGGCGCGCACGTACTTCCGCATCGGCGCGCGCGCGTTCGCGGCCGGGCAGTTCGAAGCCTCGCTCGAGGCCTTCGAGCGCGCGTACGAGATCGCGCCGCGCGATGGCCTCGTCTTCTCGCTGGCGCAGGCGCACCGCAAGCTCTTCCTCCTCCGAGGCGACCGAACGCAGCTCGCGCGTGCGCTCGCGCGGTACCGCGAGTACCTCGAGCGCGCGCCCGCCGGTCCGCGCGCGGCAGAGGCGCGCGAGGCGCTGCTGCAGCTCACGCCGCTCGCCGACGCGGGGCCTCCGGCAGGCGGCGCGGAGGCCGCGCCCCCGCGGTCCGCCCAGCGCACGCCGACGCGGCTGATGGTGTCGTCGGCTGTGCCGGACGCCGCGCTCGAGCTCGACGGTCGGGCGGTGGGGAAGCTCCCGCTCACCGCGGAGGTCTCGCCGGGGCGCCACCGGATCGTGCTCCGCGCGCCGGGTCACCTCCCCTGGGAGCGTCGCGTGAGTGTGCCGGAATCGACCACCGTGCCGATCGACGCCGAGCTGCGCCCGCGGCCGGGGTACGTCGAGGTGCGCGCCCCGCGGGGCAGCCGCGTCGCGATCGACGGGCGGGAGGTGGGCGTGGCGCCGCTCGCGCCCGTGCCCGTCCAGGCGGGGAGCCGGACGATCGCCGTGCGCGCGAACGGTCGCGAGCCGTTCGTCCGCCGGGTGAAGGTCCCGCGCGGGGGGACGACCCGCGTGAGCGTGGCCCTCGAGACCACGACCCAGCGCGTCGTCGCCGTCGCGCTCGGCGGCGCGGCGCTAGGCGCGACCGCGACCACTGCGGTGCTCGGTCTCGCCGCCGTACGCAAGCAGGACGACGCCGAGGCGATGCTCGCTCGGCGCGGCCGGGATCCGCTCGGCGAAGGTGCGCTCGCCGACTACGAGGCGCTCCGCGAGGATCGCGACGCGTACCGAGCCGGCGCCTACGGCGCGGCCGGGGCAGCCGCAGCCCTCGGCGTGATCGGCGCAGCGCTGTGGTTCTTCGATGAGCCGCCGCCGGCGCGCGTCGAGTCGTCGCCCGGGGCCGGCGCGCCCGCTGGCGCGCCGGTGCTGGAGCTGGGCCTCGCGCCCGGGGGCGTCGCCGCGCGGGGCCGCTTCTGACCGGGCCGCCCGCGCGCGCGCCCGGGCGACCTCGCGCGTGGAGCCCCGGGCGCTCGGCTCCCCGTGCTATGGCCGCGCGCACCGGATGCGGATCCTCGAGCTCAGCGTCCTGCTCGTCTCGGTCGTCGTGGCGCTCGCCGCGGAGCGCGTCCTCCATCGGCGCAACCTGCGCCGCATCCGGATCCGGATCCACGTGAACGGCACGCGCGGCAAGTCGAGCGTGACGCGACTGCTCGCCGCCGCGCTCCGCGAGGCCGGCATCGTCACCTGCGCGAAGACCACCGGGACGCTCGCGCGCATGATCCTCCCGGACGGCCGCGAGGTGCCGATCTTCCGCCCCGCTGGCGCCAACGTGATCGAGCAGCGGCGCATCGTCGACGCCGCCGCGGCCTACGGCGCCGAGGCGCTGGTCATCGAGTGCATGGCGCTGCGGCCCGAGCTCCAGGTGCTCTCCGAGCTCGAGCTCGTCCGCGCTACGCACGGTGTCATCACCAACGCCCGCCCCGATCACCTCGACGTGATGGGACCGGGGGAGGAGGACGTGGCGCGAGCCCTCGCCGGGATGACGCCCATCGGGGCGAAGCTCTTCACGGCCGAGCAGCGCCACCTCGAGGTCTTGCGCGCGGCCGTCTCCGATCGGGGATCGGAGCTCGTCGCCGTGGGGGAGCCCGAGATCGCGGCGGTCGCGCCCGAGGAGCTGGCGGGCTTCAGCTACCGGGAGCACCCAGACAACGTGGCGCTCGCGCTCAGCGTGCTGGCCGATCTCGGGGTCGCGCGCGACGTGGCGCTCCGCGGGATGTGGAAGGCCAAGCCGGATCCGGGCGCGCTCACCGTCCACCGCCTGGACTTCTTCGGCCGCCGCATCGTGTTCTTCAACGCCTTTGCGGCCAATGATCCCGTCAGCACCGCCCAGCTCTGGAACGGCGCGTGCGCCGCGGAGCCCGAGATCGGCGCCCGCATCGCGATCTTCAACTGCCGGGCCGATCGCCCCGATCGGAGCCTGCAGCTCGGCGCCGATTTCGTCTCGTGGGAGCGGGCCGACTACGTCGTCCTCATGGGGACGGGGACTCACCTCTTCGCGCGGGCGGCCATCGCCGCCGGCTTCGACTCCGCGCGCATCGTCTTCGTCGAGGATCTGCGAGTCGATGAGATCTTCGAGAGGATCGTCGCGCTCATCGGGGGGAGCGCCGTGGTGATGGGGATGGGGAACATCGGCGGTCAGGGGCTGGACCTCGTGCGATACTTCGCGAATCGTGCCGTGGTGGCGGAGGCCGCATGACGGAGCTCCTGCCGCTCTCGATCGGGATCGGGCTGGTCGTCAGCCTGGTGTTCACGGAGCTCTTCGGCGTGGCGGCCGGCGGCATGATCGTGCCGGGGTACCTCGCGCTGGGGCTCGGCAAACCGCTCGACGCGCTGGCGACCGTCGCAGCCGGGCTGGTGACGTTCGCGATCGTCCACACGCTGTCGTCGTTCACGATCGTCTACGGGCGCCGGCGCACGGTGCTCATGATCCTCGTCGGCTACCTCGTCGCGACGGGCGTGCGCGCGCTCGGCGCGGGGACGGCTGCGGGCGCGGCGCTCGATCTCGCCGTGATTGGCTACATCGTGCCCGGGCTCATCGCGATCTGGCTCGACCGGCAGGGGATCCTCGAGACGATCGCCGCGCTGGCCACCGCCTCGGCGGTGGTGCGCCTCGTGCTCGTCGTGCTGGTGGGCGTCGAGGTGCGCGGATGAAGCGCATCTACTGGCGGCCGCCGAGCGTCTCGCGCGCCGTTCTTCTGCTGATCGCGACGATCGCGGTGGCGGCGGTCGTGCTCGTCGAGACGATGGGCGTGGAGCGCCAGCAGCCGTGGTACGCGGAGAAGATCGCCGCGGCGCGCCTCGCCCTGCGCGCGACCGAGGCGATCCGCGTCGAGAAGCAGCGGCGCGGCCTCCGGCTCGATCCGGAGACGGACCCGGCCGGCACCGGCCTGATCGGCGAGCCCGTGACGTCCGTCACCTCCAACACCGGCAACCTCCTGGCGAAGCAGCGGAGCACCAACCCGAACTTCGCCGCGGTGGTCGTCCACTACCTGCGGCGCGCCAACGTCGCGAAGGGCGATCTGGTCGCCGTGGGTCTCTCCGGGTCGTTCCCGGCACTCAACATCGCGACGTACGCCGCGATCGAGGCGATCGAGGCTGAGCCCATAGCGATCAGCAGCGTCTCCGGCTCGGAGTGGGGCGCCAACCACCCCGAGTACCTCTGGGTCGACATGGAGCGCACGCTGGTCGAGGCCGGCGTGTTCCGCCACCGCTCCGTCGCTGCCTCCCGCGGCGGCATCGACGATCGCGGTGTCGGCATGTCCAAGGAGGGCCGCGCCCTCGTGGACGACGCGATCGTGCGGAGCGGGGCGGAGCGCCTGGACACGAAGTCGCTCGCCGACGCGATCGAGCGCCGCATGCAGGTCTACGCCGCCCGGGCCGGCGATCGGCCCGTTCGGGCCTACGTGAACGTCGGCGGGGGCAGCGCGTCCGTCGGCACCCACGTCGGCAAGAAGCAGTTCAAGCCCGGCCTGAACCGCGAGCCGCCCCCCGGCGCGCGGCTGATGGACTCCGTCATGCTCCGCTTCGCCGAGCGGGACGTTCCGGTCATCCACCTGACGAACATCGAGGAGCTCGCCAAGCGCCACGGCCTCGACGTGCGCCCCGAGACGACCTCGCCCGTAGGGACGGGGAAGGTGTACGTGCAGGAAGAGTACAACCGCTGGCTGGCTGGCGTCTCCGTCCTCGTCGTCCTCGGCGCGATGCTGGCGTTCATCCGGCTGGACGTGGGGCTGCGGATCCTCCGCGGCGCGAGCCGCTCGGGCGCCGGCTCCCGGCAGCCGCAACAGATGGTCTGACGCGCGCGGCCGCTGGCGCGCCAGCGACCGCGCCAGGGCTGGCGAGGCGTAGATCGGCGTGGTATCGACGCCGGCCATGCTTTCCGTCGCGCGGCCGCTCGACTGGGTCGTGTTCGCCGCGACGGTAGCGGCCATGATCGGGCTCGACGTCGCGTTCTTCGGGAGGAAGGCGCGGGCGATGACGTTCCGCGAGGCCGTCCTGCGGAGCCTGATGGCGATCGCCGGGGCGCTCGCCTTCACGCTGTGGATCCACCTCGCGGTGGGCGGGGGTGGCGTCTCCCAGGCCGCGCGGACCAACCTGGCGCTCGAGTATCTCATCGCGTTCGTCGTCGAGAAGTCGCTCTCCGTCGACAACCTTTTCGTGTTCCTGGTCGTCTTCGGCTACTTCCGGGTCGGCGAGCGCCAGCAGCAGAGAGTCCTCCTCTGGGGGCTGGCCGGCGCCGTGGTGATGCGGCTGGTGTTCATCCTGGCGGGCTCGGCGCTGCTGCACCGATTCCACTGGATGATCTACGTGTTCGGCGGCGTCCTCGTGTGGACTGGCCTGAAGCTCGCCTTCAAGAAGGACGACGACGTGGTGGATCCGGGGAACAGCCCCGTCCTCCGGCTCGCCAAGAGGTGGTTCCGTACCACGGACCAGTACGAGGGGGAGCACTTCTTCACGGTCCGCGACGGCGTCCGCTACGCGACGCCGTTGTTCCTCGTCGTGCTCGTGATCGAGTTCACCGACCTGCTCTTCGCGGTGGACTCCGTGCCTGCCGTGCTCGCGGTCTCCAACGACCTCTTCGTCGTCTACACGTCCAACGTGATGGCGATCCTCGGCCTCCGCGCGCTCTTCTTCCTGCTCGCCGGGATGATGAGCCGGTTCCGCTATCTGGACGTGGGGGTCGCGATGATCCTCGTGTTCATCGGCGCGAAGATGATCGCGTCCCCGTTCCTCAAGGTCCCCAACCTGGTGAGCCTCGGGGTCATCCTCCTGCTGCTCGTCGGAGCTGTGGTGGTGTCGATGCTTCGCCCCCCCCCTCCAGAGTCGGAGGGGGATGGCGACGAAGGTCACGCGGTCGCACCGGGCGAGGGGAGCGCCACCGCGGCCCGGGCCGACGACACGTGAGTCCGCGCCGCCGCCCCACGCTCTCGGCGGTTTCGCCGCCGATCGTCGAGCCCGAGGCGGCGCGGAGCGCGCCGTTCCCGTCGCGCGGGTGCGGGGTGCTGCTGCACCCTACCTCCCTCCCGGGTCCCCACGGCCACGGCGATCTCGGCCCCGAGGCGCACGCGTTCGTGCGACTGCTCGGCGCCGCGCGCCAACGGTGGTGGCAGATGCTGCCCATCGGGTTGCCCGGCCGAGGTGACTCGCCCTACGACGCCGCCTCCTCGTTCGCGGGCAGCCCGTGGCTCATCAGCCTGGCGCTCCTGGTCCGGGACGGCCTCCTGCCCGCCGAGGCCCTCGCGGCCCCGGGGCCGCTGGTGCGCGCGAAGCTCGCCGAGCACGCGGAGGCCCGCGCGTTTCGGCTCCCGCGGCTCCGCGCGGCGTGGGCGGCGCTCCGCGGCCAGCCGCGCTCGCCGCTGGCCCGCGAGCTGACCCACTTCGTCGAGCGCGAGCGCTCGTGGCTGGCGACGGACTCGCTCTTCGCGGCCCTCACTCACCACCACCGCACCCGGACGTGGACGAAGTGGGAGCCCGCCCTCGCGCGGCGCGATCCCTCCGCCCTCGCGCGGCTCGAGCCGCGCCTGCGCGACGAGCAGCGGTTCTTCGAGTTCGTCCAGTGGGCGTTCGATCGCCAGTGGCGATCCCTGCGCGTCGCGTGTAGGGAGGCGGGGGTAGGGCTCGTCGGGGACGTGCCGATGTTCGTCGCCCACGAGAGCTCGGACGTGTGGGCCCACCGCGAGCTCTTCCGGCTCGGGCGTTCGGGCGAGGCGTCCGAGGTCACGGGTGTGCCCCCTGACCAATTCACCCGCCGGGGTCAGCGGTGGGGGACTCCGCAGTACGACTGGTCGGCGCACGCCGCCGAGGGCTTCGCCTGGTGGCGGGCGCGACTCGGCGTCGCGTCGTCGCGGTTCGACGTGGTGCGGCTCGATCACTTCATCGGGTTCGTGCGCGCGTATTGCATCGCCGCGTCCGCGAGGGACGCGCGGCGGGGTCGCTTCCGGCCCGTGCCGGGCGCGGCGCTTCTCCAGGGCGTGCAGGCGTCCCTCGGTGCCCTGCCGTTCGTCGCCGAGGACTTGGGCGTCGTCACGCCGGAGGTCCGTGCCCTGCGCGATCGCTTCGGTCTCCCGGGGATGCGCGTGTTGGTGTTCGGGTTCGAGGGGGCGCCGAACGAGCACCTGCCCCACCGCTGGCCCGAGCACTCCCTCGGTTGCACGGGGACCCACGACACCGAGACCCTCGGCGGGTGGCTGCGGCGCCTGGCGGCTGGCGGCCCGGAGGCCCGCCGCGCGCGGAGCAGGGCGCTCGACTACGCGGGGACCTCACCCACGCCCGAGTGGGCGCTCGTGCGGTCGGCGCTCGCCAGTCCGGCGAACACCGTCATCCTGCCTCTGCAGGACGCGCTCGAGCTCGGCGCGGCGGCTCGCATGAACGTGCCCGGCACGCCGCGCGGGAATTGGCGCTGGCGAGTCCCGCCCGGCGAGCCGGCGCCGGCTCGCGTAGAGCGCTTGGGCGCGCTCGTCGAGGCGACCGATCGACAGCCGAGCGCGACTCCGCCCTTGACGAAGTCGATTCGACGTGTGAATAGGCGCCCATGAGCGACATCAACCAGCGAATTCAGGAGAAGGTCGAAGCGTTCGTCGAGGATCTCAGCGCCCTCGTGCGGCGAGCTGCGGTCCAGGCGGTGGAGGCCTCTCTCGGGGTCGTGGCAGAGAAGGTCGCCGCGCCGAGCCCGCGCTCGCGCAAGGCCTCCGCCGCGAAGCCGCAGCGCAAGAAGGCTGCGGCGGTCGTGGGGCAGAAGCGCCCGCCGGAGGAGATCGCGCAGACGCTCGACAACGTCCTTGCCTACGTGACGGAGAACCCCGGCGTCGGGGTGGAGCAGATCGCAGCGGCGCTCGGGACGAAGACTCGACTCCTCACTCTCCCCATCCGCAAGCTGCTCGAGAGCGGTGCGTTGACTCGTGACGGCGAGAAGCGCGCGACCAAGTACTCTCCGGCTGCGGTGGAGTCGAGCGGTCGATCTTCGCGCTCGTCGCGGAAGTCGCGTCGGCGGCGCTGAGCCACACGAGCGGCGCCCCGGGTCGTCGGCGATCGGATCGCTGCCCGGCGCCGCTGCCTCGGCCGCGCGGCCGCCCCCGGACCTCAGCGTTCGGGGGGCGGCCACTCCGAGTCACTGTCGTGACTCCCCTCGACCAGCACGAGGCTGCGTGACGTGGTGACCGGCGCCGGCGGCCGCTCGGAGTCGGTCACGAGCGCGAGCGCAGGGCGTCGCGGTGAGCGCGGGATGGCCTCCGCGCTCCTCGCGACGAGCGGGAGCGGTGCGTCGCTCGGGACCAGGGCCCGCACGGACGGGAGGCGCTCCCGGGTGGGCAGGAAGGGCTGCAGCGACCTCGCCAGCTCCACGGCGGAGGCCGGACGATCGTCGGCGTCCTTCGCCAGCGCTCGGCGGACCAGCGCCTCGAGCTCCGGGGGGAGGGAGCGGTCGAATGCCCGGAGGGGCATCGGCGGTCGCGTGAGCACCTTGGCGAGCACCTCGGTGTGGGTCGCCCCGGCGAACGGTGGGCGGCCAGAGAGCAGCTCGTACAGGATCGCGCCCACCGCGTAGAGATCCGATCGCGCGTCCACGGGGCCGCCCACGGCCTGCTCGGGCGCCATGTAGTTGGGTGTGCCGAACAGCCTGCCGCGCTCCTCAGGGTCGTGCTCCTCTCCGCGAACCCCCTTGGCGATCCCGAAATCCAGCACCTTCGCGACCGGCACGTCCGGGAGCGGGTGGACGACCGAGATGTTCCCCGGCTTGAGGTCGCGGTGCACGATGCCGAGCGAGTGCGCGGCGGCGAGCCCGGCGAGCACCTGGACGGCCAGCTCGCAGGCGTACGGGGCGCCGACAGCGCCGCGGGTGCCGATCACTACGTCGAGCGTCTCACCGTCGCAGAGCTCCATCGCCATCCACGGGAGGTCGTCCTCGTCGTTCGAGCCCCCGTGGCCGTACACCTGCACCACGTTCGGGTGCGAGATCCGGCGAGCGGCGATCGCCTCGCCGAGGAAGCGTGCGCGTACCGCCGGGTCATGCGCCAGCTCGGGGTGGAGGAGCTTGACCGCCACGTCCCGCCCACCGCGGAGATCGGCCGCGCGGTGGACCGTGCCGGCGCTCCCCGATCCGAGGACGAGCCCGAGCCGGTAGCGCCCGCCCACGAGGCGCCCGAGCCGCGTCATCGGCGCGGGCCCCGCGCTATCACGGTCGCCGCCGCCTGGTCGGTCGGCATGAGGAGGAGCCGCTGGAGGCAGACGTGCGGCGGGCGCTCCACGGCGAACGCCACGCACTCCGCGATGTCCACCGCGGTGAGCGGTCGCATCCCCTCATAGACGTGTGCGGCGCGCGTCCGATCGCCGTGGAATCGCACCTCGCTGAACTCGGTCTCCGCCATCCCGGGCTCGAGCATGAGCTGGCGCACGCCCGTCCCGGCGAGCTCCAGGCGGAGCGCCTGAGCGAACGCCTCCACTGCCGCCTTCGAGGCGCAGTACCCCGCTCCGTTCGCGTAGGGCTGGACTCCGGCCACGCTCCCGACGTGGACCAAGTCCGCCCGGTCTCTGGCGAGCAGCGCCGGCAGGAACGCCCGTGTCAGGCGCATGAGCCCGAGGACGTTGGCCTCCATCATCTCCCGCCAGTCGGCCTCGTCGGCGTCCGCCACCGGGCCGAGTCCTCGCGCGAGCCCCGCGTTGTTGACCAGGGTGTCCACGGCCGCCGTCGCGGTGGCCCAGTCGGCGAAGCGTCGGCACGACTCCGGGTCGGTCACGTCGAGCGGGTGGAACGCGGCGCGAGCGCCGAGGTCGCGCGCGAGCGCCTCCAGGCGGTCGACGCGCCGCGCCCCGAGCAGCACCCGCGCGCTCCGCGCGGCGAACGCGCGCGCCGTCGCCTCGCCGATCCCGCTGGACGCGCCGGTCACCACCGCGACGCGTCCGGCCAGGGTTCCTCGGTCCGACATGTGCGGCATCCTACACGCGAAACGCCGCCCCGCCCCCAGCCCCGACCCCGCGCGCCCGCACCTGCGCGGCCCGCCAATTCGCGGTATGCTCCCCGCGCCGTCGCGGGACGGCCCACCTCGGAGATCTTGAGATGACCCGTTCGCTCTGCCTCGGTCTCACGAGCGTCGCGCTCGTCCTCTCGCTCGCCAGCTCCTGCTCCAGCGCGGACCCGCCCCCGCCGCCCGGCTTCGGTGGAGGCGCGGGTGGCACCGGCGGGGCGACCGACGGCGGGGCGGGGGACTCGAGCTCGGGGGGCGTCTCGGCCAGCGGCGGGAACATCGGGCAGGACGTGGTCCTCGACGTGGGCGGCGGCGGCCCGAAGGTGTGCTTCGACCCGACGGACAAGACGGACTCCGACGGGGACACGATCGCCGACCAGATCGAGGGTCAGGAGGATCCGGACGGCGACGGCAAACCCAACTCCGCCGACGACGACTCCGACGGGGACGGCATCCTCGACTCCGTCGAGGCGCTCGCCTCAGGAGAGACCACGCGCGACGATCCGTGCGCGGAGCCGGCCGACACCGACTCCGACGGCAAGCCGGATTTCGTCAGCCCCGATGCGGACAACGACGGCCTCCTCGACGGCATCGACGCCGATTGCCCCGCTGGAACGCCGGCGGCGGGCCCTTGCCGGCAGGTCGCAGACTGCGACGCAGACGGCGTGATCGACGTGGTCGACGTCGCCGCGTCCGGAGAGGGCGGCAAGTGCGATGGTCAGGCCCCCCCGAACGCCGGGCTCTATTTCGTCGTGCCGTTCGGCGAAGGCGAACAGAAGAAGCGGTTCTCCTTCTCGACCGGCGTGAAAGAGGCGGACATCTACTTCCTCGTCGACACGACGGCCTCGATGCAGCCGGCGATCGACAACATCAAGACCTCCCTCGACACCACCATCATCCCGAAGATCCTGAACGGCGACCCCGCGGCCAACCCGCCCATCCCCGCCATCCCGGGCGCGTGGGTCGGGGTGGGGGACTTCAAGGACATCCCCTGGCTCCCGTGGGGCTCGGAGACCGATGACGTGTACCGCTGGCGGTACGACATCCCGGGCGTCGGTCGAGTGGTGGGCGACATCACCGAGCCGGCGAACTCCGGCGGCGTCTTCTCCGCTCCCGAGAACGTCCGGCAGATCCTCGGCTTCCTCACCGCGTCGGGCGGCGGGGACGGCCCCGAGTCGACGACGCAGGCGCTCTGGATGGCCGCGAGCACGCTCGACTATCGGGTGACGGGCGGCGGCGGGCCGTGGCCGCCGAACGAGGCGAGCCAGGCGGTCTGCGGAGCTCTCAACCCGCCACAGACGGCGCCTTGCTACATCGCCACCGACTGGCAGGCGGAGTGCGACGCTGCCAACCGCATCGGTCGCGCCTGCTTCCGTCCGGGCAAGCTCCCCGTGTTCGCCATCATCACCGACGCCGCGTTCCACAACGGGCCCTCGTCGGCGAACGACTACGCCTTCCCGCCGTCGGTCGGCGCCGTGCTCGGGGCGCGCCCGTACACCGCCGTCGTGCAGACGCTCAACGCCATCTCGGCGAAGGTGGTCGGCGTGTCGGTCGACACCGGGCTCCCCGGCCAGGCCCGCTACGAGCTCGGGCAGCTCGCCACCGCTACGGGCAGCGAGTACGCGCCCCCGGGCGGCGCCCCGCGCCCGCTCGTCACCGCCAAGGACACGACGAGCGGCAACGTGTCGGACGAGCTGGTTCGCCTCATCGGTCTCCTCGCCGGTCAGGGGCTCAACAACGTCACGACGGTCCGCAGCAACTACTCGTGCGCGGGCAACGTCGACTGCGACGGCGACAATCTCCCGGATCCTGCGTACGAGAACCCGCCGGCCAGCGAGCTCTCGACGACGCCGTTCGATGCCCTGCAGCTCATCCGCCAGGTGTCGCCGGTGGCGATGTCCGAGCCCACGCCGTACATCAGCATCGACACGGAGACCTTCTACGGGATCCGCGGCGAGGCGATCGTCGAGTTCGAGGTCACCGCGCTGAACTCCGTCATCAACCCGGTGGCGCTCAAGGTCTTCCGTGTGCTCCTCAAGGTGCAGACCCCAAGCGGCCAGGCGCTGGGCGGCGTCGAAGGCGTCAAGATGATCTACCTCGTGGTGCCGCCGTCCTCGAGCGGCCCGGCGTGATCCGCGCCCCTCACTGACATGCGGGCAGGCGGCGGGCGGCGACCAGCGTCGCGCTGGGCGGCGGCCCTCGCCGGCCTGCTCCTCGTCGCCCGCGCCGGGCTCGCCCAGCCGCGCGCCGGCGCGCCGGCGGCGGCGGGCTCCACGTCGCCCGCCGGATCGGCGGGGCCCGCGCGTGCGACGTGGGGCAGCGGCGCCGCGGGGCCTCCCCCGGGCGCTCCGGCCGGCGGCGCGCCTGCCGCGGCTGCTCCGGAGTCGGCGCCCACCGCCGCGGCCGCCGCGGCCGCGTGCCCCGACCCGCCCGCGTGCGAAGCGCAGGAGGTCGAGCTCGAGCCGGCGGCCGAGCCCGACGACCCTCCGATCCGGTACGAGCTCGAGCGGGTCGACGTCCGCGGCCTGTCGCGGACGAGCCCCCGCGTCGTCCTCCGGTACCTCCCGTTTGCACCCGGCGACGTGATCGACGTCGACGACCCGGAGATCGAGCTCTCCCGTTACCGGCTGCTCGGCACCGGCTTCTTTCGCTCGGTGGAGCTCTCGCTCGACCGCGGCAGCCGCCGTGGCGCGGTGGTGTTGGTCGTCGAGGTCGAGGAGCGCAACACCGTCGTCATCAACGGCATCTGGCTCGGCGTCTCGGCGGACGCCGACACGCAGGGCAACGCCCGCCCGCTCACCGCGTACGGCGGGCTCGACGTGGCGGAGACCAACCTCGCGGGCACCGGCATCACGCTAGGGGGCGCGGTGGGCGTCGCGCGAGATCAGCTCGCGCTCCGGGTCCGGTTCTTCGAGCCCACCTTCCTCGGAGACCGGTACATGACGAGCGCCTCGCTCGTCTACAATGACGCCCGCGACTTCTTCGGCAACACCGGAGTGCAGTACTCACCGGGGCTCCTCAGCGGCGTGCCGGACTACGCGGTGGTCGACTATCAGCGCTTCGGCGGGACACTCGGGGTGGGTCGGGACCTGGGCGTCTCGACGCAGCTCTGGGTCGCGTACCGGTTGGAGCGTGTGCAGGCTTCGGTCCCGATCGCGGCGAGCCATCGGCGCGGGCTGGACACCGAGCCCATCGACTTCAGTCTGATCGACGGCGGCAGCAACCTCTCCACGCTCCGCGCCTCGCTCCAGCACGACACCCGCGATCATCCCTTCCTCCCCACCCGCGGGTGGCTGACCGTCCTGAGCGGCGAGGCGGGGCTCCAAGCGTTCGCCAGCGACTACGGCTACCAGCGCGCGGAGCTGGCGATCTCCCGGTGGTGGAAGCTCCCCTGGTATCGCCACGTCCTGCGCCTCGAGCTCTTCGGCGGCATCATCGCTGGGGACGCTCCCTTCTTCGAGCAGTACTACGTCGGGGACTTCAGCGACTTCCTGCCGGCCCGAGTGCTCGGGATGAACGTCGACCGGCGACCGTCGCCCAACCTGCTCGGGACGGACATCCTCGAGGTCCGCTACGGCGAGGTCGCGGCGAAGGTCGGCGGCGAGTACCGGATCCCGCTGTACCGCGGCCGCCGCGCCGTCTATGGGATCGATCTGTTCGCGTCGGCCGGCCTCTTCTCGGTGGCCGCGCGGCGCGATCTCACCGACCCTCCTCGGGGGTATTCGGGCGCGGCGCGGGTGCCCCTCGATCTCACCGCCAATCTGGGCACGCGGATCGACACGAGCGCGGGCGGCTTCGTGTTCTCGTTCTCCAACATCCTGGGCTTCGTCCCCGTGCGCAACGAGGACCGCCCCCGATGAGCCGCCGCCATCGCGCGGGCCGCCTCGCGCTCGCCCTCGCGCTGGCCGTCGGGTGCGCCGCGGTCGCGGTGAGCGCGCCGGCGCGCGCCGACGATCGCGCCCCCGCGCCGCGCTCGCTCCGCCTGCAGTGGGACGCCGCGAAGCGGCAGCTGCGCGCGACGTTCGAGTTCCGTGACGTGATGACGAAGGCGCTCCGCCGCAAGCTGAAACGGGGCCTCCCGACCACGATCGTCCTCACGGGTGCGCTGTACTCCGCCGGGAGCAAGGTGCCCCTGGCCACGACGGCGCAGACCTGCAAGATCACCTACCTGGTGTGGGACGAGGTCTGGCGAGTCGAGATCGCGCGTCCGGGGGCGTTCGTCGTCGAGCGCACCCCCACCGTCCTCGGGGTGATGCGTCGGTGTGCGCAGGCCACGCGCCTGCTCGTCGCGACGGGCGCGCAGGTCCCCGAGGGGATGCCGCTCTACCTCCAGGCGAAGGTGCAGGTGAATCCCCTCAGCCCCGCGGTGCTGCGGAAGGTCCGCCGCTGGGTGAGCCGGCCGCTCGCCACCGGTACGGCCTCGGCGGGTGACGCGCTGTTCAGCACGTTCACGGGGTTGTTCCTCCAGCGGATCGGCGACGCGGAGCGCACCCTCGAGATCGTGACGAAGCCGAGCCTGCCGGAGGAGGTTCGCGGCGAGCCGTGAGCGCCCGCTCGCGCCCCCGGTCACTCGAAGACGGGCGCGCCCGGGACACCGCGCGGGGGCGCGGGCGCCGAGTAGGTCGCCAGGATGGCGATCTGGTAGTAGCGGTACTGGTGCGGGAGGGACTGCCACCCGGGGGCTGCGAGCGACGACTTCACGCACTTCGCGGCGCGCCGCGCCTGCGGACCGCGCCAGGTGCCGCTCGCGCCCGCGAAGACGTGGAGCTGCTGGGACGACCAGTCGACGTTCAGCACGAAGTTGATCGTGCCTTCCTTCTCGGCAGCCGGCTTCGGCGCGCAGTCCACCGCGTCCTGGATCGCCTTCGCGAGCGCGGCCTCCAGGGCGCCGAGCGAGTCGCAGAGGCTCCCGTCCTGGCCGCGCGCGCGCGCCGACGCGCTGCACCGGAGGCGCTGGGGAGGCCCCAGCTTCACTCGCTCGGGCGCGCCGGCGTCCTCCGCGACGGCGAGCGGCGCGCTCGAGATGGGGGAAGGGAGGATGGGCGCGGCCGGGGCGGAGGCCGAGGCCGACGCTTCGGACGGCGCCGGGGTCGGCCGGCGGAGCACGTAGAGCGGGACGCCGATCAGGACGAGGACGACCACGACGGCGACGACCACCTGCGCGCGCAGCGGGCGATCGCCGCCGCCGCCGCCACCGACGCCGAGTCGTCTCAGGCTGGGCTCCGAGGGCGCGGGGAACGACGAGCGACTCGGCTGGACCATCAGGTTGCCGCAGAGCGAGGGGCTGGTATCGGAGTGCCGCGCCCGGCGGACAGGCTCGGTCGCCGCGCGCGGGCGGAGCTCATTCGTCGAGGAGCGCCGTCAGGGACCTGCCGGGCTCCGCCTTCACGAGGGTCGCCGCCAGCTCGAGCGCCTCGGGCATCAACCCCTGGACTTGGCTCACGACCTGCTCGACGACCAGCCGCGCCTCCTCATGGCTCGGCCCGCTCATCGCTACCGCGAACTTCAGCGGCGCGATGCGGCCGCCCGTCACCGGGACGATGCTGAGGAGCAACATCTCCGTGAGCTCGATGACGCGCTGGGCGGCGCGACGGAGCGCGAGCATCTCCAGGATCGTGGGGCGGTCGCTCACCTGGCGGTTCGGTCCGCGCACATGGTACCGGGCGACGGAGACCGTACCGTCGACCCACTCGGCGAAGGCGACGTCGTCCGTCACCGCGTGGAGGAGCTGTTCGCGATGCAGGAGCCCGGTGAGGCCGTCTCGGCGGGACAGATACTCGCGCGCCTTCGTGTGCTGGGGCGATCCCTCGTGAAAGCTCACGAGCTTGACCCGACACTCGCCGAGCTGGACCTCGGAGCCGTGCATCAGCGTCGCGCTCTTCTTTCGCTCGTAGCTATGATCGACGTAGGTGCCGTTCGTGCTGCCCGCGTCCTCGATGATCCAGGAGCCCCCGTGCCAGCGCGCCACGCCGTGCGCGCCGGAGACCGTCGCCTCGTTCAGGCAGATGTCCTGGTTGCTGCGCCGCCCGATCGTCATCAGCGGCTTGTCGAGTGAGAACATCCGACCCGCGAGCTCGGAGGCGTTGGACGCGAACGTCACCAGCAGCGCCTGCGCGCCCGGCGCGAAGCTCTCCGCGACCGCGCGCCCGACCGGCGGCCCGGGCGCGAGGCGCTCGCGCGGGATCTGGAGCTGGTTCGTCGTGAGCGCCGACGGGTTGAAGAACCGCATGTGGCGCGCCTGCGGTCGCAGACTCGCGTCGTCGCTCAGGCAGCGGAAGATCTGCTTGACCTCGTCGTGGGACAACCCGGACGGGACGTCGAACATGATCTGCGATCGCATCGGCTTCGCCCGGGGCCGGTACCCGGGCTCCGGGACCCGACACGTCCACATCTCCCAGAGCGTGAGCCCGAGCGCGTACATGTCGTCTTCCATGCTCGCGCCGCCGGAGCGGAGCCGCTCGGGCGCCATGTAATTGGGCGTCCCGCCGTCCGGCGGCGCGCCGGGACGCCGCGCGCTCAGCCGCGCGCGCTCCTGGGCGAAGCCGAAATCGAGGATCACGGCGCGATCCGCGGTCACCATCACGTTGCCGGGCTTGAGGTCACCGTGGACGAGCCCCTGGGCGTGGATGGCCGCGAGCCCGGCGCACGCCTCGCTGGCGATCTTCCTGAATTCGTCCGCGGTGTAGCCGCCCTGCGCCTTGCGCCGCCGGATGTGGGTGTGGAGCGTCTGGCCGGCGATCTGCTCCATCACCAGGATGGGCCCGAAGGCGCTCGGCGCGAGATCGTGGACCCGGCATACGTTCGGGTGGCTGACGGACCGCGCGAGCAGGAGCTCCTGGCGGAGCGCCTCGTCGTCGCCGGGCATGCGCGACTCCTCGCGCACGACCTTGAGCGCGACCGGCTGCTGCGTGCTCCGGTCGTAGGCGAGGAAGACCTCGCCCATCCCACCCTTGCCGAGGCTCTGACGGATCTCGTAGCGGTCGTTGACGACCGCTCCCTGGGCGAGCGGGGCCGAGTTGCGTGGCGGGTGCGCCATGAGGGGTCGAGCTCTAGAAGAGGTCCGCGCCGAACCGGGTCGTGCGGCCCGCGCGCGCGCGGCGAACCCGGCGCACGGGCGGCCAGTCTCGCCGAATTGCGGCCAGCCGACAACGCTCGGCCGCAGCCGTCCGTTCCCGCCGCATCATTTCCACAGGAACGTAGCCTTGCGGCCGGCGACGGCTCCTGGTACGGGAGCCCCGCGGGCCGATGGCTCGCCGGCGCGCTCGACGCCAAGGGAAGCCGGTGTGAGACCGGCGCGGCCCCCGCCACTGTAACCGGGGACGAGATCGGGAAGAGCCACTGGATCGCGGTCGTCCTTCGGGGCGGCGGATCTGGGAAGGACCCGGTCGAGGACGATCCGGAAGCCAGGAGACCTGTCGAGCGCTCCGACCACGCAGACCCGCGGGGTGTCGGGCGCGTGGAGGTCGAGCCGCCGGCTCGCTTCCGCGCTCCACGTCTGCCCCGTGGGGATGCCCTCGCCCGCGGGGTGCGGGAACGGAGTGAGACATGAACAGGAAGTACGATCGTTCGTTGCTGGTGGTGGTGGGCGCGCTCGCGGTCGCGGGGTGCACCGAGGACGAGCCCGTCGGGGGCGGAGGTGTGACGGGGGGCCGGGCCGGGAGCGACGCCGGTGTGGGCGGGGGTGCGAGCGGGAGCGGGGGAACGAGCGGGGGCGGAGGCGCGAGCGGGGGCGGAGGCGCGAGCGGGGGCGGAGGCGCGAGCGGGAGCGGAGGCGCGAGCGGGAGCGGGGGCGGAGGCGCGAGCGGGAGCGGGGGTGCGAGCGGGAGCGGAGGCGGGGGTGCGAGCGGGAGCGGCGGCGGAGGCGCGAGCGGGAGCGCGGGCGGGAGCGGGGGCGGGAGCGGTGCGAGCGGCGCGGACGCCGGGGCCGACGCGGCCACCGACGGCGCCGCCGGCGCGGCAGGAGACGGCGGCGCGTCGAAGCGAGCGCTCGTCGTCGGCACCGACTACTGGTCGATGGCGGAGGTGGCGACCATCGATCTCGCGACGGGCGCCGTGCTGGGGCGGATAACGCTCTCGGACCAGGACTCGGTGCCGGTGGCGAGCGGCGGCGTGGGTGGTGTGCTCGAGCGCACCCTGGGCGCGCTCGTGCTCTTCACGCCGGCCGGAGCCGTCGATCGGACCATCGCCCTCGCGCCTGGGGACGCTGGCGGTTCGCCCGTCAACCCGCGCGGCTTCGTGGTGGCGCCGTCCGGCCTCAAGGCGTGGGTGCCGCTCTACGGTCGCGCCGAGATCGCAGTCGTCGACCTGGCGGCCGGTACGGTAGCGTCGACCATCGACCTCTCGGGGCTGATGGCGTCGGGCGACACCGACGGCGGCATCGAGGTGGGCACGCCGCTCCTCGCCGGCGGCAAGCTCTGGGTGACGCTCGGCCGCACCGATCTCACGACCATCCTCCCGCCGAGCTACGAGCTGCCGTGCTCGGCGTCACCGTCGCTGCTGGTCGCGATCGATCCCGCCACCGACACCGTGCTCGCGCCGACCACCGGCATCGAGCTCGGCGTGGTGAGCCCGTCCGCGCTCGAGTCCGACGGGACGAACCTCTACGTGCTCGGGCCCGGGTGCTTCGAGCCCGCGGACGGCGGCACGGCGCGCGCTCGCCACGGCATCGACCAGATCGCCCTCGGCTCCGGCGCGGTGACCGCCGTCTTCCGGCCCGCGTCGCCCGACTACTTGAACGGGCTGCTCGTGGTCTCCACCACCGAAGGCTTCGTGCAGAGCTTCGACTCGTTCTTCATGACGCAGTGGAGCCGGTGGCCGCTCGGCGCCGCCGCCCTGGGTGCGTCGCTCGCCGAGATCCCGGACGGCGCCGCGACCGACGGCGACGGCGCCCTGATCGGCGTCCGCTCGGTGCCCGGCGACGGCGGCTCCTCGCGCGAGGTCGTGCGCTACGACGTGGCCAGCGGCAACGTCGGCGTCGTGGCGAGCGAGCCCTGGACGAGCGGCGTCGGGTTCGTGGGAGGCGTCGCGGTCGTCCGCTGACGCGGGCCCCCGCGACCGAGCCGTGGCCGGCGCGCTCAGCCGAGCGTGCCGGCCGGCAGTCGCTCGTGACCGATCGTGACCACGGAGTCGCCCGCGACCACGAGCTCCTCGGCCTTCAGGTTGAGGCGCGGGCCCCGCGAGCTCCGGATCCCGACCGCGAGGTGTCCGTGCTTGGCGCACGCCTCGGCCACCACCTTGAACGGAGCCTCGCCGCGCTCCCACCGCGTGAGGTAGAGCTGCTCCCCGCCGAGGTTGCTCGTGAGATCCTCGATCACCTCCTGGACGCCGGGGTTCAGCAGCTCATGCGAGAGGAAGTGGGCGTCGAAGCGGGAGGTGCACACCACCGAGTCGCACCCCGCCTTCTTGAGCAGGCCCTCCACGCTGAAGTCGACGCACTCGACCACGGTGTGGACGGCGCGATCGGCCAGCGACTCGATGGCGAGGGTGATCGCGAGGTTGAGGTTGTCCGAGTGCGGGTCTCCCGGCTGCCGCGCGAGCACGATCGCGTACTTCGCCTGCGCCACCGCGGCGCGCGCCAGCGTCTCGTCGCGCGTGGGGTTGCCACGGACGTACCGCACGTGGCGGCGCGCCAGCTCGGGGGGCAGCTCCTCCAAGTCCTCGTCGACCAGCAGCACGACCCGCCCCTGGAACGTCGGATCGCCGGCGAGTTCGTCGAGCAGGCGCTCCACCTTGGCGAGGCTCGGGAAGTTGAAGATGACGAGGTGGTCGGTGAGCTTGTGTTCGGTCATCCCGCGGAGCTCCTTCGTCCTGGCCTGGACCAGCGCGCTGGCCGCCAGGGACAGCACATAGCCGAGCAGCCCGATGCCGAAGAACCCCATGGGCACGGCGACCAGGAACCGCCCCCCGGAGCTGGACGGGAAGTAGTCCCCGTAGCCGATCGTCGTCATCGTGACGAACGCCCACCAGATCGAGTCGAGCCAGCTCAGCTCGGGCTTGCCGGGGAGCTCGAAGTAGAGGTAGCCGGTCGACCCGTACGCGAGCAGCGCGACGACGAGCACGATGACGCGCATCGGTGCGGGAGGGCGCACCACGACGACGCGCATCCAGTGGAAGACGACGTTCATTTCGCCTGCCTCCGCCACTCCTGCCCGAGCAGGCGCGCCCGCTCGGCGACGGCCTCGTCCCCCCAGATCCCCTTCTGCTTGCCCTGCGCCGCCTCCTGCTCGGCCAGGTACATGGACATCGAAGGGAACGGGTAGACGGTATACACGAGGGCGAGCCCGGCCTTGACGAGGTCGAAGCCCACGTCGTGGTCATCCACGTAGAGGGTGGCCAGGGTGCGGCCGTGCTTGTCCTGCGCGGGCGTCCCGAGGAGCACCCGGATCGGTTGGTCTTTGCACGCCTTCTCCAGCGCGTCCCGCGCCGCCTGCCCCCAACGCGCGGTGGGATCGCGCACGGGCTGGGTGTTGAACGCCTTGATCCCGATGATCCGCACCGCGACCGTCTCGCCGGACTCCTTGCGGACGGTGATGGTGTCGGCGTCCAGGATGCGCTCGAGCGTCACGATCTCGCCCGTCTCGAGCGCGGCCTCGCTCTTCTGTGCCTCGCGCCGCCGCGCCTCGGCGCCCATCCCGAAGAAGCCGGCCGCGCCCAGCATCGCGACGACCACGATCCAGAACCCGACCGTCGAGCGTTCCATTGGCGCGACTCGCTCCTAACACGGACGCTCAGCGGCGGTCGAGCACCTCGCGCAGCTTGCGGGTCAGCTCCTCGGGCGTGAAAGGCTTCGCGACGAAGTGCGTCGTCGCGTCTGCCTCGAGCCGCCCGGAGAAGGCGTCGCCCGGGTAGCCGGACATGAACACGACGCGCAGCTCCGGGTGTGCGACGCGGAGGCGCTCGGCGAGCGCGACCCCGCTCGAGTCGGGCAGGACGATGTCCGTCAGCACGGCGTCCACCGGGCGTGGCTCGCCGCTCAGGCGCTCCAGCGCCTCGCTCGCGCTGCCCGTCACGATCACGCCGTAGCCCGCCGCGCGGAGGATCCGGTCGGTGAGCCGCTGGACGGCCGGGTCGTCCTCCACCAGGAGGAGCGTCTCGCCGCCCGCCGCGTGCGTGGGCGCGGGCGCCGCCGCCGCGCGCGGCACGATCGACGCCTCCACCCGCGGTAGGTACACCGAGAAGGTGGTGCCGTCCCCCACGCGGCTCGCCACCGACACGTGACCCCCGCTCTGCCGGGCGATCCCGTAGACCGTGGAGAGCCCGAGGCCCGTGCCCTTGCCGAGGGCCTTGGTGGTGAAGAAGGGCTCGAACACGTGGGCCAGCGTCGCGGGATCGATCCCCGTCCCGGTGTCCCGCACCGAGAGGACGACCCACTGGCGGCCCGCGGCCTCCGCCGGCGCCTCGGCTGGGCCGGTGTCGTCGTCACGGGTCTCGATCACGAGCTTCCCGCCGCCGGGCATCGCGTCGCGGGCGTTGACCGCCAGGTTCATCAGCACCTGCTCGAGCTGGCCTTCGTCTGCGACCGTCGCGCCGAGGCCGGCCGCCAGGTGCGTCTCGATCTGGATGTCGGCCCCGAGCAGGCGGCGCAGCATCTGCTCGATCCCGGTCACCACGCGGTTTACGTCGACGACCTTCGGCTCGAGCACCTGCTTGCGGCTGAACGCGAGGAGCTGCCTCGTGAGCGCCGTCGCCCGCTCGCCGGCGCGCACGATCTCGAGCGCCTCGGCGCGGAGCGGGTCGCCCTCGCGGAGCGCCTCGGCGACGAACCCGGCGTAGCTCAGGATGACGGAGAGCAGGTTGTTGAAATCGTGGGCGACGCCTCCCGCGAGCCGCCCGACCGCCTCGAGCCGCTGCGCCGTCTGCAGCTGCGCCTCGGTGGCGCGCTGCTCGGTCACGTCCTCGGCGTGGAGCACGACGCAGCCGTCGGGGATCGGGCCGTACGTCACGGTGAGCGTCCGCGGGGTGGCGGAGCCCGGCCGTGCCACCACCTCGCGGCGCACGACGGCCCCGGCGCTGGCGCACGCGGCCAGATCCGCAGGGAGCCCCGGGAGCGCCTCGGCGAGCGCGCTCGCTGGTCGGCCGGGGACGAGCGCGTCTTCGGCGCCGAGGCACGTCCGCGCCGCGCGGTTCGCGCTGGTGAGCACGAACTCGGCCCCGCGCGGCTCCCACACGACCTGCGCCGTCGGGAGGTGGTCCTGGATCGCACGGATGCGGGCCTCCGCCTCCTCGAGCTCCGCGAGCGCGCCGACGTTGTCGAGCGCGATCGCGGCCGAGTCGGCCAGCGCGCGCAGGATGCGGACCTCCTCGGGGGAAGCGCGCCGGTGCACCGCCCAGTACGCTCCGATCGCGCCGACCGGATCGCGGCTCCGGATCGGCACCATCACCAAGCTGTGGACGAACGTCGCGCGGTAGACATCGACGGGGATCCGCGGGTCGGCGAAGACGTCCTCCAGCACCACGGGCTCGCGGTGCAGCATCGACCAACCGCTGATGCACGCAGCGAGCGGGAAGCGCCGGCCCCTCCACAGGGGCGCCACGGCGTCCTCGTGGACGTAGTGGCAGGCGTCGCCCTCGCGGAGGACGAACGTCGCGCCGTCGGCGTCCACGAGCTGGCGCGCCGCGCGCCGCACGATGTCCACGACGGCGTCCGTGGTGCGGGCCTGCGAGAGATCCTGGGCGACGAGCGTCAGTCGCTCGAGCTGGTGGTTGAAGTGGACGAGCGCGGCCTCGTGCTGCTTCCGCGAGGTCACCACCGCGACCACCAGCACGACGTGCGCAGGCTCGGGGCTGTAGGCGGAGAGCTCGACCCACTCCCCCGCGGCCTCGAGCTGGTCCTCGAGCGACTCGGGGACCCTCGACCGGGCGACCCGATCGAGGAGCTCGAGCCAGGAGTCCTCTCGTCCGTCTCCGTGCAGGACCACCTTGCTGCCGAGCTCCCCGGTGACCGCGCGGCCGCCGGCGAGGCGCTCGAACGCCGGGTTCGCGTCGAGGTAGACGAAGTCCCGCGCCGCCTCTCCGGCGTAGAGGACGCGGCAGTGGGCGATGCCGACGCTCGCGTTGCGGAACAGCGCTCGGTACCGCTCCTCGCTCTCGGCGGCCTCGAGCGTGGTGCGCTTCAGCTCGGCGCGCGCGCGCAGCGTCGCCAGGCCGTGCCCCACGTCGAGCGCCAGCTCCTCGAGCACGGCGACCTCGCTGGGGTCGCACGAGTCGGGCTCGGCGGCGTAGACCGCGAGCGCCCCCACCACCTCGCCGGCGACGGAGATCGGGAAGGCGGCGACGGCGCCGAAGCCGCGCGCCACGGCGGCCGTGTGCCACGGCGCCGCGCGCTCGTCCGGCGCGAGCCGTTGCTCGATCGCGGGGCGCCCGGAGCGGACGGCGCGCTTCACCGGGGACGGCCTCGGGTCGGCCTCGATCGGGGTCGCGCAGACGAAATCCACGTAGCCGTCGTCCACCCCCGCGCGGGCGAGCGGACGCAGCGCGTGCCCCCCGGATCGCCCGGCCAGCGCGATCCACGCGAGCCGGTAGCCGCCCAGCCCCACGGCGATCCGACACACGTCCTCGGCGAAGCGCTGCTCGTCGCGCGCTCGCACCAGCGTGCGGTTGGTCGCGCTCAGCACCGCGACGGCGCGCCGGGCGCGCTCGGACGCCGCCTCGGCCTCGCGCCGAGGCGTCAGATCGAGCGAGAAGATCGCGACGCCGGCCGCGACGGGCCGGAACCTGAGCTGGAACCAGCCCATCGAGCCGTTGGCGAATGCGAACTCGTTCTCGAGCTCCAGCGGGACTCGCTCCTGCATGCAGCGCCGCAACGTGGCGAACATCTCGGTCGCGTCGATGCCGGGATAGGCCTCCTCCATCCGCCTCCCGAGGAGCGCCTCCGGCGTCGTCTGACCCTGGGCGGCGGCTGTCCGGTTCACGTACACGTAGCGGTACGAGCGATCCACCACCTGGCAGCCCTCGAGGAGGGCGTCGAGCACCTCACGTGGGAGCCCGGCGAGATCGCTCGACGCGTGAGGTTCCGATTCCATGCGAGCGCCGACCGTCCCAGCGGAGGAGGCCCGCTCGCGCCTCGAGATCCCCGCGGCGCGCGGGCGATGCAGGCGAGGATAACGCCGCGCGGGGCCGGCGCCCAGCCCCGGGCCGCCGCACGCGCTTGACGCGGCGCCCCGCTGCGAGCTTCCATCGCCGGGATGCTCGACTCGTGGAAGACCTTCGCCCTACCGGTTGGCCTCGCCGCCCTCGGTGCGTGCGGCGCGCGGCCGGCGGCGCGTGCGGCGGGCGCGCCCGCAGCAGCGTCGGCGCCTGCGGTCGCGGCTCCGGCCTCGAGCGACGCGCCCGCCGCCGCGAGCGCCGAGCCGGCCGCAGCCCCGCCCGGGATCCCCACGGAGTGCACCGCGAACGGCGACGTGTGCGTCCCGGACGGCAAGTGGGTCACGCGCCTCTGCCAGGAGGTGTTCCCGGGCGTCGCGCTGGTGATGTTCGCGAAAGGGTCGCCGTGGACGCGCGCCTACCTCACGCGCAAGACGAAGGCGTGGAACGCCTCCGGCGGCGCGTCCGTCGAGGGGGAGCTCGAGTTCGACGAAGAGGTGCTCGTGCTGCGCAAGCGCGCGGCGGATCTCGGGGGGATGCAGATCAGCGGCGCTGGCGGGGGGTACGACGCGCTCCGCTGGGATGGCTCCTGCGTCACGCTCTCGGCGGACGAGGTCACGCTCCGCTCGCCCCCCGCGGCGAGGAGCGGGCCGGTGAGCTGGAAGGCCATCGACGACGGTCTCCGTGAGGCGCTCCGGGCGGATCCGAAGGTCGACGCCGCCTACCGAGCGCACCGCGCCGAGTGCAAGGGCGTGACCATGGGGACCGTCTCGCAGAGGTGCGTGAAGGCAGACGCCGATCTCCAGCGGGCGATCGTGGGCGCCGTCCGATCCGGCGCGTCGCTGCCCTCGCCGCAGCGGATGCCGTGAGCGGGGCGCAGGGGAGCGTACCCGAGGCGCCGGGGGCAGAGGGCGCGGCCCGGGTTCCCCCCCGCGCGCGGGCCCGCTAGCCTCCCCGCCGGCCTCGGGCCGCACGAACAGGAGACGACAAGGTGGACACCAACGGCAAGGTCGCGCTGATCACTGGGGCTGCATCCGGGCTCGGCGCCGCGACGGCGCGGCGGTTCGTCGCGGCGGGGATGCGCGTCGTCCTCGTCGACCGCAACCGGGACGGCGGCGCGGCCCTCGCCGCGGAGCTGGGCGAGGCGGCGGCGTTCGCTGTTGCTGACGTGACCAGCGAGCCGGAGCTGACGGCGGCGGTCGGCACGGCCCGCGAGCGCTTCGGGGCGCTGCACGTGGCCGTGGGGTGCGCGGGGATCGGGACGGCGACGCGGACGCTCTCCAAGAGCGGCCCATTCCCGCTCGATCTTTTCCGGCTCACCATCGACGTGAACCTCATCGGGATGTTCAACACCGTGCGCCTGGCGGCGGACGCCATGCAGGCGAACGAGCCGGGGCCCGACGGCGAGCGCGGCGTGTGCATCATGACAGCCTCCATCGCGGCGTTCGACGGCCAGATCGGGCAGGCGGCGTACAGCGCCTCCAAGGGGGGCATCGTCGGCATGACGCTGCCGATCGCTCGCGACCTGTCGAAGCTCGGTGTCCGGGTCGTCACGATCGCGCCCGGGCTCTTCGACACGCCGATCCTGCAGGGGCTCCCCGCCGAGGCGCGCGCGGCGCTCGCGGCGAGCATCCCGTTCCCGGCCCGACTCGGCGACCCGCCCGAGTACGCGGCGCTCGCCCAGCACATCGTCGAGAACCGCATGCTGAACGGCGAGACGATCCGGCTCGACGGGGCGCTCCGCATGGCCCCCAGATGAGCGCGCCGAGCTGAGCCGCCCGCGGTGAGCGTCTCGCCCGGCTCGGCGCGCGGCCGGGCCCGTCGCTGCGCTACGCGCGGACGAGCTGGGCCAGGTAGTGCTCGCGGCCGAGATCGCCGGCCAGCGACGCCTGCGTCTCCAGCCAGTCGATCGCGCCCTCCTCGTCGGCGAGGATCTTCTCGAGCAGCTCTCGCGTACCCGCGTCCCCCGTCTCGAGGCAGAGTCGGATGCCGGCGCGGAGGCGCTCGACCGCCTCGCGCTCGAGCGCGAGGTCGACCTGGTTCATCTCGAGCGGGTTCTCGCCGACACGCACCGGGAACAGGCGCTGCATGTTGGGGACGCCATCCAGGAAGAGGATGCGGTCGATCACGGCGTCGGCGTGCCGCATCTCCTCGAGCGACTCCTCGCGCTTCTTCTTGGCGAGCCCCCCGTACCCCTGGTTCGCGCACAGCTTGAAGTGCACGAAGTACTGGTTGATGGCCGTGAGCTCGCTCGAGAGCACCTCGTTCAGATGCTCGATCACCTGGGGATCTCCACGCATGCGCGGTGAATGGGGCCGGCGGCGCCGCGTGGCAACCCGGCCGCCGGCGGCGCCGCCGCGGCCTGCCCCGCCGATCGGCCGCCGAGAAAACGACATTGACAATCACTTTCAGTAAGCTACGCTGCCTGGAGCATGATCGTCTGCCACTGCCGAGGCGTGACCGACCGAGCCATCCAGGAGGCGGTGCGTGGCGGCGCGCGAGGGCTCGCGGAGGTGACGGCTCGCTGTGGCGCTGGGGGCCGTTGCGGGGGCTGCCGCCCGCTGGTCGAGCTGGTCGTGCGCCTCGAGCTCGAGGCGTCGGGTCGGGCCGAGGCGGCTCCGGCTGCGGCGCTCGCCGCGCGCGTCGCCGCCGCGAGTTGACGGCGGCGCGTCGCCGGGCGAGGGTCGCCCCGACAACTTCGAGTGACAGGTCCCGCACGGGGAAGCTCGGTGTGATGCCGACGCGGTCCCGCCGCCGTGAGCGAGGACGAAACCGGCGAGAGAGCCACTGGGCAACGCCCGCGCGAGCCGCGGGCGCCCTGGGAAGGCGCCGGGAGTAGGACGATCCGCAAGCCGGAATACCCGCCGGGACCGGAGCGGACGCCCATGCCGGTCGAGCACGGTGGTGTACAGCGGAGATCTCGCGCGATGGGCGCGGCGACGATGGTGGTCGGCTTGGCCGCCCTCGCCCGCGTCGCGCGTTCCGAGCCGGCGCCCGCCGAGGGCGCGGCCACTGAGCACGAGATCGAGGTCGTGGCGGATCGGGCGCACCGCGTCGAGCCCTCGCCGCGGGACCCGACGGCAGCGTCGACGGTCGTCTCGGGGCCGCGGCTCCGCGAGCCCGGCGTGACGCTCGCGGCGGTCGCCGCGCGCGTGCCCGGCGTGCAGATCGCCCGCGCGGGCTCTCCCGCCGACGGCGCGGCGCTCGGCCTCCGGGGCGCTCCGGCCGCCGAGACCCCCGTCTACCTGGCGGGCGTGCGCCTGGACGACGATCTGACGGGCGCGACCGACCTCTCGACGGTACCCCCCTTCCTACTCGACCGCGTCGAGCTCTTCAGGGGTACCGCGCCCGACGCCGCCGATCGCCTCGGGATGGGAGGCGCCGTCCTGCTCGAGCCGCGGCGTCCGCGCCGCAGCGAGGCGAGCGTGGGCGCCGAGCTCGGGAGCCACGGCGCGCGCGCGGCCTGGGCCCACGCCGCGCTGGCGCGCGAGGACGGGGCAGGCGCGCTGGTGGCCGCGCACTACGACGCCGCGCGCAACGACTACCCTTACGAGGACGACGGCGGCACCGCCTTCGATCCTTCCGACGACCGGGAGCGGCGCCGGAGCAACGCCGACCACGCCGGCACGGATCTGTGGCTCGTCGCCCGGACGGGCGGCGCCGGGGCGCGCGCGCTCACCGTGTTCGAGGCGTACGACCGCGAGCGCGGCGCGTCGGGGCTCGCGCTCGTCCCCGCGACGCGCGCGCGCTACCGCATCGATCGCCGCCTCGTCGCCGTGACGGGCGCCGCGCCCTGCGCCCGCGCAGCCCCCGGAGGCGACGCGCCGTGCACGCTCGAGCTCACGACGAGCGCGCTCGCGGCCTCCAGCGAGCTGCTCGACCCGGCGCGCGAGCTCGGTCTGCTCGGCACGCGGCTCGACGTCCGCGGCGCCCGCGTCGGCTGGCGCGCCCGGCTGGAGACGGCGCCGACGCCCGCGTGGCGGTTCGTCCAGGACCTGTCGCGCGAGCACGCGACGCTGGCGGTCGACCGCGACGGCGCGCGCGACCTCGCCGCGCGGAGCGAGGTCGTGCGAGGCAGCGCGGCCGCGCATCACCGCGGGACCGGGCGTACGGACGTCCTCGCGCTCGGGGCGCTCGAGTGCCATCGCGCGGCGGTCGGGGCGGCGCTCGGCGCGTGCGATCCGCTGGAGCCCGTCGGGCGCGTCGGGATCCGCTGGCGCGTGGCGGAGACGGTGAGCCTGCTGGCGAACGGCGGCCGCTTCGCGCGGGCGCCGACGCTGGGCGAGCGGTACGGGTCGTCACCGCTCGTGCGCGGTAACGCTGCGCTCCGCCCGGAGCGCAGCCTCAACACCGACGCGGGCGTACGTCTCGCGGTGCCGGCGGCGGAGTCGGGGCGGCGGCTCGCGCTGTCCGCCGAGGTGGTCGCATTTGCGCGCTGGGCGGACGACCTCATCGCGTATCGCCGCACGGGCTTCGGCACCGTCCGCCCGTACAACGTTGGGCGCGCGAGGCTCGTCGGCGGCGAGGGACTGGTCGTGGCGTCGCTCTTCGACGCGGTCGCCGCGGAGAGCAGCCTCACGCTCCTCGATCCGCGCGACACGAGCCCCGGCCGCGCGCTCACCAACGATCTCCTGCCGCACCGGTCGCGACTCGTCTTCGCGCAGGCCCTCGAGGCGTGGCTGCGCGCGCCCCTCCCGGGGGTGGATCGCGTGTCCGCGGGCGCCCGCCTGCTCCACCGATCGTCCAGGTTCGCGGACGAGGCGGGGCTGGTCGTGCTCGCCGCGGGCACGACGCTCGACTGCTTTGGAGCGCTGAGCCTCGCGGGCGACCGATTCGTCGTGCGGGCCGCGGTCGACGACGTGCTCGACGCGCACCCCCCGGATCTGCTCGGCCTCCCGCTCCCGGGGCGGACGGCCCACGGGAGCGTCGAGGTGACGCTGCCATGAGCCGCCGGCGTGCTGATCGCGCCGCGGCGCTCGGGGCGCTCGCGCTGGCTGCCTGCGACGTGCGAGCGCTCGACCCGGGGCGGTCGCCCGTGGACGCCGGAGGCGACGGCGCGTGCGGCCGCGGCGTGGCGGTGATCTCGATCGGCGACGACTACCAGTCCGCGAACGTGAGCGCCCTCGGCGTGGACGGCGCCGTGCTCTCCGGCTCGTTGCTCTCCTCAGCGAGCCGACCGCCGGGGCTCGTGGCGCCGCTCGGGGGCGACGCGGTGCTGCCGTCCCTGCCCCAGCGCGGCGGTCGGATCGCGGTGATCGACCGCTACCCGAGCGGGGTCGTCACCTGGATCGATCTGGCGACCGCCAGCGTCCCGGCGCAGCTCGACGTCCGCACCGGGTTTACCTCGAACCCGCACGATCTCGTGGAGGTGGCGCAGGGCAAGGCGTACGTCACGAGGTACGAGCGCAACCACCGGGCGGGGCGCGAGCCGCACGACGCCGGGGACGATCTGCTGATCGTCGACCCCTCGGTCCCGCGCGTCCTCGGGCGTGTGGATCTCGTGCCGGCGATGGCTGGGCGCGAGCCGTTCCTCCCCCGACCGGATCGAGCCGTCCTCGCCGGCGGACGCGTGCTCGTCGTCCTCGCAGGGTACACGGCCGACTTCGCCGACGCGGCCGACGGCCGGGTGGTCGCGATCGATCCGGCCACCGACTCGATCGACGAGGTCCTCGTGCTCCCGGGGCTTCGGGGGTGCGCAGGCGCCGCCGTCTCCCCGACCGGGGCCGAGATCGCGGTGTCGTGCCCGGGGCTGCTCCTCTCGGACTCGCTCGACGACTCGGCGATCGTCCGCGTCCGCGTCGAACCGCCGCTCACCGAGATCGCGCGCTACCCCGCGAGCACGCTCGGGGCCGGCAAGGTCGGGTTCCGCGCGGCCTACGCCTCGGGCGGGCTGCTGCTCACAGCGGTGTTCGGACGCGAGGCCTCCCCCGCCGCTCCGGCGCTCGAGGACTCCCTGGTCGAGCTCGACCTCGGCGGCGGGACGGCGCGCGAGCTCCTGCGCTCGAGCGGCGCGCCGTTCACGCTCGGGGATCCGGTGTGTCTCGACGCGTGCGGCGTCTGCTTCGCCCCGGACGCCGGGCGCCGCGTCGTGCACCGGCTCGCCGTCGGGGAGGCGACGGTCGACTCGCCCGTGCCGCTGCCGGTGGAGGAGGCGCTCGGCCTCCGGCCGCGCCAGCTGGGTGCGCTCTAGACGATCCCGCCCCACAATCCTCACGCTCGGCGCCGACGCTGGGCCCCATTCTTGCTATGATGTCGAGCCGGCTCATGAGTCCTTCGCCCGTCGCCCGACCGAGCCCGCCCCTGGCGCGCGCGGGAGCGGCGCGATGACGACGCCGGGCTCCTCCTCCGATGTGGACTCCGCTTCACTGGTAGCGACCGACCACGAGCTCGCGGTCGGCCAGGTGCTGGGCGAGTACCGGGTGGAGGGGAAGCTCGGGGAGGGGGGCTTCGGCGCGGTCTACCGCGCCGTGCATCCGCTCATCGGCAAGGCGGCGGCCATCAAGGTGTTGAACCGGCAGTTCTCCGCGAACCCGGAGATCGTGTCTCGGTTCATCGCCGAGGCGCGGGCGGTGAACCAGATCCGGCACCGCAACATCATCGACATCTTCTCGTTCGGCGTGCTGCCGGACGGCCGCCAATACTACGTGATGGAGCTCCTCGAGGGCATCACGCTCGATCGCTACGTGAAGCGCGAGGGGCGCCTGACCCCGGAGCTGGCGGTCCCCCTCCTCCGGGGGGTCGCGCGGGCGCTCGACGCCGCGCACGGGCACGGCATCGCCCACCGTGACCTCAAGCCCGAGAACGTGTTCGTCGTGTTCGACGAGGATGGCGCGCCGTCGCCCAAGCTGCTCGACTTCGGCATCGCCAAGCTGATGGGCGAGGGGGCCGCGTCGCACAAGACGCGGACGGGCGTCCCGATCGGCACGCCGTTCTACATGTCCCCGGAGCAGTGCCGAGGCGAGAACGTCGACCATCGCACTGACATCTACTCGTTCGGCATCGTCTGCCACGAGGTGCTCACGGGCAGGCTGCCGTTCTCGGACGACTCGCTCATGGGGCTCATGCTCAAGCAGACGACGGCCCAGCCGCCGCGCATGAGCGAGGTGTGCCCCGCTGTCCCGCCGCAGCTCGATGGCCCGGTGCTCCGCATGCTGGACAAAGACCCAACGCGGCGGTCGCGGACCGTGAGCGAGGGGCTCGAGGAGCTCGCCGTGGCGGCGCGGGCGGCGGGCTTCGACGTGCAGGTGAAGGCGGTCGACAGCGGCGGCGCGCGCACTCCCCACCAGACGGCCGACGTGGTGGCGCTCGGCGAAGCGCGGACGATGGTGACGCCGGCGGCGTTCCCCCCGACGACGGCCCTGTCCCACGAGACGATGGCGTCGTCGCGCTCGCCGCGGCGTCCGGTGCTCGTCGCGGCGGCGGCGTTCGTCGCGCTGGGGCTGGCCGCGGGTGGCGCCGCTCTCCTCGCGGTCGATCGCGGCGCGCCCGGCGCCCAGCCGATCCCCGCGGCGGGGCCGGAGCCGGTGGGCGCCGCCGTCGTGCCGCCCGCGGGCTCCGCGTCGCCGTCGGTGGCGCCCGTGGCGTCCGCCGCCGAGGCGCCGAGCCACGTGGAGATCACCGTCACCTCGAGCCCCGAGGGCGTCGAGGTGTGGCTCGACGACGCGCGGCTCGGCACCGCGCCGGGGCCGGTGAAGGTGCCCTACGCGAAGGAGCCGGTGCGCCTCACGTTCAAGGCGAACGGCTACCGGTCCTCGGAGGCGCTGGTGTCGGCGGCGGCACCCGGCTCCGCGTCGGTCACGTTGGTGAAGCAGGGAGCGGCGGCGACCCGCGCCGCCGCTGGGAAGGGCGGGGGTAAGCCTGCCGGCGGGAAGACGCCGGGCGATCTGGAGTTCTGACATGCGGCGTCGAGCGAGGTGGCTGGTGGCGTGGGGGGCGATCGCGGCGTGCGCCGACCTCCCCCCGATCGAGGCGGGGACCTGCGGCAACCGGGTCGTCGAGGTGGGCGAGGACTGCGACGGCTTCCCCAAGGGGCAGTGTCGCCCGGCCGGGACGAGCGGCGAGTGCCGGCTGTCGTGTTCGGCGGAGTTGCCATGCCCGAGCGGCATGGGCTGCGGGACGGACTCCATCTGCCGCACGCCGGACGGCGACTTCGAGTTCGCCGGGGTCCTCGGGAGCGCGTACACGATCCGCGCCGCCGTCGCGGACTTCGACGGCGACCGGCGCGACGACGTCGTCGCCGTCGAGTCGTCGCAGGTGGTCGTCCACTACCTCGACGAGGCAGCGCGCCCCGTCGGCCGCGCCGCGCTCAGCGGGTATCCGACGATCCCCACGGCGGGACAGCTCACGGAGGACGGCCGCGCCGATCTGGTGCTCGTGCGCGACGCGATGGCGGTGCTGCGGGGGCGGGCCGATCGCACGCTGGCGCCCACCGCCTACTCGCCGTTCGTGCTCCCTCCCGGCGCGTCGACGTTCCTCTCGCTCGAGGCGCTCCCCGGCGACGAGAACCCCGGCCACGAGATGCTCCTCGCCGTGGGCAACGTGCTGCTGGCCGTCTCCGAGACGGAGCCGCTGTTCCAGCTCGATTTCACCGTGGATCAGATCGCCGGGAAGGTGGCTGTCGGCAACGTGTGGGAGGATCCCGTCCAGTCGCCGTGCGACGAGCTCATCGTGCCGATCACCGGGCGCGCCCAGGTGGAGGTCATCCCCTCCTGCGTCCGCACCCTGGCGGGGTGGGACTGGAACTCGACGCGGATCGGCGTGCCGACGCAGCGTGTCTCGCTCCCGCCCGTGCGCCTGCCGCCGGGCTCCACCGTCGAGGGAGGTGTCCTCCTGCACGACGCCAACCTCGACGGCCACCTCGATCTCCTGGTCGGCGCGACCGGCATGACGTTGGGCGTGCACGTCGCGTGGGGCGTCGGTGACGGCACGTTCCACTCGGACGGAGCCGCGATCCCGCCGGCGAGCGGCGACGGCGTCTTCTCGGCCGAGCCGGCGTTCGCCGAGGGCCTCCCGCTCGCCGTGGGCGATCTCGACGGCGCGCCGGGGCTCGACGCGATCTTCAGCTGGGGTGCGGTGCTGGCTCGGCCGGGGGCCGAGCCGGCGTTCGCCGTCTACAACTCAGGAGAGCCCTGGTCGGAGGTCGCCGTCGGGGACTTCAACGCCAACGGCATCACCGACTTCGTCGCCGTCTCGCCGTCCGCGGGGAGCGTCGAATTCTACAACGGCTCGGGCGGGGGGCGCTTCACGCGCTCGCTGATCCCGGTGCAGGGGACCCCGGCCCTCCTCTCGCCGGGGGACTACGACGGCGACCTGCTCCTCGATCTCGCGATCCGGGAGGCGGCGCCCGGCGGCGAGGGCGGCGACTCGCTCTCCATCCTCTACGGCCGCGCCTGGTCCGCCCTGGCGGCGCCCGTGTCGCTCGGTCGGCTCGGGACGATCGACTCGCTCGTCCCGACACAGCTCGGCGCGACGCTGGCGCTCGACGGCGCGACGGACCTCGTGGTGCTCTCGGATCTCGAGAGCGCGGCGGGGGGGACGGTCGCGCTGTTCGTGGGCTCGGGGGACCGCGAGCTGCAGTCGCCGTTCCAGTTCGCGCTCCCCCAGTCGCCGGAGGCGAGCGCCAACCCGCTGAGGGCCGTGATCGGCCGCTTCGACGCCGACGATCACGAGGACGTCGCCGTCCTGCTCTCCGATAGCCAATTCGGCGGAGGCGTCCCCGATCCGGTCGGCGGGGAAGGGATCGGTGGCGGCTTCTCCAGCGACACGCGGCTCTGCCTCCTCCCCTCGACCGGCGACGCGCAGCTCTCCCCGCAGACGGCGACCTACGCCGAAGCCTTGCCTGACACCCTCGGCGCGAGCGACGCCATCCTGGCGTCCCTCGACCTCGACGACGACGGTCGCGACGAGGTGATCCTCCTCGCGCCGAGCTGGGAGTCCGAGTCCGAGCGCGGCGCCATCGTCGTCCTGCGCTCGCATGACGTGGATGGCCTCTACCACTGGCAGTCGGGCGACCCGATGCGTACGGCGGAAGGGTATCGAGTGCACTCCTTCGGCGGCGGGTTCGTCGACGACGTGGTCGGCGGCGGCAAGGGCGCCTCGACGGCCGAGCCCTCGGGCGGAGACACGGCGGCCGTCGAGGGGAGCTTCCTCGCCAACGGCCACCACGAGGTCGCGGACGTCGACGGCGACGGCGCGCGGGACCTCGTCGTCCTCTCGATCACGGACGACTGGGAGACCGGTCTGCCCATCGCTCGGGTCGTCGTCTTCTTGAATCGCGCGGACGGCACGCTCGACGTGGCGGGGCGCCATGTGATCGACTCCCCGCCCGGGATGCCGCTGGTCGGGTTCACGCTGGTGGAGGCGGACGGCGACCCCGAGCTCGAGATCGTGCTCCTCGGCGAGGGGGAGGCGCGCCTCGCCGAGATCGATCTCGAGGCGCGCGCCTTCGTCGGCGCGTGGACGCTCCGGGACGTGGCGGGTGGCCTGGGCGTCGCGAGCGGCGACGTGAACGGCGACGGCATCGAGGACTTCGTCGTGGCGGGCTGGAGCGGGACCTCGGTGTTCCTCGGGCGGGCGGTGCTGCCGTGAGGCCCGCTCGAGCGTGGGCGCTGGTCGCGGTCGTCGCGCTCGCGAGCCCGCGCGTCCTCGCCCAGGACGCCACCGAGGACGCGCGCACGTACTTCAACGCCGGCGCGGCCGCGTACGCGGCCGGGAAGTACCCGGCGGCCATCGCGGCGTTCGAGCGCGCGTACCAGATCGCGCCACGGCCCGGGATCCTCTTCTCGATCGCGCAGGCCTACCGCCGCGAGTACACCGTGACTCGCGGGCGCGCGCCGCTCGAGCGCGCCGTCTCCGATTACCGCCTGTACGTCGAGAAGACGCCGGAGGGCGGGCGCCGCGCCGAGGCGATCGAGGCGCTCGGTGAGCTCGAGCCCGCGCTCCAGCGGATGGGCGCCGCCCCGACCGGCGCCGAGGAGCCGCCCGCCGCCAAGCGGGAGACGCAGCTGCTCGTGTCGTCGCAGACGCGAGGCGCGCAGGTCTCGCTGGATGGCAAGCCCGCTGGCGCGGTGCCCTTCGCCGGCGCGGTCCAGCCCGGGAAGCATGTCATCCGGGTGACGGCGCCCGGCTACGTGGATGATCAGCGCGAGCTCTCGATCACGGAGGGCGCGGTCGTCGCACTCGACGTGAAGCTCGAGGAGCGGCGTGCGCGCCTGGCGTTGCAGGGGCCCGAGGGCGCGGAGGTCACCGTCGATGGGCGCGTCGTCGGCGAGCTGCCGCTCCCCGCGTTGGAGCTCCGTCCCGGCAAGCACTTCGTCTCCGTCGCCGCCAACGGGCGCCGCCCGTTCGCGCGCGAGGTGACGCTCGGGCGGGGCGAGCGGCGCACGCTCGAGGCCCCGCTGGAGACCACCGGGCAGCGGACGGCGGCGTGGGTGCTCCTCGGCACGAGCACGGCGGGCCTGCTCGCGAGCGGCGGCCTTGCGTGGATGAGCCGCGACGCGCAGGGCGACGCCCAGGAGCTCCTAGCGCGGAGGGATCGGGCCGGTCTGCAGCCCTCGGAGGTCGGGGAGTATGACGACGCGAGGGATGCCAGGGATTCCTATCGGACGGGCGCGTTCGTGTCGCTCGGGCTCGGCCTCGCGCTGGGCGCCACCGGGGCGATCCTGTTCGCGTTCGACACCCCGCGCGTCGAGGCGCCTGCGGCCGAGGAGGAGGAGCGGCCGCCCGGGTCCGAGCCGCCGGCCCCGGCCCCTGGGTTCGAGGTGGGCGGTGCCGGCTGGGTCACGCCGGGCGGCGCGGGCCTCGGGCTGAGCGGGCGCTTCTGACGCGTCAGCCCGGCGCGAAGCCGTACCGATCGCTCGCTGCGGGGCCGGGCAGCGCGTCGCGCGCGAGGAGCACCGCCCGCACCGTCCACAGCTCGCCGAAGATGCGGTGGCGCGCCGTCTGGTCGAGGTAGTCGACCCCGCTCGAGCCGCCGGTCCCCACCCGGCGGCCGATGACGCGCTCCACCATCCGCGCGTGGCGCGTGCGCCACAGCACCAGCTGCTCCTCGAGCTCGACGACGGTGTCGAGCAGTAGCCTGGGCCACGCGAGCAGGGGCAGCTCACGGTAGGACTCGATGAACAGCGCGCCCGCCCGGACGCGTCGCGCTCGCGGGCGTGCCGCGTCGTCGACGTCGCGCGCCTCCAGGAAGTCCCGCGCCGCGTCGGTGCTCGCCTCGAGCTGACGCGCCAGCGCCGCCGGGTCCGTGGCGAGCACCGCGGTGAGCCGCGCGAGCTTCTCGGCGTGTCCCGCTCGCAGGCGCGCGAGGTAGTCCGCGAGGAACCGCTCGACGACCCCTTCGTCCCCGGGATCCCCCGGGCTCGAGCCGTGGATCGGCGTCCGGTGCAGCCAGTCGTGCAGCGCGGCGCGCAGCGTCCGCTCGCCTCGCACCGCCTGGAGGCGCTCGCGGGCGAGGCGGCCCGCGGGCGTGTCGCCCGCCAGCTTCTCGATATGATCGAGCGGGTTGGAGCCGGCGTACGCCGCGCGCTGGGCCTCCTCGAGACCGAGCAGGATCTCGAGCTCGCGCATCTGAAACGACTGGAACCCGCTCGCGGGGACCAGCTTGTCCCGGAACGCGAGGAAGTCCTGCGGCGTGAGCGTCTCCATGACCCGGAACGCGTCGATCGTGTGCTCCAGGATCGTGCCGCCGCGCCGGAGGTGGTGCACGACGAACGGGACGTGCTCCTCCGGCACCCGCGGCTCCGCGAGGTGATCCCGCGCGAGGCGGAGCTCGGAGAGCAGCAGCTTGAACCAGAGCTCGAACGTCTGGTGGACGAGCACGAAGTGCAGCTCGTCCGGTAGTAGCTTCGACTCGTCGCGCTCGAGGCCGCCTTGCAGCGAGAGCAGGGCGTCGAGCTGGAGGTAGTCCCAGTACGTGGGGGGCGGCTGGATCATGGTGGTCCGGCGGGCTCCGCGGTGGAGCGCGACACGCCCCGGGATAGGGCAGGCGTCGCGCGCCGGCAACCGGACGCCGGCGTTCGGCGGGGAGGCGAGGCGGGCGTGGTAGACCACCCGCCGTGGAACCGCTCCTCCTCTCGTCGCCGTGCGCGTCGGGCGCCGCGCGCGCGCGCGCCCCGATCCGCGCGCCATGGGATGGCGCCGAGCTCGCCGAGGTCGAGCAGGCGTCTGCGGCCGACGTGCGCGAGGTGCTCGAGGTCCAGCGGCGGCTCGTCCGCGAGCCGCGCGCGCGCCTCCCCGTGCACGAGCGCGCCGCGATCCTCAGGCGCGCCGCGGCGGCGGTGCGGGCGCGGCGTGAGGAGCTGGCGCGCGGGATCGCGCTCGAGGGCGGCAAGCCCCTGGTCGACTCGCGCGTGGAGACCGATCGTTGCGCAGCCGGGCTCGAGTGGCTGGCGGGGGAGGCGGAGCGCCTCGCCGGCGACGAGGTGCCGCTCGGCGCGACCCGCGCCACCGACGGGCGGCTCGCCTTCACCACGCCGGAGCCGATCGGGATCGTGGCGGCCGTGAGCGCGTTCAACCACCCGCTCAATTTGATCGCGCACCAAGCGGGGCCCGCGGTCGCGGCCGGGTGCCCGGTGATCGTGAAGCCGGCGCCGGAGACGCCGCTGTCCTGCCTCCGCCTGGTCGGGCTGCTCCACGAGGCGGGGCTGCCGCCCGAGCAGTGCGTGGCGCTGCCGTGCCCAAACGAGGTGGCCGAGGCTCTGGTGACCAGCGACCGGCTCGCGTACGTCTCCTTCATCGGGAGCGCGCGCGTCGGCTGGTGGCTCCGATCGCGGCTCGCGCCTGGTGTGCGCTCCGGCCACGAGCATGGCGGGGCCGCGCCCGTGATCGTGGACGAGTCGGCGGACCTGGAGCGCGCCGTCCCGCTCCTCGTGAAGGGGGGCTACTACCACGCGGGGCAGGTCTGCGTGAGCGTGCAGCGGGTCTACGTGCACCGCCGCCGGGCTCGAGAGCTTGAGGAGCGCCTCGAGGGCGCCGTTCGCGCCCTGCGGGTCGACGATCCGACACTGGAGACGACGGACGTGGGTCCGCTGATCCGCGAGGCCGACGTCCTGCGCGTGGGGGAGTGGGTCGCGGAGGCCGTCGGCGCCGGGGGGCGGCTGGTGACCGGCGGCGCGCGGGTGGCCCGTCAGGCGTTCGCGCCGACGCTGCTCGCCGATCCGCCGGAGTCGACGCGCGTCATGCGCGAGGAGGTGTTTGGCCCCGTCGTCTGCGTGAGCCCGTTCGACACGCTCGAGGAGGCCGTCTCGCGTGCCAACTCCACGCGGTGGGCGTTCCAGGCGGCGGTGTTCACCGCGGACCTCGGCCACGCGCTCGCGACGGCGCGCGGGCTCGACGCGAGCGCCGTCCTCGTGAACGATCACACGGCCTTCCGCGCCGACTGGATGCCCTTCGGGGGTAGGCGAGAGTCCGGGCTCGGGGTCGGGGGGATGCCGGCGTCCGTCCGCGAGCTGACGGCCTTCAAGCTGATCGTCCTGCGCGGATGAGCGCGCCGGCGTCCCCGGAGCCCCCGGCGCGGCCGGGCGAGCTCACGCCCCTCGCGATCGGGCCGCTGCGGGTGTGGCCGCCGGTGGTCCTCGCGCCGATGGCGGGCGTCACCAACTACCCGTTTCGCGCGCTCTGCCGGCGCTTCGGCGCGGGGCTCTACGTGAGCGAGATGATCGCCGCGCGCCCGCTGGTCGAGGGGCGCGAGAAGACGCTGGTGCTCGCCGGCTTCGGGCCGGACGAGGCGCCGCGGAGCCTACAGCTCTACGGCGTCGATCCCCTGTTCGTGGGCCAGGCGGTGGAGCGGCTGGTCGGGGAGGGCCGCGTCGATCACCTGGACATGAATTTCGGCTGCCCGGTGCGGAAGGTGACGCGCAAGGGGGGCGGCGCCGCCATCCCGGTGAAGCCGCGGCTGTTCGCCGCGATCGTGCGCGCCGCGGTGCGGGCGGCGGGCGAGGTGCCCGTCACCGTGAAGCTGCGCCTCGGGATCGACGACGGCCTGCTCACGTTCCTCGCTGCCGGTCGCATCGCCGAGGAGGAGGGCTGCGCCGCGGTCGGCCTCCACGCGCGGACGGCCGCGCAGCTCTACGACGGTGCGGCGCGCTGGGAGGCCATCGGCGAGCTCAAGCGAGCGCTCCGCGTGCCGGTGCTCGGCAACGGGGACATCTGGGAGGCGCCCGACGCGCTCCGCATGATGCGGTCGACGGGCTGCGACGGCGTGATCGTCGGGCGCGGGTGTCTCGGGAGGCCGTGGCTCTTCCGTGAGCTCGCGCAGATGATGGAAGGTCGTTCCCCGGACCCGCCCCCCGACCTGGGCGGGGTGGTCGAGGTGATGCTGGAGCATGCGCGCCTCCTCGCGGGCTGGTGCGGGGAGCGCCACGCCATGCGCTCGTTCCGCAAGCAGGCCACGTGGTACACCAAGGGCTTCCGCGGCAGCGCGGCGCTTCGGGCCGCGCTCATGGGCGTCTCCAGCCTCGCGGACCTCGAGCGCGCGCTCGCCCAGGTCGATCGCACGGAGCCCTTCCCCGCCGCTGCCCTCCGGGTGCCGCGTGGGAAGGGGGCGGGCACCCAGCTCGTCTCGCTCCCCGAGGGGTATCTGGACGATCTCGACGACGCGACGCCGCCCGAGGAAGAGGTGATCGAGGGCGGATGAGTGGTGGCGCCCGCGGCCGGTTGGCGCCACGGTGCCCGCCGCGCTAGCGTCCCCTCCCGATGCGGGTCCCGGCGATCCTTCAGTGGCGGTGGGCGCCGGCCATCGGTCTCGTCGGGGGAGCCGTGATCAACTGCCTGCTCCTCGTCGTGCTCGTGCCCGAGACGATCGCCGTCCCGGGGCAGCGCGCCGGCGCGAAGGATCCGCTCGCCCGGAGCGGGTCGGTCACCGGCGTCGCCCTCGGCGCCGACGACGACTCGCCCACCGACGGCGTCGCGCCGTCGCGGCCGGGGACTCCCGCGCCGCGCGCGCCGACTCGCAACCCGTTCGCGCTCGGGGGGCCGGCGCCGAGCCCGTCGCCGGTGGTGACGACGCCGCCCCCTTCGCCGCCCACGCCCGCGCCCCCCCCTCCGCTCACCGCGCCGGCGGTGGCGTCACCGCCGCCCGCTCCGCCGCCGCCGCCGCCCGCCGCCGCGCCGGAGGGGACGATCCCGGGCGTGCACATCGTCCGTCGCGCGCCGATCCTGCAGCCCCCACCCGTCGAGAAGGCAGAGGAGCCCGCGGAGGCGCCGCCCGCGGAGGCGCCGCCCACGCCGGCGGGTGACGAGGCCCAGCCGGCCGAGCCGCCGCCCGCCGACTGAGCTCAGTCCTCCGCGCGGGCGAGCCCGGCGCGCGAGATCGCCCGGCGGTCGGCCTTCGTCGGGCGACCGCGCCCGCGTGCGCGCGAGGGCGCGGCCTCGTCTCGCGGCGGCGGGGGCGGCGAGCGGTCCTCATACAGAGCGCGCGCGAGCGGCGGCGAGAGGCGGCGCTCGGCCACCGCCAGCACGACCGCCTCGAACCGCCCGCGCGGCGCCCGAGCGCGGATCTCGTCGCCGATCTCCACGGCTCGCGCCGGCTTGGCGCGCGCGCCGTTCACCTCCACGTGCCCGCCCTCGCAGGCGTCGCGCGCCTCGTTGCGCGAGCGGAAGATCCGCGCGGCGTTCAGCCAGGCGTCGACGCGCACCGAGGCCGTCGGCGGGCTCATGGGCCTCGGCCTCGGGGGGCGTTCGTCGCGGGCGAGCGCGCGTTGCGCGGAGAGGTCACGGCTGGTGTCCGGCGCCAGCGTGCCACGAGCGCGATGACCGCGCAGCCGACGCGCCGCGCGGGGGCGGCGCGTCGCCTCCGCGCTCCAGGAATCACGCCCGCCGGTCCCACCTGGTGTATGCGCCGGGCGGTGAGCCTCGCCCCGCCGCCCAGTACACCCGTGGAGTCGGCGCCGGCGCCGCCCGCGCCGGCCGTGCGGGCGCTCGTGCGGCTCGCGCTCCCGGCGATCGCCACGAGCCTCCTGCAGACGCTCGTCTTCCTCGCCGACCGCCTCCTGCTCGGGAGACACTCCGAGGCGGCGCTCGCGAGCATGCAGGTGCAGGGGCCGCTGCTCTGGTCGCTCTGGGGGGTCTTCACCGGCCTGCTCGTCGGGACCGTCCCGCTCGTCGCGCGCGCGGTAGGTGCGGGCGACGCCCGCCGCGCCTCGGCGGTGACGCGGGTCGCGCTGCGGGCGGCCCTCGCGCTCGGCGTCGCCGTCGCGGCGCCGTGCTTCTTCCTGGTCGAGCCGATCGTCGGCGCGATCGGCCCGTCCGACCCTGCGCTGCTCGCGCTGTCGGCCACGTACGTCCGTATCGCGCTCGTCGGGATACCGTCGATGTTCGTGGCGACCACCGCCGCGATGGCGCTCTCGGCCGCGGGCGACACGCGCACGCCGCTGGTGGCCGGTCTCGCCGCCAACGCGGTGAACGTCGCGCTCAACGTGGTGCTCATCTTCGGGTTCGAGCTCGGCGAGGTGCGCCTCCCGCCGCTCGGCGTCGCCGGGGCCGCGATCGGCTCCGCCGTCGCGTTCACGCTCGAGGCCGCGCTGCTCGTCCGCGCGCTCGTGCGCACGGATCTCCCCGTTCGGGTCGACCTGGGCGCCGTCGTGCCGGATCCTGGGGTCCACGCCAGCGCCTTCGCCGCGCTCGTCGGCGTCAGTGTGCCCGCGCTCGGCGAGCGGCTCGTGGTCCACGCCGGGTATCTCGCCTACGCCTCGGTGCTGAACCGCCTCGGGGCGCTCGTCATGGCGAGCAACCAGGCGCTCGTGACGCTCGAGTCGGTGTGCTTCCTGGGCGCGGAGGGGTTCGGGATCGCGGCGGCCGCGATCGTCGGGCAGTCGCTCGGCCGGCGTGATCCCGCAGGCGCGTCACGCGCCGGGTGGGTCGGCGCGGGGCTCTGCGCCGTCGTGCTCACCGCGCTCGGCCTCGCCATCCTCGCGGCGGGCGACGCCGGCCTCCGCCTCTTCGTGCCGCCCGGCGCGGACGGGACCGCGCTCGTCCGCGAGGGGGCGAGCGCGCTCGGCCTGGTGGCGCTCTCGCAGCCGTTCATGGCGGTGAGCGTCGTCCTGGCGCACTCGCTCCGCGGGGCGGGGGACACCCGGTCGCCGTTCCTCGTCGCGGCGCTCGGCGGGCTCGTGGTCCGGGTCTCGCTCGCGGCGTGGCTCGGCCTGGGGCTCGGGCTCGGCGTGCGGGCCGCGTGGTGGTCGAGCCTCGCGGACTGGATCGTGCGGACGCTGCTCTTCGCGGCCATCTTCGCCCGCGGGCGCTGGCGCCGCGCGCACGCCTGACGCCGGCCCCGCGAGGCTCTTGCGCACCGCCACGCGCGGTGCGATGCCCCGCCCGTGCCCACCTCCCCGTACCCCACGCTCTCCACCCGCCTCGACCCGCGCTCCGAGGACTTCTCCGCGAACCTCGCGGCGTGCACGCAGGCGCTCGCGCGGCGGGATGCGGCGCTGGCCCAGGCCCGCGCGGGCGGCGGCGAGAAGTACAACTCTCGCCACGTCCAGGCGGGCAAGCTCCTCCCGCGCGAGCGGATCGAGCTGCTCCTCGATCGAGACGCCCACTTCCTCGAGCTCTGCCCCCTCGCGGGGCACGACATGGCCGATCACTCGTCCGGCGCCAGCATCGTGGGCGGGATCGGAGTGGTGAGCGGCGTCGAGGTGATGCTCACCGCGAGCGAGGCGACGGTGAAGGGGGGAGCCGTGAGCGAGCTCGGCGTCCGCAAGACCCGGCGCCTCGCGGAGATCGCCGAGCAGAACCGGCTGCCGGCGATCAGCCTCATCGAGAGCGCCGGCGCCGATCTGCCCAACCAGTCGAAGATCTTCGTCCCCGGCGGGCGCGGCTTCCGCGATCTGACCCGTCGCTCCGAGGAGCGCATCCCGACGATCTGCGTCGTGTTCGGCAGCTCGACGGCGGGCGGCGCCTACGTCCCCGGGATGAGCGACTACGTCGTGATGGTCAAGAAGCAGGCGCAGGTCTACCTCGCCGGCCCCCCGCTGGTGAAGATGGCGACCGGCGAGGAGACGGACCACGAGGAGCTCGGCGGTGCCGAGATGCACTCCGTCCAGAGCGGCGTGAGCGACTACCTCGCCGAGGACGAGCGGGACGCGATCCGGCTGGCGCGCGAGATTGTCGCCCACCTGAACTGGCGCAAGCACGGGCCGACGCCCGCAGGCCACGTCGAGCCCCCGCGCTTCGATCCTCGAGAGCTGCGCGCGGTGGCGAGCGCCGATCCGCGCGTGCCGTTCGACCCGCGCGAGGTGATCGCGCGTGTCGTCGATGGCTCCCGGTTCAGCGAGTTCAAGCCCCTCTACGGCAAGACGCTCGTCTGCGGCTGGGCACATGTCCACGGGTATCCGGTCGGGATCCTGGCGAACGATGGCATCCTCTTCAGCGAGAGCGCCAACAAGGGCGCGCAGTTCATCCAGCTCTGCAACCAGGTCGACGTGCCCCTCCTGTTCCTGCAGAACATCACCGGGTTCATGGTGGGGCGGAAGTACGAGCAGGAGGGCATCATCAAGAACGGCGCGAAGCTCATCAACGCGGTCTCCAACAGCACCGTCCCCGCCATCACGATCATGATCGGCGCGAGCTACGGGGCAGGGAACTACGCCATGTGCGGGCGCGCCTACGAGCCCCGGTTCCTCTTCACGTGGCCCAACCATCGCATCGCCGTCATGGGTGGCAAGCAGCTCGCTGGCGTCCTGGAGATCATCCAGCGCGAGGCGGCGGCCAAGCGCGGGGCCGCGGTGGACGAGTCCCAGCTCGACATGCAGAAGCGCTTCATCGAGGCGAAGATGGATCAGGAGAGCGACGCGCTCTTCGCCACGGCCCAGCTCTGGGACGACGGCGTGATCGACCCGGCGGACACGCGCTCGGTGGTCGCGATGGCGCTCTCCGCCGCGTGCAACCGCGTCGTCGAGGGGACGACGAGCTGGGGCGTGTTCCGGCACTGAGCTCGCGCTCGGGCGTGCTGGCTCAGCGCACCTGGACCCAGGTCCCCTCGCCGCGGTCGCCGCCCGCGCGGACGCCGTGCCATCCCGCGGGCACGGCGGGCGAGGTCCACGCGAAGAGCCAGCGGGCGTCCGCCACGGAGAGGTTGACGCACCCCCCGCTCTTCGGCTCGCCGAAGCGATCGTGCCAGTACGCTGCGTGGAGCGCGAACGGCATGTGGAAGAACTGCGTCCACGGCACCTCGGCCAGGAAGTAGCTCCGGCGCTCCGGGTCCGGGGACATCGTCGTCGACCGATGCTTCCACTCGATGCGGAAGGCGCCGGTCGGAGTGGTGTAGCGGGCCGGCTTGCCGTCGACCCGGCGGTAACCGAACAGGCCGGGGGACACGAGCGTGGCGAACACTGGGGTGTCTCCCTGGTAGGCGACGAGCGTGCCGCGGTGGATCGAGACGTCGAGCCAGCGCTCGCCCGGCGCGAGCGGGAGTCCGCGCGCGGCCTCGCGCGTCGCCACGGTGACGTCGCGCTCGCGCACCCACGCGCCGTCGCGCCGCGTCTCGAGGTAGCGCTCGCCTCGCTGCCAGCGGGCTCGCCCGGTCAGCGGGAGGGCCGCCAGGCGCGGCCAGGCGGAGCCCGCGGGCTCGAGGCGCCCCGTGGATCCGCGCGCGTCCTCGACCAGCGCGGGTCGATCCTCGTCGCGCGCGTCGCTGGGGCGCGCCGCGTCGCGATACGCGACCGGCTGCGCCGTGGGCGCCAGCTCGCCCGTGAGGTGGAGCGCGTCGGCCCGCTCGGCGCGGACGAACGCGAGCGGGAGCTGGACGCCGCCCGCGAGCCGCACGCCCGCGAAGGAGCTCGGCGGCTGCCGGACGATCCGATCGGCCGGCACGACGTACAGCTCCGGTGTGACGAGCCACGTCCGATCGCCGGCCCACAGCTCCGCGATCCAGGCGACGCTCGAGCGCCGCGGCACCGAGCCGTCGCGGGCGCGCGGGTCGTCGGGCGCCAGCAGCGCCGCGAGCGGCGCGACCGCGCCGCCCTGGAGCCACGGCGGCGGCGTCTCGGACGCGCGCTCGACGGCTACCCCGCCGAGCCGCGCGGTGAGCCGCTGGACCTCGGCGTCGTCACCGCGCGTGAGCGCGTCGCGGAGCTGCGCCGCGCGCGCCAGGTGGCGGGCCAGGTCGGGCTCGGCCCGGCGCTGCTCGGCCGCGTCCGGGAGCTTGCGGTAGAGCGGCGCGCCGACCGACTCGCCCCACGCGAAGGGCGCGTCGCGGTCGAAGTCCGTCGGGTACGCGCGCCTCGCGGCGAGGACCAGGTCGTGCTCCGGGTCGAGCGTCGCGGTCCGGGGGGAGACGCACACCCAGCCGGCCGGCGCGACGGCTCGGTACTCGCCCTCACACCCCGGGCCCGGGCGAGGCGGCGCCTCGCGCAGCCGCACCACCGACCCGAGGCGGAGCACGCCGATTTCGGGCGCGTCCGCGCGTGGCTCCGCCAGCACGAACACGCGAGCGCCGACGATCCCGGCGGTGGCGGCCCCAGCCGCAGGCTGGGCGCCGCCGCTCGAGCCAGGCGCGCTCGTCCGCGCTGGCGCGGACCGGGCCGGCGCTGCGCCCGCGTCTGCTTCTACCGGGGGGCCGGGCGCCGCGGCGCACGCCCCGGCGAGCGGTGCCCAGCCGAAGCGCAGCAGCCAGCGGAGGCGTCCGGCCATGCGCCCAGATGCCCTCGGGGGCTCCGTAGGGCCAAGGTTGTGGCACGCGCCGGGGGCCGCGGGGCCGTGGTCGACGCCGGCAACTTGCCCGCGGGGGCCCCGGCGTGGCCAAGAGGGGATCCCGAAGGATGCGTCACGGATGACCGCCCGCGCCGAGTCCGAGCTCGTGCTCCTCCGCCGCTTGGCGGAGGAGCTCGCCGCTGGGCGCAAGGAGCGGGTCACGAGCGCCCACCTGCTGGCGGCGATCGTGACGCGGGACGGGCCCGCGGCGTCGCTGTTGCTCGAGCGAGGGCTGTCCGCGGATCGCCTGCTCCGCGCGGCGCGCGCCGCCTCCGACGACGGCGCGGACGCGCTGCAGCGCGCGGTCGCGCTCGCCCGCGGGGTCGCGCTCCGCGCGGGCGTGACGGAGCACGGCGCGGGCGCGGCTCACCTCCTGGTCGCGCTCCTCAGCGAGCGGACGTACGCGGCGTTCCGCGCGCTCGCCCAGCAGGGGACGGATGTCTCGCGGCTGCGCACCGAGGCGATGCAGCTCGGGCTGGGTCGGCCCGGGGCGCGGACGGCCGCGCGCCCACCCGCCGCCGACGCCGCTCGCGCGTCCGGAGGCGCCACGATCGGTCGGCGGTCGCCCGCGGGCGTCACGATCCCGCTCTTCCCGCCGCCCCGGCCCCTCGCGCCGCCGGCGCCGCCCGCCGAGCAGGCCAGTGCGCGCGCGCCCTCCGAGCCGCCCCCGTCTGCGCAGCGCCCCGTGCCCCTCGCGGGCGACCCGCGCGCGGCGCCGGGCCGCCCCTCGGTGGTCGACGACCTCGAGGACGACCCGCGGCCCGCGCGACCCGCGGCCCGCGCGGCGACCGGCGCAGCGCGGCGCCGGGGGCGTGGGGCGGCTGGCGCCGCCGCTCGCTTCGATCTCGACGCACAGCGCTTCCCGACGCTGGCCGCGCTCGGGAGGAACCTCACGCTCGCCGCCGCGCGCGGTGAGCTGGATCCGGCCGTCGGCCGTGAGCGCGAGATCGAGGCCGCGCTCGACGTCCTCGCCAAGCGACAGGGCAACAGCCCGTGCCTGGTCGGGGCCGCAGGCGTCGGCAAGACGAGCGTCGTCCGCGGGCTCGCGCGGCGCATCGTCGAGGGCCGCGAGGTGGGGGGGCTCGACGAGCGCGTGGTGGTGGAGATCCCGACCGGCGAGCTGGTCGCGGGGACGGGAGTGCGCGGGGCGCTCGCGGCGCGGGTGGGTGCGCTCCGCAAGGAGGTCGCGGCCGCCGAGGGCCGCGTGGTGGTCTTCTTCGACGAGATCCACCAGCTCTTCCTCGGAGACGGCGTGGAGGAGCTCACCGGCGAGCTCAAGCTCGCGCTGTCCCGCGGCGAGCTGCCGTGCATCGGCGCCACCACGCCCGAGGAGTTCCGCAAGGCGATCGAGCAGGACGCGGCGCTCGCGAGGAGGTTCAGCGTGATCGAGATCGAGGAGCCGTCGCGCGAGGACGCGTTCCTCGTGCTGTCCTCGCTGGCCGATCGCCTCGCCGCCCACCACCGGGTTCGGTACGACGAGCCGGCGCTGGCGCTCGCTGTGGCGTGGTCGGTGCGCTACCTGCCTGGCCGCGCGCTGCCGGACAAGGCCGTGGGGCTCGTCGACCTCGCCGGCGCGCGATCTCGCCGGCGCGGGGTCGACCGCGTGACGCCCGAGGCGCTGGCCGAGGTGGTGGCCGACGTGGCGCACGTGCCGCTCGCGCGGCTCCTCGAGACGGACGCCGATCGCATGCTCCGCCTCGAGTCGATCCTCGCCGAGCGCGTGGTCGGCCACCAGCCCGAGATCGCCCGCATCGCCCGCATCCTGCGGCGCAACGCCGCCGGCCTCGGCTCGCGGCGGCCCATCGGGACCTTCCTCCTCCTCGGCCCGACCGGCGTCGGGAAGACGGAGACCGCCAAGGCGATCGCCGAGGTGATGTTCGGCGACGAGTCGGCCATGACGCGGATCGATCTGTCCGAGTACGGCGAGCCGCACGCGGTGGCCCGGCTGCTCGGCGCGCCTCCCGGGTACGTGGGGCACGAGGCGGGGGGCCAGCTCACCGAGGCGGTGCGCAGGCGCCCCTACCAGGTCGTGCTGCTCGACGAGATCGAGAAGGCGCACCCTGACGTGCTGCTCGCGTTCCTCGCGGTGTTCGACGAAGGCCGGATGACGGACGGCCGCGGGCGGACGATCGACTTCACCAGCACCATCCTCCTGCTCACGTCGAACGTCGGGGCCTCGGAGACGGGGGCCGCGCCGCGCCGGCGGGTCGGCTTCGCCAGCGAGGGGCCGCCCCGCGTCGACGTCGAGCGCGCGGTGATCGCCTGCGCGCGCCAGGCGCTCGCCCCCGAGCTCTACAACCGGATCGACGAGGTGCTCGTGTTCTCGCCGCTCGGCCGCGACGAGGTGCGCGAGGTCGCCCGGCGTATGATCGCTTCGCTCTCCCGCCAGCTCGAGCGCGAGCGGAGCGTGGCGCTCCAGGCGGAGCCCGCGGCGATCGAGCACCTGCTCGACGCCGGCGGGTACGATCCGACGCTCGGCGCGCGACCGATGCGTCGCACGATCGCGCGCCTCGTCGAGGCTCAGCTGGCTGAGCTGGTGCTCGGCGGGGGCCTCTCGGCCGGGGATCGGGTCACGCTCACGGCGGACGCGAGCGGGCTCGTCTTCCAGGTCCGTGAGCGCGCGCGGGCCGGCGCCGCGGAGTGAGGGTCAGCCGGGCGGGGGTCCGTAGGCGCGCGCCGCGACCAGCGCCCGCAGCGCCTCGGTGAGCGGCGTCGGGATCGCGTGGCGAGCGCCCCGCGCGACCACGGCCCCCTGTAGCGCGTCGACCTCGGTGCGCCGCCCGGCGCGCACGTCGTGCAGCATCGAGGGCTCGGAGTCCCCCAGCGCCGCCCGCGTCACCTCGATCATCGCGTCCGGCGCGTCGGTCGCGAGCGACACGCCCTCCGCCGCCGCGACGGCGATCACCTCGCCCATCACGCCGCGCACCAGCCGCTCGAGCGCAGGGTCCGCGAGGACGGGCCCTGCGGCGAGGCCCGTCAGCGCGCACACGGCGTTGAACGGCGCGTTCCACAGCAGCTTCCACCAGAGGAGCCGATCGAGGTCCGCGTCGACGTGGCACGGGAACGCGTCGCTCACGCGCTCCGCCAGCGCCCGGACGGGCTCGAGCGGCCCGCCCGGGAGCGGCGCCAAGGTGACGGCGCCGCCGCCCGCCAGGCGGACCTCACCCGGCGCCGCGAGCGCGGCGTTGAGCTGCGCGACGCCGCCCACGACCCGCGCGGCGCCGAGCGCGCCCGCCAGTGCTCGCTCAGAGTCGAGCCCGTTCAGCAGCGGGACGGCGACGCCGCCCGGAGCGAGCGCCTCGCCCGTCGCCTCGGCGACCTCGCCGAGCTGCCACGCCTTCACGCAGATCCACGCCACGTCCGCCCCGAGCCCGCGGGCCTCGCGCGTGTCGCGCACGACGCGCGGCCTCGCGATCTCGACGCGCTCCCCCTGTACGAGCCGGAGCCCGCCCCCCTCGATCGCTGCGGCGTTCGCGCCCCGCGCGACGACGGTCACGTCGTGGCCGGCGAGCGCGAGCCGCCCGCCGAACCAGCCGCCGACCGCGCCCGTGCCGACGATCAGCGCGCGGAGGCGCTGGCCCTCCGGATCGCCCACTCAGCCCCCCTGATTCATGAGGTGCGTGCCCACCGACATCGGGTGCACCGGCTCGTGCGGGGTCGACGACCACACGTGCAGCGGGACGACGTGGAGCCACTCGCCCTGCGGCGTCTCGAAGTGGTGCGGGCACATCGGGTCGAGCACCACCAGCATCCCGGGCTCCAGCACCCGCTTCGCGCGCTTGCGCTCCATCCCGACGACGCTGACGCCGCGCCCCTCGAGCACGTAGACCACGCGCACGGTGGCGTGGATGTGGTGCGCCTGCTCCGCCGAGCACGGCGGGATGAGGAGATACTGGAGCGTCGGGTCGCCGGGGCGCGGCGGCGGGAAGAGCTGCTTCGTCGAGCAGCCGTTCACGTAGGGGAGCACCGTCCCGCCATCCAGGTCGATGCTGGCGTCCGGCGGCGTGAACCCCCGCACGATGGTCGCCCACCGGAGCGATTGCACGGTCGCCGGGCCCCGCACGCGCCGCGCCACGGGTCGGCCTCGCGCGCCCGTCTCGAGGAAGTAGCAGCAGTCGCCGGCCTCGACCGTGACCGCATACTCCCCGAGGTAGGTGGTGAAGTGGTACGAGTGGGACGGCGGCGCCGCGACGACCGCGCGCTCGCCGGAGGCGCGGTAGTGCGCGCCGTACAGGGCCAGCGTCGCGGAGTCGTCGGGCGGTGCGGTGCCTTCGGGCGGTGCGGTGTCGTTCATGCTCGGATCCCCGGCCGCGGCAGCGCCGCGCGTGCGGGGATACCACGAGAGGTCTCGTGAGCCGCGCCCGGCGGCGCCGGGCGCGGGGCGCTCAGGCGGCCAGGCGGAGGGCCCCCGGGCGCGCGCGCGGCCGGGGGACCCGCCGCCCCGCGCGGGGGCGCAGGATCGCGGCCGCCGCCAGCCCCGGGAACGTCAGGCCGAGCGTGGAGGGCTGGACCAGCCCCCGCGCCCGCAGCCGGGCGAGCGCCAGCCGGACCCGCGGGGTGGACACGCCGGCGGCCTCGGCGAGCGCCGCCAGATCCGGCCGGAGGCCGCGGGCGAGCGCGCTGTACAGGGCCTGGAGGAGCAGAACGTCGGGGTGGGTGGTCGTCATGCGCCGCTCGTATCCCGTACACTGAAAGTCTGTCCAGTTTCGTGCAGTCAGTGACTGGCGAGGTCGGAATTTCGCGGGCGGGGGCTGGGGTGGCACCATCCCTCCCATGGCTCGGTGGAAGCAGGTGGTCGTGGCGATCGTGGTGGGCTGCAGCGCGGCGGCGGTCGCCGCTGGCGGGGCCCGGGCCGAAGGAGCCGAGCCGAGCGCCGCCTCCCGCGCCGTCGTGGTCTCGGACGCGCTGCCCGACGCCACGGAGAACGCGAAGCTGCGGGCGGCGGTCTACGAGCTGCTCCGAGGGCGGGGCATGACGCCCGATCCGAAGGCCGACGTGATGGCGGCGGCGACCTCGAGCGGCGCGGTAGAGGACGCGAAGATCACGGCCGATCCCGCCCGGCTGTCGAAGCTCCGTCAGGCGCTGGGCGCCGCGGTGCTGGTGCGCCTCTCGCGCGAGTGGGAGCGAGGCGGCGAGGTCGGCGTGCGCGTCTCGGCCTCCGGGCCTCGAGGCGACGAGTCGCGCGTGGTCGCCGTCTCGGGAGGCGACGCGAAGCCCGTGCAGGCGATGGTGGCGGAGCTGCTCGACCTGGTCGCGCCCGCCGAGGCGCCCGCCCGCCGCGAGCCGGCCCGCGCCGAGCCGGCTCGCCCCGAGCCAGCGCCGAGCGCGCGTCCCCCGCGCGGAGAGGAGCCGGCGCCGGAGCCGGAGTCGCGCGAGCCGCCGGGCGGGGCCCGCGCGTCTCGCAGCGAGGGGGCGCTGGAGGAGGAGCGACCGGAGCTGGCGCTCGGCCCGCGTTGGGAAGGGCGGGGAGGGCTCCGGCCGAGCCTCGGGGCGTTGGTGGTCGCGACGGCGCACCACGATCCCGAGTGGGAGTTCAGCGACACGGAGCGGCTCTCGCAGCAGCGCTACGACGGCATCGGGCCTGCCAACGGGATCGGCGGCGGGCTGGGCGTGCGCGTCGGCGTGATGTACCTCTCGCTCCCCGATCCGACGACCAAGTCCGGCTCCTTCGCCGCGTTTCGCGTGAACGCGGGCGCCGACGCCAACGTGCTCTTCCACAGGCGCCCGAGCGAGTACAAGTTCGCCTACGACCCGAACGGCGCGGTGATCGGGAAGACGAAGCAGGAGGAGAGCAAGGCGCTCTTCGTCACCAACGTCCCCCTCGAGGTCGGGCTCGGCGTCGGCTTCGGGCGCTACCGCACGGAGACGATCTGGCGGGGCGTGATCGTCGGGCTCATGTACGTCCCCACCTACACGTATACGCTGGAGATCGGCGCGGACGTCGGGGCGGGGCGCTTCAACTTTGCCGGCTTCGGTGGCTGGCTCGACATCGTCGCCCTCGAGGCCTCCGACGACACCTCGCGCTCCGACGCTGCCATCCGGCTCACGGCGTACGTGCTGCCGCGCGTGACGGAGGAGCACCCGTGGATCGTCTCGGCCGGGATCGGCGCCATCTGGTACTGAGCGGACCGGCGCCGCGCCTCGCCGATCCGCCCGCGCGCGGCGCGGCCTAGCCGAGCAGCCGCCGCCAGAAGCCTCCCGAGCGCGCGCGCCGGAGCCGACGGAGCTCCCCCGCGTCGAGGAACGAGCTCCCGCAGTCCGCGCACTGCTCGAAGTGGACGTCGGGCCCCCTCGCGTCGACGAGCCGCACCATGCGCACGTTGCAGCGCGGGCACACCACCGCGTCGACCACGTCCCAGCGCTTGCCCACGCTGTCGGTGCCGGCGTCCAGGGACTCTGCGCCGTCCGTCTCCAGCAGGCGCTCGCGCGCGAGCGGGTCGAGCAGGAGCCCACGGCACGTCCCGCAGCGGTGGACGCCGTGCATCACCGTTTCCATCGACGAGACGCACTTCGGGCACTTCATTGGCGACGATCGCTCCGACACGAGTCTGCCCCGAACCCGCGCCGCGCGCCCACTCGGCGGCGACGCCGCGCGCGGACCCGCTCGCGGCGGCGACGTGTTAGCCTCGGGGCGGCGGAGCCGAGGCAAGGATGATGCAACGCAGCGTGCGACGGGCGTGGGCGAGCCACGCAGGGGTGATGGCGGTCGCGGCGGTCGTCGCCGCCTGCTCCTCGACGACGGTGATCGGCGGGGAGGACGCGGGCGGGTCGGGTGGCGGGGACGCCGGCGGCGCCGGCGGCGCGGCAGGCTCCGGCGGTGCGGCGGCGTCCGGCGGTACGGCGGGCGCCGGCGGCGCGTCCGGTTCCGGCGGTACGGCGGCGTCCGGCGGTGCGGCGGGCTCCGGCGGTACGGCAGGCTCCGGCGGTACGGCGGGCTCCGGCGGTGCGGCGGGCTCCGGCGGTGCGGCGGGCTCCGGCGGTGCGGCAGGCTCCGGCGGTGCGGCAGGCTCCGGCGGTACGGCAGGCTCCGGCGGTACGGCAGGCTCCGGCGGCGCGTCCGGTTCCGGCGGCGCGTCCGGTTCCGGCGGCGCGTCCGGTTCCGGCGGCGCGTCCGGTTCCGGCGGCACGTCCGGTTCCGGCGGCGCGTCCGGTTCCGGCGGCACGTCCGGTTCCGGCGGCACGTCCGCCGATGCATCGACGTGCCCGGGGCCCGGGCTCACCGCCGCGACCGCCACCTGGCAGGTCACGGAGGGGCAGCTCGCCGCGCAGGCCGAGGTCACGCTCGCGCTCGACCTCGGCGGAGCCGCGACGAGCCAGTGGTCGGTGAGCGCGATCGGAGCGCCGGCGTGGGTGGCGGTGCCGTCGGTCCCGTCCACGGCGACGACCCTCGTCGTCCGGCCGGCGGTGTCCGTCCCGTACGACGCCGCGCCCGGCGGCGGGACCTTCGACGTGACGCTCACCTGGGCGCTCGACAGCGCGTGCGCGTCGACCACGCGCGTCACGTTGGGCGTCGCGAACCAGCTCCACGCGCCGCTGCCGTACACCTCGATGCCGGCGGGGATCCGCGCCGCGGCGTGGCACGACGCGACGCAGTCGTTCTACCTCCTCGAGCCCGGGAACAAGCGCTTCCATCGCCTGGATCTCGGCGGCATGTCGCCGACGCTCGCGTCTCCGGTCCCGCTCCCCGCCGGGACGACGATCGCCGAGCGCGCGTTCGCCGCGGGCCCGGCCGGCCTCTACTACGTCGCCGACCACCTGGTGCACCGCATCACCACGGCGGGGGCCGCGATCGGCTCGCCGGTCGCCACCGGGAGCTCGACGTCGGCCTCCACGTACTCGCTGGCGTGGGGCGACTCCCGGCTGGTGATCGGCGACAGCGCCGCGCCCGCCCGCGCGCTCCCCGATGCCTCCTCCACGCCCTCGCCCTACCCCGCGCCGGGCGAGATCCGCGGGCTGGTCGGCGACGGCGCGCGCTTCGCGTTCAAGCGCGCCAACGGCGGCGGTTGGGACGTATGGAACGTCGACGGCAGCTGGAGCGGCAGCTCCTGCTCCCCGACCTCCGCGGACTACGGGCTCGCCGTCGCCGGCGACCGCGTCGCGTGGCTGGAAGGCGCCTCCGGGGCGTGGTCGGCGCGTGTGGCGCGGCTGAGCGGCGCGTGCCAGGTCGATCTGCTCCTCCTCGGGACCACGACCACCAACCCGCGGGCCGTCGCGCTCAGCGCTGGGCGACTCCTCGCCTCGGTGGGGAGCTCCGGGACGCAGCTCGAGCTGGCGCTCTTCGACACCCAGTCGCTGGCGGAGATCCCGGGTCGCTTGACGGTCACGTTCGATGACGCCGTGGTGACCGAGACCGTCGTAGGCGGGACGCGGTGGGCGCTGCTCGTCGCGTGGGGCCGCCCCCTCCTCGTCCAGCTCTGAGGCCGGATCCGGCAGAACGGAGCCCCGGATCGGACCATGCCCTCCCGGGGCGGGGGCTCCGGCCGATTTCCGAGCGCCCGCCATCGAACTGCGCTAGGCACGTCCGCACACCGAGCCCGGCTTGGCGCCGGCTCCGAAGGGAAGGGAAGCCCACATGCTGACGACCGAGGTCATCTTCAACGTGATCGACTCCAACGCCGTGAACGTCGTGATCGGCGCCGACCGGTACCCGATCCAGCTGCTGGTCGAGGTGATCCCCGGCGATGGGAGCGCGATGTTCCGCGTGCCGTCGCCCACCGGGCCGCTCTGGGACGTCGGGGGCGGCGCCGCGCGGCGCATCACCATCCCGCCCGCCCAGTTCATGAACGACAAGTTCGGCGCGATCCGCATCCGCTCCGTCAAGGACGCTGGGGACCCGCCGCAGCCGTCGACCGACGCCTTCGTCGCCTATGTCGCGCTCGGCTCGCCGTCGATCACGGCGCCGGTCACCAGCCAGCACTTCATGGGCACCGATTTCCGCATCCCCCTCCTCGCGGTGACTCCCCCGAGCACGCAGGTCGTGCGGCTGTGTCTCACGGCGATCGAGACGGCCACGCAGGTGATGATCAAGAACCTGACGGACGGCGCCGTCCTCGCGCAGATCCCCCAGATCGCGCCGCGCGCGAGCTACCTCTTCACCCACACGCAGAACGTCGACGGCGAGCTGCAGGTCGAGAGCCTCGGCGGCGGGCGGCTCGTCTGCTCCGCCTTCATCGAGCGCAGGCAGTCGTTCCGCCTCTACCCGCTGGCCGCCTCCTTCTAGTCCTCCTGGGTCCCCTCCGGGTGGGCCGCCCGCGGCGCGGGGCGAAGCCGCTCCGCGCCGTGGCGCTCCAGCGCGTGCTCTGCCGCTACGGGGCGCTGGGCGGCGTCCTGCGCGGCGGGACACGCACCGGTCGATCCGGCGCCGCGTCCGGCGCAGGCGGCGGGCCGTCGCGCGGGATGCGGTAGGTGTGCCCGGCGACCAGCTTCGCCCCGCGGAGCCGGTTCTCGCCCCGGATCGCGGCCATGGTCGTGCCGTAGCGCTTCGCGAGGCGCTGGAGCGTGTCGCCGGCGCGCGCGCGGTGGAGCACGACATGGCGCGTCGGCGGGAGCGCCCCCGCGCGCCGCAGGTGGGGCGTCACCCGTCGCGCCGTCTCGCGCGCCTCCGGGCTGTAGAAGCGCACGTGCAGGTGGCCGGCGTGCCCGGCCACGTGCCGGAAGAGCGGCGGGCGCACGCCCGGCGTCCCGCGGAACAGATCCTCGATCCACGCGGAGTCCTCTCCGCTCTCGCGGGCGTGCTGCTCGAGCAGTCGCTGGATGGAGTGGTCGACCAGCACCAGCTCGACGTCGCTGCCGACGATGAGCGCGCGGAGGAGCGCCCACGTGCGCGCGCGGTCCAGGTTCTCTGCCGTCGCCCTCGAGTACCAGCGCGAGCCGTCCACGTAGTAGAAGCCGAGATCCACGTCGCGCCCCGACTGGTGGCTCTTGTGAGGCCGGAGCGGCCCGCCCTCCCGCGCGCTCACGTGCCCCACGTGGAGCGGCGGCGCGCCCGGGTACTGCCGGTGCACCTCGCCGACCGCGAGCAGGAGCGCGGCGATCGTCTCGCCGGTGCCCCAGGTGCGCGCAGGATCGGCGAGCGTGAGCCGCGGATCGTCGCGCGGGAGCTGCACGCCGTTGCGGAGCGCTCCCGCGTTCGGCCGCCCGAGCGACATCGCGCCGAGCGACGCCGGATCCGACGCGAGCGCGGCGGCGATGCGCTCGTCGGACCAGCCGTCGAGCGGGTGCGCCGCGGGCGCTGCGGCGGCGGGCGCGGCCGCGGGGTCGTCGTCCGCCTCCAGGTCGTCCACGTCGTCGTGGGGCTCGGCGTCCGCGGGCGCCGCGGCGGGCTCGGGCGCCGCGGCCTCGTCGCTCCGCGCTGCGACCGCCGCCGCCGCGGGGGGCACCGCGGGACACGGAGCGGCGCTCGGCGGCGGGCTGGGCGCGGCGGCAGGTGACCGGGGACCGCACGAGAGCACCAGGGCGGCCGCGGCGGGCACGACCCACCGCCTCACGCGCAGCGGGCCTCCGCGCTGGTCGCGCTCACGGGCACGGGTGCTCCGCGCGGATGTCGTCGAGGACGGCGCGGATCCCGCTCTCCGTCGACGCCGAGCGGGCCGCTACCGTCCCGCCCGCCGCTGCGATCTGGTCGATGCCCGTGATCGTCGCGAGGACCGTCACGACGTACGTCTTGACGCGGGGCGAGCCGTCGTAGCCCTGCTGGGCGATCGCCGCAGTGGACTCGACGGTGTTGTTCACGCAACCGGACGGCTCGCCGTCCGTCAGGAGCACGACGACCGTCGTGTCGCCCGGTCGAGCGGTGGCCACGTCGGTCGCCGCGGCCATGGTGCCTGCGAGCGCGGGCGTCGTCGGCGTGCCGCCCTCGGGGCTCAGCGTGCCGATCGACTGGCCGACGGCCGGGCTCGGCAACGCCGTCAGCGTGACGAGGGGCGCCTCGTAGTCCGCCGCGACGCACGAGTCCGTCCCGAAGTACCCCTGGCAGATGTTGAACCCGGGGAGGCACGGCCCCCAGACGCCGCAGTCCGGGTCGCTGGCGCAGGTGGACGGGCCGCCGTACGGCGCGTACCGCGCAAACTCGTGGAGCGCCATCCGCGTGCCGGCCGCCGCGGGCGAGGTCGTCCACGTCTGCAGGGCGGAGCTGACGAGGCTCCAGCGGCTCTGGTCCTGCATCGAGCCCGAGCGATCGAGGAGCAGCACGTAGTTCAGCACGCCGCAGTTCCCGCCGCCGCCCGTCCCGCCGCCGCCGCCCGTCCCGCCGCCGCTGGACCCGCCGAGGCCGCCCGAGCCGCCGCCGGTACCTCCTCCCCCCGAGCCGCCCCCACCGGGGCCCCCCCCCCCGCTGCCACCCGTGCCGGGCGCCTCGCACACCCCGGTGATGAAGTTGCAGAGCTTTCCGAACGGCGTGCAGTCGAGATCCGAGTCGCAGTGGGGCTCACAGTTGCCGAGGACGCACTCTTCGTCCGTGGCGCAGTCGCCGCTCGTCGTGCACTCGACGCACACGCCGATCCCGGTGTCGCACACGAGCGGCGCCTGGCAGTCGAGCGAGGTCGTGCACGCGGTGAGCGGCTCGCACGCGTAATCGCGGCACGCCATCGCGCCCTGGCAGTGGTCGTCTGCCAGGCACTCCACGCAGCGCGACTCTACCCGGAGGCAGTGTGTTCCGTCGCAGTCGGAGTCTCGCTCGCACCCGCCGCTGGTGCCGCCGGAGCCCCCGCCGCCGGAGCCCCCGCCGGCCTCCGTGCCGCCGTCCAGGCCGCCGCCTCCGGACGAGGACGAATTCCCGCTGCACGCCGAGCCCGCGCCGAGCGCAGCCGCGAGCGCCGCTGCCGACCACCAACCGGAGCGTGAAGTCATGGCGCCCACTCTGACGAGCGCCTGGCCCGCTGTCCAGCGCGCCACGGTCCGGGCCCGGAGCGACCGCGCGGGGACGGCGCATCCCCGGGACGACACCGCCGCGCCGTCGCGGGATCCGGCTTCCCAACGGCCGGCCGGCTGCTATCCTCGGCCGCATGCAGGTGCGCTTGCTGACGGCTCGGGTCGTGTGGACGATGGGAGCTGCGCTCGCGCTGGCGTGTGGCGGCGGCGGCGATGACGTAGGCTCGACCGGCGGCGCGAGCGGGTCGTCGAGCGGCGGCGCGAGCGGGTCGTCGGGCGGTGGCGTCGGCGGCGGCGCGAGCGGGTCGTCGGGCGGTGGCGTCGGCGGCGGCGCGAGCGGGTCGTCGGGCGGTGGCGTCGGCGGCGGCGCGGCCGCTGCCGGGGCCGGCGGGGCCGGCACGGGCGGCGCGGCCACGGGCGGCGCGGGAGCCGGGGGCAGCGCGACGGGCGGCGCCGCGGGGAGCGGCGGCAGCGCGGGCGGGACGGGTGGCGCGAGCGGCGCGTCTGGCTCCGGCGGCGCGTCGGGTTCGGGGGGCAGCGCCGGCTCCGGCGGCGCGTCGGGCTCCGGGGGCAGCGCGGGCTCCGGCGGCGCCGGCAGCCAGGTCGTGCGCGTCATCGCGATCGGCGACACGGGCGAGGGCAATTCCGAGCAGAACCTCGTGGCGGATCGCATGAGCGAGAAGTGCGCGGCCGTCGGCGGCTGCGACGCCGTGCTCCTCCTCGGCGATAATTTCTACGACTACGGCGTGCAGAGCACCTCGGACGCGCAGTGGGGCCCGAAGTTCGAGCAGGTCTACGATCGCACCCACCTGAACGGCCTGAAGTTCTACGCGACGCTCGGGAATCACGACTACGGGCTCACGAGCACGGGGAACCGCCAAGCGCAGATCGACTACACCACGCTCCCCGTCGGCACCGGGCCCGGCACGCGGCCGAGCGACAAGTGGGTGATGTACGACGCCTACTACGACGTGCGGATCGGGCCCGTGCACTTCTTCAGCATCGACTCGCAGGATTACTCCGCCACGCAGAAGAACGACATGCGCGCGCGCGTCACCGCGTCGAACGCTACCTGGAAGATCGTCTACGGCCACCACCCGCGCTTCACCTCGGGCGATCACGGCGTGTTCTGGGACAACCCCATCCTGGGAAGTGCCGGGATGTTCTCGCTGATCGACACCATCTCGTGCAGCGCCGACATGTACCTCTCGGGCCACGACCACAACATGGAATTCATCGATCGCGGGATGAACCCGGCGTGCCCCAACCTCTGGTACGCGATCAGCGGCGCGGGCGCCAAGGTGCGCTCCTCCGCCGCGAGCACGGTCTCGAAGCAGCTCTTCTACACCGAGGCAATCGAGGGGCTCGCGTACCTGGAGTTCACGGGCAACCAGCTCTTCTGGCAGTTCATCGACTCCTCGGGCGACGTGCTCTGGGAGAAGACGCTCACGAAGTAGCAGGCCGCGATCGCGCGAGCCCGGGTCGGTTCACCACGCCGCGCGCACGCCGAGCCGGGCGTCGACGAGGGTCGCGGCGCTGGGGAACGCCTCGGCCACACTCGCCTCGAGCTCGAGGCCGGCCCGCTCGCTCCAGCCGAGGAAGAGCCCGGCGCCCGCTGCGACGGAGGCGTCCCCCGCGCGCTTCCACGCCGTGACGCGCTGCTCGAGCGCGTTGCCACGCTGGCGGGCGACGCCGCGCGGGTCCTCCCGGATGCGCACCGTCGTCTCGAGGTCGTGCATCGCGAGGCCGAGCGCGGTGAAGACGTAGGGGCGCACGAGGCGTGTCAGGAAGGGATCCCGACCCGGGTACCAGCTCCCCCGGGCCTCGAGCGACCACGGCACGTAGCCCACCTGCGCCGCCGCGGCCCGCCCCTCGCCGCGCACCGCGAACCCCGCGCGGACGCCGAGGCTCGTGCCCGGCGACGTGACGCGCTCGTAGCCGGCGACCAGCCGAGTCGGCCCGAGCGCGGCCTGCGCCCGCTCGCCGGTCGGCGCGGGCGTGCCGAGGTACTGCGCGCCGTCCGCACGGAAGCACGCCCAGGCCTCGCGCTCCTGCGAGGCGAGGGAGCAGGCGCCGCGGGCGTCGACGATCCCGAGGCTCTGCGATGCCGCGACGCTCACCCAGTCGAGCGGGGGCCGCTCGTCGGTGCAGTAGCCCTCCCAGCCGCACACCAGGCCCGCCTCGCAGTCCGCGTCGTCGTCGCACGGGACATGGAGCACGGCCTCGCTCGGGCACCCGGGGAGTCCTGCGGGGCAGTCGGCGGGATCGGGGCAACGCGCGGGTGCGCCGCGGCCCGGCGGTGGCGCCGAGTAGACGATCTTCACCCGATGGGGCCGGTGCCTCGACCCGCTGAACCCGATCACGCCGCCTTCGCGGTCGTGGATGCGCACGTAGTACACGAGATCCCCCGTGATCGTGCTCACCTCGAGGCAGGGCACCGCGCCGCTCCACGCGGCGCCTCGTCGGCGAAGCTCGATCGTGGTCCACTCGCGCTCTCCCCACACCTTGTAGTGGGCGAGGACCCGCCGCGCGGGCAGCTCGTCCGGGAGTCGCAGCTCGATGGGGACCGGCGTCAGGATACCTTGCGTGACCTCACGCGACGGCACCGGCAGGTGTTCGACCTCGCGCGAGGCGCCGAGGCCCGCCCCGGGCAGGGAGGTGACGAGGCACGCGGCGGCGACGCCCAGGGCGAGGCGGCGGCTCATGGCGGCGGCGCCTCCGCTGCGCCGCGCAGCCGGGCGACGCGGAACTCGACGCGGCGGTTACGTTGGCGGTCCGCCTCGGCGTCGCCGCGCGCGAGCGGGCGCTCGGCGCCTCGCCCGGCCGCGACCAGGCGCTCGGCGGCGACCCCGTGCGCTGCGAGCCAGGCCACGACCGCGCGCGCCCGGGCCAGCGACAGCTCGAGGTTGTGCGCGGGCGATCCGGTGTCGTCGGTGTGCCCCTCGACGGTGAGCCGCTCGATCTCGGCGTGCTCCTCGAGGACGCGCGCGACCGCCGCCAGCACGGGCTCGCTCGCGGGGAGCAGGACGGCGCTGTCCCTCTCGAACTCGACCCGCTCGCCGATCACGATCCTGCGATCGACGAGCTGTGCGGGGGGAGGCCGTGGCGCCGGAGGGGGGGGAGGCGGCGGGGGCGCGGCGCCGGGTGGCGGCGCGGGGCAGCCGTGCCGGCGGCGATCCCGCGCCGGCTCCCCGGCCGCGTCCGGGCACGCGTCGCGAGCGTCGGCGATCGCGTCGCCGTCGCGGTCGGCCGGCGGCGGTGGGCACCCGTGCATCAGCGGGTCCGCCGCCCGCTCCCCCGGCAGGTCGACGCACGCGTCGACCGCGTCGGGGATCGCGTCCTCGTCCCGATCCACCGGTGGCGGGGTACCCTCCGGCGACCACGCCGCCACGAGCACGACGCGGAACGACGGCGTCCCCACCCAGCGCCCGACGCTCGGTCCGGCGCTCGCCGACAGCACGACCGGGGGGCCGGGGACCAGCCACCGCAGCGTCACTACCGCGTCCACGCTCGAGCTCTGCGGATCCATCCAGCGGGCCCCGTCGGCGACCACCGTCGACCCCCGCAGCTCCGGTCCGACGAACCAGCGCGCGCTCGCGTCGGCCGTGCGCTGCCAAGCGACGCCCGCGCGCAGCGAGTCGCCCGTGCGGTAGGGCTCGACGCCCGCGACGACGAAGCTCGGGCGCGCGTCGTAGCGGAGCTCCGCTCCCCACGCCGTCGTCACCGAGGCCGCGCCGACGGTCACGCCCGCCGCGCCGCGTGTTCGGCCGGAGCTCGCGTAGCTCGCGCGCGACCCGGTGGGCAGCGTCAGGGAGCCGCGCAGCGCCACGGCGAGCGAGCGGGGATCCCCGAACAGTCGCCCGCGGACGCCGAGCGTGGCGTCCCCAGCGTGCGTCCCGCCGCGGGCCGGCTCGAGGCCGGCGCCCGGCGGGACGCCCTCGCCGGGGCGCGTCGTCTCGAGCGCGACATCCGCCCACCCCAGCCAGCGATCATCGAGCGCGAGCGACGCGCCCGCGTGCCACTCCGTCCGGCTCTCCACGACGCGGTCGATGCGCTGCGTGGGCGCCACGAGCACGACGGGCCGGGCCAGATGCACCAGCGCGGCCGCGACGCGCAGGCGGCCGTCTCCTCTCGCGTCGGCCCCGTCGACGAGGGTGGCGGCGTCGCCCGCCGGCGGGCGCTCGTCGTGGGCGACCGGGCCGGCGGCCCCGGCGCGGGCTGCCGCCGCGGAGAGCGTCGCGAGCGCGGCGCCGAGCGCGACGCCGTGGCGGGCGGCCCTGCGGGTCGTCCTCACGGTTCGAGGCACGTCCCGCTCCCGATCCCGAGGTAGAGTTCCTCGACCACGTCCCGACATGGGCAGCGGAGCGACGCGAACCGATCCGCGACGCAGGTGAGCAGCCGCGTCTCCGGCTCCGTCATCCCGAGCTCCGCGAGGCAGCCGTCCGAGCGGATCGCGCCGGCGATCCAGCCGCGCGGTGCGCAGGCGCTCTCCTGGTGGCACTCGGCCACCACCTGCCGGAAGAACGGCCCGAACCCGCACTGGAAGTCGTTCGCGCCGACGCATTCGGGCTCCTCGGGGCGCTCCGCGCACCCCGCGTCCGTCGCCGGGACCGCGCCGTCGGCGAAAGGGATCCCTCCCTCGGGAGGGGGCGGTGTGGTGGCCCCGAGGCCCGGCGGGGTGTCGTGCGCCAGCTCCACCTCGCGCGAGCACCCGAGCAGCGCGGCGTAGCCGCCGACCAGCGCGATGAAGGCGCGCCCGCGGCGCTTCGCGGTGCTCACCGGAAGCCGTCGCCCGGGGCGAGCGAGCGCCACCACACGACGTGGTGCTCCCGAGCGGTGAAGTACTCCTCGGGCACGACCAGCCCGACATCGACCACGGACAGCTCCCCCCCAACCGCGATCGAGCGCGCCTCGGCGACGGAGCCCGCGCGCTCCGCGTACTGATCCGTCAGGAGGAGGTACGTCCCGCCGAAGAGCCCCCGGTCGCGGAGGCGGTACAGTCGGAGCGCCTCATCCGCCTCGCGGAGAGCGATGTAGGAGCCGGGCGTGGCGAGCGAGGGCTCGGCGGGGCGCGCGGGGTCGTCGGCCGAGCACCCCCAACCCAGCGCCGCCAGGAGGAGCCAGACCGCGACGGGGCGACGGCCGACCGCGCCGCGCTTCACTGGCGGACGTAGACGTGGAGGGCGTTGTCCGCCGGGTCGAAGAGCTCGAGCTGCGTGCTGGTCGCGGAGTAGAGCCCCGTCCGCACCTGGGCGCTGGGGCACGAGACCGTCCACGTGAAGGCGTTGCCAGCGACGGAGAACGTCGCCGCGATGGTCACGTCGGGGGAGTCGTCCGTCCGGGTGATCAGCTCGAACGAGCTGCCGGACACCCGGACCTTCTGCCGCGAGGTGCACCCGCAGGTCCCCGACCAGTCGGTGCGCGAGACGAGGACGTACGTTCCGTCGGTGATCGCGCCGCCCGTCATCGCCGGCGGCGAGCCGCTGCCGGCCGTCTCGCCGACGTCGCCGCCGTCGTTCACGAGCGTGTTGCAGGACGGGATGCCCCCCGTACCGCCGGAGCCGCCCGTGCCGCTGGCGCCGCCCGTGCCGCTGGTGCCGCCCGCGCCGCCCGCGCCGCCCGCGCCCGCTGCGCCGCCCGCGCCGCCCGCGCCGCCCGCGCCGCCCGCGCCCGCTGCGCCGCCGGTCGAGGCCCCGCCCGCGCCTGCGGTGGCGCCGGTGCCCGCGCCGCCTGCCCCCGCGCTGCCTCCTACCCCGGGACCCCCAGTACCCCCAGCCCCCCCCGCGCCGCTGGCACCCGCCGCGCCGCCGCCGCCCGCACCGCCGCCACCCGCCGCGCCGCCGCCGCCCACCGCGCCGCCGCCCGCCGCGCCGCCGCCACCCGCCGCGCCGCTGCTGCCGGCCGTACCGCCGCCGCC
>JADLEQ010000104.1 GCA_020846005.1 Polyangiaceae bacterium
ACGCCCGCCCCGTCCAAAAGCCTCGACATCAACGCCCGGATCTGCTGACGCGCACCCCCGCGATGGACCTCGTGGAGCCGGTCACGCGCACGCTCGATCACGAGCAACGAGAAGGCGCGCTAACACGAGGCGCTGGTCGCGGACGCCGCGGCGCCGCCCGAGGACGGCTTCTTCGACACCTCCGCGCGCTTCGCGGGTGCCGTACGTGACGCGGGCGACCGCTGGACGCGCGAGCCGTGGCTGGTGTGGTCGGGGCGGTGATGCGTCAGGGGTCGCTCGCGCCGCCCAACGCCTCGAGGAACGCCTCGCCGTAGGCGACGAGCCGCGCCGGGCCGACACCCGGCACGCTCCGCAGCTCGTCGAGGGAGCGCGGGCGACGCTCCGCCATGGCGCGGAGCGTCGCGTCCGTGGCGACGACGTACGCGGGCAGCCCGCGCGCCTCGGCCAGCTCGCGACGCCGCGCGCGGAGCCGCTCGAAGAGCGGATCGGACGCGCGCGGGGCCGAGCCGACCGGCGCGGCGGCTCGGGTCCGTCCCGGCGTCGGCGCACCTGCGAGCACGTCGACCGCGAGGCACACGTCGCAGGCGTCCCCGCACGGCTCGATCCGCTCCTCGAAGTGACCGACCAGCGCAGCGTGGCGGCACGAGCGCCGCTCCGCGAACTCGTACATCGCGCGGACCTGCCGGCGCTGGCGCTCGACGATCTCGGCCGCGGCTTCGCTCTCCAGTCGATCGAACGCGAGCACGTCCGCCCAGGAGTAGAACAGCAGGCAGTCGCTCGCCTGACCGTCGCGGCCGGCGCGCCCCACCTCCTGGTAGTAGCCCTCGAGCGATCGCGGGAGATCGCGGTGCACGACGAACCGCACGTCCGGCTTGTCGATCCCCATCCCGAACGCGATCGTGGCGACCACCACGTCCGCGCGATCGCGCTTGAACGCGTCCTGAACTCGAGTCCGCTCCGCCGGCTCCATGCCCGCGTGGTACGCGAGCGCCCGAATCCCACGTCCCCGCAGGTACTCGGCCGTGCTCTCCGTCGCGCGACGGGAGAGGCAGTAGACGATCCCGCTCTGGCCTGCCCGCGAGAGCACGAACCTGGCGATCAGCTCTCGAACGCTCCCGCGACCGTCCCCCTTGCGTCGCGCGTGGAGGCGGAGGTTCCTGCGAAAGAACGAGCCGCGCAGCACGACCGGGTCGCGCATCGCGAGCTGCTCGGCCACGTCCTGGATGACCGCCGGGGTCGCCGTCGCGGTCAGCGCGAGCACGGGCACACCCGGGAACCGGTGCTTCAACCCGGCGAGCGTGCGGTACGCCGGGCGGAAGTCGTGCCCCCACTGGGAGATGCAGTGCGCCTCGTCCACGGCGATGAGGCGCAAGCGCGCACGGGCGAGCGCCGCGCCGGCCGCCGCCTGCAGCCCCTCGGGGGCCGCGTACACGAGCTCGACCTCGCCGCGCTCGATCTGCCGCGCGCAGGCCCGGCGCTCCTCGAGCGACAGGCTCGAGTTCAGGTAGACGGCGCGCAGGCCGGCGGCGGCGGCGTTGTCGACCTGGTCCTTCATCAGCGCGATGAGCGGCGAGACGACCAGCGTCGTGCCCCCGAGCAGGCGCGCCGGGATCTGGTAGGTGAGCGACTTTCCGGCGCCGGTCGGCAGCACCCCGATGCAGTCTCGACCGGCGAGCAGCGCCTCGATCACCGGCCGCTGCCCCGGCCGGAACGACGGAAAGCCGAAGACGCCCGTCAGGATCTCGTCGGGGCCCTGGGCGAGCGGGGGGGCGGGGCGAGCGGAGTCGGCGACCTGGCGCAGCATGCTCACCACGTCGGGCTCGAACAGCGCGGGGTTGCGCCGATAGGCCAGCCGCAGCTCCGCGAGGGCGCTCGCCACGCGCGCCGCGTCGACCCCGACGCGCGCGCACTCGAGCAGCGCGAGCGCGCGCTCCCGCACGGCGTCGCACGTGCCGAGCGCGTCCGGCAGCGGGGCGGTCACGTCAGCGGCGAGCCGATCCCGCTCAGAGCGCGGCGCCGCAGGCGAGCGCCTCGCTGCCGTCGAGCTCTAGGTCGTCGACCTCGGCGGCGGCCCGGCGACCGAGCTCGACGCCAGCGGGATCGTCGGCCGCGGCCTCGAGCTCCTCGAGCGTCGGGGCGAGCTCGCTCGTCCGCACGCCGCTCGCGCACGCGCTCCGGTAGCCCTGAAGGGCCGCCGCGGCGTCCAGCTGCTGCCCGGCCACGACCTGCATCGCCTCGGCGAGCGCGGGGCACCCCGCCTGACCGGCGCCGGAGCAGGCGCGCGCGTAGAGGCGGCAGGCCGCGATCTGGCTGCGCGGCGCGCCCTCGATGCCGTTCATGAGCATGACCCCGGCGTAGGCGCAGGCCTGAACGTCGCGCATCACGCACGCACGGAGCCAGAACTTGAACGCCGTCGGCCGGTTCTGCCGTGTCCCCTGGCCGTTGTAGGCGAGCACCCCCAGGCGAGTGCAGGCTGCGGGATCCCCCGCGACGCACCCCTTGCCCCCGAACGCCAGCGCCTTCACCCACTCCTGGCGGTTCACGAAGAAGGTGCTGAGCGCCGTGCACGCCTTGGCGACCTTGGCGTTGCAGCCGATGAGCCACATCTTCACCGCCTTGGCCTCGTCCTTCGCGAGGCCACCCGAGCCGAGCGCGAAGTACCAGCCGACGTACACGCAGCTCTCCATGTTGCCGATCTTGCACTGGTTCAGGCACTCGGTCGCGTCGTTCGGGTCGACCTTGCAGACGAAGCCGCGCGCGACGACGGCGCTCGCTTCGTCTTTCGCGCGATCGACCGCCTTCCTCGCCTCGTGCTCCACTCGCCTCATGGTCACGCAGCTGTTGCCGTCCCACCGGAGCCCCTCGCCACAGTCGGGGATGTCCTGCTTCGGCGGCGCGAGCGGCCCCTGCGCGGTCGCCGCGGGCTGCGGCGCCGGCTCCTCGCCGTCGAGCGGGACGATCTCGATGCGCAGCACGGCGCGACATCGAGACGGCGCCTTCGGCGCGTCCGGATCGGCCTTGTCGCACTCGACGAAGTCGCCCGCGGAGCGGAGCAACTCGCGGCTCCCCTCGGCGGCGACCTCGCCGCCACGGCCGAACACGCTGGCCGAGGCCTGACCCTTCCGCACCCGGCCCGACATGAAGCGGAACGCGCCGACGGTCATGCCGCGGACGACGTGCGTCGCGCCCTCGCAGCGGCCGCGGAGCTGATCACGGCGCACCGACACGCGGTCCAGCTCGTGCTTGCCCACCATCCGGATCGCGACCGTCAATCCGCCGGACTGCTCGAGGCGGCCCTCGAGCTCGAAGGCACCGGCCGGCAGGTTCGCGTGCAGCTCCGCCTTCGACCGGAGCGTGATCAGCTCCTCCTGGGGGGTGAACCCGTGGTACTCGTACACGCCGTCCGCGTGACAGTCGGGCAGGAGCTCGAAGGTGCGCTCGTCGAACCGCACGACGGCGGGGCCCTTCGAGGCTCGCACCTCCAAGTCGGACCGGTTCTCCGGCGTCCAGTCGACGATGAGCGGCTTCGACTTGTTCTTCGCCACGGTGACCCGCGCGCGCTGCGGGTCGGTGTCGTCCACGAAGTCATCGGTGTCGGGGATCATGGCGTTGCCGCACGCGACGACCGCCGCGAGCGAGGCCACCCCAAGCGCGAGCTTGCGTAGCGGGTAGAACATGTTGTGGCTCCTAGCTTCGCATTTCACTCCGCGCTCGGCAGAATGTCCAGCCGCGCCCCCAAGGCCACGTGTCCCCGGCGGCGGGCGTCGCGCCATCGGCCCGATCGAGCGCGTCCCCTCGGCCGCCCAGCCTCCTGCGGCGCCTCCTGCAGCGCCTCCTGCAGCGCCTCCTGCAGCGCCTCCTGCAGCGCCTCCTGCAGCGCCTCCTGGCGCCGGGCGGGCGCGAAGTTTGCGCGCTCCGCGCCGGCGCACCGATCCTGCCGCCGGCTGGGAGCGCCGCGCACACGTCCGGCGCCGACGCGCCGGGCTCATGTCCGGCACCGGAGCGCGGCCCCCACGACGAGCCCCCCTTGCGAGCTGATCTGGCGGACGTGTATCGTTTAGGGGGCTAGACTCGTCCAACCCAACGGAAGGTCCTGAACATGATGAGCGTCCGAGGCATCACCCTCTCGAAATCGGCCTACGGGGTCGCCCTGGGGCTCCTCGCGGCCCTGTCGGTGCATTGCGGCGGAGGCGGCGGCTCGCCCGGCGGCCAGAGCACCGATCAGATGGTGCAGGATCTGCTCCGCGGCGCGGACACCGGCGGGGGCGGCCAGCCGCCGCCCGGCGGGCAACAGAACACGCTGGGCCCGGCGCCGTCGTCCGGGGGGCAGCCCACGGCGGGCAGTGGCAGCAGCGGCGGCGGCGGCAGCTCCGAGTTCTACTCGTTCGAGGAGAACGTCCAGCGCATCAAGGAGAAGGTCCCCACCTGGGACAACGGCTCCGGCGTCACCGTGAACTTCCTCAACGAGACCAGCGGCAAGCGGCTAAGCATCGTGTTCGTCGACCAGACGGCGCCGATCTACAAGGACCAGATTGGGCTCTGGGTCGTCCAGGGGAAGGCCACCGGCAACAACGAGACGCTCGGCCACATGGTCATCGGGCTGCAGAACCTCGCGCCCGGCCGCTACTCCGGGAGCCCGTCGAACAAGTCCGTCGTGATGAGCATCGCGCTCACGTCCGGCAACTACGACGGGAACTCCCCAGAGACGACCTGGACGATCAACCAGGGCGGCTGGATCGAGCTCACGCTCCAGGAGGGCCGTTCCGCGGGTGACCTCGAGGGGACCTTCCGCGCGAAGCTCTACTCGAACGACACGAAGAAGTTCTACACCGTCGAGAACGGGTACTTGTACATCAACCGCTGAGGCCCTCGAGCCCGAGCCCACGAGCCCAGGGCGGCGCGACCGGGAGGTCCGCCGCCCTGGTCGTTTGCGGGGCCGGGGTCAGCCCTCGATGAAGCTCTTCAGGTCGCGAGCGCGGCGGCCGACTTGGAGCTTGCGGAGCGCCTTCGCCTCGATCTGCCGGATGCGCTCGCGTGTCACCTGGAAGAGCTGGCCGACCTCCTCGAGCGTGTGGTCGCTCTTCTCGTCGATGCCGAAGCGGAGCCGGAGCACCTGCTCCTCGCGCGGCGTGAGCGACTTCAGCACGCGGCGGGTCTGGTCCGAGAGGTCGTTCTCCACGAGGGCGTCCATCGGGCTCTCGGCCTTCACGTCCTCGATCAGATCACCGAGCTGACGGTCCTCGTCGTCGCCGATCGGGGTCTCGAGGCTGATGGCGTCCTTGCCGATCTCGAGGACCTTCTTCACGCGGGCGATGGGCATGTCGAGCTCGTCGGCGATCTCCTTCGCCGTGGGCTCGCGCCCGTGTTGGTGGAGGAACGTGCGGTTCACCCGTTGCACGGCGCGCAGCGTGTCGACCATGTGGACGGGGATGCGGATCGTGCGGGCCTGATCGGCGAGCGCGCGCTGGATAGCCTGGCGCACCCACCAGGTCGCGTAGGTGCTGAACTTGTAGCCGCGGCGGTAGTCGAACTTCTCCACCGCCTTCATGACGCCGATGTTCCCCTCTTGGATGAGGTCGAGGAACTGGAGCCCGCGGTTCTGGTACTTCTTGGCGATCGAGACGACGAGCCGGAGGTTGGCCTCGATGAGCTGGGCGCGGGCCTGATCGGCGCGGCGCTGACCCTTCGCGATGGTCTCGCAGCACTGCTGGAGGCGCTTCTTGTCGACCTTGAGCTCGGGGTGGGGGAAGGTCCCGTTCGTGACCGCCTCCCCCTCGCGGCGCCCGTTCTTCGTGCTCACGCGCGCGTACTCGGCGCGAATGGCGCCCGCGAGCTTGTGGATCATGGGGCGGCAGAGCGGCAGCTCGCCCACCGCCTTCGCGAGCTGACCTCGGGCCTCCACCAGCGACTCGTCCAGCGCCGCGCGGCGCTCCGCCGGCGCCGCCCCCCGCTCGGCTCCGAGGTCCGTCACCTTCTTCTCGAGGCGGCGGATGCGATCGAAAGTTCGCTGGAGCTTGCGGTCCGCCTCGACCTCGTCGAAGTCATCCTCCTCGGCGGCGTCCCCTAGCAGATCCTGGATCTTGACCTTGCCGGCCTTCATTTGGTCGCGCAGGCCGAGGACGAGCTGCGCGGCCACCGGGCTCTCGATCACCGCGGTGCGCACGGCGTTCTCGCCGTCCTCGATGCGCATGGCGATCTCGACCTCCCCCTCTCGCGTGAGGAGGCTGACGTTCGCCATCTTGCGCAGGTAGCTGCGGACCGAGTCGTTGCTCCAGCTTTCTTCTTTTTCCACGCTCCACCTCGAGGTGCGGGGGCTGCACCGCCCCGGCGGCGAACCGCCAGGGGGAACCCGAGTCGCCGCCGGCCCAGGAGCCTTCCGGGCGGTCGGAGGGGCGTAGCTTAGTCGCAACGCGCGCCTGCGCACGCGGATTGTGACACGGAACGACCTCCAGGGATCCTGGCTCATGCGGTTGGAATCACACGGTATTTTCTCCTGGCGCCCGAATGGATCCAGGAACCGGCCCGCGGGCGGAGCCGCGCGGCGCCCCCGCCTCGGCGGAGCCGCGCGAGGCCCGGCGCCGGCGAGGCGCCGGTGGGGCCGGGGGCGGAGCGTCGCCCGGCGGCGCGCGGGGCGACGCTGTGGGTCCATGTCATCCATGTCCCACCTTCTCGTTCCATTCGGCGGCGCGGCGCGCCTCCGGGCTTTCCATATGGAGCCACCGGGTCTAGGGGTCGGAAGCGAACGACCGACGCAAACCCGCAGGGGAGGACCTCCGATGCAGCGAAGCCAAGCGATCGAAGCACCCGACTCCACATCGCCCTCGAACCCCGCGCGTTCGATCGCCCACCCGCCGTGCGTGAGCCGCGATCAGCGACGGTCCAGCCGCAAGCGAGCGGTGCGCGCGCGGACGATCCGCCCGGCGAACCTCGCGCGCTCCGAGCTGGCGCGCGACCTCATCGAGCTGCTGGACTCGCCTCGACCACGCACGCGATCGGAGTGCGCGGAGGGGCCGCGGCCCTGCCCGCACGTCGGATGCAAGCACCACCTCTATCTCGATGTGTCGCCGCGAACCGGAGCGATCAAGCTGAACTTCCCGGACCTTGAGCCGTGGGAGCTCGAGCAGAGCTGCGCGCTCGACATCGCGGACGGTGGCGGCGCCACGCTGGAGGACGTCGGCGCGATCATGAACCTCACGCGCGAGCGCGTCCGACAGCTCGAGATCATGGCGCTCGCGCGCCTGGGCACGCTGGCGGACATGCGCGCGCTCCGCTTCGGCTGAGCCGCGGGCCGCGAGGGAGCGCCCCCCACGTCGGCGCAGCGGGCGCCGCGCTCAGTGCGCGTTCGCCAAGACCGGATCGTCTTCGCGGAGCAGCTCTTCCCACGTCGGCGGCCGCGCGCCGTGGCGGTTCAGGACCGCCGGCTCCCGGAGCGTCCCGAGCCCGAGGAGCAGCGAGTGGAGCCCCACCCAGCGGCCGACGAGCCCCGCGGGAAGCAGCCGGCTCGCCGGCGTGCGCGTCGACTCCTCGCAGTGGCGCTTGGCGTCGGTGAAGGCGTCGTAGTACCGCTGGACGCACCGCCGCGGATCGGCCCGCAGCCGCGCGTGCTCCTGCGCGCGGTGGGCGAGCGCGCGGCGCCGATGGCCGTTGCGCAGGAGCGCGACCGCCGCCGTGCCGAACTTCCAGTCCGAGCTCGCCGTGTCCGGTCCGGGGCGGACGAGCACGCCCGTCTCGCCGTCGCGGACCTGCTGGGACACGCCCATGCCGTCCTCCAGCGCGACGATCGGCAGCCCGCACCACGCCGCCTCGCTGACCACCTGCCCGTACGTCTCGGAGAGCGACGTGTAGACGAACAGATCGGCGTGGCGGTACCAGGTGGGCAGCTCGAGCAGGCGCTTCTCGCCGACGAAGAACGCTCGATCCGCGATGCCGAGCTCGGCGGCGCGCGCGCGGAAGGCGTCGTGGTCGGGCCCGTCACCCACGAGCGTGAGCGTGGCCTCGGGGACCTCCGGCGCGATCCAGCGCGCGAAGATCTCCAGCAGGCGAGCGATGCCCTTCTCCCGCGAGTGACGGCACACCACGAGCAGCCGGGCGCCGCGCCGGGCCTCGGCGGGGAAGGGATCGGCGCCGATGGGCGCATCGAACACCTTCGGCTCCACGCTCCTCGGGATGACGTGGATGGGCACCGTCACCCCGCGCTCGCGCCAGTAGCGCTCGAGCTTCTCGCTGAGGACGACGAGCCCGTCGCTGCGGTTGTAGTTCGCCGCCATCTGCCGCTCCACCCACGGCATCATCGCGCCGGAGAAGAACGAATTCACCGCGCGGTTCTCGTTCAGCGAGTCCGGCAGGAGGACGTTGTAGACGCTCGGCAGGTGGAGCGTGTTCACGCAGACGAACGGCACCCGGTGGCGCAGGCGCAGCCACAAGCCGAGGTCCAACATCGAGGTCGTGCACTGCGCGAGGACGACGTCGAGCTGGGCCGCCGCGACCCGCGCGAAGCTCGCTCGCGAGGGCATCGGGACGTGAACGCCGGGGTGATTGCGGAGCGGGAAGCTCGGCAACACCACGTGGCGCCGCGGGAGCTCGGCCTCGGTGGCGTCGGGATCGTGCGGCCCGATGATCGTCACCTCGTGCCCTCGGACCGAGAGCTCGCGATAGAGGAACTGGCTGGCGAACGATGAGCCGTTCGCGTAGGGGACCCGCACGTAGTCGTTCAGGATGCCCACGCGACGGGGCCACTCGAGCTCGGCGGCCGCCGCGGGGCGGCGCAGGCCGACGAGCGCGCGCTCGGCGCGAGGTGCAGGGCTGGGATCGATGTGAAGCGTCATCAGGGATTCCAGGCGGGCGCGCGAGCGGCGCGTCCTACGGGCGAAGCGAGGGGGGAGTCAACGGGGATCGTGGCGGCCGCGAGAGGGCGGCCCGGAGGACGCTCAGTGCAACCCCCTTGCCAGCTCGGCCTCGCCGCGCCGGCCGGGCGCTGGACACACGCCCAGCCATGAATTCCCGCCGGAAGGCGGGGGAACTCGGCGGCGGCGCGGCAGGCGGTGCGACCGGCGCTACGCGGCGGCAGGGCGAGTGTGGTGATTTTGCGACGGTCGCCATTCACACCCCCGGCGGGGAGGTCAGGTCCCCGCCGAGCGCCTCGCGCCTTGGCGCGTCCCGGCCCGCGCGGCCAACTAATCGGCGGCGGGGCCGTCCCGGCTAGGCTGGCGGAGCGCCGGTGCGAGCCCTCGCCATCGCTTACTACGTCCACGGCCACGGCCGGGGCCACGCGAGCCGCGCTCGCAGCGTGGTCCGCGTGCTCGAGCGCGACGAGCACCAGGTGTCGCTCGTCGTCTCGGGTGAGGCCGGCGACCTCGTCGGGGCGCCGACACAGATCGAGCGACGGCCGCTGCTCCGCCCCGGTCCCCTCGCGCTGCCGCGCCTCGCGGCGCGCGCGCGAGCGGAGGCCGAGTGGCTCACGCGCCGCGCGGTCGACCTCGTGGTGAGCGACGGCGACCAACCCTCGATCTTGGCGGCGCGGGCGCGTGGCGTCCCCGCGTTGGCGATCGGGCACGATCTGGTCTTCACCGCGTGCCGACTCCCCGCGGGGATGTCGCGCGCGCGTGTGCTCTACCAGCAGCTCAACGCGGCCGTCCCGACCCGCGTGGCCGACGCGCGCGTCGCGGTCGGCTTCCTCCCGCTGGCGGCGCAACGCCCGCACACGACCGTCGCGCGCCCGGACGACGTCGAACTCCCGCCACCCACCGTGAGCGAGCACTTCGTCGCCTACTTCAGCGAGCTGGACGGCAGCGCGATCCTCGACCTCGTGGCGCGGACGGGGAGCGCGGTCGAGTGGTTCGGCGGCGACCCGCGGCGTGCACCCGCCGGTGTGCTCGTACGCCCGTTCGAGCGCGAGACGTTCGTCGCGCGACTCGCGAGCGCGCGGGGCGTGATCGGCTCCGCGGGCAGCAACCTGCTCGCGGAGGCGATCCTGCTCGGGAAGCCGATCCTCTGCGCGCACGATCCGCGCCACGTCGAGCAGACGCTGAACGCCGAGCTCGTGGCGCGGATGGGGGTCGGCCTGGCTGCGCCGGTGCGCCGGGTCGACGCCGCGCTCGTCCGTCGCTTCCTGGAGCTGGCGCGCACGGGAGCCCACGCGCGCATCGATCTCGCGGGATCGCTCCCGACGGTGTCGGCGGCCGCGCAGGCGTGGGTGGGCGCGCTCTCGGCGGGCCGGGCGATCAGCCACCGTCAGTGACCACCTTGCGCTCGAGGCGCATCAGCCCGCTCCAGGGGAACTCCTCCGTGTAGGGCGTGAGCAGCGGGCGCTCGGGTCGCAGCGTGAACCACGCCGTCCCCCGCCCGGGGCGCAGCACGTGGACGCTCTGGGCCGGGTTCAGCGCCTGCCCGAGGAGCGCGAGGCGCTCGCCGTCGTCGCGCACGACGACATCGAGCACGAGCGTCGCGTGGAACGGCGACCTCGGGTGGAGGAAGAAATCGCCGGGGCGGAGGTCCTCTGGCGCCACCGGGGTGGCCTGCTGCGCGAGGGACGTCGAGTTGGCGAAGGCGAACACGCTGTCGAGGAATTCGCGGAAGCCCGTGTGGGAGTCTGCCCCGCCCTTCGCGCGCTTCTGCCATGTCACGGCGGCTCCGACCGCGATGATCCGCTCCCCCTTCGCCCAGCGCGCGAGCGGGAGCTCGGTGCCGTTCGCCGCGCGGTAGCTGATGGCGTCGCGCTCGCCCGCCGACCAGAGCCACTCTGCGTGGAGGCGGAGCACCACGTCCGAGCTCTGCTGCAGGTCCGCGCGCCCGACGTCCATCGCGACCACGGCGGCGAGGTAGTCGTCGTCCGCCGGGCGGACGGTCTCCCCCTTGTGCGAGGTGACGGGCGTCCCGGGGGAGGCGAGCGGCAGATCGCGGAGCCACGCAGCGAACGAGCCGGGCGCGACCTGGACGCGCGCCCGCCCGGGTGGCGTCGGGAAGCGCGCCGACAGGGTGTCCGCCACGGCCGGCGCCTTGAGGCCCGGGCTGGTCAGCCAGGCGTAGCGACTGGGATCGGGCGGCGCGGCGGCCGCCGGCTCGGCCGGAGGCGCAGGCGGGGCGTCGGGCGAGGCCGCCCCGCTCGCCCGCACGGCCGGCGCGGCGTCGACGGGCGCCGCGGCGCTCGGAGCGCCCGACATCGCCGCGGGCGGCGCCGCCTCGCTCGCGGCCGGGGGCGGCTCCGACCGCCGGGTGCACGCCGCCAGCCCCACCGCGACGAGCGCGAGCGCGGGCAGCAGTCGGCGCGTCTCCACTCTCACGGGCGCCATGCTACCCCGGGACGCGGGACGGACGCGAATCGCCTGCGATGCGCGGAGTGATAGGTTCGCGCGGTGCCTCCCGGCTCGCGCCTCACGTCCTCGCTCCGGAGCGCGGTCGTCGCCGTGGCCCTGCTCTGCGCCGCGGTGTCCGCCAGCTGCGGCGAAGCGGACGAGGGAGCGCCCGGCGACGCTGCGCCCGATCTGCGCGCGGACGTGGACCGCGACGGCCGGGTGGACACGCGCGGCGACTCGGACGAGGCGGGCGAAGCCGAGTGGTCCGCGACCCGCGGCGCGGTGGTGCTCGCCAACCTGGACGACGACGAGCGCGCCTGCCCGCGCCTCGACGCCGCGGGCGCGCCCCTCTCCGATCTGGACCTCGCCGCGTGCCACGACGCCGCCGACTCGGTGGTGAACGGCCCCGACGATCTCGCGGATCTCACGGCGATCGAGCTGCTCCCGTGGCCGGGCGCGCCGGCCGGCGTCGAGCTCAGCGTGACCTGGACCCGGGCGGACGTGCCCACCGGCGCGCGGCTGTTCCTGCTCCAGGGCGGCGCGTGGACGCCGCTGCCGTCCGGGGCGCTGGTCCCACCCGAGGCAGCGCGGTCGGGAGCCTCCCTGCGGCTCGAGGCGACCGAGGTACCACGCGGGGTATCCGGTGAGGGCGCGTTCGTCGACGTCACGGTCGCGGCGGCCGCCGGCTCGCGCGCGTGGAGCGACACGGTCCGGCTTCGGGTCGCTCCCGTCGTGACGCAGCACGACCGGACGCCGGCGCGGCAGGTGCTCTCGAGTCGGGTCGAGGGGCTCGCCGGCTACCTCGACTTCCACGACGATCTCGTGCGCGGCGTGGCCGAGTCGGGCACGGGGGTGGAGGTGACGCCCTGGCCTCCCCCCGCGCTCGACCCCTGGATCCAGGACCTCTTCGAGCTCGGGTGGATGACGCGACCGATCGACGGCGGCACCCACGCGATCCTGGTAGCGCTGCGCTCGGCCAACGTCACACGGGCCGTCCTGCCGAGTCAGGTCACGCCGGAGTCGCCGCGGCGCGAGGCGGGGCGCATGGTGTTCGACTTTCGTGGCCCGGACACCGCCGTCGTCCAGGTGTTCGATCCGACGCACCCGGTCGCGCTCGACACCTTCAACTCGACGGGGAATTTCGATCGAGTCCCGCCCCACGAGGCTCCGGGGGGGAGCTACCCCCTGGGCCGAGCCGTCCGCGGCGCGACGCCCACCGCCTACCCGGATCGGGCGTTCACGGCGCTGCTGGACGCTCAGGAGGAGGCTCCTCCGCTCGAGCTGGACACCTCGTGGCTCCGGGTGGGCCACGTCGACGAGATGCTCGCCTTCGTCCCCGCCGCCTCGGCCCGGGGCTGGGCGGTGCTGATCGCGTCTCCGCGCCGCGCGCGCGCGGTGTTCGAGGAGCTCGCGGGGCGCGGGCTCGGAGAGACGCCGGTGTTCGCCGGCAAGCTGGCCGGGGCGAGCGGGGTCACGCCGAGCGCCGAGACGACCGTCGCGGCCGTGCTCGCCGACGAGGACGTGATGGCGGCGAGCCTGCGCGCCGCCATCGAGCTCGACGAGATCGCGTCGCGCCTGACGGCGGAGCTGGGCCTCGCGCCCAGCGAGCTGGTGGAGGCCCCGGTGCTGTTCGCGGAGTCGCTCGGCCGCGCGGTCGCGTACACCCCGTCGCTCGTGAACGGGGTGTCGCTGCCGCCAGCGCACCTCCTCGTCCCCCGCGCGCATGGGCCACGGGTCGACGGGGTCGACGTGCTCGAGGCCAGCCTCGCGGACGGCGTCGCCGCGCTCGGCCTCACGCTCGTCCCGGTGGAGGACTGGGAGCTCTTCCACGTCAACGGGGGCGAGGTGCACTGCGCGACCAACCTACTCCGCGGGCCGGGCACCGCGCCGTGGTGGGGAGGCCCTCCGTGAGGCGCGTGCTCGCGCAGCTCGCGCTCGCCGCGCTCGCCGTCGCGCTGCCCGGGATCGCGCGCGGGGACGCCGGCCGCCCCGTACCGGGCGCCGTCGCGACGGGCCCCGCGCAGGCCCGCCCCGCGCCGGGCTCCCCGCTGCTCGGGGCGCTCGCGGTGCCTCCGGGCGACCGAGCGCGGCTCGCGGCCGCGATCGCGCGCGAACGCGCGCTGAACCCCGCGGCGTTCGCGGCGCTCCGCGCGCTCGAGCGCTCGCTCGGCTCGATACCCGCCGGGCGAGACGGTCGCCTCGACGTACGCGCGGCGCTCCGGCCGCTCGGGCACGCTGCCGTGCTCCCCGTGCTCGAGCGCCTCGCGCTCGCCGGCCCCGAGGGCGAGGCGCTCGACGATCCCCGCCGGGAGGCGCTCGCGACCGCGCTGCTCGAGGCGGTCGGCGCGCTCCGCGACGAGCGCGCCCGGCCCGTGCTGGCAGCGGTCGTCGCGCGCGCGGGCGGGAGGCTCGAGGAGGTCCGCGCCGCCGCCGGCGGGCTCGCACGCCTCGGCGCAGACACCGACCTGGAGCTCGTCGCCCGGCTCGCGCGCTCCGGCGGCGCGCGCGGCCGAGCGGGCGTGGAGGCGCTCGGGGCGCTCCGGCGACCCGCGACGATCCGGACGCTCGAGGCGCTGCTCGCCGAGGCTGGCAGCGAAGACGACGCTCGGGCGGTCGTCCGCGCCGCGGGGGACGCGGGGAACGCCTGGGCGTGGCTCACGCCGGCGCTGGCGGGCTCTGGCGAGGGGGGTCGAACGCGCGCGGCCGCTCGCGCGCTGGTGGAGCGGGCCGCGCGGACGTGGCCCGGGCTGGCCCGTGAGGCCGCCAAGTCGGCTCGGGTGATCGACGGGTGACCGCCGGCGGGCGGCGGCACCCACGGTCCGCGCCGACGCCGACGCGGACCCGGCGCGCCCGCCCCTGAGGAGCCCGGGTGCCGTCCGCGCGGCGTTCGCGTAGACTGCCCGCACCCCCCCCGGGCAGCTCGGCTGCCTCCCCCGCGCCCTGAAAGGCTACCCCATGCTCGCGAACCGCTGGCTCCTTCGTTCCTTCACCTGCCTGTCGCTGCTCGCCATCGGTTGCGGCGGGGATGACGAATCCGAGAAGAAGAACACCGCGCCGAGCATCGACCCGCCGGGCGACGGGCCGGCGGGCGGAGTGCACCTCCTGGCGGGGGACTGCGACTCCCTCACCCCGACGCAGTGCGGGTTCCCTTTCCCATCGAACGTCTACCTGGTCGACGACACGACGGGCCTCGCGACCTCGGGCAAGCAGGTGATGTTCGGGGCCGCGACGCTCCCAAAGAACCTCGGCCTCTACCCGGTGGACCCGACGATCCTCTCCTACAAGGACGGCTTCTCGACGGGGTCCGGGCCGCAGACGCACATGCCGGGCGCGACCTTCGAGGGCGTCGCGCGGCCGACGTCGATCGAGCGCTCGCTCGAGGACACCTCGCCGTCGATCCTGATCGAGGCGGACACGGGCCGGCGCGTGCCCCACTGGGTCGACATCGATCAGTCCACGCCGAACGACGGCCTCGAGGACCGCGACGACGAGCGCGCGATCCAGATCCGCCCCGCGGAGCGCCTGAAGGACGCCACGCGGTACATCGTCGCCTTCCGCAACATCCAGCACCGGGACGGCCACGTGATCGAGCCCGTGCAGGCGTTCCGCGAGCTCCGCGACGAGCTCAAGACGGAGGACTACGGCGTGAAGCGCCGGCGCGCGCTCTACGCCGACATCTTCGGCAAGCTGGAGACCGCCGGGTATCCCCGCGCGGACCTGCAGGTCGCCTGGGACTTCACCACCGCCACCAAGGAGAACACCACCCGTCGCATGGTCGCGCTCCGGGATCGCGCGCTCGAGGCGGTCGGCGCCGCCGGGCCCTCGTTCGTCGTGACCGAGGTCGAGGAGAGCCCCGGCAACGGCATCTTGCGGCGCATCCACGTGAAGATGACGGTGCCGATGTTCCTCAACTTCTACGCCAAGGGGTACAAGGAGTCGGAGTGGGAGACCCAGGGCGGCTACAACCGCCTGATGCTCGACGAGCAGGGCCTGCCGGAGCAGAACGGCACGATGGAGCAGGACGTGCTCATCATCGTGCCCGAGGGCGTGACGAGCGGGACGAAGCACGGGCTGCTGCAGAACGGCCACGGGCTCTTCGGCAGCCGGTTCGAGGGGCAGGGCGGCTACCTCGCGAGGATGGCGGCGGACTACGGCTGGATCGCGTTCAGCACGAACCTCTTCGGCTTCGCCGAGGACGATGTCGGCCTCGCGATCACCGCGCTCGGCGCGCGCCCCCTGCTCTTCAATTCCTTCTTCGATCGCCAGCAGCAGGGCCAGGTGAACCAGCTCCTCGCGATGCGCATGATGATGGGGCGCATCGCGACGGACGGCATCAAGGATCCCAACGATCCGAGCGCCTACCTGCTCGATCCTTCGTGGATCGACCCGAGCGTGCGGGCGTATCGCGGCGACAGCCAGGGCGGCATCATGGGGACGACGTACTGCGCCGTCTCGACGGACGTGACCCGCTGCCTCGTGGGCGAGCCGGGCATGCCGTACAGCCTCCTGCTGAATCGCAGCAAGGACTGGCCGGCGTACGATGTCGTCCTCCGTGCCAGCTACAACACCGGCCTGAACAACCAGTTCATGGTCGCGTTGATCCAGCAGGGCTGGGACGCCTCGGAGCCGGTCGGCTACGCGCCGTACATGACGACGGATCTGCTCCCGAACACGCCGCCGCACTACCTGCTCATCCACCCGGCGATCGGGGATCACCAGGTGGTCACGTGGGCAGCGCACATCATCGCGCGGTCGGTCGGCGCGGTGAACCTGGCGAGCCCCGCCGGCGAGGTGCACCGCACGGTGCCGTTCCTCGAGCAGGCGACGGCCCCCGTGACGAACCGCTCGGCCATGGTGGAGTGGGAGTTCGGCCTCGCGCCGGAGCCGCTCGAGAACCTCCCGCCGAAGGACGGCTGCGATCCGCACGATCGCGTCCGTGTGCTCGACCCGGCTTACGAGCAGCAGGACCACTTCTTCCGCACCGGCGAGATCAAGTGGACCTGCGACGGCCTCTGCAACTGCGACAGCGCCAACGAAGAGGCTGGCTGCGAGCGGACGCGCGACGCGGGCGACACGGTCTGCAAGCCGTGAGCGGCGAGGTCACGGCGAGCGTCCCGGCGGGGCGCTCGCCGTGGGCCACCGCTCACCCCGGCTCGGAGCCGTCGTGGGGGAGCTGCCCGAGCGGGGCGCGGAGGTACTCGAAGGGCGTCTCCACGAGGAAGTTCGAGACCCGTGAGGTGTATACGTCCGCGTAGCGCTCGATCTGGCGGGCGAGCAGGCTCTTGTCGCTGCCGGCACGGAGCAGCGGCCCCCAGCGCTCGTTGACGAGGCGCCCGGCGGCGCGAGCGAGCGGCGCGATCTGCTGATCGAGCGCCACCAGCTCGGCTCTCAGCGACTGCAGGAGCTGACGGAGGCGCTCCGGCGGCGCCTGCGGGCGGGGGCCGTACGCGGCCTCGATGCGCTGGAGCCCGAGCCGGACCTGCGAGAAGCGGAGCTCCTTCTCACGTTTCTCGCGCATCAGCCGGGCGAGCAGCCGCTGATCCGCCTCGAACGACTCCGCCGCTGCGATCTCGGCCTCGAGCTCGTGGAGCACCAACGCCGTTCGCCAGCGCAGGATGTCCTTGCTGACGTGCACGTCCGCGAACATGTGGTCGCCGACGTAGAGGATCTCCTCGGGCGCGATCCCGAGCCCTTGCTCGATCAGCCCGGCGTGCCCGCCGAGGTAGGCGCCGCCGGGCCGGAGCTTGCCGATCCACGGGCGGAGCAGGCCGCTCTCGTCCACCACCTCGAAGACCGGTTGCTTCGCCGTGAAGAACGCCGGCTTGCGCGACTGCACGATGATGAGCGTGAAGAGCTCCCGCCACGATCGCCCGCCGAGCGCGGGGTCGAGGACGTAGCGCATCATGGCGTCCGTGTAGCCCCACTCGGAGTTGGTCACGAGGAGGAGGTCCCGGCCCGCGTGCTTCAGGTCGAGGAGGGCGAGGGGGAGCTCGGGATCCAGCTCCACGTAGCGCTCGGGCGCCGCGAGGATCTCGGCCTTCAGCTCTCCCTCGACGTGCGCTGCGTCCACGCACGACTTCACGGCGTCGTATAGATCGGCGTAGCCCATGGCGTGCGGGAGCGCTCCCGCGTCGAGCAGCTCGACCCCGAGCGAGAAGAGCGAGCCCTCCGACAGGCTGAACAACGTGTTCAAGAACACCCAGCGGGGCTCGGCGAGATCGACGAGCAGGCGCGAGTACGCGCGCCGCTGCTCGTCGAACTCGAGCAGTCGCGTGCCGTGCGCCGCGCGGGTGACGTAGCCGAAGCGGTTCGCCTTCACGACATTCCCGAGCTTGAGATCGAGCACGAGACCCCGCGTCACGAGCTCCGGGTCGAAGCTCCAGTCACCGACGGGCCAGCCGCGCGCGGCGAGCCCCGCGCGCGCGTGCTCGAACGCTCGCTCCTCCCACGCGTGGACCGCGTAGTGGACCAGCGTGTAGTCCATGTCGAACCCGATCGCCCGGAGGGACCGCAGGTTGAGGGTTCGGTTGCAGAAGAAGCGCCGGGCGCGCGGCGGCACGAGCGCGCCGTCGAGCGCGTCGGTGACGAGCGACGGCGCGGGGGGAGGCGGAGAGGGGCTCATCGTGGGGATCCCGCCGCTCATCGGCGCGCGCGCCGCTCCAGGAAGCCCTCGAACACGGTGCGGTTCGAGGCGGTCGGGCGATCCCGGAACGTGTAGGGGCGCGGCGCCGGCGCGTTGAACAGGCAGAGGATGCCCGCCTCGATGGCGAGGGCGTGCGCCCGGACCTCGGCGGCGGCCAGCGGCGGGGCGAGCTCCTGCCCGAGCACCTCTCCGAGCCCCTTGCACGCCGGGCCGCCGGCAGGCGTGTCGAGCTGGCTCGCCGCCCCCGCGCAGCAGGAGAGCCGGATCGCCGCGGTCGCCGCGAGCTGGTACCACCCGAGCATCGACCACTCCTTCATCCCGGGGGTCACCTTACCTGCGCCCGACGAGACGATGCGCGTGTGCAGTCGAGCGGTGATCTCGCGGAGATCCACGGCCTCGCAGACGAAACCGAACGACTCGTCGCCGCGGAAGGTGCCGTCGCCGAACCACGACGTGACGCAGCCGTCGACGCCGGCCGCGGGCGGCGCCGGCGCGCGCTCGACGACGGCGCTGGGCTGGGGCGTCGCGCTGGGCTGGGGCGTCACGCTGGGCTGGGGCGTCGCGCTCGGCTGGGGCGTCGCGCTCGGCTGCGGCGCCGCGCTCGGCTGCGGCGCCGCGCTCGGCTGGGGCGTCGCGCTGCGCTGCGCCGCGGGAGACACCGCGGGGCTCGGTCCGCTCGGCCAGGCGAGCCCCACGACCACCACCCCGACGGCGACGGCGCCGCCGCACGCGATGGCCCCCCAGCGAGGGATCCCCTTCCGGGGTTCCGCTTCCGCCGGCTGCCTCGCGGGAGCGAGGGGCGGCGAAGGCGCGGTCGCCGGGCGCGGGGCCACCGACGCCGGAGGCGGCTCCACGCGCGGCGCCGCCTCTGCGCGCGGAGGGACGGGCAGCGGCGGCAGCGACGGCGGCGGCAGCGGTCCTATCGCGATCGCGTGCGGCGGCTGGGCGGTAGGGGCGTCGTCGTCCTCCGACGCGAGCGCGGCGAGCAGCCGCTCCGTCTCCAGGGGCTCGACGGAGAGCGGCGCGTCGTCCGCCGACGCGCTCACCTCGAGCGTCGGAGCGCTGGCCCACGGCACCCGCGGCGGCGCGAGCGCCGGTTGGGGCGGCGCCGTCGACGGCGGCGAGGGCGCCACGGAGTCGGGGATGGCCACACCCTCGTCGTCGCCCAGACGGCGGCCCGGCGGCTCGACGGGGTGCAGCGACGTGCCGGTGAGCCGCGGCTCGTCGTCGTCCCAGTCCTCCTGGGCAGCCTTCTCCAGCCACCGTTCGAGCGCGCTCCGCAGATCCGCCGCGTGCAGCGTCCGCAGGGCGAGGTTCGGCTCCAGCCCGCGCTCGAGGAGCGCTTCGAGCGCGACATCCTCCACGCCCGCCAACGCGAGCCGAGGCCATCGCTTCGCGTTCATCGCCTCGAGCAGTTCGTCCTTCGACTTCGCCTCGAACGGCGCCACGCCGACGATGGCCGCGTAGAGGCACGCGTGCAGCGCCCAGACATCGTCCGCCGGCGTGGGCGGACCACCCGACAGGCGCTCCGGCGCGCTGTACGCGCCCGTGGCTGGGACGGCGAGCTGCGTGAGGATGGGGCGCGCGGTGCGGCCCTCCGGCGCGATGACGATCGCCCTCGGCGTGATCGCGCCGTGCACCGCGCCGGCGTCATGCAGCTCCACGAGCGCGTCGGCGAGCCGGATGAACCACGTCGCGGCGTCCCGCGGCGCCAGTCGGTGCAGGCGGAGCTGGTCGTGGAGCGTGCCGCCGGGGACGTGCTCCGCCACCCCGATCGCGGCCGCCTGCAGGCGCACACCTCCGGGGATCTCCTCGGGATCGAAGGTCTCCACGAAGGCGAGAAGGCTCGCCAGGTGCGGGTGCCGCACGGCGAGCGCCGGCGCGAGCGATCGGCGCCGGCCCGCGCCGAGGGCCGACAGGACGACCAACCCCGAGCCCCTCTCGTCGGCCGCGAGCCAGGTCGGGGTCTTCCCCACGGAGGGCAGCGCGCCGGTGAAGCGATATCTGCCTGCGAGCGGCATCCGCGGCGGGAGCACCGAGCTCATCGGGCCGCGGAGCCTATCACCGATCCGCGGCCATCGACGGACGAAGGAGCCCCAGCGAGGATCCCGCCCGCTCCCGGCTCAGGCGCGCAGGCGGTTCCGCGTCGCTCTGTCCCGGCGTAGTCTCCGGCCGCCGAGGGACTCCACATGAAGCTCACCGAGACGACCGCCTGGAAGGCGCTCGCGGCCCATCGCCGCGAGCACGACGCGCTGCACCTCCGCCAGCTGTTCGCCGAAGATCCGCGCCGCTTCGAGCGCTTCTCGACGAGCGTGGGCGGCGTGCTCTTCGACTACAGCAAGCATCGCGTCACCGAGCGCACGCGCGACCTGCTGCTCGAGCTCGCGGCGGAGCGCGGGCTGCGCCGGGCGATCGACGCCATGTTCGCCGGCGAGAAGATCAACGTGACGGAGGACCGCGCCGTCCTCCACGTCGCGCTGCGCAACCGCGGCGACCGCCCCATCCTGGTGGACGGCGCCGACGTGATGCCCCTGGTGAACGGGGTGCTCGGACGCATGCGCGACTTCAGCTCCCGCGTCCGCTCCGGTGCCTGGACAGGGCACGGTGGCCGGCGCCTCACCGACGTGGTCAACCTCGGCATCGGCGGGTCCGACCTCGGGCCGGTGATGGTGACGGAGGCGTTGAAGCCCTACGGTCGGGGCGGGCTGCGCCCGCACTTCGTCAGCAACATCGACGGCACCCACCTCACCGAGACGCTGAGGGGGCTGGACCCGGCGACGACGCTGTTCTGCGTCGCCAGCAAGACGTTCACGACGCAGGAGACGATGACCAACGCGCGGTCCGCGCGCGACTGGCTCCTCGCGACGCTGCGGGAGCCGTCGGCGGTGGCGAAGCACTTCGTCGCGCTGAGCACCAACGCGCGGGCGGTGTCCGAGTTCGGCATCGACACCGCGAACATGTTCGAGTTCTGGGACTGGGTCGGCGGCAGGTACTCGCTCTGGAGCGCCATCGGGCTCCCCATCGCCCTCGCGATCGGCATGGATCACTTCGAGGAGCTACTCGCAGGCGCGCACGAGGCCGACGAGCACTTCCGCACGACACCCTTCGGCGAGAACGTCCCCGTGCTGATGGGTCTGCTCGGCGTGTGGTACTCGGGGTTCTTCGACGCGCACACCCACGCGATCCTGCCGTACGACCAGTACCTCCACCGCTTCGCGGCGTACTTCCAGCAGGGCGACATGGAGAGCAACGGCAAGGGCGTGACCCGCTCGGGCGAGCCGATCTCCGACTACATGACGGGCCCCGTCGTGTGGGGCGAGCCGGGGACGAACGGCCAGCACGCGTTCTACCAGCTCATCCACCAGGGGACCCGCCTCGTCCCCTGCGACTTCCTGGCGCCCGTCGTGAGTCACAACCCGCTCGGGGATCACCACCGGATCTTGCTGGCGAACTTCTTCGCGCAGACGGAGGCGCTCATGCGGGGGAAGACTCCGGACGAGGTGCGCGCCGAGCTGGGTCGCGCGGGGCTGCCCGCCCAGCGCATCGAGGCGCTCGTCCCACACCGCACGTTCTCCGGCAACCGCCCGACGAGCTCGTTCTTGTTCGATCGCCTCGATCCGCGGACGCTCGGGCTGCTCGTGGCGCTCTACGAGCACAAGATCTTCGTGCAGGGCGTGGTGTGGGACGTGAACAGCTACGACCAGTGGGGCGTCGAGCTGGGCAAGCAGCTCGCGAACGCCATCTTGCCTGAGCTCGAAGGGGATACCCCGGTCACCACCCACGACGCCTCGACGAACGGGCTCATCGCACACTTCAAGGCGCGCCGGGCGGCGAGCCGCGCGTAGGCGGTCCCCGGATCTCGCCGGTCGGCGCCGCCAGCTCCGCGACCGCGGGACGCAGGCCCACGAGGTGGGCGGCCTGGAGGCGGGCCGGCACGACGTTCGTCGCCGGACGAGCTGCGCGAGCGGCGCGAGCTCCGCGGATCCGAGGTGTCCGCTGGGCGAGCCGGCAGGAGCAGGAGGTCGCGGCGCGCCGACCGGGCGAGCCCGCCGCGCGAGTCGGCGATCCCCGCAGCGCTCGCGCGCTCAGACACGGCCGAGGAGCAGCCCGAGCAGCGCTCCGTAGCCGGTCGAGAGCACGGGGCTCGCCCAGATCGCGCACGAGCCCGTCCGGCACCCGACGAACCGGTGGAACGCGTAGCCGGCGGCGGCTCCGGCGACGGCGAACGCGGCGAGCTTCAGCAGGGCGGGCATCGCAGGTGAGAGCCAGCCGGCGCGAATTGGGTTCGTCACGCCGCGCTCCCTGCCCCTCCGCCCGCCCCGCTGGCGATCCGTCGGTGCCCGGCGCGCGCCAGCGGGGGCGTCGCGGGGCGGCTTCGGGCGGACCCCTTCGGCTGCGTCGACCTCGTAGGCGCGCTCCGGCAGCGCCGGATCGACTCGCGCGCGCTGCTCGTGCTGGCCGGCAGCGCGGCCGCGCTCGGGATCACCGGCTTCGCGCGCGGCCCGCTCAGCACCCGCACGCGCCCGCGCACGTGAGCTTCACGTTGAGGGTGAAGACCCCGCCCTTGTCCTCGGCGGGTCCGTTGCTGTCCACCACGAGGGTGTACCAGCCGTCGGCCGGCGCCACCCAGCTGGGCGTCTGGCTGTTCGCGATGGTGCAGTACGCCTGCGTCGCGCACGTGGGGGCCGGGCAGGCGCCGCAGTCCGCGCACGCGTCCTGGTAGATCCGCAGGCTGATCGTGCCCGACCAGCCGATGGTGCAGGTCGAGCTGCCGCGGGCCAGCGACACGTCCAACGTCTCGCCCGCGCGCGCGAACACCCGATACTCGGCGTCGCCGCCCGCGCGCGTGTCGCACCCGCCGTTGAATTGGTCGTTACGTCCGCACAACCCCCAGGTGCCGGCCACGGTGAAGCCGCCAGCCGCCCCGGCCTCCGTCCGGCTGATGCGGTACGGGTTCCCGCACCCGCCATCCTGGCTACCGCCGGAGGCGCACGCCGACGCCGGGGGCGTGCACGTCGGCGTCGCGCAGGCGTGAGCGGCGTCGCAAGTCCCCGCGGCGCAGTCGGCGGTGGTCCGGCACTGTACGCAGCTCGCCGTCCCGCCCTGGTCGAGGCAGTGCGGGGTCGACCCGCCGCACGCGGCGCAGGACGCCCCGCAGCGGGCGTCGCTCGCGCACGGGGCGCAGGCGCCCGCGTCGCACCAGCGGCCGACGCCGCAATCGGCGTCGAGGGTGCAGCTCTGGCACGCGCCCGCTGCGCACCCATAGGGGCAGGGAGTGTCCGTGGGCGCGTAGGTGCAGCTCCCGCCGGAGCACGACCCGACGCTCGCGTAGGTTCGTCGGGTCGTGGGCGTGGCGCAGGCGCTGGCGGGAGGCGTGTCGCAGGAGACGCCGGCGCACGGATCGCCGCTGCACACGCCGGCGACGCAGCCGAAGCCGCAGTCGACCGTGCGGCTGGTGTAGAGGCAGCTCCCGCCCGAGCAGGTGCCGACCGGGTCGAACACCAGCAGGTGGGTGGAGTCCTGGCACGCCGCCGCAGGGGGCGAGGCGCAGGGAACGCCGACGCACGGGTCGGGGGCGTCCGGCGCGGCGTCGGCGCTCCCACCGCCGGATACGCCTCCCGACGCGTCGCCGCCGGTCCCGCTCGTGGCGCCGCTCCCGCTGGCACCGCCGCTCCCCGACCCGCCGCCCGTCGCTGCGTCGCCGCCGCCCGCTGCCTCGGGCGCCGCGTCTGCGGCAGCGCCGTCGATTCCCCCCGCTCCGCCAGCACCCGCGCGGGCCGCGTCGTGGCCGGCGTCGGCCCGCGCGCCGCCGACCGGCTGGATGTCCGCGCCGGTCGCGCACGCGACGGCCCCCCCACCCGACGCGACACCCCAGAGGAAGAAGCCCACGAACCGGCCGAGGCGCGCCACGCCGAGATGGTAGCCCCGGCCCGGCCGGCCACCAGGAAGAAAGTCGCGAGCCGGTCAACGGGCACGAACCGGCCGAGGCCCACCCGGCGTTTCGCGGGTCCGCTGCGCCGGGAGGCCGCATCGGCTAGAGTGAAGGGTATGCGAAATCTTCTCGTTGGGTTGGTCGTGGTGGGAGGCGCCATGTCCGTGGTCGCGTGCAGCGACGACGGGAGCGGCGGCACCGGGGGCGGCGGAAACACTTACGGTGGCGTCTCGTTGTCGAAGAAGCTCGGGGAGTTCACCCTCGCGGACGCGAAGGGCGTCTGCAAGCAGTCGCAGAGCGAGTCGTTCAGCGCGGCGGCGGAGTTCGGGATGTGCGCCAGTGTCCTCGCGGAGCTGGCCCCGACGGAGTGCCAGTCGACCTGCTCCGAGCCGAGCGAGCCGGACCCGACGGACGATCCTTGCTCCGACGCGAGCGTCCAGGACAGCCTCACCGAGCTCGCCGGATGCGAGGCGACGCTCGGCGAGTGGGCCGCGTGCATGGACGCCGCGTCCGCGCAGTCGGAGGCGTTCTACTCGACGGTCACGTGCGAGAACGCGACGACGAAGGAGCCGCCCGCGGAGCTCCCGGCCGCTTGCGCCGCCGCCCAGACGAAGTGCCCGGACCTCTTCGACATGGGCTGACGAGCCGCGGCTGAAGTCGCTCGGCGGTCGGCCGTCTCCGCAGCTGGCTCGGCGCCTCGCGCGTCAGCGGTGCTGCTCGCGGGTCTTCAAGAACCGGAGCTCCGGCCACTCCTTCTGCGTCGTGTCGAGGTGCCAGCCGTTCCGCGCCAGGAACACCAGACCGCCGCTCGCGTCATCGGCCAGGCTCGCCCGGTTCTGCTCGGCGAAGCGCTCGAGCGTCGTCGCGTCGCCCTCGACCCACCGGGCCGCGGCCACGCTCGCCGTCTCGAACTGCACCGCCAGCTCGTACTCGGTGGCGAGCCGGGCGGCGAGCACCTCGAACTGGAGCACGCCGACGACCCCCACCACCCACGCACCACCGAGGCGCATCTTCATCACGGCGGCCGCGCCCTCCTCGGCGATCTGCTCCAGCGCCTTGCCGAGGTGCTTGGCCCGCAGCGGATCCAGCACGCGTACGCTGCGCAGCAGCTCGGGGGCGAAGCTCGGGATCCCCACGAAGTGGAGGGCCTCGCCCTCGGTGAGGGTGTCTCCGATGCGCAGCGTCCCGTGGTTCGGGATGCCGAGGATGTCCCCCGGGTAGGCCTCCTCCGCCAGCTCGCGATCCTGCGCGAGGAACAACACGGGCGCCGCCACGGTGATCGGCTTGTCGCTCCGAACGTGGTGGAGCTTCATCCCGCGGCGGAAGTGTCCGGATCCCAGGCGCAGGAACGCCACGCGGTCGCGGTGCTTCGGGTCCATGTTGGCCTGCACCTTGAAGACGAACCCCGTGACGTTCGCCTCCGTGGGCTCGACCGTCCGCTCGACGGCGCGCTGCGGCCGCGGCGGAGGGGCGAGCTCCGCGATGCCGGCGAGCAGCTCCCGCACCCCGAACGACGACAGCGCGCTGCCGAAGAAGACGGGCGTCATGTGCCCGCCGAGGTACGCTTGGCGGTCGAACGCCGGGCAGAGCCCCCGCGCCATCTCCACCTCGTCCCGGAGCGTGCGCGCGGCCTCGGGGGGCAGCAGCCGATCGAGCTTCTCGTCGGCCAGCCCCTCGCACGGCTCGCTCTCGGCGCCGAGGCGCTCGCGGCTCCGCTCGAGGAGCACGAGCCGATCGTGGAAGAGGTCGTAACACCCGCGGAACGTGCGCCCCATCCCGATCGGCCAGCTCGCTGGCGTCACGTCGAGGGCGAGCGTCTGCTCGATCTCGCTCATCAGGTCGAACGGGTCGCGCCCCTCGCGATCCAGCTTGTTGACGAACGTGAGGATCGGCACGTCCCGCAGGCGGCACACCTCGAAGAGCTTGCGGGTCTGCTCCTCGATGCCTTTCGCGGCGTCGAGCACCATCACGGCGGAGTCGACGGCCGTGAGCGTGCGGTACGTGTCCTCGCTGAAGTCCTCGTGGCCGGGCGTATCGAGGAGGTTGAAGACGTGCTCCTCCCACTCGAAGCACATCGCGCTCACCGTGACGGAGATCCCACGCTCGCGCTCGACCTTCATCCAGTCGCTCCGGGCGCGCCGCTGCTCGCCGCGCGCCTTGACGGCGCCCGCGAGCTGGATCGCTCCACCGAAGAGCAGCAGCTTCTCGGTGAGCGTCGTCTTGCCGGCGTCGGGGTGCGAGATGATCGCGAACGTGCGACGGCGGGCGATCTGTCGGGCGAGGTCCATCGGGGCGCGGAAGATGGACCGCCGCGAGGCGGGAGTCGAGCGGCGGCGCCGCCGAGAGCTTCCGCCGCCCCGGCTGGGACCGCGCGCGCTGCGGGTGGCGGCCGCGCGCGTCAGGTACGCGGGCGCTGCGCCCACTTCGCGAGGTCGCGCACCACCGCCTCCGGCAGCGCGCGCACCGCGGGGGCGAGGAGACGGAGCTGCCATGGGAAGTCGAACGTACGCTCACGGCGACGGATGGCCTCGTCCGTCCACCGAGCGGCGCGCTCCACGTCGACGAGGAACGGCATCGGGTACGTGATGGACTCCGTCATCGGCGTCACGACGAACCCGGGGCAGATCGTCATCGCGTGGACGCCCGTCCCGTGGAGCTCCATCCGGAGGCCATCCATGAGCGTGATGACCGCCGCCTTCGACGCGGAGTACGCCGCGTGCCCGGGGAACGCCCGGTGCCCGGCGACGGAGCTCACGGCTGCGAGCACGCCGGAGCCGGCGCGCCGCATCGCGGGGACGAACGGCAGGACGGTGTTGGCCACGCCGATGACGTTGATCGACAGCAGGCGCGCGACCGGCTCGGCGTCGCCGTCGAGCACGCCCTTCGGATTGGCGACGCCCGCGTTCGCTACCACGAGGTCGACGCCGCCCGCGGCCTCCAGGTAGTCGCGCGCCGCGCGCGCCAGGAAGGCGGTGTCCGCCACATCCCCGGGGTGGAGCGACACCCGCGCGCCCTTCGCCTCGAGCTCCCGCGCGAGCTCGGCGAGCAGCGACTCGCGTCGGGCGTTCAGTCCCAGAAACACGCCGGGACCGGCCCAGCGACGGGCGAGCGCGTTGCCGATGCCGGTGCTCGCGCCCGTGAGGAAGATGCGTCTCGGCTCCATGACGACCCCGCGTAGCCGCTCCGGGCCGCGGCGTCGACGTGCTCGCGCTTCGGCCGGTCGCCAAGGTCAGACCACTTCGACGCGTCGCGTGAGTCCGATCGCTGGCGCGTGGGCGCCCCGCGGCTACCATCGGCGGCCAACCACCGCGCCTGCGCGCAGGGAGCCACCGTGCCGAACGCCTACATCTCGGGAACCGGATTCCACGTGCCACCTCGGGTCGTCACCAACGACGCGCTCCGCACGGAGTACGGCATCGACACGACGAGCGACTGGATCATCCAGCGCACCGGCATCGAGGAGCGCCGCTTCGCCGAGGAGGGAGTGGGCACGGCGGACCTGGCGCTGCCGGCGGCGCGAGACGCCATCGAGCGGGCCGGCCTCCGCCCGCACGACCTCGACATGATCCTGTTCGCGACGCTCTCCCCGGACCACGCGTTCCCGGGGAGCGGCTGCTACCTGCAGGCGAAGCTCGGGCTCTGCGACGGGAACGACGCGAAGTTCGTCCCCGCGCTCGACGTGCGCAACCAGTGCTCCGGCTTCCTCTACTCGCTCGGGGCGGCGACCAGCATGGTGAAGAGCGGCGCGTGCAAGCACGTCCTGGTCGTGGGCGCGGAGAAGCACTCCGCGGCCCTCGACCTCACCACCCGAGGGCGCACCGTCGCGTCCCTGTTCGGCGACGGCGCCGGGGCGGTCGTCGTCAGCGCGACGGAGGAGGATCGCGGCGTGCGCGGGTGGTGGCTGGGCGCGGACGGCCGCCACGCGAGCGTGCTCTCGCAGAAGGTGTGGGACATCAAGAAGCGGAACTTCATCCCGCTCGACGAGGAGGGGCGCGGCCTCGTCGAGCCGAGCCACATGTGGGCACAGATGGATGGCAAGCTCGTCTTCCGGCACGCCGTGGAGCGGATGATCGGGGCGCTCATGCGCGCGTGCATGGAGCTCTCCATCACGCGAGACGACATCGACCTCTTCTTCTTCCACCAGGCGAACCTGCGCATCAACCAGTACGTCGCGGACCAGATCGGCATCCCGCCCGAGCGGCTGGTGAGCAACATCCAGCGCTACGGCAACACGACGGCCGCGACGATCCCGATCTTGCTCGCGGAGGCCGAGCGCAGCGGCAAGCTCGAGCGCGGGATGAAGGTCGCGATGGTCGGCTTCGGCTCGGGCTTCACCTGGGGCGCGGCCGTCGTGGACTGGTGAGCCGCTGCGGGGGTCGGCTCAGCGCCTCCCCTTGAACCCCATCATCTGCTGGACGACCGCCTCGCTCTCCTCGGCGACGGCGTCGCCCTCGCGCGCTTCGTCGGCGCAGCTCTCGCACAGCTTCTTCGACTTGCCGGCGACCTTCACGCTCACCAGCTCCTCGACCTCTTCGCCACAGCTCTTGCACACCGGCATCGTGGCGGGACTCTAGCATCTGCGCCGGGCGCCGCGACGGCCGCGCGCGCTACCGGCCGCGCGCTCGCTCCTGGAGCCAGCGGGCGATCCGCCTCGCGTGCGCCCCGCGGACGACGCGCGCGAGCGGCCCCGCGGACAACCACGCGAGCGCGCGCGCGGCGCCGGGCAGCGCCCGCGCCGAGCCGCTCCCACGGCGCGCGATCGCGCGGACGCCCAGCTTGCGGGCGCCGCTCTCGAACGTGGACGCCTCGACGCCGACCTGGAGCACCTCGAGCCCCGCCCGCTCGAGCGCGACGCTGAGCGAGTCCTCGGAGAAGAAGCTGACGTGAGTCACCGGCTCCTCGAAGCGCGGGAGGCCCCCCACGATCTCGAGCGGCACCTCGACGACCAGCACGCCGCCCGGCGCGAGGCGATCACGCAGGCGCTCGAGCACGGCGACGGGCGCGGCCAGGTGCTCGAGGACGTGGCTCGCCAGCACCACGTCGAAGCGCTGCTCGGGCGGCACCTCGTCGAGCGTAGAGCCGAGGCGCTCGACGCCGGGCACGGCGTGAGGCACGTAGTCGACGACGCCAGCCCGGTACCCGTGCTCGACGAACGTCGCGAGGAGCGCCCCGTTCCCGCCGCCGAAATCGAGGACCGCGCCGCCCGCTGGGAGCCAGGCCGCGGCCCAGTGGAAGAGCTCGCCCGAACGGCGTCGATCGAGCGCGCGCACCGCCCGCCGCTCGGGCCGCGGCGGCTCGATCCGCGCCAGGAACCGGTACTTCTGGTCGACCTCGTCCGCGCTCGCGCGGGGGAGGTACGTGACGAGCCCGCAGCGCCCGCACAGCACGAAGCGGAGCGTCACCTCCGCGGCGGCGGGCGCCCACACCTCGAACAGCACGCGCAGGCGGAGCCGGACGTAGGCGGAGCGCACGCGCGCCCCGCGCCGGAACGTGCGCTCACCGAGCGGGCGCCATGAGGTCTCGCCGCAGGCGGGGCACGGAGGGGAGTCGATCATGGCGGGGGCCCGCGTCGGGCGACCGACTGTCACACCCGCGCGGCCACGGGTCCAGCGCAGCGTGCGACCCGCGCCACCGCGCCCGGGTCTGCTACGGTGAGCGCCGCCGGGGCCCGCCCGCCCCGCGCCCGCCCGAGCATGAGCCGCGACCGCGCGCCGACGTTCGTCGGTATCACGACCTACTTCGCCCCCGGCGGCTCGGCGATCCGGCTGGAGAACTTCCGGAGGTTCCGCGAGCACAGCCGGCGCCAGGGCCTGCACCTGGTCGCGGTCGAGCTGGCGTTCGGCGAGGAGCCGTTCGTCCTCCGCCCCGGTGAGGACGGCGAGGCGCTCGTGCAACGTCGGTCCACGTCCGTGCTGTGGCAGAAGGAGCGCCTGCTCAACCTCGCGCTCGAGCACCTCCCGGCGAGCTGCCGCGCCGTGGGCTGGCTGGACGCGGACGTGCTGTTCGAGGACGACACCTGGATCGCCCGAGCGGAGGCGGCGCTCGAGCGCTGGGTGATCCTGCAGCCGTTCCGGGCCGTCGTCCGCCTCCCGCGCGACACCCCCCCGGGCGCGCTCCCCGGGCACGAGGTGGGCCGGCGGATCCGGCGCGGCACGGAGACGGGGACCTACGTGGAGCCGCTCTGCAAGACGCTCCGCGGCCTCCTGCCGACGTTCCGCGGCACGGTCGGCTACGCGTGGTGCGCGCGCCGGTCGCTGCTCGACACCGCGGGCTTCTACGATCGCTGCATCGTAGGCGGCGGCGACCGGGAGCTCGCGGTGGCGTTCGCTTACCCCCCGGGGAAGGCGCCCCGGCGCAACCTGAAGATCCATCACCCGGCGCTGCGCGCGCACCTGATCCCGTGGCAGCGCCGGGTCCACGCCGAGGTGCGGGGGCGCTTCGGCCACCTCGACGGCGTCGTCCACCACCTGTGGCACGGCGATCAGGAGGGCCGCCGGTACGCGGACCGGCAGCGGATCCTGGAGCAGCACGATTTCGATCCGGAGCGCGACCTCACGCTGGACGCCCAGGGGTGCTGGGCGTGGACGGGCAGGAACCCGAGCCTCGAGCTCGCGGTGCGCGACTACTTCGCCGGGCGGGCGACCGCCGCGTCAGCGTAGCGTCCCCCAGCCGCGTCGGTTCTTCACGACGATCCACCCGGTGAGGCGGAACCGCCAGCGGTTCAGCTTCCACTGGAGCTTCTTGTCGAGGTGCACCTTGCGGTGCCACTGGTGCAGCATCGCCGTCCGATCGCTGATCCATTCGATCTCGAGCCCCGCGCGCTCCGCGCGCCGCGTCATGTCGATGTCCTCCGCGCCCCAGTGCAGGTACTTCTCGTCGTACCCGCGGACCCGAAAGAAGAACTCGCGCGCCGCCGCCTGGCAGGCCCCCGTCCCGCCGAGGTCACGGAACTCTGCCTGCGCCCGGAGCGACTCGAAGTCGTCGGGGGACCAGCGGCGCTCCGGCACCGCCTCCGGCAGGTCGTGGCAGGCGCAGTGGACCATCCGCGGTCGATCGCTCGAGCGTTGCACGTCGAGGATCGTCTGCAGGAAGTTGGGCGCGAAGATCATGTCCGCGTCGGTGCAGAGGACGACCGCGCCCGTCGCTGCCTGGATCCCCAGGTTCAGCGCCCGCGAGCGGTTCCAGATCTCCGCTGTCTCCGTGTAGGCGACCCGTGCCCCCACCCCGCCGGCGATCGCGGCGATGTCGGCGCGGCTCGCCTCGTCGCTGCCGAAGTCGCTCAGCACGATCTCCACCTGGTCGGCGGGCACGGACTGCCAGCGGAGGGACGCCAGGCAGTTCTCCAGGCGGGTGCCGCTGCGGTTGCGCACCGGGATCACGACGGAAATCGCGGGCGGGCTCATGGGGGTCGAGCCGGTGCATGGCACATCCCGCGCGCGGTCGCACCCGGGCGGGCTTCCTGCCGGACCGCCGCCTCGTGTAGAGTGCCGGCGCCGTGACGACGAGCCCGCTCGAAGACCCCGCCCGGGGTCGCATGCTGAACCTCCTCCCGCCGCTGTCCGACCGCCAACCGAAGCTGGACGGCGCCGTGGTGCTGGTCACCGGCGGGACGGGCTCGTTCGGGCGCGCCTTCGTGCGCCGCCTCCTGGCGGAGCACCAGCCCGCCAAGGTGATCGTGTTCTCCCGCGACGAGCAGAAGCACTACGCGATGCAGGCGGAGATCCCCGACGCGCGCCTCCGCTTCTTCGTGGGCGACGTCCGCGACCGCGATCGGCTGATGCGCGCGCTCGGCGGGGTCGACGTGGTCGTCCACGCGGCGGCGATGAAGCACGTCCCCATCGCGGAGTACAACCCGATCGAGGCCATCCGAACCAACATCGACGGCGCCGCGAACCTCATCGACGCGGCGCTCGAGCGCCGCGTCTCACGGCTCGTGGCGCTCTCCACGGACAAGGCCGTCAGCCCCGTAAACCTGTACGGCGCGACGAAGCTGTGCATGGAGAAGCTGTTCGTCGCCGCCAACTCGTACGCCGGCGCGAGCGGGACGCGCTTCGATCTGGTGCGGTACGGCAACGTCGTCGGCAGCAAGGGCAGCGTGGTTCCGCTCTTCCTCGAGCAGGCTCGCCAGGGGCGACTCACGGTGACGGAGCCCGCGATGACGCGCTTCTGGATCGGGATGGGCCGCGCGGTCGATCTCGTGCTCCTGGCGCTCGACGAGGGCACTGGCGGCGAGGTGTTCGTGCCCAAGCTCCCGGCGTGCACCGTGGCGACCCTGGCGGAGGCAGTCGCGCCGGGCGCCCAGGTGGACGTGGTGGGCATCCGACCCGGCGAGAAGGTCCACGAGGCCATGATCACCGTCGACGAGGCGCGGAGCGTGCTCGACTGCGGGCAGTACTTCGTCATCCGGCCACAGTTCCCCGCTTGGGGGGAGCGGCCGCGCACCAACGGCGCCGCGGTGGCCCCGAGCTTCAGCTACTCGAGCGACCGGGCGGAGCTCTTGGGCGTCGCGCAGGTGCGCGCGCTCCTCGCCGATCTCGGCTTGCTCCCGGCCTGAGCCCTCCCCGCGACGAGACTCCGCGGGGGACCGGCTCAAAGCGGCACGAGCGACGCGGCGACCGCGAGCGCGCTGATCACACCGATCCACCCCAGGCCGGCGAAGCGGTGGAACCGCTGGCCGATCGCGAGCGACAACAGCGCGAAGATGGCGTACGCGCCCACGGTGGTCACGGCAGCGCCGCGGCCGCCCCACGCCGGGACGACCAGGAGGTTCCCTCCGAGGTTGAGCACACCGGGGACGAGGAACGTCACCAGCACGATGCGCGTGCGCTTCGCGTACCCGATCCCCGCGGAGAACAGGTTGCCGAGCAGGAACGCGTAGTTCCCGAGCATCAGCCAGCCGAGGTAGTCGAGCCCCGCGCGGTACTCGTGGGCCCCGAAGAGCGAGTAGGCGTGCGTCGCGACCAGGCGCGTGCCGAGCACGGTCACCACGTGGAGGAGGAGGAACTTCCGCACGCGCGCCGCGATGTCCGCGTCGCGCGTGGGGCCGCCGTCTCGCATCTTGGCGTAGTAGAAGCGCGGCCAGTCGACGAGCGCCGAC